>JANQHR010000084.1 GCA_028282585.1 Bacteroidales bacterium | reverse complement strand
CCTGAGTTGGTCTTACCTGAATAATACTTACAAAAATGTGGGACTGGGATTGGCCTGGCACAGCAAAGGCTTACAATTCCATATGGTAAGCGACAATGTATTGGGAATCATAAAGCCTTTGGATACTCGTACGTTAAACCTCCGCTTCGGTTTTAGTTTTTTATTTGGCTGCCCAAAAAACAAGAAGGAAGAAGAAGAATTAAGCAATCCATATGGTGCAATAGGAGAAGGCAATTGTTTCTGGGCAAAAAAAATGGATAAGAATTATAAGGAGTTTCTTAAGAAGAAAAGGAGGAATGAGGGGAAAAAGAAAAAATAACACTGGGCCTTTCAATATTAAGAATCTTGAACCTTTTGAACTCATTTAAAATATCCTTTATTTGCTGCTTAAAAAAAGCATGCAAAGCTCTATCCAGGATTTTATGTTTCATTGCGAATTTGAAAAAGGCCTAAGTAAAGCTACATTAAAAGCGTATGATATTGATTTAAAACAGTTTTATACATTTGTAGCCAAAGAATATGGCAGTTTAAAGATTGGCCAAATAAACAAATACCATATCAAAGGGTATGTACAGTCCATTTCTGCCCAAAAGGCAAAAACCACCAAAAGAAAAATCGCTACCTTAAAAGCAATGTTCAATTTTTTGGAGTTTGAAGAAGAGATAGAAATAAACCCATTCCGTAAAATAAGAATTAACATTAAAGAACCTAAAAAACTGCCGGTAGTCCTTTCTTTAAATGAAATTGAATCGATCTTAAAACTTGCATATAAAAAATTAAGCGAAATATACAATACTAATTCTTTTTACTACAGGCAAACTTTAAGGGATGTGGCCATAATTGAATTGTTGTTTGCTACGGGAGTAAGGGTTTCGGAGTTATGTAATTTGAAATTCAAAAATATATGTAAAGATTACACGTATATAGTGGTTAATGGCAAAGGAAACAAGCAACGAATTATTGGAATAAGCAATGTTGATACAAGGCAAGTAATGAAAGAATATAGCCAACAATTTCAAGCCCAGATTAACGATACGGGGTACTTTTTTATAAACCGGATTGGCAAAAAGTTATCTGAGCAATCGGTACGGTTTTCGTTAAAGAAGTATTGTTCGGGATTAAATATAACCAAAAACATTACCCCCCATGTTTTTCGCCATTCATTTGCAACCCTGCTTCTTGAGGAGGATGTTGATATAAGGTACATTCAAAATTTATTGGGGCATAGCTCTATAAATGTTACCCAGATATATACCCATGTAAGCTCAAAAAAACAAAAAGATATTATCTTAAATAAACATCCACGAAAACACATTAATATTTAGTTTCCGAGTAAAGGATAACTATTAATTATGATTATTTTAATTGCTGATGTAACTGACACACATAAAAATGAAAGCTTATTAAGCAAAAAGCTTGAATTTGTTGAAAAAGAGTACTTTAATGATGTTTACGCAGGGCTGCAAGAGATAGATTCTGTAATTATTTATGATAATATTGAATCTTTCCTAGATAATATTTCAAAACATACAAATGATATTGTTTTCTCAATATGGTCAGGGACAGAATCTAAAAATAGAAGGGCATTAGTTCCATCAATATGTGAATCTTATAAAATTAAATATGTTGGAGCAGATACTTATACTAACATACTTAGTCAAGATAAATCTTTAGCAAAAGAGTATTGTTCTCGTTTTGGATTAAAAACTCCTCAATATTTGTTATATAATGGTATAAATAATATTGAAACTATTACAAATTTAAAATTACCAGTACTAGTAAAACCAAATTTCGAAGGAGGCTCGATTGGAATTTCTAAAAAGAATATCTTATTTAGTTATTCAGAGGCAATAAATTATAGTAAAATGTTATTTGATCATTTTGGCGAAGTCCTTATTGAAGAATTTATTGAAGGAAAAGAAATTTGTTTTGTTTTATCAGGGAACAAAGATAAGGTTAATATAATTCAGGGTGTCGAAATTTATAATCCTAATGATCCTACATTTTTCGATAGAGAAATTTTTGGGTATGAGGTAAAAAAACATTCTGAAATTAGTCTTATGCAGAAAGGATTTACTCCAAAAAACCATGAAATATTATATCAAAAGTTTAAAAACATTTTTATCTCATTGGGTAAGGTTGAAGCCTTAAGAATAGATGGAAAGTTTTTAAATGGTGATTTTTATATGCTCGAACTTTCTCCTGACATTCACTTTGGAAAGACCGCTTCTTTTGCAATTGCTCATTCTTGTCAAGGGATTAATTATAATAATATGTTAAAGTCTTTAATAGAGAATGCATCTTCAAAATAAGAGAAGAATTGGTATTATTACTGGTACAGGTCCTTATGCTGGGATTGACCTTTGGGATAAAATATTAAAAGTAAATCAAGGTATAATGGGTGCTGATTTTAGGGGAGATATTGATTGCCCAGAATTATATATATTTTCAATACCTGATTTAGGTTTATCCATGCAGCTTGAAAGATTTGATTATGTTATATGGGAGAAATTGAAGAATGCACTTTTGTCATTAGATAAACTTGTTGATGCATTTATTATAGCATGTAATACATTACACTATTACAATTTACAAATAGAAAAACTCAATTTAAAAGCTACATTTATTTCTATTAATAAGGTCTTAGAAACTTATCTTAACAATAACAATATTGCCGTTTTCGCATTAATTGGCGTAAATACTATTGATATTTCAAATAAATATTTCCCATTCCAAAATTTATTAGAAAAGTATCAAATTGAAAGACTAAGTTTAATCATTTTAGATAAACTTCATAAACTTTCAATAGATATTAAAAGAAAAGGTGTTACAGATTTACATAAAAGGAAAATGATTGAAGTGTTAAAAGGCATTAAATCAGAAACATGTGTTTTGGCTTGCACAGAATTCCCCCTTTTAAATATATCATTACCATATAAAAAGATTGTCGATCTAAATCTATTATTAGCAAGAAGCGTTGTTCATTTTATTAGAAATTCTTAATAAAAATTAACGGGAATTCCCCAATTAGATATTGTTGGTAAGTAGTAGTTATTTTTTATTAGAAAATTAAAAAAGCCATTATAAGTATTAGAGATTCCAAGTTTATCATTCCAAAATAATGTAGTTTCATTAACAATAGCTTGATGTTCTAAAATTGCTTTGTTCAAGAAACTTGTTGCTAGCTGTTCATTTTCAAAGGATTTATAAAAATAAGCAATGTTATAATAACATGTTCTATGTAGTGCTTTATCTGCTTCTTTTTTAATTAAATTGGAAATTTTTTCAACGCAAATAGTTGCTTGATTTTGATTATTAATTTTACAATAATATATCAATAAATTGTTAAGTATTACTATTCTGTTGAATGAACCAATCCCAGTTATTAATGCATCTAATAAAAGTTGCTCGGTTTCTTCATTTATATCATTATTGTAAAGATTAATTACTGCAAGGTTATTATTAATTACATGCTTTTCTGTGATTCGTGATGATAAATAAATTTTTGCAGATTCCAGTAGATTTTTAGCTTCTGTAAGTCTTCCGCTGCGAATATATAATATGGATAATGTAACCTGAGAATTGGATCTTTCAAGATCATCTTTATCAAAGAATTTAATGCTTTTTAAGATGTTCTTAACGGCCAATTCCGGAGATAAACACACTTCGCTAATTCTTAAAAAGAATCCATACTCTATTTCTTTAGTTAATATATTCTCATTAGATATGATTTCCTCATAACAATTAAGCATCTCTTCAAATCTGTTTAGAGAACGTAAAGAAACTAACTTAATAGTATTAAATATAAGATTTAGTCTTGGTGATAATTTCTTTTTTTGCTGTTTTTCTATAAAATCTAATGAAGCTTCATTGTTACCTTTTCTATTCAAAATTGCAGACAGAAATAAATTATACTTTTCATCCTTAGAATTAGCCTTTCTTAATACTTCATGAGCATCATTATACATATGCAGAGAATAAAAAAGATTTACAATTTCTAAACAATTCTTCTGATAATTTTTTGTTTTAGAATCTAAATTTTCTACTAAAGGGTAAATGAAATTTCTAGCAGAAATAGGATGAACAATGTTTTTAAAGATATAATCTTTAATTCGACTAAATAACGCTTCTAACCTTTGCGGTATATGATTGAAGTAAAAATGAAAAAGCATTGTTAAAGCATTTTCTTCTGTTACCTTAGCGTAATGTGCTTTTGATAAAATATTTTCATAATAATTTATCCATGTATTATAAGCCAGATGTCTTATCCGTTGAAATTCTTTATTACTACTAAAGGATTCAGACGTTGAATCATGTTTAATGTAAATATTATGCGAATCTTTGTTAACAATAATTAAATCTTCTTCTACTAATTTTTGAATTTCATCATCAATATTGATTAGTAATGATTGTGTCTTTTTATATTCATAAATGAAATATAATTGATCATATGGCAATATGCCCTTATGGACAATAATTAACGCTAATATATATAACTGATCTTTATCAATGTGTTCTAAATGATATCTTCTATAATCAAGCTTTTCCCCTCTTACTCTGGAAAATAGACTCTTATCTCTTTGATAGGTTAACTGAAGATGTTTTAGTAAACGTAAATCACCATCATAATTTACAAAAAGAGAATCAAAAGCTTCTGATATCCCATATTGCTCTATTATTTTATAAACATCTTCTTTAGAGAGTTTTTCTAAATACGTAGCTGCAAAAAATAATTTGCTTTGTTCTTGAAATTGCAGTAAATCACTAAAGATATTATAAATTTCGGATACTCCTTTCCTCTCATCTGTTTCATGACTTATTGTATATTCGAAGATAAAAACACTTTGAAGTGAATTTGGAACAAAATCATTTAAATAATCTAGAGATGCAGCATCAATATTATGAATATTTTCAATGTTTAAGATTATCATATAATTGCATACAATATAGCTGATATATTCTTTTAGCAAAATTTGAATGTCAGATGATTTTGAACTAAAAAGCTTTTGCTTAATCTCATCCTGGTTTTCAAGGGAAACAAAATCTATTGTTTCTTTTATTAGTTTTCCAATAATATGTTCATCTAAAATGATATTTTTTAATGACTCAATATACTTTTTCCCTTTTCTCTGATTAGATTTTTTTTTGAAAAAAGAGAAAAAAGAAGGATAATTATTCGCTGGTGATAAACCATCAATACTTTGTGCAATTCTTTCAATATAGTAATTCTCAGGTGTGTTATTAATGGTTGGTACAACTACTTTTATGCCTATATAGTTATAATATCGTAATAATAATTCTTTCGCAAAAAAGCTCTTCCCTACACCTGATTTACCGTAAACAATTGACACAAATGGAACATTATACTGAATCGATTTATTCAAATATTGATCAAACTGAAGAAAATTATTATCTCGATTTACAAACTTTTCTTCCATAATTAATAGTTATCCTTTATTTATAAAAATAGTTTTCACATCTTATAATAATGGTATTACTAATGGAAATCAAGCAAGCTTTTTAAAATATTATTTACCAACTTGAAATTTCGAACCATTACGATAGTTTTTTTCGCTCTCTTTCGATTCGTAATAGTTCTGGAGTGGTAATTACGGTTACCTAAATTAAACAAAAAAATGAATTTTCCAAGGCGCTATAGGAAAATGTTTGGCACGTAATTTGTTGAAATATAGATTTATATACCCACAAACGTTAGGGCTGATTGTAGGAATAAACCAAGAGCTTGATGCTGGATGTTTGTAATAGCCAGGATTAAACAAATAACCCGGCAAATTTTTACCGGGTATTATTAAAACGAAGTACAATAACTACTTCTTATCCAGTCCTAATACATTGAGATTAAGTTTACGTCTCCATATGCGGTAATCTTTTGCAGCCGGTTTGATAAACACGGTTTTCGCTATCCCATACTTTTAGGTACAAGTCGAAATTTGTAAACTTGATGGGTTGTTTGGCTTTGCTGTTGTTGGGAACAGACATTAAGAAAAGGTTTGTTCCGGTACCAACCACGTAAGCCTCACCGGTGGAGCCATCGCTTCTTATCAGCCACCATGAAATTGTGGAACAAATTTTCGGCAAGCCTGAGTTGGTCTTACCTGAATAATACTTACAAAAATGTGGGACTGGGATTGGCCTGGCACAGCAAAGGCTTACAATTCCATATGGTA
>JANQHR010000051.1 GCA_028282585.1 Bacteroidales bacterium | reverse complement strand
TACTTCAATTCTTTTAAAATATTGTTATAATGATAATGTAATTGTAGTTTTATTTTATTTATAGATATAGAAAAGATATTAGAGAAATATGTCTTCAATCGCAAATATATTAGTAGTAGATGATAATCCAAAGTATTTAAAAGATGTTTTACCAATGTATGGTTATGATGTTGGTATTGCAAATGATGGATTTCAAGCATTAAAAATTTTAAGAAAAGATGGACAAGATTATGATCTTGTTATATTAGACGTTATGATGCCTAATATGGATGGCTGGGAAACTCTAAAAGCCATCAGAAAGAATGAAGATCTTGTAGATCTTCCTGTTATAATGCTTACCGCATTAGATAGTGAACAAAAACAAGTTTCCGGGTTAAAGTTTGGAGCAGACGATTATATAGTAAAACCATTTGCTCTTCCTAATTTGCTAGCTAGGGTAGAAGCACTTTTAAGAAGATCTAAATGGAATGAAAAGAAATTAAAAAATAAAAACATGAATCTTCCCTTTACAACAGATGAGCCTATAACACCGTTAACAACAAGAGAAAAAGAGGTTTTACAACTTGTTGCACAAGGGGCTAATAACAGTGAAATAGCAAAGCAATTATACGTTCGAGAAGTTACGGTAAAAACACATTTAAACAGTATATTTAAAAAGTTAAATGTGGCAAACCGTACTCAGGCTGTTTTACTGGCGATGCAAATGAATATTATTGAAGAATAGACATTATCGTAATAATGAGGTGCGTATGAGTTCTAATATGAAAGCAAAAATACTGGAACTTTTAAGGAATGGACGATTTGATGAATTTAATGCATTAAAACAGCAGCAAGATTCAAGTGAATTGTTAGATCTAAAAGAGCTGGACCTTAATGGGTGTGAATTGAAAAATGTGGATCTTAGCAATTCTGACTTGTCTGAATCTGATATTACAGAAGCGTCTTTGAAAGATATTAATTTTACTCATTCCAATTTAACGTCAGTAGATTTTTCTCACTCAAAAATGAAAAATTGTGATTTTTCTAATGCACAAATAGTTGAGGCATATTTCAATTATTCAAGTGTATTGGATTCCAGTTTTATGGGCACTGATCTTACAGAATCTAATTTTTCAGAAGCAGAGCTATCAGGATCAGATTTTAGTATGAGTAATAATTTTGAAGAGTGCAAGTTTAACAGCTGCACCACTTGGCCAAATCCTGAACATTTGCCGGCTGACTTTGATCCTCAGTTAGTTCAAGAGCCTGATGAAATCGAAGAAGAAGAATTTGAATATGAATATTAAATAAATAAAATTTTAGAAAATTTCTTAGAAAGCAGCTCTTTTAGTAAAAAGCTGCTTTCTTTATATCTTATATTTGGGCTAGTTCAAACAAAAAAATATTATTAGAAAATAGACCGATATTGAATTTTGAAAATAGATTCATAATATTAAAAAATAAAAAGTTTTTATCCATACGAGGAAAAAATGAAAATTATTACTGCCTCTAAATTTTATTACCCAAGAGCAGGATTAGAAAACTATCTCCTTAATATAACCGAGGTGCTAATACTACAGCCGTAAGTTGTTAAAAATGCAATAAATGTAAGACATTTCTTTTTTTGTAATGATAAAACTTGGATTTTGCTTGGTGCCTTCTTCTCC
>JANQHR010000031.1 GCA_028282585.1 Bacteroidales bacterium | reverse complement strand
GCTATTTGATTTTCTTAGATGCTGTCTAAATTTTATTTTTCAGAATGATTATGATGTATTTTTGTTTAGACGACTTATCCCGGTTAAACCGGGACGCTCAAATTCGCCTTCCCGGTTTAACCGGGACAAGTCGTCTAAACAAAAATACATCATAATCATTCTGAAAAATAAAATTTAGACAGCATCTAAGAAAATCAAATAGCTATGATAGTAGAGGTGAAATTATATGACCAAACAATAGGTTCAATTGAGTGGAATGATAGCAGAAATAGTTCTACTTTTCAATACAGCAGTGAATTTATAAATAGAAGCATACAGCCTTCTCCAATCACCATGCCTACACAAGAAAGAATATTTGAAACGAACAGGGACCATCTCAATTTTCACCATTTGCCATATCTCTTATCAGACTCAATGCCAGATGATTTTGGCAACATGATGATGAAGGAATGGCTTAGACAAAAGAATTTGTCAATTATTGACATAAACCCTGTTGAACGGCTAACTTATGTTGGGAAAAGAGGAATGGGGGCTTTGGAGTATGAACCGGTTAATCATAAAGAAAATAATAATTACAATGTTAATGTTGCTGAATTATTAGACGTTGCTAAAAAAGTATTGGAAGGAAAAGAGGATATTTCTTACCATGATTTAAATAAAGATAGTTTATCAGATATATTAAGAATTGGGACATCCGCTGGAGGAGCAAGGGCTAAAGCATTGATCGCTATAAAAACCGATTCTGATGATAAAATCATTGAAATTAGGCCTGGTGATATTACTCAACCCAAAGACTATTCATATTGGCTACTTAAAATTGATGGTGCCAATGAAAAAACTCTCGGAGAAGGTGCTGGATTAGGTAAAATAGAATACGCTTATTACAAGTTAGCACGAAGGGCTGGTATAGATATATCTGACAGTTATTTATATGAAGAAAACAATAGATACCATTTTCTAACTAAACGATTTGACAGGACCAATAAGGGAGAAAAAATTCACATGCAAACTTTAGGAGCTTTAGCTGGTATTGATTACAGGATTCAAAAAGCAAGTAGCTATGAAAATTTATTCCGGGTAATGAAAATGCTTCGGCTTCCTTATAATCAATTTGAACAGCAATACAGAAGGACCCTGTTTAATGTTATTGCAAGAAATCATGATGACCATGTGAAAAACTTTTCTTTTCTAATGGATGAAAATGGGAAATGGAAAATATCGCCGGCATATGATATTACCTATCAGTACAAAGATGGAGGGACTTGGACAAATGTCCACCAATCGTCAATTAACGGTAAATTCGACAAATTCACAAAAGAAGACTTGTTGAGCTTTGGAAGGGTATTTGGTATAAAAAAAGCAAACCTCATTTTAGAAGAAATAATTGCAGCAGTAAGCCAATGGCCTGAAATAGCAAAGTCAATAGACATCCCGAAAAAGGAAATAAAAACGATTTATAACAATTTAAGAATTAATGATTTTAATGATTAATGTGAATCAAGGGTTGAAGCTGAATATTCAGGGAAATCCTTGATTTGACCTCTTCCGATTCGGTTGATAGGCTGATTGTGCAAGGTGTTATCAATT
>JANQHR010000022.1 GCA_028282585.1 Bacteroidales bacterium | reverse complement strand
TTAAATTTCTCATCTAATTTTGCCCTTTGATTTACCAATGATTTGATTTTTTCTTCTAGTTCATTTATATCTTTTTTAGCATTTAGCTTAGCTTCCATTGCTTCAGCTTCAAGTTCATAAATTTTTGCTTTTAGTTGCTTAACTATTATTTCAGCTCGGGTCTCGTAATCTTTTCGTTCATCCATTTTCTTAAAATTAATATTAATAATGAAATAGAAAAATTAATAATTACATAATAAAATATCAAATCAAATAATCAAAATTTTAAATCGTTTCTTATTATAGAATTATTGAATCGGACTGAATTATTCAAACAAATGTTTTAAGTTTGTTAGTTCAATTTAAATATTCAAATATGGAAAAAATAGCAGTATTCCCAGGAACTTTTGATCCTTTTACATTGGGACATGAGTCTGTAGTTAATAGGGCACAAGTATTATTTGATAAAATATATATTGCGGTAGGGTTTAATGCGAAGAAAGATGCACTTTTTTCATTAGAAGATAGAAAGGGGTTTATTAATCAGGTTTTTGAGGAAAACCCCAAAATTGAAGTTGTTCATTTTGAAGGATTAACAATTGAGTTCTGCAAATCGATTGGAGCAAGGTACATTCTTAGAGGCTTAAGAACAGCTGCTGATTTTGAATACGAGAGAGCAATTGCGCAAGTAAATAAGGCAATGTATGATGGAATTGAAACGGTATTCTTCTTAACAATGCCTGAACATACACCAATTAATTCATCGATAGTAAGAGATATCGTAAGACATGGTGGTGATGTAAGCAGGTTTATTCCTGCAAAAATGAAATTGAAATAAAAGACCGATTAGATATGTTGAAAAAGTTTTTATTATTAATACTATTGGTATTACCATTTGGTCTTTTTGCCGAAAAAGTAACTATAAAAGGTAATGCACCGGATTATAAAGGAACTAACATAACTTTTTTGACTTTTTCTGATCAAATTACTTACACGGAGAAAGAACTTTGCAAAATAAAGGTTGATGACCATGGTAATTTTGTCTGTTCATTTGAAACAAACGAAACAATCTACATTTTTGCTCACTTAGGCGTTTATGAGGCTTTTTTATTTGTTGAGCCTGGAAAGAATTATAATCTGATACTACCTGAAAAAAGAGAGAAGACTTTAGTTGATAAACTAAATCCGTATTTTAAACCGATCCATTATCATTTAGGTTTACTTGATATTTCTGAAAATGAATTGAATTATCAATTGGCTTATTTTGATGAGATTTATTCATTCATGGGAAGTATGGATCTATACTCTATTTATGATCAAATAAGACAAGTGCAGGATGAGAGTAAACTTAATGATGTAGATACGGTATATTCAGCCGAATCATATAGGAGGATCGTAAATAATAGCACAAATTATATATCCAAGAACTTAAAGCAGCTTGATGTTACCAATGAAATTCAGAAGGTTGATTCTTTATTTTTAAATATTGATAATAAATTCTTTAATGATTTCAAGCGATATAAATTTGCTCAATATCAGAGCGCTTCAGCTAATCAAAAGATGAAGAGCATTTCAAATACCTTTTATTTAAACAATGAAATTCTATACCAAAACCCGGCTTATATGGAATTGTTTAATCAAGTTTATGATGAATACTTTTTATACTTTGGAAGGACCGAGAGTGGAAAACAGATATATAATGATATAGGAAAACTTAAAAGCATAAGTTCTTTAAAGAGAACTTTAGGGAACGATTCTATTCTAGCAAACGATACTTTGAAAGAATTGGTAATTCTTAAATGCTTGCATGATGAATTTTATAATGATAAGTTTTCACGTTCAGCAATGCTTACAATTCTTGACTCTTTGGCTTTACAAACTCCGATTAAAACACATAAATATATTGCAAATAATATAAGAGAAAAAGTAACTAAACTAATGTTAGGTTATGAACCTCCAAATTTTGAACTTTACGATAAGGATAGTAATTTGGTAAGCCTTGATTCATACAGAGGTAAATATGTTTACCTTGGATTTTGTACGACAACTAGTTACGCTTGTATTAAGGAGTTTGCTATGCTTGAGAACTTATATAAAAAGCATAAAGATCATTTTGAGATAATTATCATTTCAATGGATGAAAGTTTACCTCAAATGAAACGTTTTATTGAAATGAAGAATTATTCAGTTAAGTTTTTATATTATGGGAACCAGTCTGATATTCTTAAGGATTACGATATTAGAGCATTTCCAACTTATTATTTTATTGACAAGGAAGGCAAATTGGCAATTACTCCGGCACCTTCACCTGACCAAAACTCAGAATTTGCTATTTTTAAAATAATGCGTGCTAATGGCGATATTTAAATTAAATTGGTTTTCTTGAATACATCTATTATCGAAAGGAAGGTATTATTTGTAATTTCAAACATTTGATCACTCTTAACCCATTTAGCTTCAGTAATTTCTTCTTCAATTTGAGGAGTTGGATTTTGGTTACCCTTGTGTATCATTTCATACCAATATGTTCTTTTAAGGATGTCCTTATCTGAAATTTCATAGGTGTGATACGTGATTTCTACTAGTTTTTTGATTTCAAGATCTTGTATTCCACATTCTTCTTCTACTTCTCTAATTGCACTGATTTCTGGTAGTTCATTTTTTTTTAGTTTTCCTTTTGGCAAATCCCATTTTCCCCGCCTGAAAATAACTAAAATCTTTTGATCACCGTTTTTTACCAATCCTCCCGAGGCTTCTATTAGTTCATATAAACTTGAAAATTTGCTAAATACAAGATCAATATCTTTATGAACTATGTATAAACTTTTAAGTTGTTCATCTTTTATAAAAATATTTAATGCTTTTCTAAGTTGTTTTTTATTATTAAAGTAATGAATCTTATTATCATCCTGTTCAATGTAATTTAGAACATTATCGATAAAAAAAACTACTCGATCGTTGTAAAAAACTTTATACATTTGTGGCATGGAAAATTTAGGAAAAAAAATCGCTCAATCATTACTACAAATTAAGGCAATAAAGTTACAACCTGCAAATCATTTTACTTGGGCTTCAGGTTGGAAATCTCCAATTTATTGTGATAACCGAAAAACACTTTCTTATCCCGAAATTAGAAATGAGATTCGTGATGGATTTGTTAAAATAATCAAAGAAAAATACGGAACCCCTGATTATATTGCTGGTGTGGCTACCGGAGCTATTGCAATCGGAGTTTTGGTGGCTGAAGCTATGGATTTACCTTTTGTCTATGTTCGACCAAAACCAAAAGAGCATGGTTTAGGTAATATGATCGAAGGAGAAATTGAAGCTGGTAAAAAAGTAGTTGTAATTGAAGATTTAATTTCCACAGGAAGAAGTAGCCTAAAGGCAGTTGAGGCATTAAGAAATGCAAATATTGAGGTGTTGGGAATGGTGGCTATTTTTACATATGGATTTCATATCTCCGAACATAATTTTTCAAATGCGAAAGTTGTATTAAGTACTTTAAGTAATTATGAAATATTAATAAAATATGCACTGGAGTCAAATTATATTCAGGAATCTGATATTGAGGCATTGAAAAGCTGGAGAAAGGATCCTGAGAATTGGGGAAATTAATTCATTAAGATTATATTTAAAATTATGAGTAAATACACAAGCAAGATTGGAAAAATAAAGAAATCGGATCAGTTGATTTATAATTTCTTAACTGATTTTAATAATATTAAACCTGTTATTCCTGAAGGTAAAGTTAAAGATTTTGAAGCAACAGAAGATACTTGTAGATTTTCTATTGATGGAGTTGGACAGGCAGGATTAAAGATTACAGAAAAAGAACCTTATAAACTTATTAAGATAACCAGTGATGGTAAAACTCCATTTAGTTTCTTTTTCTGGATTCAGCTTAAACCAATTGAAGGTGAAGAAAAGGCTACTGCAATTCGTTTGACAATTGATGCAAACTTAAATCCAATGATGAAAATGATGGTTGGTAAACATCTCCAAAAAGGTGTCGATGTAATTGTTGATCAGTTAGTTGTGTTTTTTAATGAAAAAATCAAAGAAGAATAGCGGATAAATTCCAAAATTCAGAAATCAAATTCATGTAAATTTTTAAAAACAAACAAAAGGGTTTGGAGATTAAAATTGATATTTAGTTATTAATTGTTTGATATAATTTAAATTATAAACTCAACCTCTTTGAAATCAAATTCCATTTTCTCATTTTCTTTGGTTTCGAGTTGTAAATATCCAAGTTCACTAACTCCAGTTATTTTAGCCGTGAAAGTCTTATTATTACTTCTATATTCATTAAACGAATTATATCTGTATAAGCATTTTAAGTATTCAGAATTAATTTCATAATACTTTTTTTTCATTAGCATTTCGTAGTAAAAACGGATGCTATTTCTAAGTTTAACAATTTCTTGTTCAATTAAATAGTTTTTATTCGTAATTTGTTTTAAAGATACTGGGTTTGGAAGATCGCTGGTAAAATTAGTTTGGTTTAGATTTATCCCGATCCCAACAATACTTTGATTTATTTTACTCCCCTTGATTACATTTTCAATTAAAATTCCTGCTAATTTATTATCCTCAAAATATATATCATTTGGCCATTTAATTTTTACATCAGCAATTTTAGTTGAAGCATAATCTATAATTCCTAACGAAACAGCTTTTGATAACAAAAAGTGTTTGTCAATTGGTAAAATAACAGGATACAAAACAATGCTTAATAATAAGTTTTTTCCTTTTTTACTCTCCCATGTATTATTACCCTGACCTTTCCCCGATTCCTGATATAATGCTGATATAATCGAACCTTCAGCAAAATCCTGAACTTTTAAAAGATCAGAAAAATAAGAATTTGTAGAATCAACTTTATTAAAACTTATTATTTTTTGCCAGCTTTCCATAATTCGCTTTTTTTGTAAAGTTATTTCCAAATATGACAAAA
Source organism: Bacteroidales bacterium (assembly GCA_028282585.1). Lineage (GTDB taxonomy): Bacteria > Bacteroidota > Bacteroidia > Bacteroidales > UBA12077 > UBA12077. The sequence continues at coordinate 24,256 of JANQHR010000022.1, read as the reverse complement.
GTTAAAATTTCATGACAATTTCTTAAAAAAAGAATATAAAAATCATAAAAAAGTGACAATTTTACCGTGTAAACAAATCAGTAACCATCAATGTTTAAAAGGAACGGTTTTTGAACATAAAATCAACTCAAATAATTTGATTGGAAACAATAACGGATAGATAAACAGAGTTTTAAAAATGAAGGTAAATAATTACCTTTGCCCAAAATAAATCGTGAATGATTAAACAATTAAGTAAAGAAACCTACCCTTCCAGCAGGCAGGAAACAAACACCAAAGAAATAGTTAGTGCAGTATTAGAGGGAATACTTAAAAAGAAAGGAAAAGATCTGGTAAGTTTGGATTTAACAGAGATAGAAAATTCAGTTTGTAAATACTTCATAATTTGTCATGGTGATTCAAATAAACAGGTTGAGGCTCTTGCTGACTCTGTACTTGAGGTTGTAAAACAAGAGACCGGAGAGAAAGTTTGGCATAAAGAAGGTTTAAATACTGCAACATGGGTTTTATTAGATTATAGTGATGTAGTTGTACACATATTTCAGAAAGAATACAGAGATTTTTACAAATTAGAAGACTTGTGGGCTGATGCAAAGCTTACACGTCATGATGATAATAAATAATGGAGATAATAAGTAATGGCAGATAATAACAAACAATATAATAAGAATCCCAAACCTACGGATAAAAAAGATCCGAATAAACCAAAACCTAAATTTAATGTCTATTGGATTTATGGTTTAATAGCTGTTGTATTTATAGGATTACAACTTTTAAGCTTTTCTCCGAAGCCAACTGAAATAAGCATGCAGGAGTTCGAAAGGAACATGCTTAAAAATGGAGATGTAGAAAAAATAGTTGTTGTAAATAAGGAACGCGCAAATATTTATATTAAAGCGGATCGTTTAACTGATCCAAGATATGAGGATTTATCTGATAATGGATTTGCAAGAACTTCTAAAGAGGGACCCCATTTCTTCTTTACCATTGGTTCGATGGAGTATTTTGAAAGATGGATAAGCGAGGCTCAGGAAACTTATTTAAAAGGAGAGTATATTGAAATCAGTTATAAAACCCAACCAAACTACATGCGTGATATTCTTGGTTGGTTATTGCCAATTTTTATCATTTTGGCAATTTGGATTTTTATATTCCGAAGAATGTCAAGAGGTGCAGGTGGAGGCGCAGGTGGAAACATTTTCAATGTTGGAAAATCTAAAGCACAATTATTTGATAAAGAAAGCAACATAAAGGTAGATTTTAAGGATGTTGCCGGATTAGAAGAAGCAAAGATTGAAGTTCGTGAAATAGTAGACTTCTTAAAGACACCAAAAAAATATACGGATCTGGGAGGTAAAATTCCGAAAGGAGTTTTATTGGTAGGCCCTCCGGGAACAGGAAAAACCCTATTGGCAAAAGCGGTAGCAGGAGAAGCAAATGTTCCTTTCTTTTCGATGTCAGGTTCAGATTTTGTTGAGATGTTTGTTGGAGTTGGAGCATCACGTGTTCGTGACTTGTTTAAACAAGCAAAAGAAAAAGCTCCTTGTATTATCTTTATTGATGAAATTGATGCTATAGGCCGTGCACGTGGAAGAAATCCAAACTTCGGAGCTAATGATGAACGCGAAAATACATTGAACCAATTATTAACTGAAATGGATGGTTTCAGTAATAATTCAGGTGTAATTTTAATGGCAGCTACAAATCGCGCTGATATTCTTGATAAAGCATTAATGCGTGCAGGACGTTTTGACCGACAGATTCATTTGGAATTACCAGATATTAACGAGCGTAAAGATATTTTCAAGGTTCACCTTAAACCAATTAAGCTTGAAACTAATTTGGATATTGAGTTCCTTGCAAAACAAACTCCTGGATTTTCCGGAGCAGATATTGCAAATGTTTGTAATGAATCTGCCTTAATAGCCGCTCGTAAAAACAAAAAAGTTGTTGAACGTCAGGATTTCTTGGATGCTGTTGATAGAATTGTAGGTGGTTTAGAGAGAAAAACCAAGATTATTACAAAAGAAGAAAAGAGAACTATTGCATTCCACGAAGCCGGGCATGCGACGGTAAGTTGGTTGTTGGAACATGCTCATCCATTGGTAAAAGTTACTATTATTCCCAGAGGGAGAGCATTGGGAGCTGCATGGTATTTGCCCGAGGAAAGGCAAATTACAACACGCGACCAGTTATTGGATGAAATGTGTGCTGCATTGGGGGGGCGTGTTGCTGAGGAACTGATGTTTGGTAAAATTTCAACAGGTGCCATGAACGACCTTGAAAAGATTACAAAACAAGCTTATGCAATGATTGCGTATTTTGGAATGAGTGACAAGGTTGGTCATGTAAGTTTTTATGATTCTTCCGGACAAACAGATATGGCATTTACAAAACCATATAGTGAGAAAACAGCAGAGCTTATAGATATTGAGGTTAAAAATTTGATCGAAACAGCTTACAAACGTTCCATAGAGATCTTAGAAAAGCATAAAGATGGTTTAACTCAATTGGCTGAAATCTTGCTTGAAAAAGAGGTTATTTTCACAGAAGACTTGGAAAAAATCTTTGGTAAACGTCCCTGGAAAAGCCTTCATGAAAAAGAAGCAGAAATAAAAAAGGAGTTGGAAGAAAAAAGAAAACAAGAGGAACTAGAAGAAAAGAAGCTTTCCAGTTCTTCTACCGAACAAGCAGTTTCGATAACGGAGGTTGAAAAAACAGTTGAAGAAGATAAAAAGGAAGAAGAAAATAAAGAACAATAAAAAGTTAAAATTTGAGTAATATAGTTGTACGTGCTATAACAGGAGTTATCTTTTTAATTGTTGTTATAGGTTCAATTGTCCTTAGCGAATATAGTTTCTTTCTTTTATTTGAGTTAATTATTTTAGGGTCAATGTATGAGTTTTATACATTGGTAAAAAAGAAAGGATTTAATCCACAAAAAATATACGGTATGGTAATTGGCACATTAGTATTTGCTGCCAATTATCTTTTTGCGAATAACTTAGTTGATTCAAGGATCTTTTTAGGCATAATTCCTGTCATTATAAGTATATTTATTATTGAACTATATCGAAAATCTGATTACGCTTTTGTTGATATTGGATTTACCGTTTTAGGAATTTTGTATATAGCTGTTCCATTATCCCTTTCAAATTATATAATATTTAAGGATAATGAAGGGTACAATTGGCAGTTATTATTAGGATTTTTCTTCCTAACTTGGTCATTTGATACATTGGCTTATGCTTTCGGAATTTCATTTGGGAAACACAGATTATTTGAAAGAATATCTCCTAAAAAGTCATGGGAAGGGTTTGTTGGAGGAGCAGTTTCTACTTTAGGAGTAGCCTTTGTTATTTCTTTATTTTATAACGATTTAAGCTTTATCCAATGGGCAATTGTATCAATTACAATTGCAATTTTTGGAACATATGGAGATTTAGTAGAATCGTCTTTCAAAAGAAATATTGATGAAAAAGATTCAGGCAGCATCTTACCCGGACATGGAGGAATTCTGGACCGGTTTGATGCAGTATATTTTACCTTGCCACTATTTTATTTATATTTACAAATAATTTAATAAATCATAAAACATGACAATTCATAAGGAAGGCAGGAAAATAGTTGCACTATTTTTTTTCGCGTTATTGGTTATCAATCTCTTGGTATATTTTCTAATTTCAAACTATTTTTTAGTTACGTGGTGTTTAGGGATTGTTTCATTTTTGTTCTTTTCATTTATAGTCCGCTTCTTTAGAAAACCTAATCGCGAAATTGGAATTGAAAATGGCGTAGTTTATGCACCTGCGGATGGTAAGGTTTTGGTCATAGAAGAAACTAAAGAGGAGGAATATTTTAAAGATAAACGAATCCAGATCTCTATTTTCTTGTCGGTTTGGAATGTTCACATCAATTGGTTCCCCATTAACGGTTTGATAAAATATTACAAATATCATCCCGGACAATTTTTAATGGCCAGAGTTCCAAAATCATCAACGCTTAATGAAAGGACAACTGTTGTTCTGGAAGGAAAGGATAAAAAGAAAGTATTAGTTCGACAAATTGCCGGCATAGTAGCAAGAAGAATAATTTGTTATGCAAAAGAAGGTAATCAGGTAAACCAAAATTCTGAAATGGGATTTATCCGATTTGGATCACGTGTTGATATTTTTCTTCCTTTAGATGCGAAGGTTGAAGTAAAATTAGGAGATAAAACAAAAGGAACTGGTACAGTTCTTGCAAGGTTATGATCTAATAATTATTATAAAAAACCTTACAAATGAAAACATCAATTTTATTATTATTCACGTTATTATTTAATTTTCAGCAACAAGATAATATTCCTCAGGAAGTTTATGATATTGCAAAAAAGGGGAATAAGGTTTATTTATCATCGCATGACGATAATGCAATGGTTCATTTGAAAAATGCTATAGAATCGTGGGGCTATTGGAAAGTAGTAGATAACAAAAAAGAAGCTGATTTTATCATGAAGGTATTTCTTCGATTTGAAGGTGCTGGTGTTTGTATAACAAATGCAACATTTAATGATCTAAAAACTGAAAATGTTATTTATTCAACTCGCGAAGTAACTTCTGTAAAACAAGCAAAAGGATTTGATTTTAATACTAAACGTTCGGCAATGCGACAGCTTGTTGAACAGATTTTTAAACAGAACTTCAATTAAGAACAAAGAATAAATATTTTTAAAGCTGCATTTGCAGCTTTTTTTATTTTACATAAAAAATAAAAAAACACCACCAACGGCAATTACAGAACCAATAACTTCTTTAAATGTAATTTTCTCTTTAAAAAATATTACTGCTGGCGGAATTATCAGAACCGGAACAATTGCCATAATGGTTGAAGCAACTCCTGTTGTAGTATATTGTACCGATAATAATGAAAATGACACACCTAAGAATGGTCCAAAAAATGCCCCAATACTTAAACTGCTCATTGCTTTTCTGTTTTTAACTGCTTCCAAAACCTTTTTCCAATGCTTCATAAAAACAAATAAAATTGCAAAGCCAACAAAGCCTGTTATTACTCTTATTTGAGTTGCGGCAAATGGATCAAAATCTTGCATTCCAAACTTACTTAAAACTAAACCAGAACCTTGTCCAATAGCACCACCAAAAGCGAGTAAAATCCCAACAATCGGATAAGAAAATTTTATTTTATTTCTTTTTCCAATACTCTGTGTATTCTCCGCTTTCATAGAACTGTTCTTTGTCTTTCTATCCAGAACAACAAGCATAATTCCAAGAATAGTTAAAAACATTCCAAGTAAGTTTTGCTTTGTAAGTCTTTCATCCATAATTAACCAGCCCAGAAAAGCTGTTATTGGAGGAGTTAATGACATAATTAACATAGAAATTCTTGATCCAATAACAACATAAGCCTCAAATAAAAGCAGATCGCCAATTACAAACCCTACCAATCCTGAAAGTGATAGCCAAACCCAATTATGAGTAGACGCATCAAACGGAATAAAAGAACCTCTGGTTATTTGGCTATAAATACCTATAAAAATAAAAGCTAAGAATAACCTAATCAAATTAGTTGATAGCGAACCAACTTTTTTACCAGCTGATTCAAAAGCGATTGCTGTAATTGTCCAAAATACTGCTGTTAATAAAGCAGCAAATTCTCCTAAATGTGACTGAAACATGTGCTCCACGGTTTATATTCCGCCAATATTATTAATATCGGCGAAAAAAGCTTATTTTAGTTTGATTTTTGAGATTTAATAATGCTTAGATCACAAAGTTAGTTTAAAGTTTAATTATGAATAAGAATATTCGCTATTTGTTCATAACTCTTGGAGTTGTTATTGTAGGATTTATTCTTTGGTATTTTAAATCAATTGTAGCATATATTCTTATTGCTTCTGTTTTTGCATTAATTGGAAGACCTTTAATGGGTTTCTTTAGTAAAATTAACTATAAGAAACTTCGAATTCCTAATGCTCTAGCTTCACTTTTTACTGTTATTATTATTTGGATCTTGATTCTTATATTTTTCAAGATATTTATTCCATTGGTAGCACATCAGGCAAGCGAACTTTCAGAAATAAATCCCGATATTATAATTAATAATCTGGAAGAACCAATTGCGAAGATTGAAGATCTTTTGGTTAAATATAATATTGGAGGAGATTCTGATCAATCTGTTGAGCAATATTTAAGAGATAAATTTATGTCGCTTTTAAGCGTATCAATGCTATCCGATTTCTTTGGGTCGATAGCAGGTATTTTAGGAAATATATTTATAGCTGCATTCTCTATATCATTCATAACTTTTTTCTTCTTAAAAGATAGAGGTCTTTTAAGCGAAGGAATTTTATTGTTTGTACCGGATAAATTTGTTGAAAAAACAACCAATATTCTTCTATCCATAAAAAAGTTATTAACAAGATATTTTATTGGTATTATAGTGCAAATAAGTGGTATTATAACACTGGCATCCACAGGGTTAACGATTGTTGGAGTTGATTTTTCCGATGCTTTGGTTATTGCGTTAGTTGTTGGACTATTTAATATTATACCTTATTTAGGGCCGGTAATTGGAGCAACACTTGGATTGGTACTCGGTTTAGCTACTAACCTTGATCTGTCGTTTTACACCGAACTACTTCCATTGTTGGGGTATATGACCATTGTTTTTATCATTGTACAAGTTATTGATAATGTTGTTTTTCAGCCTTTTATATACTCAAGTAGTGTAAATGCTCATCCTTTAGAGATATTTTTAGTTATAATGTGTGCAGGTAGCTTATTTGGAATAACCGGAATGATACTGGCAATACCGTCTTATACAATACTGAGGGTTATTGCAAAAGAATTCTTTAACAATTTGAAAGTGGTTAAAAAATTAACTGAGAAAATTTAAGATTATAAATTCGTATTTTATATATTTACGTGATTAAATGTTAATTAATGGGTAGATTTAAAGCAATTATTTATATTTTCTTTTTATTGTTTACGCAAAATATTTTTGCTCAAGTAGATACCGTCACCTTTCATATAATGCCTGATGTTGGAAATGCTTATAAAGTAAATTGCCTAGCATTTAAGGTAAATTTTGAACTAACCGATACGCTTTATGAAGAATTTGAATTATCAGATACTATAAATGGCGCATATACTTTTAATTGGTCTGGAGATGTCGGACCGACAGGTGTTGCAAATATTCATCAAGCAATATATAGATATAATGCACCCGGAGCTTATGAAATAGTACTTACCGTTACTGAGGATGCTACAGGAGAGACATATATAGCTACAGATACAGCTTACATTCAAGATTTAATACGTGTACCTAATGTATTTACCCCAAACGATGACAATATAAACGATTTCTTTATAGTAAGAGCAAATGGTATTGATCCGATCGAGATATTTATTTATAGCCAAACAGGAACATTAGTTTATAAAGACACATCTCCCGTTATAGTTTGGGACGGTAGGAACTCTTCAGGTAGCTTAGTTAGCCCGGGGGTTTACTTTTATATCCTTAAACCTTCAAATCCCGTACATCAGGAACAAAAGGGATTTTTGCATTTAATTTACCATACAGACGATTTATAAAATAGTTTTAAAAATTAAATATCTGCCGTAATGCACTTAACTGTTTGATTAAGTACATTTTTAGTATGTTTTATTGAAATAATACTAAATTTTAGGAAACATGCACTTTATTACCTTTTTTTATTTTTCTTATATTTGGGTTACAAAACTATTTTAGATGAAACAGAGAAAATATTCAAACATGTATTTCTTTTTATATGGAGGGATTTAAGAACATGACTTAAGGTAAAAACTTTTTAAACAGTAAGCGCGAAAGTGATTAGGAAAAACAAAATATGTAATTGAGCAATTAACTAAACCTAAAAATATAAACAATGATTGAACATCTTGATTCTGCTCTGGTCAATTGGTCGAGGGCACAATTTGCACTTACGGCAATGTATCATTGGCTATTTGTCCCTCTTACATTAGGGATTACTTTTATAATAGCTTTTATGGAAACATTGTATGTTAAAACAGGTGATCCGGAATGGAAAAAAGCTACGAAATTTTGGATGACTTTATTCGGGATTAACTTTGTCATTGGGGTGGCAACAGGTATAATTCTTGAGTTTGAGTTTGGCACAAACTGGTCTTATTACTCTTGGTTTGTGGGAGATATTTTTGGAGCTCCTTTAGCAATAGAAGGTATAATGGCTTTCTTTATGGAATCCACTTTTATTGCAATTATGTTTTTTGGCTGGAACAAAGTAAGTAAGAAATTTCATTTAATTTCTACTTGGTTAGTTGCAATTGGTTCTAACTTATCAGCTCTTTGGATTTTGGTAGCAAACGGATGGATGCAGTTTCCAACCGGAATGCAATTTAATCCGGAAATGGCCCGAAATGAAATGATAAATTTCTGGGATGTAATCTTATCCCCTGTTGCGATAAATAAATTCTTGCATACAGTTACTTCAGCGTATGTATTATCTGCAATATTTGTTATCGGAGTAAGTGCTTGGTTCTTACTAAAAGGCAGGGAGCAAGTCATGGCAAAAAGAAGTATTATAATCGCATCCGTTTTTGGGCTGTTAAGTAGTTTATTTTTGGTTTACACAGGCGATGGTTCTGCTTACCAGGTAGCACAGAAACAACCTATGAAGCTGGCTGCCATGGAAGGGTTATATAATGGAAAAACAGAGGCAGGAATCGTGGTAATAGGCGTACCAACACCAGGAAAGGAATTTGACGATAATAAAGATGAGTTTGTATTTAAATTTGAAATCCCTCAATTACTTTCTTTCCTTGGTTATGGAGATACGGAAGCCTTTGTGCCTGGTGTAAAAGACTTAATGGAAGGAGGCTTTGAGTATACAGGTGAAAATGGCGAAAAACAAATTGCCATATCTGCCCAGCAAAAAATTGAAAAAGGGAAAATTGCAATTAATGCATTAGCAGAATACAAAGATGCAAAGGAAATTGAAGATATTAAAAAGCAAGAAGAATCATTAGAGGTTTTTAGAGAGAACTTTAAATATTTTGGATATGGATTCTTAAATGATCCTAAAAGTATAATACCTAATGTGCCATTAACTTTTTATAGCTTTCATATCATGGTGGGATTAGGATTTTATTTCATCATTCTTTTTGTGGCTGTTATTATTTTAATTTTTAGAGGTAAATTAGTTGAAAAGCGTTGGTTGTTGCGATTAGCAATATTCACAATTCCGTTGGCTTACATTGCTTCAATGTCAGGTTGGATTGTTGCTGAATTTGGACGACAACCCTGGGTCATTCAAGATCTCTTACCAACAGTGGCAGCAGTTTCACATATCGATGCAAGTGCAGTTCAGATTACATTTTGGCTGTTCACTGTAATTTTTACAGCGCTGCTGATAGCTGAGCTGAAAATAATGATAAAGCAAATTAAAATCGGACCAAAAGAAGGAGGACATTAATATGTTTGAAAATTTATCACATCTGCTATTGCAGCAATATTGGTGGATCATTATTTCACTATTGGGAGCTATTCTTGTTTTTCTTCTTTTTGTACAAGGCGGACAGACTTTAATATATTCTCTCGGGAAAACTGATATGGAACGAAGGATATTAGTAAATTCTTTAGGTCGTAAATGGGAATTTACTTTTACAACTTTAGTAACATTTGGTGGAGCATTCTTTGCATCTTTCCCGCTGTTTTATTCTACAAGTTTTGGAGGTGCTTATTGGGTATGGATGCTGATCTTATTTGCATTTATAATTCAAGCTATTTCATATGAATACAGGTCAAAACCCGATAACTTTTTAGGCGCAAAAACTTATGAAGTTTTTCTATTTATAAATGGTGCATTAGGAACCATTTTACTTGGTACGGCGGTTGCTACCTTTTTTACCGGATCGGAATTTTCTATAAACGAAATGAATTTTTCGAGGTGGGAAGGTGCGGCGAGAGGCTTGGAATTAGCACTGAATGTTCACAACCTTTCATTAGGATTAGCAGTTTTCTTTTTGGCAAGAGTGTTGGCAATTCTTTATTTTATGAATAATGTTGAAGATGAAAATATTTTAAAGAGATCTAAAAAACAATTGATTGTTAATGCAATTCCATTTGTTGTTTTCTTTTTAGTGTTTGTTATTTGGTTAATGTTTATAGATGGATTTGCCTATGATCCGACAAGTAAAGAAGTGTTTTATGAACCGTATAAGTATTTACACAATTTCATTCAAATGCCGTTGGTATTGATTATCTTCTTGCTTGGTGTTGTACTTGTGTTATACGGTATTGGAATATCTATTTTAAAAACAACCTCAAATGGAATATGGTTTTCTGGAGCAGGAACAATATTTACCGTTTTAGCTTTATTTTTAATAGCAGGATTTAACAATACTTCATTTTATCCTTCAACTTACGATCTTCAAAGTTCATTAACTATTGAAAATGCATCATCAAGCAAATATACATTAAAAGCAATGACGTATGTTTCATTAATGGTTCCATTTGTTATAGCATATATTTGGTATGCATGGAAATCTATTAATAATAAGAAAATAAATGCTGAAGAAATGAGTGAAGACACGCACGTTTATTAATTGAAAAATGAATTATTATGGCATATTTAACAGAAATAATATGGTTAATTATATGGCCTATCTTAATTTGGGTAAGCTATAAAATTTCAGCTTTTGCAGTAAAAAAGTACGAAGAAAAATAAGATTTTAATTCTATATAAGTAAGGTCTGATAGGAATAAATCCTATTAGGCCTTTTTTTACGCCTACACTTATTGTAATATCTGATTTTCTGAACATTATTGTTTGTTTTAAACATTGGCTTAGTCTAGCCTAAATTATACCATTTAGTTAAACTCTAGTTAGTGCATGTATCACGCTCCGTGCTTTTACAAATAAACTCTACGAAGGTTTAAACCCTCGTACTTAGAGCTCGTTACACAAGAATAATGTCTGTGCAATGTAATAGTGGTATAAATTCAATTTTTATTCGAAACATTTTAAAGTATTACACTTGGCAACACTTTGATAAAAGAATAGAAATGTATTATTTTGGTAAAAAATAATTTATGCGTGATAAAATTAAAATATTAAAAGAATTAAAAAAACACCTAATAACCAACGTAGGTCCAGAAATTGATAGGGTTATTTTATTTGGTTCACAATCGGATAATTCATCTAATATTGATTCGGATTATGATATTTTAATAGTTCTGAATAGGAAAGCCGATAGAATTTTGAAAAGAAGAATATCAGATTATTGTTATGATATTGAATTGAAATATGAAATTTTAATCGACGCCCATACTATTTCAAAGAATGAATTAAACACAATAAGGGGGAAACAACCAATATTCCAGAATGCAATTAAAAAAGGAATTTATATATGACTATGAATGAAGCGGATAAAAATGAATTAATTAAGTATAGAATTAAGCAGGCAAAGGAAACTTTTAGTGTAATTGAATTATTGATTGAAAACGACAAGTACCCTGCAGCTTTCAATAGGATTTATTATGGTATTTTTTATTCTTTACTGGCGCTTGGATTGAAATATGGATATGAAACATCAAAACATCAACAATTAATTGGATGGTTCAACAAAGAATTTATTTACACGGAGAAAATCGAAAGAACTTTTGGCAAAATTCTTAGAAAAGCATTTGAGAATAGAACTATAAGTGATTATGACGCATTTGTTGAATTCGAAAAAGAAGATGTGACTGAATTATATGATGAAATGAAATTATTTGTGGACAGAATAGAAACATTTTTAAAACCAGGGAAGTAACGACTTACTAAGTTTAAAAGAGTAAGTTTTCTGTTAAACACCATAAGCCGCTACCATGAATTTCTTACTATTTGCTGTTGTGATGAGAAACAAAGAAGCAATCTTTTGGTAATATGTAGGTTGTATTGTATAGATTCCTTCACTTTGTTCAGAATGACTCCTTTTGGAATAACTACCTTTTTTATTATTTATATCTTTATATCAGATTTCGAATATGGCAAAACTAAAAAATACACCTAGTATAAATAAATGGTTTCCAGGTATAGACAATCCGTTGATTATTGCTGGTCCATGTAGTGCAGAATCTGAATCACAGATTATGCAAACAGCTAAGGATATAGCAGATTTAGGTAAAGTAAAAATATTTCGTTCAGGAATTTGGAAACCGAGAACTCGTCCGGACAATTTCGAAGGTGTTGGTGAAGATGGTTTAAAATGGTTACAGCAGGTAAAACAAGAATATGGATTTCTTCTTGCAGTAGAAGTTGCAAATGAGGAACATGTAAAACTGGCAATAAAATATAATATTGATATTCTTTGGGTTGGTGCACGAACTACTTCAAATCCATTTTCGGTGCAAGAACTTGCAGATTCATTAAAAGGTTTTACTAAACCGGTTCTTGTTAAAAATCCGATTAATCCGGATGTTAACTTATGGGTGGGTGCTTTAGAACGTTTTCATAAAGCTGGGATTAATAAATTAGCAGCAGTTCATCGTGGTTTTTTCCCATTTGAGGCAACAACACTAAGAAATATTCCAAAATGGGAAATTCCGATAGAACTTAAAAGCATTTGCAATACTTTGCCAATTCTATGTGACCCAAGCCATATCGCTGGTAATACTGAATACATTCCGGAAATTGCACAAAAAGCTCTCGACTTAAATATGGATGGTTTGATGATTGAAACTCATTATAATCCGAACGTTGCTTTGAGTGATATGAATCAGCAATTAACACCTAATCAATTAGGAGCGTTAATTGAGAATTTAATTTATAGAAGATCGACAACAAAAGATGAGGACTTTACAAATGTTTTAGAAACTTTGAGAAGTCAAATAGATTCTATTGATCAACAAATGTTAGAGCTTTTATCACAAAGAATGAATATTGTTGAGGAAATAGGTAAATATAAGAGCCAGAATGAAGTAACTATTCTTCAACTTCGTCGATGGGAAAAAATTATTGAGACAAGAATGAAATTAGGTAAAAAACTAGGCTTAACAGAAGATTTTATAAAAAAATTACTTCAGCTTGTTCATAAAGAATCTATCCAAAGACAAACTGAAGTAATGAATAAACTTACTTCTTCCAAAAAGAAAGAATAATATATTGAATTATTTTACTTCTTTTAAAGTATAGTCAAACCCTTCCATAATTGGATTCGATAATATTTTATTGCAAGCTTCATTAACTCTTTCCATTGCAATTTCTTTACTTGCAGCTTCAATTTCTAAAGTTATGTGTTTACCAATACGAACATTTGAAACTTCAGTAAAACCAATATTTTTCATGCTTTGAGTAACAGCTTTTCCTTGAGGATCTAATAAGGCTTTTAAAGGCATTACATTAATTTCGGCAATAAATTTCATTTTTTTATATTTAATCAAAGTTAAAAATCCAGTTATTTATAGCTGATAATAAGACATATATAGCTATTATTATCGGAACTGCTATAGTATGCAATAATATTAATAATATCAGAGATAACACAATAAAAATATATCGAATTTTATTTTCTTTTAAACCCAGACTTTTAAACTTTAAAGAAAACATAGGAATATTTGATACAAGTAGTAATGAAAATAAAATTATAACTATCGATAAAATATATTCATTTTTAAAAGAACTGATTAAAAAATCATTGATTGTAGAAATACTAACTAAATAAATTGATGCGAAGAATAATGCATTAGCCGGTACAGCTAAACCAATGAAACTCTCGATTTGCCTTTCATCAACATTAAACTTAGCCAATCGAACTCCAGATAAAACGGCAATAAAAAAAGGAATTAAAAGAAATATTACTTCCGTTAAATTTAAACTCTCAATTGGGGGAAAATGAACTGTTTTAAAAAGTGCAACTTTCATCATGTGGAACACAATTATTGACGGTGCAACTCCAAAACTTATAACATCTGCTAACGAATCCAATTCTTTACCTACTTTCGAATAAGCATCTAATATACGAGCCGACATTCCGTCCAAAAAATCAAAAAAAGCCGCAAGAAAAATCATATAAACTGCAAATATTAAATAACCTTCAAATGCCAAAACTATGGAGATACACCCCGATAATAAATTTAATGAAGTAATAGAGTTAGGGATGTGTTTCTTAATACGAACTGGCATGATATATTTGTGCTTTAAGTAACAATATTTCTAGCAAAAATAAGTTAAAAAATATAGTTTGATAAATATTTTATTAATTACTAAGTTTATCCACAGAAAAATATTTAACATTCCCGAAAAATTGATGGGGCGAAGGATACTTATACCGGTTTTAATTCTAATTACAAATATTGCTTACTCACAAACAGCTAAGTATAGTAACGAATTTCTATCTATTGGTGTTGGAGCAAGGTCTTTAAGTATGTCAAATGCTATGGTTGCCAATACAAGTGACGTAACTTCAGGTTATTGGAATCCGGCCGGTTTAACTTCTTTGCAAACAGATTTTGATGCTGGTTTAATGCATGCGGAATATTTTGCAGGGATAGCTAAGTATGATTATTTGGGCGGGGCAATGCAATTAGATACTAATAGTTATATAGGAGCAACTGTTATTAGATTTGGAGTGGATGATATTCCAAACACAACGGATTTAATAGATAGTGATGGGAATTTAGATTATGATCGAATTTCTCGGTTTTCAGCAGCTGATTATGCGTTTTTATTAAGTTATGCGCGAAATTCAAAATATCCTAACTTATCTTATGGAGCAAATGTTAAAATTATTTATCGAAATATTGGAGAGTTCGCTTCAGCTTGGGGGTTTGGGTTAGATTTCGGACTACAATATAAATTTAATAGCTGGAAGTTTGGATTAATGGCAAGGGACGTTACTTCGACTTTTAATGCTTGGACATTTAATGAAGATGAATTAATTATTGAGGTTCAGGATTCGGTATTTAATTTTGCTCCTGATAATTCATTAGAAATTACATTGCCAAGAGTTTTGCTAGGAGTATCAAGAGATTTTACAATTTATAACAAGTTTAAGGCATTAGCAGAAATTGATCTGGATTTTACTTTTGATGGGCAAAGACGCGTCTTGATCGAAGGAGATCCTATCAGTATTGATCCTAACATTGGCATTGAAATTAATTATAATCAGTTAGTTTTTATTCGTTTTGGTGTTGGGAATTTTCAAAGAATAGTAGAATTTGAAAATAAAGAATCAATGACTTTTCAACCTAACTTTGGAATTGGAATCCAGTTTAAAGGAGTTAGTATTGATTATGCTATAACCGATATCGGAGATCAGTCCATTGCGTTATATTCCAATGTATTTTCGTTAAGATATTCATTCGATAGAAAGTCGAATTAGTGTGCCATTAAAAAAAATATTTACATTTGTTTAAAGCAAAATAGCCAGGTATGATAATCGCAGTAGATTTTGACGGAACTATAGTAGAGCATGAATATCCTAAAATAGGTAAACCCAAACTGTTTGCTTTTGAAACTTTAAAAGCGTTGCAAGAAAAAGGTCATCAATTATTATTGTGGACATATAGGTCTGGAGATGAGTTAAAAGAAGCAGTAGAGTTTTGCAGGAAAAATGGCATTGAGTTTTATGCTGTAAATAAAAATTATCCCGAGGAAATTTATGATGAATCAATGAGCAGAAAAATAATGGCTGATGTTTATATAGATGATAGAAATGTTGGCGGTTTTTTAGGGTGGAGTGAGATTTGGAAAGTTTTAAATCCTAATATTTATTCCGATGATACAAAATCGCAACTTAAAAACATCTTTCCTCGAAAAAAATCGTTTTTTAAAAAATTAAAAAAGAAAAAAAATGATTAGTATGAATAAATACAACTTTTTAATAATTGCTTTAGCTTTTTTACAACTTTCTTGTTCACAACAAGATAAAAACACAAAACAAGAAATAAAACCTCAAGCCCAAAATACGATAAAACGTGTTTCTGTTATAAAAGTAGATTCACCGAAAGACCGGGAGATGTTTACAATTGGTGATGAAATTGACATTCAACTCACCTTAAAGGAATCAGATATTGTTATTGACTCTTTAATTGCGGAAACAAAAGGAAAAAATATAAAACTATTACCAGAAGAGTTAGGTTTTAAATGGCAAACAAAACATTTAACTACGGGTACTAATCAATTAAAGATATCTGCATATTCTGAAGGTAATAGGGTTGATAGTTATTATCTAAGATTAAGATTTAAATCAGATATTAAACCGGAGCTTTATGAATGTAAGATCATAAATACTTATCCTCATGATAAAAAGGCTTACACTCAAGGGCTTTTTTATGATAATGGAGTAATGTACGAAGGAACCGGACAAAGAGGAGAATCTTCATTAAGAAAAGTAGATTATAAAACCGGAAAGTTAATTGCACAGTTGAACCTGGAGGCAAAATATTTTGGAGAGGGAATAACTGCATTTAAGGATAAAATTATACAACTAACCTGGACTTCTAAAACTGGATTTGTTTATGATAAAGCTACTTTTAAGCTAATTACAACTCTGCAATATTCAACACAAGGATGGGGAATTACTAGTGATGGTGAACAACTAATTATGAGTGATGGTACTCAAAATATTTATTTTTTGGATCCAGAGTATTTTAATAAAATTGGAAAAATTGAGATTTATGATCAGGACGGACCGGTTCATAATATAAACGAACTTGAATATATAAATGGATTGGTTTATGCCAATATATGGCAATCAGAACATTTAATTGCGTTTGATCCTAAAACAGGTAAGGTTGTAAAGCTTATAGATTGCAGAAAAATAGTACCTGCAGGTTATCAAGGAGAACAAGATAACGTTCTAAATGGAATTGCTTTTGATAAAGAAAATGACCGTTATTTTATAACCGGTAAACGGTGGCCAAGTTTGTTTGAGGTTAAGTTTGTAAAAATGTAAAGCATAATTTTTAGACAAAGTTTATAGTTTTGTAAATCCTGAATATTTTCCAAAAACAGATTTAATAAAAGCTTTACAGGAAAACTTAATGGAATTATTTGGCTTTTAACATTGATTTGTTTCTTAGTGGTATTTGTCTTCTTGTATTTTTTGATTGCAAAAGTATTGGTGAAAATAGGATTATTTTTACCTGTATTTGCTATCTTATCATGATGTAATATTGTTCCATTGGGACAAAACCTGGTTTAATATTTAATGTAATTATACTTTTTTAATCCGAACTTTTAGATGGTCATCCTTGCAAATGGAAGAATGACCATTTAATTTATTTTAGTCCAAATCAACATTAGCATCATATGCTTTAAATTTTATACTGCATTTTGGATTTTCATTTGTAGCTCCTTCAAAAGAATGCTTGCTACTTTCTTTTATATTTAAATCTTTTACTTTAATTCTATCTTTTGGAAAATCTACATCACCATAGGTAGTTACAAAATCAAGGCTAAATTCAAGATTTGAAGATAAGGGTAGTTTAATTGTTCCATACTTAAGGTCGGCATAAAACCTTTCGAAACTCGATTCTACAATACCTACGTGAAGATCAAGTTCGTATGCACTTGGCACTTCAATTGATTTGGTTATTTTTTCAAACTTTACATCATCGTATTTTGATTCCTGAATTGAGAATTCACCAACAGTGGACGCAAATATTTCAACTTCGTATAGATTGCTACATTCAAACAAATCAACATTTTGAGCACTAAATTTGGAGTATTTTGATGCATATTCAACTTTTTTAACATTCAAAACCTCAATGTCGGTTTCATACACATCCATTTTAATGAGATCAATATTGCTGGCTATATTGATGTTGGAATACTTAGCTTGTCCGGTTATTCCATGTTTAAGGTTTTGAAATTCAAATTCATCTTCGTATGAATTAATAGCTAATTTTTCTGCGTTCTCAATTTTATATTCTGAATATCTGGTGTTAGCTATGATTTCATTAATTTCTTTAGCTTCAATTTCGCACTCATATATATCAAATTTGGCTTTTTCCCCTTTAACAAATTCAGCGGAGCTATATTTCATATCGAAATCACCTTCTTTGAAGTTTACTAATGTAAGGTCAACTTCATACAAGTTAAAATCAACATTTCCTTTTAATGTTGAAATATCAACGTTATTATATTTACTTTTTAGATCAAAGTTGATATTTTCCGGAATCCACAAGGTGTAGTTTGCTTTATATTTATCGATTCGAATTGTTTTACCGCTTACTAGAGTAATTTTCTTGAAAGGCCCTATAATAATGGTGTTTTTTGCCAAATCAGTCTCTATTTTTAAAGAGTTGGGTGAACTTGAAACTTCCGGATTTTTAAATACTTCAACTAATTTTTCCTGGTCATCAGGATCTCCACCAACAATTATGATTTCACCTATTATTTTTACTTCATCTTTATTCCAGGTATTTACTTTCAAATCTGTATCATAACATGAAAAGCCAAAGTTACCAGTAGAGCTAATTTGATAACTCTTTTCAAATGATTCTTTACGTTCTTGAGCAGTACTTGAATTTATTGCTAAGACAATTAAAATTGGAGCTAAAAGAACCTTATATATTTGTTTTATTGTTTTCATATTTCTTATTTTTTTCTATTTCGTTTAACATTCTGTCTAACAGCCTGATTTTTTTTTGATAAAGATCCATTAACGAGTTTAGTAATTTAAGATTTGGTCCATGTTTGTTGAGGTCCGCAGAGTATTTATTTATAAGTGTATCGATATACTCAAGATCTCTAAAACTTGATGTTAGAAGTTCTTCATCATAATTTGTTGCTGCTAAAACCTGATAGTAAGTTTTAATTTGATTTTGGAATTGAGCTTCTTGTTTTGCCAAGTCTGGGTCGATTTTTGCTAAAATCAATTGTTGATTATTACGTAAAGAAGTAACTTGATAAGTTATAACGGATAAAGTTATTAATACAACAGTTGCAGCTGCAATTTTTAAAATCAAAAATCGTTTTTGTCTTGGTTTTTTATTTAAGGAATGGGATATTCCAGTCCATAAATAATCATCATCTGGCATTTCAACATCAAGCTGATTTCTGTTTTTACGTATATACTCCTCAATATTCATAACGAATCTCCTTTTTTAGTTTCTCACGTAATAATTGTTTAGCACGCAGATACTGAGATTTTGATGTTGATTCTGTAATATTCAAAATTTTAGCAATTTCTTTGTGCCTGTAACCTTCTAATAAATAAAGGTTGAGAACTACTCTTGCCTTTTTGGGAAGAGTTTTAATAGAATCATGAATCATTGTAGGATTTATACCCGAAGTGATATCTTCATCTTCGTCACTTGGCAATTCTAAGCAATCAACTTCAAGAAAATCTTGTTTTTTCTTTCTTAAAAAAGTAATTGATTGATTTATTACAATTCGTTTTAACCATGAACCAAAGGAAGAATCTCCCCGGAACGAATGCAAATTGTTAAATGCCTTAACAAATGATTCTTGTATAATATCTTCAGCATCGTATTGGTTTGGCACCATTCTTATGCAGGTATTATACATGGCTTGTACATATAATTTATACAGCCTGTACATAGCCTGTTGGCTGCCTTTAAGTGCTTCGTCAATTAATTTAGCATGTATTTCTACATTTTTTTCGCCCAAATCCTTTTTTTATTTATAGACTAAACGAAATTTAAAAAGATGGAAAAATTTGAAAATAAATACCATAATACAAATAGCAAATTACAATTAAAGATTGATAATTTGAGAATTGGAACTTATTTGTTATTTGAGTTTTGATATTTGGAATTTACACATTACATTTTTTTAATTCTCACCTCAATTTCCTTTTCATCTTTAAGTAAATCTATCAATTTTGAAGTATCAGTATTTCCGTAATGATACGGGTATAAAACCTTTGGCTTAAATGCTTTTGCTGCATCTGCAACCATTTCCGGTGTCATTGTATACGGTAAATTCATAGGTAAAAATGCAATATCAATATTTTTTAATGCTTTAATTTCCGGGATGTTTTCAGTATCTCCAGCTACTAATACTTTTTTATCTCCGAATGTAATAATATATCCGTTTCCCTCTCCTTTGGGATGAAAAGGATCTCCATTTTCTCTTTTGTGCTCAATATTATAAGCAGGTATAGCTTCAATTTCCAATTGATTAATATTTAAAATATCACCGTTGTTCATTACGATAATGTCAGATAAATTCTCAGTCATTTCCTGACATTTTTTAGTAAGAATGATTTTTGTATTTTCTTTTTTAAGTAATGCAATTGCGTTTAAATCTAAATGATCTCCATGGTGATGGGTTATTACGATTAGGTCAGCATCAGGATAATTTTCATAATCACCCATTCTGATTACAGGATCAATGTGAATTACCTTTTCATCATATTCAAAAAATATGGAACCATGTTTAACAAAATGAATGGACAAATCACCATTGTTTGTTTTAAATTTATCTGTTTGTAGGTTTTGAGTAAAGGCCAGCGTTGTTAATAGCAATGAAATTAATAAACTAATTGTTGTTTTCATAACTGTTGATTTTAAAATAAAGATTAAATGTAATGAATAATGGCAACAGAATCAACAGACTTATTATTTAAATTAAATAGTGTTTAATAGTGTAAATTATGAAACAATAAAACCTGAAACTTACTTCAGGTTTTATGTTAATTTGCAATACGGAAATATTATCTTAGCTTAATAACTTCCTTTTTAAAGGTATCATTTATAACCATTGCAAGTGCAATGTATAAAGCGAAGCTTCCTGCAAAGATTCCGTCTATACCTGCAATGATCTTTATAGTATGGTTTCCCGAAAAATCTGCAATTGCTAATAAAAAGAATAATGCAACTACGGAACCAAATAATACTCTCATCATCTTGGAAAGATTAAAAGTAGCAACGAATAATCCTGTTGAAAAAATGCCCCAAACTGTTAGGAACCAACCCATAGCATTAGGGCTAGGTGCCTCGCCAAGACCTAATTTTGGAATCATCATTAATGCAATTAAAATAATCCAAAAGAAGCCATACGAACCAAATGCTACCATCCCGAACATATTGTTCTTTTTACCTTCAATATTACCAACTATAACTTGTGCTATTCCGCCAAAGAATATCCCCATTGCCATTATCATTGAATCTAAAGGGAATAAACCTATATTATGTAAGTTTAACAATAGGGTTGACATTCCAAAACCACAAAGTCCAAATGCGGCTGGGTTAGTTGTAGTATCTACTAACCTTACTAATTCTTGTTTATTACTCATCTTATATTTTTATAAATTATTAAAGCTGGCAAAAATAGAATTTATATATTAAATCTCGTTACATAAATATTAAATAAAAAAAGAATTAGTGAAATTGTAATCACTAATCCTAAAATTATTTTTAATATAAAATTAAAGCTGGTATGCTCTAATTAGCAATTCTAAATGAAAGTTTTACTAATAGTACATTATAAGGATGTAAGTTAAATAAAGTATCGAAATCATCTTTAAAAGAAAAGTTACCAGTACTTTCGCTTCCTGTTTTACTTTGTGTCCAAACAAGAAATAATAATGATCCAGGACGGTATTCCCAGCGAAGAACAAGGTTTGATCTAAATTGTTTAAAATTAAAATCATATTCCTTATCTAAATAATCCTGAAAAGTATCACCATCCTCAGGAGAGCTTGACCAGGAAACATCAGTGCTATATCTATCCTCATAGCTATCGGCCTTAGGATTAATAATATATTTTGGATCAGAGTAATCCCCTGCACTTATAAATGGTGATCCATAGAATTGTATAGTTAAATCTGGTGTTATAGTATAATCAATACGTACAGTTAAGTCTGTTGTAACACGATTTATTTGGGCAAAAATATACCTGTCCTCGCCGTTATACTCTTCAGAATCTACATACTGCATTTCATTCCAGGAAAATGAAATATCTGGTAAAAACGAAATTCTCAGAGCATCAAAAGGTCTGTAAATTACATCAACTCCATACCAGTTGTTATTTCGTGATTTATCAAACCCCTTATTAATTCCGGCATTACCATAAAGTTGAACTTTCTTTCTTCCGTCCGTCCCAAAATTCATACCAAAATTCAAGCCACCAGGCGCTTTTATGGATGGGCCACCACGCAATGTTGTATTCGATGTGGCTTCACCTTCAATATTACCCCAACTGCCAAAAGACCAATGATTTTTAAATTCCATCCAGGTGTTTGCACTAGCTCCGTAATAAGAATTATTTAATCCAAAATCCCAATTGCTCCATTGATCAGCACCAATATTTATACTCCTAAAAATACCGAATGGTTCTGTCCATCTATATCCGGCATAAATTACCTGAAGAATTGCATCAGACTTTTGCTGATACCCTACATCATTTAGTTCAAAACCAGGGGAGTGCCACGTAACCCAAGATCCCCATCTAAATCCTCTATTGGCCAGTTTACTGAAGTGTATAAGCCCTGATGTTCCGGTCAAACTTGTTCTGGTTGAATCATACGTGGTGTAGTCATTATCTGGTCGTTGGAAGTATCTCCTGGATGACCTTTGTTGTGTTATAATGGCTGTAGAATCTCCCTTAACATGACTCATTGCATATTTGAGCGTTAATGCATATTTTTTGTCCTTAAAATATTGCGTTAGGTCAATTCCTCCGGTATATGCATCTGTATTTAGATAGTTTAAATGATCATCGTTAATAAAACGATTTGTTGATGTGATCATTCCTCCGATAATGGTATTATTATCATTAAAGTCTTTTTGGATTCTACCAACAAAATAATTTGTAAGCGGTTCGACTGTTTCTTCAATTTCATTTACTTGGTCAGTATCTTCATCGTATCGCATTACTTTTGCTTTTTCTTCTGCCGTAATGCTTTCTATAATACCAATAGACAAACCATTTTTCGTTTTACCCGTAATTTTTAATGCCCCAAGTATAGTTGTATTATCCGGGACATCAGTATATTCTCCCAAATCACTGTCGATATCGGGATAATAGTCGGGAGCACGTCCGATTCTTCTTGAATAGAATAAATTGTTTCTCCAGAATGGGCCTCCTCTTGAAACTCTAAAATCAGTAATATTTCTGTTTTCGATAAAAAATGGTCTTTTTTCCTGGAAATATGTTTCAAAAGCTGTTAAATTAACTTCTGAAGGATCGGCTTCTACTTGTCCGAAATCAGGATTAATTGTAAAATCTAATGTAAAGTCATTCGTAATACCAAGTTTACCATCTACTCCAAATCCGATTGTATTATCCGTACCACTTTCTCTGTAAGGATTATCTTCTTCTTTTTCATAGTATTCTTTTTTTGCGACTATATATGGAGAGATTTCCGCTTGTCTTTTAGGTTTTATATTTTTTATACCGTGGAGTTCACCAAAATGTCTTACGTATCCGGATTCATCTTTAGAAAAGTATGCCCAGTGCGATCTTTCTTCTTCTCTAAAAATTCGTCGTGTTACTTGAAATCCCCAAACTAACTGATTATTATTATTACTAAATCTTAACTGGGTGTATGGGATTTTCATTTCTGCGATCCAACCTTCCTCATCGATACTTGTTTTTAATTCCCAAATTGGATCCCATGTTGAATCCCAATTGTTTCCGTCATTTGAGACTGCCTCGTCACCTTTCACACCGGAAACTGACGCAGTAAAAGAAAATGCAGTACGTTGGTCAAAATAACTGTCAATATTAACTTCTACCCAATCCCCGTCAAATCCATCTCTTCTTGACATTCGTTTTACTATTTTATCTGGTTCAGTGTCGTAAGCACGAATTAAAACATATAAATTATTATCATCATATAAAATTTTAAATGCAGTTTCTTGAGAGGGATTAGCTCCATCATTTGGATCTTTTTGCGTAAAATCACCCGACCATTCTACAATGTTCCAAATTTCTTCATCAATTAGTCCGTCAATTCTGGGAGGGCCATTTTGAATTCTTTTTGTATTATATATTCTTTTTTGTTTTGTATTTTCTTGAGCTAGAACTGAAAAACTAAAAAGCATTAAAAATACAATTATAAAAAGTTGTTTATATTTCATGGTTAAAAGTTAAATACGTTCGTTAATTCCATCTAAGGACGAAAACTTTTGTAAAACGTTGTTTATGCGTAAAAAAAAATCCATTAAGGAGTTTTTTGAGTTCGCAACTTTTTTGACAGGCAATTTCAGAAGTAAGTAAACTATAAAAATTGAGAAGCTGTAGATTAAGTTTTACAGCTACTTTTTTATAAAAATCTTTTGGATTTATACTTTATGT
>JANQHR010000163.1 GCA_028282585.1 Bacteroidales bacterium | reverse complement strand
GTCGGGGTGGCAGGATTCGAACCTGCGACCTCCTGCTCCCAAAGCAGGCGCGATAACCGGGCTACGCTACACCCCGCAATGCAATATCGAATTGCGGATGCAAATAAATGAATTGTTTTTCAATTTTCAAAGCAAAAAGCTGAATTTTTTAGAGATTATTAATTAATTGTTAAGATACTCCTATTTCATAAGGGATTAACTTCGTTGATCCCTGAGGGATAGCATTTGAAAGAATTAATGGCTATTATTGAGAAAAAGAATTTCAGTGATGGTCCTCAATTATTTTTCATATAAACAATTTAAATAAAGGATCATATAACTAATCGAAGGTTTGGCGGCTTTTGACAGTTTTTCTTATCTTTAGACATTGATTATCAGAGAACAGCTTACTAAATAAATGACTGTCCGCCATTCTGTACATTGACTGTTGTTATAAATGCAAGATAATCTAACGTTAAAAAGAAGTTCATATTAAAAGTAATGAATAATATCGTTTTCATAGATACCGAAGTAGACGTTGAAAGTAAGAAAATACTTGATGTTGGTGGTGCAAAAGAAAATGGAATAAAATTACATTCAAATTCAGTTTTCGATCTTTTGGATTTTATAAAAGAGACAGAATATGTATGCGGTCATAACATCATAAACCATGATATTCCATACATAGAAAAAGCATCTAATAATAGCATGTTAGATATCAAAACTATAGACACATTATATCTATCTCCACTGTTATTTCCCACTAAACCTTATCATGCTCTACTAAAAGATGATAAACTGCAAACGGAAGAATTAAATAATCCACTAAACGATGCCATAAAAGCCAAGGACCTATTTTATGATGAAATTACAGCATTCCACGAAACAAATGATGAGCTAAAACAAATTTATTTTAGGTTACTAGGTGACAAAAAAGAGTTTAGATGGTTCTTTAATTATATTGATTATTCTTTCTCTGAAATAGATATAGTTAGTTATATACTGAAACGATTCTTAGATGAAATTTGCCAAAGTGCTGATTTAGAAAAATTAATTCAAGAAACACCTGTCGAATTAGCTTATTGTTTAGCATTAATTAACGCCAATAGCAGATATTCTATTACTCCACCTTGGGTAATTAAGAATTATCCTGAAGTTGAAAGAGTTATGTATTTATTAAGAAATAATCCTTGTTTACAAGGCTGTTCTTTTTGTAATAAATCACTCGATTCAAAAATTGGATTAAAAAAATATTTCGGTTTCGACTCTTATAGAACGTATAATGGTAAAGCTTTGCAAGAGGAAGCAGTAAAAGCTGCTATTAGCAATAAATCGATCTTGGCTGTATTTCCTACAGGTGGAGGTAAATCTATAACCTTTCAAGTACCTGCCTTAATGAGCGGTGAAAATGTCAAAGGTTTAACAGTAATTATTTCACCCCTTCAATCTTTGATGAAAGATCAAGTTGATAATTTGGAACGTTCAAACATTACGGAAGCAGTTACCATAAATGGTTTACTTGATCCTATTGAAAGGGCAAAATCTTTTGAGAGAGTTGAAAATGGCGCGGCTTCAATCTTGTATATTTCTCCCGAATCACTAAGGTCAAAATCTATTGAGCGGTTATTGCTTGGAAGAAATATAGTGCGATTTGTAATTGATGAGGCACATTGTTTTTCATCTTGGGGACAAGATTTTAGAGTTGATTACCTCTATATAGGTGATTTTATTAAAGCATTGCAAGAAAAGAAAAACCTGGAAAATGGAATACCAGTGTCTTGCTTTACTGCAACTGCAAAACAAAATGTAATTCAAGACATTAAGGACTATTTTCAAGAAAAACTGTACCTACAATTAGAAACTTTTAGCGCAAATGCATCACGAACTAACCTGACCTATAAAGTTATCCCTAAATACAAAGAAGAAGATAAATACGATACAGTACGGAATCTAATTGAAGGAAAACGATGCCCAACTATTATTTATGTTTCAAGGACAAGAAAAGCATATCAAATTGCAGAAAGGCTATCGAATGATGGGTACTTAGCAAAACCCTATCATGGAAAAATGGATAAACAAGAAAAATCAGAGAACCAAGACGCGTTTATTCGTGGAGAAGTTGATATTATGGTTGCAACATCTGCATTTGGAATGGGAGTTGATAAAAAAGATGTGGGCATGGTCATTCATTTTGAAATGTCAGACTCTCTTGAAAATTATGTTCAAGAAGCAGGTAGAGCAGGTAGAGATAATAATATTACTGCCGATTGTTATGTTCTTTTTAATGAAGATGATTTAAATAAGCATTTCATTTTACTCAATCAAACGAAGTTGAATATCAGAGAGATTCAACAAATATGGAAAGCGATAAAAGACATTACAAAATTTAGATCAAATGTGTCAAATTCTGCTTTGGAAATTGCACGAAAAGCAGGGTGGGACGATAATGTGGTTGAGATTGAAACAAGAGTTACTACCGCCATTTCTGCATTGGAGGAAGCAGGATACCTTAAAAGAGGGCAAAATATGCCCCGAATTTTTGCTAATAGTATTCTTTCAAAAAATGCTCAAGAAGCAATTGAGAAAATCAATTCATCGGAAAAATTTAATGAGAAACAAAAACAACAGGCAACTCGAATTATTAAAAAACTATTCTCTACTAAAAGCAGAAAGCAAGCAACGGATGAAGCTGCAGAGTCAAGAATAGACCATATCTCAGACCATTTAGGAATAGTTAAAGAAGAGGTAATTAATGTTGTAAATTTATTACGGGAAGAAAAAATATTAGCTGATACAAAAGATTTAACTGCTTTTATCAAACGCGGTGAAAATAAAAACCGTTCATTAAGTATTGTCAATTCAATAAGTAAAATAGAAAAATTTCTCGCACCACTTTTTAAGGAACAAGAGAAATCATTTCATATAAAGGAACTAAACGAACAAGCAGAGATAAAAGGATGTAAAGATGTTTCTCCATATAAAATTAGAACAATAATCAACTTTTGGGTTATTAAGAATTGGATAAAAAGAAAACAACACGCTACTTCAAAAAATCATTTAATAATATTATCAAACTATCCTGAATCAGAATTAAAGAACAAACTAGAGAAACGACACGCATTAGCTCGTTTTATAGTAGACTTTCTTTTCATGAAGAGTGATCAAAACCTATCATCAGTTGATAAAACAAAGGAACAGGTTTTAGTGGAGTTTTCAGTTCATGAGTTAAAAGAAGAATATGAGAAGCAAAATGCTTTATTTAAACTAAGCATCAAACTAGCTGATATTGAAGATGCATTGTTTTATTTATCTAGAATTGATGCTATAAAAATAGAAGGTGGATTCCTTGTCGTTTATAATAAACTAACCATTGAACGACTTGAACAGGATAATAAAATAAGATATAAAGCGGACGACTATAAGAAACTAAATCAATTCTATGAAAGTAAAATACAGCAAATTCATATTGTAGGTGAATATGCAAAAAAAATGATTCGAGATTACAAAGAAGCTTTGCAGTTCGTAGAAGATTATTTTCAGTTAAATTATACATCTTTTCTTAACAGATATTTTAAAGGTAGCAGACAAAATGAGATAAAAAGAAATATTACACCTTCTAAATTCAGACAACTGTTTGGGGAGCTTTCGCCTTCTCAATTAGGCATCATAAAAGACAACAGTTCACCTTATATTGCAGTTGCAGCGGGACCGGGTAGTGGAAAAACAAGAGTGCTAGTACATAAACTTGCATCCTTATTGCTTATGGAGGATGTAAAACATGAACAACTGCTAATGGTTACTTTTTCAAGGGCAGCAGCAACAGAGTTTAAGAAACGATTACTAGAATTAATAGGAAATGCTGCTAGTTTTATAGAAATAAAAACTTTTCATGCATATTGTTTTGATTTGCTTGGTCAAGTTGGTACAATTGAAAAATCCCAAACTATTATAAATAAAACTGTAGAAAAGATTCGAAATAATGATATTGAACCAAATCGTATCACTAAAACTGCTCTAGTTATTGATGAGGCTCAAGATATGGATTATCATGAATTTGAGTTAATAAAAGTTCTAATGGAACATAATGAAGAAATGAGAGTAATTGCGGTAGGAGATGATGACCAAAATGTTTATGAATTTAGAGGTTCAAGCTCTAAATATTTAGAAGAATTTATAACCGTACAAAAAGCAAAGAAAATTGAGCTAAGTGTAAACTACCGAAGTAAAGCGAACTTGGTAGAATTTACAAATCATTTTGTCGAAAAAATATCCAATCGACTTAAGGAGACTCCAATTGTTGCTCATACAAATGACAAAGGAATAATAAAACTAATTAAACATTCAAGTACGAATCTGATTGAACCTGTTGTTAAAGATGTATCATCTTCTGGATTGAAAGGTACTACTTGTATTTTGACCCAAACTAACCATGAAGCATTACAAATTGAAGGTCTTTTATTGAATTATGGATTGCCAGCAAAGCTAATTCAAACCAATGATAACTTTAATTTATATAACTTACTAGAAGTACGATACTTCATTGAACAACTTAATTTTACTGAAGATAAATATGTAATTAGCGATGATAATTGGAAAGCCGCAAAAAGAAAATTATGGGATAATTTTAAAGAAAGTCCTAAGATTGATATCTGCATAAATCTTATTAAGGATTTTGAATTGAGCAATCCGAAAAGGAAGTATAAAACAGATTTTGGTGTGTTTGTTAGAGAATCCAGATTTGAAGATTTTGTTAATGCGAATGGAGAGACAATTTTTGTTTCTACTATTCATAAAGCAAAAGGTAAAGAGTTTGATAATGTTTTTTTAATGCTTAACAGTTTTAATCCAGATTCAGATGAGAAAAAAAGAGAGCTATATGTTGCGATGACAAGAGCCAAACAAAACCTAACAATTCATCTAAATGGTAATTATCTTGATAATATTTCTTGTCAAAATTTAAAAAGAATAAATGACGTTTTTCAATATGAACCTTCTAAATTATTGTTGCTACATCTGTCTCATAAAGACATTTGGTTAAGCTATTTTATTTCTAGGCAGGATAAAATTTCTAAACTTAAGAGTGGTGACAAGCTAATAGTTAACAACGAAGGTTGTTTAGATCAAAATGGGAGGTGTATTGTTAAATTTTCAAAGAGCTTTAAAGAAAAAATAATCGATTTTGAGAGTAAGGGATATAAACTAGTAGAATCGAAAATAAATTATGTAGTATATTGGACACCAGAAGATTCAGAAGATGAGATTCGAATAGTTTTACCAGAATTGAAGTTTATAAAGCATGATATCCCATAAGTAGTACAGGCAAAACCAGTAAATTAAGGAAACAAAAATTTAATGATTTTATGTTTTGGTTGACTAAAAGAAAAAGCGGATAGCTACAAACTATTCGCTTTATTGATATTAAATCAATCTCTTTTTCATAAAAACTCTACCTGAACCAGATTTAAGGTACTTTTCGAATTCAAAAGCTCGATACTTATTACTAAAAACTACATAAGTAACTAATTCAATCGGAAGCCTACTTTGAGTATACTTAATATATCCCTGTTTATGTCGATTTATCCGTTCATTTAAATTTGAAGTACATCCTTTGTAGAACGTGCCATCTGAACATTTTAATATATAAACATAATACATTATTAAATTAAATTTTGGAAGCGGATTTTATCCGCCAAAGCCCAACATCTCACATTCCTAAGAATAAATAATTTCAAATATAATATAAAAAACCCGACAACGCTAAGCTATGTCGGGCGATGGCGGAGAGAGGGGGATTATTCGATCCTCGAACTGGCGGATCTCATGAGGGCTTCGCCGTTCGAACCCAGCCAACCCTTCTGTTGGATCACTTGAATTATTAGGTGGAGAATAAAATAAAATACATATTTGCATTTTTAGAAATATTAGAATATGAATGCAAATAGGGAGGAGCTTTTAAAA
>JANQHR010000148.1 GCA_028282585.1 Bacteroidales bacterium | reverse complement strand
GCATAAAAATTTATCCCAGGGCTAGCGCGGATCTGTGATCCGTGTTTTGCTTTGAAGAAGCAATAAAGGTAATTGGCACCAATTACAAATTGGCGCCAGCGGAGGAAACAAGTCCTTTGGTACATAAAAATATAATTAGTGTTATTTTAGCAAGCAATATAATCTTGATAGAACATACTTTTTTTATTTAGAATCACCAGCAAAGCTGGGACACTGATCACAGATCAGCGCCAGCGAAGGGGGTGTCATCCTTTAACCTTTAAAAGGATGACACCCTCTAGCACAGACTTATTGTCCGTGTTTTGCTTGAAAAAAGCACGAAATAGTTGGCACAAATTACAAATTTGCGCCAGAGTGGGGGCTTGCCAGCCACGGCTCTCGCTTAAGCGTTCTTGTCCTAACGGATACAGACGTTCAACGACCCCGAGGCTTCGGAGCACTACACAACATGCACCAAACAGCTACAAATAATAGTGGAAAAGAGTATTTACAATACTGAATTCGCAATAGTGAAAGGATTGCTATCTTTGGGAAAAGAATTCTTTAAAACAAAAAACCCGGCTTCATCACCAGCAAAAAAACTGGGAGAGGAATCTCCGGGACTTCACTGCAAAGGTACAAAATAAATGGACAATAAATCAATTGAAAGAATAATTTCATCAGAAAGACTTGAACCATATTTGAGATATCATTCAGGTAATTTTGAAAAAGCTGTTGAACATTATAAAGCAAACATAGAGATTTCAGAGTCATTTTACCCATCATTATCGATATTGGAAATAGCTCTTCGAAACAACTTTGATTATCAACTAAAAAGAAGATTTGATGATGATAATTGGTTTGATAATCCAGAATTTATAAGAATTGTAACACGATTTCAAATTGACAGGATTTCAGATGCAAGGAATAGTATTTTGAGGGAAAAGAAAATAATTACAACTGGAAAAATAATTTCAGAATTATCCTTTGGATTTTGGACTTCATTACTTGATTCGAAATTTGAGAGAACATTATGGAAAAATATTCGATTGGCTTTTCCTAATTGCCCCAAAAATATTAGAAAAAGAAAGACAATGAGTTCAAAATTTAATGGAATTAGAAAGTTAAGAAACAGAATTTTTCATCATGAATCGGTTACATGGAATTTTTCTGCCTTGACAAATTATGAAAACGAAATTATTGAAGGAATTGATTGGTTGGATAAAGAGTTGCTTGGTTGGAGTAAAGAACTCTTCCGGTTTAATAACGTAATCCGAAAAAGAAAAAACTTAATACAACAAAACTACAGTTTGTAAGGAGTGGATGGTTGACGGCCAATCAACCCCTATTAGCGTAAGCCTAAAGACCCATCCGCTAATAATTAAATATCCACCCTCAAAGAAGATGGGTTTGATTTGCACCCATAGGGGAGAGCAGATTGCTTTCCCGTAGGGAATATAGTTTAATAGAAAAAGGATATTCCAATGAAATAAATTCTCCGTAGGAGATGAACCATGCATAAAAATTTATCCCAGGGCTAGCGCGGATCTGTGATCCGTGTTTTGCTTTGAAGAAGCAATAAAGGTAATTGGCACCAATTACAAATTGGCGCCAG
>JANQHR010000147.1 GCA_028282585.1 Bacteroidales bacterium | reverse complement strand
AACATTTGGTGGTAGTTTTTATTGATATATTCCCATAATTCTCCTCTTGGCGGAGTACCTGCTAATAATTCTTCTTCAGTTGGCTTTTCCTCTATTTCTACATTATCTATATAAAATGTTGGTGATTCATGATAAAGACGCCAGATAAATTTTTCAAAACTTTCTTCTACAGTCTCACCTATCATATTATATATAGCATTTGGCTTTTTAGACATAGGTTTCATTACTAAAAAACTTGATAAATCTGCTATTTCAAAAAAGATAATATCTGTTTCACTTATATAACCTTCTTCTATATATTCTACAGCTTCAGGTAAAATAAGCCCACTTTCTTCTTTTAGCAATGTTATATCTACTATTTCTGTTGGCGATAATATGGTGTTTGTATGATCTATAGTTTGTCTGCTATTTAAAGAAACACATAAACAACCATATCCTATTTCTAACCAAAAATTTCTTAGTGAATTTGGGAACTTAAAACCTATTTTTTTTTCTGCGGTATCAATAGAGCCAACCTCTACTTTTGTAAACCAATTACGTGGAGGAATTCCTTCATTATTAATATATTTTTTTAAATATTCATACTTTTCCATTTTATAAGCTTTTTATTTTTTTTGAGTTAAGATTTGCCACAATATAGAGTTTGTTTGATGAATCCTACCATGTTCATAAAGTCCGTGTGCTGGATGTAAATTCCACCACTCATTATTACCACCATACTTTACTGGTATAATATGATGGCCATCATAAGGCTTCTCTATTCTTCTAGGATTTGTATGTATCTCATAAACTGGCCATTTTTGTCCTGTATTTAGCTCCCATTCCTTTCGAAGCTTAGGTTTAATTTTATCAAAGGCATTACGATGCAATTGGGTATATTCTTTTGGCAATAAACTATATTGATTATTTTGTAATGCTTCTTTCAACAAATGTCTTTGTTTTATAGTTAACTTACTACCAGTAATATTTTCCATTTCCCTAACATAGCTTCTTACAACAAATGGATTTTCTTTAATTCTATCTCTAGCTATATTCTGTCCGGTATTGTAACTTTTATTTAACTGTTATTTAAGTTCAATTAACTTTTTAGCTATCAAATTATGCTGTTTTTCAGACAAAGGATTTAAACCCATCCTACTTTTTTCAATTTTATATAAATAATTACATATTTTGTTTATTTCTTTATTTTTTAACATATTACACAACTCGTGTATATATATATCATATTCATCATTAGCTTCTGGTATATCACTAATTCCTATTGGATCCCAATATTTTAATAATATTGCTCTTACTTTATAAAATAAATCTACATCATTATAAATCATTTATTTTTTCCTCTAATAACGGTTACTACAGTATGGTTATCTGAATTAAGTATAACTTTTATTTTATTGACCTCGTCATAAAATCCAATTGTACCAAGTCTTGTATTAAATTCCACTCCATTTTCTATTGCTTGCTTAACTACAGAAGGCATTATACCTCTATTTTGCATTTGATCTAGGGCATGTGCAGAAAATTCAATACCCTCTATAGTAACCGATCGATTTCTTATAGTTTGAGTACTAAAATTTTTCAATTCGAAACCTTTTGTTCCTAAGAAACCAGAATAAATATTTGGATTTTCTGCAACATTAGTAGCTGTATTTGTAGCAGCACTAGAATCTAGAGCTAAGTTATTCTGTACGATACTATTTTTAGCAACTTTACTTACACCTTTATTTACCAAAGCAAAACCTTCACCAATAGCCTTACCTCCCAATGCCCCCAGACTTATTTCAACAACTACCCTTTGATTTCTAGTATAATATTGCATCTGTTTATTGTAAGTTTCACTGGCTAGGCTAAGGTTTTGTGTTATATAATCTTGAGTTTGATTAGGCAATGTTTCAAAGCCAGATTTAATTATATATTTTGTATTATTAATAGGGGCATTTATAAATCCATTCAACCATGCTGTAGGGTATTTTAATTCCTGAAGTATAAAGTGATTACTTTCAGCTAAACCAAGATTTATCACCCCTCCTAAACGTTCAGTAAAAATATTTATTCCCTTTACTACAAAAAAGCTATCTCTTGATCTTATCCGTCTTAAGTTATATTCTAATTCCTTACTGTGTTGTTGGTATATTTTTTTATAAGTAACATGTTTTTCATGATATTCACTAGCCTTAAGACTTTCGTTATAGCCCTCATTAAATGATTCTATATTAAATTCAACTGCTTTTATTATAGGTTCAATTAATTTTCCTTGTGCTACTACTATTTCAGGATCAAAGTCACTCATTTGAATTCCATGGAGAAAGTTTACATAAGGATCAATATCAGTATAACAACTATCAAATTCACGATAATATTGAGTATCTTGATTACTTTTATCCGCCAAATTACTACTAGATTCACGCTGATTTATATTATTACCTACGCCATGTTTTCTGATATAGTTGTAATTATCATTAACATCGCCAGTTGATTTATGATTTTCTGAAATTTTTCTATGTTGAAACGAAGAAACATCATCATGTTCTCTTAAGTAATCTTTAATATGTCTTCTTGAATAATCCTCAACAGTCCCATCATTTTTACTCGCTGCATTACTGGCTACAGTTTCCAACTGATTACTCTTTGCTGGCTTTTCTTCAATTACCTCATTATCTGCTGGTATGATATCTATTATTTTTGGGTTTTCTGCTGTCTTTTCTTCGCCCCGTAATAAATCTCTAAATCTATCTACAAGACCATAATTCTCCTCATCTCCTGCTGCTACGCCACTTATTGCAGTTTCTTCAGGTTTTTTTTGTTCATATTCATAATTATTTCCATTTTGGTTTTTTAACTTTTCCTGTTCAATTTCTTTTTTTCGTCTTGCTTCATATTGCTTTATTAACTTTTTACCCTCTGGAGTGAAGTCTTTCTTTAAAAACCAATCACGAAAATCTGTTTTCTTGTCATCTTTGTTTGAAGCGTTATTTTTAATACCATAATAATCATCATGAATCTGCTGAACTAGTCCTTGTGCTACATTTACTGCTTTTTCCACCACTGGGGCAACTATTGGCGTAACTATCCCGCTCTTGATTAAACCTAACATCCGGCCACTAACCGTATCAGCTATTGATTTAGCCATTTGGTCAAT
>JANQHR010000090.1 GCA_028282585.1 Bacteroidales bacterium | reverse complement strand
TGAAAAAAGACTTTTTAAATACCTTCAAAATAACAAACTTGCCGAATTTTACTGGGATTATGATGAAACCTATATCAATAACCAGCATCATGAAGCCGGATTCTTTTTAAGAGATAATATTCGTGAATATAAAGCACCCGAAAGCTTTTCTGTTCAAAACATATTTAAGCCACTTTCAGGAAAAAAGCAAATTAACATTATTTCTGTTCCATCAGATATTGGGCAGGCAAAAGTTATAACAAAAGCATTACAGGAAAGCAAAGAAGATCACGTGGAAACGCCCAATAAAACCGCCATTGTTTTAGCTAATGAAGATTTATTGATCCCTGTTTTACATTCCGTTCCGGATACTATAGATAAGGTAAATATTACCATGGGTTACCCTGTAAACAATACTCCGGTTTACAGTTTACTGGAGCATATAATTGATTTGCAGAAAAATGCCAAAGAAACCAAGTTAGGAACTACATTTTACCATAAAAATGTATTGGCTATTTTGAGCCACCAATACCTAAGTTCACAATATACAAAAGAAGCCAATGAACTAATACAATTCATTAAAAAAAATAACAGGATCGTTATTTTGGATAAAGAACTTGCAACAAGCGATTTTTTCAGAGTCATTTTTATAAAAAAATCTTCTTACCTCCAGCTGTCTGAATATTTGCTAACTATTTTACATCATATTTACAATTCTCTGAAAAAAACAGGAAAAGAAGACACCATTCACACCTCATCATTAGAGAAAGAATACATTTATCATATTTATTTATCTATTAACCGGTTGAAGGACGTTCTGAATGAGCAAAACGTTTCCATAAAAATGGAAACCTATATTCGTCTCATCCGCAAAATTATTCGAAACCTGCGTGTGCCATTTACCGGTGAACCCTTATCCGGATTACAAATTATGGGTATTCTTGAAACCCGTTTGCTCGATTTCGAGAATCTTTTTGTTACCTCACTCAACGAAGGTACTTTACCCAAAACAGAAGCAGCACTCTCTTTTATTCCATATAACCTGCGCCGGGGATTTGGTTTGCCCACCATTGAACATCAGGATGCTATTTATGCTTATTATTTTTATCGATTGATCCAGCGAGCAAAGAAGGTGACTTTAATTTACAATTCAAGTTCGGACGGAATGCAAACCGGTGAAATGAGCCGTTTTCTGTACCAGTTAAAATATGAATCGGATTTTGAAATTACAGAAAAAAGCTTGCGCTACGATATTAACATTACCCAACCTAAGGAAATTACAATTGAAAAAACCAATGAGGTGAATCAAAAACTAGGGCAATATTTTTCTTCAAGAGAAGGATCAAAATACTTATCACCGAGTGCTCTTAGCAATTATATGAGATGCAGCCTCAGGTTTTACTTCCGGTATATTGCAGGTTTAAAGGAACAAGACGAAATTACGGAAGAAATAGATGCCCCTTTGTTTGGTAATATCCTGCACGAAGCTATGGATTATCTTTACAAATATTTTGTAAACAAGGAAGTAAGTGCTGAAGATTTAAAAAAGATCACCAAAATACAAATTAATGAAGCCATAGACCATGCATTCAAAGCCAATTACTTTAAAAATGACAAAGTGGATTATTCAGGTAAAAACATCATTATTCGTGAAGTAATTGAAAAATACGTAATCCAGGTCTTAAAAATTGATACCAACCTTGCTCCCTTCGAAGTTCTTTCTTTGGAAGATACTTACGAAATAGATATCCCGCTTGCAACAAACGGAACTTTTGAAATGGTAAAACTGGGAGGTAAAATAGACCGGGTAGATAAACTAAATGATCATATTCGGATCCTCGATTACAAAACCGGAGGCGATAAACTGGAATTCAAGAACATTGAAGCCTTATTTTCAGAAAAAGACAGCGACAGGAACAGCGCCGTTTTCCAAACCTTTTTATATGCCAAATTTTACCAGGATTTAAAGAAACCTTCTTTACCTGTAACACCCGGAGTTTATTCTGCGCGTAAGCTTTTTGAAGATAACTTTGAGTACAAAATATTCAGTAAAGACTCCCGATCTTACGTCAATGAGTATAAACAAATATCTGATGAATACCTCGAACAATTAAAGCACTTAATTCAAAAGATTTTCGACCCCAATGAGGCTTTTACCCAAACCGAAGAAGTGAGGAATTGTGAGTATTGTCCTTATAAAAAGATTTGTCATAGGTAACATATAAAATCATTATTTATAATTGGAGTTTTATATTTTTTTCTAATTTTAATCTGCATTAAAACCACTAAGGAATAGAACTGTTCCTATTTTGTCCGTAAACAATGGGTATAAAACATAATCTGGACAGCAATTATTCGCGAATTATCAGATAAAGTTGGAATAAAACATTTGGCATGGCGGAAAATTTCAAAATAAATACAGAACACAATCTGCACGTTGCCCCAATTGGGATTACCGCGGCAATGCTGCTTATTTTATTACCATCTGTACACAAAACCGTGAAAATTATTTTGGCGAGATCATTAAACAAAAAATGCAATTATCACAAATTGGTGTAATAGCCGATATTTTATGGCACGAAATAAAAAATCATGCAAAAAATGTTGATTTGGACGCATTCGTGGTAATGCCTAACCATATTCATGGCATTTTAATATTAAATGGGGAAAACAACAACCACAATATAAAAAAAACAACAATTATTCCGTAGAGACTTTGCATGCAACGTCTCTACGGAATAACGCAACATCCCTGAACAATACAACACCACCACTGAACGAAACCATGTCAAAAATTTCGCCCAAACCCGGTTCGGTATCAACCATTGTCCGGTCGTATAAATCGGCGGTAACAAAACATGCCAACAGGTTAGGGTACACATTTGCATGGCAATCGCGTTTTCACGACCATATAATACGTAACCATAGATCGTTTGAACGGATCAGGAAATATATCATAAACAACCCCGTTCAATGGAACAAAGACAAATTATTTAATAACTAACAGGAAATGCAGGGATTTAAACAACCAGGAATAAAATGGATTCCTGAAGATTGGGGTTATAAAAGAATAGATTCATTTACAGATGACTCATGCCATGCCTATTAAACGCTTAAACAAAAAGGACCCTGCTGGTGCAAGATTGCATCTCGTACCCAGCGAAGTAGAAAACCAAACCTGTTAGATTTAAGTATTATACCCTTGACTGAAGCAGTAGGTAAACTACCCCTAATTAACAGAACGCCCAATACATAACGCTCACAAGCCATATGGGTGCTTGGTGGTTTTGTAGCTTTATCATATCTTAGTAAAAGTTTAAACGATAGATAATTAAGCAAGGTAGGAACTAAGCGAAGCGTTCTCTTGAGCGTTAGCGAAAAAATTCCGTACAGTCGAGTAAACAAAGGCCTTTTTAAACAATTGACTGAAGATTTCCAATACTTAATAATAAATAAATGTAAATTAAAATGAAGAAAATAACATTAATTGCTTTTTTGATAACTATAACTATTGTTACATATGGACAGTGGTCAGGTAGTACGGACACAAACAATAATATATGGAGAATTGGCAATGTTGGAATAGGAACAATAAGCCCTAATTCAACAGTTCCCGGACCATTATTAGAAATTAGTAGCAATGGAGATTTTTTCCCAGTATTAAGACTTGAAAGGGTAAATGGTACAAACAAAACAAATAAAGCTTGGGAAACATTTATAAGTTCAAATGGCTCTTATTATATTCGTGATATATCGACATCGACAAATAGTATTACCGACCCTTTTATAATTCAAACAGGAGCTCCTACAAATAGTTTTAATATTTCTGGTAATGGAAATATAGGAATTGGAACAAATATACCTGATAATAAATTACATGTATTTGTTGGAGAAAGCGGTGGTGCTTCATTTACTAATAGTACTTTAACTTTAGAGAATAATACTAGTAATTTTTTGCAATTTTTAAGTCCCAATACTGATGTGCAAGGTATTATGTTTGGCGACCCAGAGCAAGCATATGCGGGTTATGTAAGATATAGTCATGGCGATAACTCAATGAGATTCTGGACAAATAACTCAGAAAAACTTACAATTTTAAGTAACGGTAACATTGGCATAGGAACTACTTCAACAGGAACTCATAAACTTGCTGTTGACGGTACAATTGGAGCAAGAGAAATTATTGTTGAAACAGGAGCATGGTCAGACTTTGTATTTGATGACAATTATAAATTGAAAGACTTGGAAGAAGTTGAAAATTTCATTGAAGAGAATAACCATTTACCAGATATTCCATCCGAAAAAGAAGTTTTAGAGAATGGAATTCAAGTAGGAGAAATGAATGCTAAGCTTTTGCAAAAGATAGAAGAACTAACACTTTATATGATTGAGCAGAATAAGAAAACAGATAAGCTTATTGAAAAAGTAGATAAGCTTGAATCTGAAAATGAATTATTGAAAAATGAAATTAGTACTTTGAAAACTCAGTAAAAGCAACAGTTTATAACCATGCATCATACGTTCAGGACATTTCTAACAGAGTTAACCAGGAAATATTTAGCGAAGTATTTATAAAAGCTGACGAGGCTGAAAATTCATTTTTAAAGGCTTGGAAAGCTTTTTTAAGTTAGTGTATTTTAAGAGTTTATTCAAGCCTTTCTAGAAAGCGTTTAGGGACATCAGCGGATTGGCGTAAAAATCAAGGGAAGCGAGCGTGAAGAAAATTTTGGTGCCATCGGCACGATCAAAGTTTTTAGGG
>JANQHR010000121.1 GCA_028282585.1 Bacteroidales bacterium | reverse complement strand
ATCTGTACCATAAACCTCAAAATCACCAGTAACAAAAGCATTATCAAAAATAACAATTATTTCATCGTCATTATCTGTATCGATTGTAACATTAGCCGGTATTGTCCACACATGATCGGTTGCATTGGCTATGGTAGGTACAGAATAGGTATATAGCTTTGTTCCATCGGCACATACGTTAGCGTCACCCACAATGCTACCTGCATCTCCAATTGCAGGATGTTCAATTGGAGTAACAGTATTTCCAAAAGTAGCCTGACAACCATCCGAATTTTCTGCAATAACAGTATAATCACCCGCAGGATTACTGATAGTAAAATTAAATGCTGCCCCTGAACCAGGTAAAGATTCTACAATTGTTACTCCATTTTGTATCAAATGATATGTATTCGTTGCATCTTCACTATTTGAAACTCCTATAGTTATTCCCGCTAAACTAGAACAATAATCCAAACCACCAGGGGCTGTAACTGCATACGTTGCTGGTAATGGCAGTACGTCGATAGGTTTGGTAATACTATTTACACAACCGGAAAAAGGATCTGTCCATGTATAGGTAATATCGTGAGTTCCCACAGTTACTAAAGATGGATCAAAAGTTGCAGTACCATCCAAAGGCATTGTATTGGTAATACCGTCACCTGTAAATATTCCTTCCGAAGTCATTGGGCTACCTGTTAGAGTAATTGGAGGGGCATTTTTACATATTTCTCCTGAAGCTGGTATTCCATTAAAATCTACTGTAGGTAGCGGATTTATATCAAAGAATTCTGTTACCGTACCTGAACAACCGTTTAGATCTATAACGGTATAATCTAAACTATAGGTACCTGTTGGTGTAATTTGGCTGGGATCAATTGTAGCAGTTCCATCTCCGGGATCTGTATATTCATCTCCGGGCGGTCCCCATGAGGCCGGGAACGTAAAGATTCCTGGACCTCCTGTTCCTGAAATAGGATCACCTGTAACAGTAAATAAAGCCGCATCTTCACAATAGTCCGTATTTAATCCGGTAATATCAACTGTAGGTGCTAGATTAACCTGAACATTATTACTAACTACTGTATTTGCACATCCATTAGCATCAGTAAATGCATAGTTTATATTATAATTTCCATCTCCGGTGGCGGGATCAAATTGTGCAGCAGTCACTCCAAGCCCGGAGAAAATACCTCCTCCGGCAAGAGCACCTCCATCATATCCTACTAAAATAACAGGTATATCGTTGGTACAGTAATTTATATCCAAATCAGTATGATCAAAGGTTCCTATTGTAAATGTTAGATCTGGTAATTCATTTACCCTACAATTAACTGTCGTAGTATTGGTACAAGCTATTCCTGCATCTGTTACTTCATAATAAATTGTATAATCACCTGGTTGCGTAGCTTGTAAAACGGCGGCAGGATCTCCATATGGTATAGGACCTATCGTTGTTGTTGTACTTGTGGCATCATCGACGAATTCTATTGTCCATTCTCCGGTAACATTATCGGCAACCAATAGTTGATCCGCATCACCCACACACATATCGGTAGGCGCTGTAATGGTCACAGGTAGACCTACATTTATATTTTCAAAATAAGTAGCATTACAACCCGGTGTTGTAATTGTGTAGGTAATGGTATGCGTTCCCTGCCCAAGTGTATTAGGGACAAAGGTTCCTATTCCGTTACCTGAACCATCATCAATCACTCCTACAGGACCGGAAATTACTTCTGTAACACCTGTCATTCCAGAGATATCTGGCGTTAATACTCCTGTAATATTATAGGTAGCAAGGTCATCATGACAATAATCAGATTCATTTTCAATAATCAGATCGGTAGGATTTGGTCTTTCATAAGGTAGTATTTCAACGGTTGCATTTTGCGTGCTCACACATGAATTTGTATTTGTATACTCATATTGAACAGTGTATATTCCTGGTGTTGTAGGTGGATCAGTATCAAACCAATCATTTGGTTCAATAAATCCCACTGTAGACACATCGGTCCAAACACCTCCTCCCGGCGTTGCAACCATTGTTATCTGCCCCTGATTCTGGCAATAAGCTTGGCCATCATTGGCAATACTAATAGAAGTTAATGAGTTAACAGTAACATTTACCTGATCAGTTGCTGTACAACCATTTTGATCTTCAATGGTAACATCGTAAGAATAATTTATAGGTCCTGCATCATAAATTGCATTTGTAGGACTTACGTTTACATTATCTCCGGAAAGCCCTCCAGGCAACCATGTATAAGTATAGGCCGGGCTGCCACCAGCTCCGACTGCAGTTAAGTTAGCAACATCACCATGACAAATGGCAAAATCTGCCACGGCAGTAACCGTCGGATTATTAACTACAGTAACATTTACATCATCAGTATGTGTACATGAATTAGCATCAGTCACGGTCACAGTGAAAGTAGCATCATTCAATGGATTAACCATGGTACTAGCTGCTCCACCGCCATCTGACCAGGCATAAGTATACCCCGGAGTACCATCGGTAACTGTTGCTGTTAAGGTAACACCAACACCCAGACACATTGTTTCATCACTACCTGCATTAGCTGTAGGTCTGTCGTTAACCGTTACTATTTGTGTTTTTGAATTCGTACATCCATTATCATCTATAATATCTAACGTATATGGCGTTGTTAGTGTTGGTGAAACTGTAGCTGATGGTGTAATATCCGTAGTGGACCATATCCAATTTGTTATCACGTTAGTAGATGTTCCAGTCAATATGATATCACCTCCCTCACAAATTGTAAATGAACCCTGATCACTGTTAATATTGATAGTAGGCTTAGAGTCTACATTTATAGTTATTGAACCAGTATTTTGACATCCATTTCCATCTGTAACAGTAACGTTATAAGTGGTTGAAACTAATGGAGTAGCTATAGGATCTTGTATAGTTGCATTATTCAAATCTCCCGGATTATCCCATGCCCAACTTACTCCTGTAGCATCTCCGGCATTTAAAGTAACCGTATTTCCTTCACAAATTCTATCGTCCAGGTCGCTTGATGTAGGATTTGGATTTGGTATGGGATTCTCTGTTATAGTTAAGGTATTTAAGTCAATTGAACACGAAGCTCCTGTTGTTGCGACAATCATATAATCACCTTGCGGAATATTAATCCATGTTAAATCTGCTCCGTTACCACCCTGTGGCGCACCATATGCTAAACCACCCGGCACAGTATATATTTGATAACTTACTCCAACCTCTGAAAGAGGAACAGTAATAGTACCACCTAATGCATCAGCACAATAATCGGTTGCAGTAATGACCTTATTGGCAGGTAAAGGATTTACAGTAACCGTTGAAAGATTGGTTAATTCTGCTGCGCAAAAGTTTCCAACCGTTCTTATGGCATAAATATCATAGTTACCTGCCACACCAGGACTTTGTGTAAAATTCAAATCACCACCTGTACCTGCAAGTGTATTTAAAACAACATCGCTTGCATCCCTTAACTGGTAATTCGTATTATTTTCAGAAGCTGTTACAGTAATTATTGCATCTTCTCCATCACAAACTACAGGGTCACTAACTGCTAAAGCAACATCAGGCACGGATTCAACTGTTATTATTGATTTATTTGTTAATTCAGCCGAACAAGAAGTATTGTCATCTGTAGCAACCACATAATAAGTTCCTGACAATCCTGGAGTTGCATTAATGTTTATCGCTGCTCCTGTACCTGCTTGTGTATTTTCAAGTATAGCTGTCGGATTAAAAAGTTCATATGTAGTTTGGTTTTGTGACCCACTAATTGAAATATTTACAGCATCTCCATCACACACATTCGGGTCGCCCACATCGTATGTAATTATCGGTAGCGGATTTACAGTAATTACCGGTCTTGCATTTAATTCAGCTTCACAACCAGAACCATCGGTTCGCGTTGCATAAATATTATAAGTAGTAGTTGAAGCCGGAACATCTCCTATACTAACATTTCCAGCTGCTACATTTGTTACATCATTGACATAAGAATCGTCGGAATCTAATCTTAATTCATACTTTGTACTAGCCTCACCAAGTAAAATCTCAATAGCTCCTCCAAGTACATCACCATCACAAAATTCATCATCATTCACAGTTAAAGTTATATCAGGAGTAGTATTAACATAAACCACCGGTTTTGTATCCATTTCAAGATCGCAATTAGCAGTAGCTGAAGTTGCTAAAATATTGTAAGTAGTTGTTGCGCCTGGTGATATGGCGGGAAATGAGATATTACTACCATCTCCAACAATTGGTGCCCCCACGGGTACTTCTCCAATATCTTCACGTAACTGATAGCTAACACCGAATTCTGATGAAATTATTGTTATTGTAGCACTTCCAGCATCACATATGTTGGTATTATTAATGGTTAGATTGGTTTGGGGTTCATCTATGGTAATTGTCATTTCAAAATTTACATCAAGCACATCATCAGGCAGAGC
The DNA here is from genome assembly GCA_028282585.1 of Bacteroidales bacterium. Taxonomy (GTDB): domain Bacteria; phylum Bacteroidota; class Bacteroidia; order Bacteroidales; family UBA12077; genus UBA12077. The sequence continues at coordinate 32,957 of JANQHR010000121.1, read as the reverse complement.
ATTCCCGTCTGTAACACCTGTTAAGGTTACATTACCAGTTGTAGCAGCAGCTGCTATATTAATATCAATAAACCCTGCATTTATATTAGTTATTGAATTAGGAACACCATCATAAATATAGTCTATTGAATATGGCTGAGTACCACCAGTAAAAGTTACAGTAAAAGTAACATTATCTCCCGGGCAAACTGTTTGATCGCCTGAAGTAAGCTCTGCGGTAGTTTGACTTAATACATTAAATGAGAAAAATATTAATAGTATAAAAAACAGTCCGAAAAAGGAATACTTATTCATGTCACAAAGTTTAGATTATATGAATCAATAACTCTTCATACAAAATTGCTTATTTTTTTAGTTATATTTTTTACGTCATTAAGAACTAAAAAGATACAATAACACCTAAGTTTTTCTTAATAATATAACGTATTTTACACTAAGCTTTTTACGAATTTTACAATTTGTTACTAAATAGACCCTAATACATTTTTACTAAAGGATATTTACCATTTTATATCCCATTAATTCTTAAATTTATTCTCTCAACAATTCTTTTAAACAACTTAAATTATGAAAAACATCGTGAAGTTTATAATTCCTTTAATATTAGTAATTGCAATTCCTCTAATATTATTCGTTCAAAAAAAAGAAAATGATCTTGAAAAATATGATCGAATTACGCAAGAAGTTTTCGACAAATTCAGACCAACGGGTTTGAGTATAGCTATTGTGAAAGATGATGAAATTATTTATGAAAAATCGCATGGTTATAAGAACGTTAATCGATTAGACTTTGTTGACAATAATGATATTTTTAACATTGCTTCTTGTACTAAAGCTTTTACTGCTGCAGGAATTGGAAAACTAGTTGAAGAAGGCAGAATATCATGGGATGATAAGATCGTTGATTATTTGCCAGACTTTGAACTTGAAGATGAATATATCACCAACAACCTAAATTTAAAAGATATACTAGCACATAGGTCGGGTATGGGTACTTTTTACGGAGATCTTTTATGGTACAACACCAATTATTCGAATGAACAAGTTATTGAACGTATGAAATATGTTCCAATCATATATGATTTTAGGACACGATTTGGATATCAAAACAATATGTACATGATTGCCGGAAAAATTATTGAAAAAGTATCTGGTCTCACTTGGGAAGAGTATACAAAACAAACTTTCCTTGATCCTCTGGAAATGACAGATTCCAGAATGTCAAATGATAAATTTGATGGAACAGAAGAAATTGCACAACCGCATTTTAATGATTCTTTAATAGCAATTTACGATTTTGAGGCAACAAAGGCAGCGGCTTCCATATGGTCAAGTACTCGGGATTTGGCTAAATGGACCATTATGTGGTTAAACAATGGAAAATATAATGGAGAACAAATTTTAACAGAAGAGACAATAAGAACACTTTTCTCGCCTCAAACTATTCTTTCGGTTTCAAAGGAAAGAGAAAGCTTTGGAATTCATTTCAGAAATTATGCTTTAGGCTGGAGTACGTACAATTACAATAATAAAAAAATTGTTGAACATAATGGAGGTATGCCTGGATACATAAGCAAAGTAGCTTTAATCCCCGAAGAAAATATGGCGGTAATTATTTTAAATAATGGCTTTGATACATTTGGGAATACTGCTCTATTTTACTCTATAGTTGATGTTTTTACTAATCATTACAGCAAAAACTGGATTGAATATTATCTTGCTAAAAAAGAGGAAACCGAACGCTCAGAAGAAAAATATATTTCGGAACGTTTGGAAACAAAAGACTCAAGTATCAAACCTGATTTAAATAATATTGAATTTGAAGGTTTATATCAGGATAAAATGTATGGTAGCGCTGAGATTAAAGTAGAAAATGGAGAATTGTTTTGCACTTTACTTCCGGCTAAAAATATATTTACCAGTAAGATGGAACATTGGAATCAAAACACATATAGAGTTGACTTTAAGGATCCTTTTTTACCTTTTGGATTGGTTACTTTTGATGTAAATGATTCTAAAAAGGTTACAGGGTTCAAAATCGATTTACCCAGCCACGATTTCCATTTTAAAAGCCTTGATTTTAAGAAGATAAATTAATTATAAATCATTATAGATGAATCACTTTATCTCCATAAAAAAAATCCAGGAATACTTCTCATCCTCCATAACTTCGGGACTATTTAATACGATCCATGATACGAGCGCCGTATTTTATGATTTCAACCATCTTTTTTATAAAATAGAGCTTTTAAGTAAAGCTTTTCCTGAAAATACTTTCCATACTACAGCCATTAAAGCAAACCCATTAATTAAAGTATTGCATGAAATAAAAAAAATCGGATTTGGTTCGGAAGCTGCATCTGAAGGTGAATTATTTATAGCTCAAAAAGCAGGGTTTAGCAATGATAAAATTGTTTTTGACTCGCCTGCTAAAACACATAAAGAACTGGAATATGCTTTAAAAAATGATTTCCACATTAATGCAGATTCTATAATGGAACTGGATAGAATTGCTAAACTTAAAGAATCAGTTAAATCAAAGAGTAACATAGGGCTTAGAATTAATCCACAGGTTGGTTACGGTAAAATCAAATCAACTTCACTTGCCGGAGAATACTCAAAATTTGGAGTTCCTTTAAAATCGCATAAACAAGAAATTCTAAATTGTTTTAAAAAATACAATTGGTTAACCGGAATTCATCTTCATATTGGCTCCCAAGGTTGTGAGATGAAATTATTATTAAACGGAATTGAATCAGGACTAAAGCTTATTAAGGAAATAAATGAACTATTAAAAACTGATGATAGGGAAGTTTCCTTTATTGATATCGGCGGAGGATTACCCATCTCTTATTATCATAATACCAAACCTCCTGATATTATTGATTATGGACGAAAAATTAACGATATGTTAACTTCGTATGATCTTGACAGACTTCAGATAATTACAGAATTTGGGAGATACTTGCATGCGAATTCCGGATTTATAGTTAGTAAAGTAGAATATGTTAAACACTATGAAGAAAGTAACACACTTATTATTCATTCGGGAGCTGATATACTTTTACGAGAATGCTTAAATCCGAATAACTGGTTCCATGAATTTTCTATATTTGATAAAGCAGGTAGGTTAAAACAAAACAGTGAAACAAAAAAATACCACATTGCCGGACCTTTATGTTTTGCAAACGATATTGTTGCCAGAAATATTGAACTACCTGTAGCAAATGAGGGAGATTATATAGTTATTCATGATACCGGAGGTTATACATTCAGTATGTGGTCAAAATATGTCAGCAGACTTTTTCCCAAAATTATTGGTATCAAAAATGATTCGTATGAATTATTACGTAAAAGAGAAAAACTAACTAATATTTTAGATTACTGGTCGGATTAAATATTATTATCTAACTTTATATAAACATTAAACTGATTAGAAATGAAATCACTCATAACCATTTTTTTTACTTGTTTATATGCTTTTTTAAGCCAAAGCTCAAATGCACAAAATGATATTCTTTGGGAAAAATCGGATACCAGTGAAATACGATCTTATTTTGATAATATACCAGGATGCTTTGTTCTTTATGATTTAAACAATAATTCATATTTCTATTGGGATATTGAGAGATGCCAAATGCAATTCACTCCTTTGTCAACATTTAAAATTGTTAATACAATAATAGGTATCGAAACAGGTGCAATTAACAATCAGAATTCAGTAATAAAATGGAATGAAGAGAGAGATCCTGAACAGGATTTTTGGGCTAATTTAAATTGGGACAAGGATCATACCTTAGAATCTGCCTTTGACAATTCGGTGGTTTGGTTTTACCAGGAACTAGCTCGTAGAATTGGAGAATATGACTTAAACAAATACATTGAGCTATTTAGCTATGGAAATCAAATGATTACTGGTAAAATTGATGAGTTTTGGTTAAATGGATCATTAAAAATATCTGCACAACAACAAGTCAATTTTCTAAGAAAATTTTATACCAATAAATTTGATTTAACTGATAAAACAATGTATATCAGCAAGAAAGTATTTCTTCAAGAAGAAACTGATGATTATAAGTTCAGTTATAAAACCGGCGGTGGAGATATTGGAAATAACCATTTCATTGGATGGATAGTTGGTTATGTCGAAAGAGACGATAATGTATATTTCTTTGCATTAAATGTTATTGCACCCGAATATGACACCACGCATAAATATCGAAAAGATATAACATGGAATGTATTAAGAGTATTTGATTTAATTGATTAGAATAAACATATCAATACAAAAATTGTTTTAGAATAAGAATATAATTAAATAAACATATTATGAAAAAAAACATGGGGACCGCGGACAGAGTTATCCGAACATTAATAGCTATTATAGTAACTGTATTGTTTTTCACTAACGTAATATCAGGAATATTAGGAATTGTATTATTGATAGCTGCAGGAATTTTCTTATTAACCAGTTTTGTAAGCTTCTGCCCGCTGTACAGTATTTTTGGTTTACGAACCTGCCCAATAGAAAAAACTGATTAAATAAAAAGTTCCCAATCCCGATCAACATCGGGAGGGAACATCTTTATTAGAATCCCTCTTCACCTTCACCCATGTCATCAGATTCTTGATTTCTATTCCTTCTATCTGGTTTGTAATTATTTAGTTTTAACGAAAATGTTAAAGTAACTAATGGGGTATTTGGCTGAAAATTGTAATATGAATAGAATCCATCTCCTTCGTAAGTTGAAGAATGACTGATAGTACCCAGCAAATCTCTCACTTGTAATGTTGCCGCTAATTTATTATTGTAAAAACTTTGACGAACTGCAAGGTTGGTCATAAAAAAACCATCACGCTCCCCTTGTGCGGAAACCGTTGGGCTGTTATACATTCCATTTAATTGCACTCTGGTTGATTTTCCCAAGCGAATGGTATTATTTAATCTGGAATTCCAGTTGAAACTGTTTTCAGAAAAATCAGCAATCTTTGTTTCTCCATCCGATTCGTATTCAAAAGTACCCTCCACTCTATAATCATAAATATTTCCCATTAAATCCACGTGCCACCATTTTGTTATATCTAATCCAAGCATAAGTTCTAAACCTAAAGAATAGTCTTTTCCAACATTCTCGAAGGTACTTAAAAATACATTTTCCTGATAAACACTTCTAATACGCTCAATCTTATTATTTGTGATTCGATAATATCCATCGACAGAAAATGTATTTCTGCCAAACTTTAAAATATGGCTTAATTCATAAGAATCAATATATTGTGGTAATAAATCTGGGTTACCCTGTCTTACATTATATGCATCTGACCATGTAATAAATGGTTCTAAATACCAACTTCTTGGCCTCCGAATCCTTCTTGAATAGCTGGCCATAAATTGATTTTCTTTAGGAGTGTTATACGAAAAGTGAATTGTAGGAAAAATATCAAAGCGGTCAACTAACGATGTTTCATTAGTTTCGGTCAGTGTAATATCCCTGTATGTATATTCCCCACGCAATCCTCCCTGATAACCAAAGCTTCCCATCTCACCGGAGTATGTTGTATAAATAGCATGAATCTCACTATAATGATCTACGTCATACCTAAAATCATCCTGATAATCATATTGTAGTGTTAATGAATTATACTCTTCCAATTCCGATAATTCATCACTAACATCAATTCTCATAATATAACCCGCTTCAAGTTTATCATTCTCTCGTAATGGTAAAGTATAGTCCATTTGCACCCTATAATCATTACTTGGGCCAGACTCATAAGATTTTTGTCCGCTTGTTAAAATGCCTGAAATGTCAAAAAGTTCATTTATAGACTCTTCTTCAGAATCACTCATTCTGTAATTTAAAAGTGTATACAATTGATGCCCCTTTTTTAGAAATTTATGTGTATAACCAAGGCTATAATTATAGTACCATCCTCCTCTTGAAGATGTTTCTTCACTTAAATAATTAAAACTCTCAGTAACCGGATTTGTATATTCCTGATAATCCGTTAAATTATCGCTTTTTCTATCTCTATATCCTGCCCTTGCTTCGAAATTCATTGTATTTCTAGGATTTAAAGTCCAATCTAATCCCCCTCTGAAACCGTATGAAAGGCGCCCACGCTCAAAATCGCCATCTGAAATTATATAAGAAGTTGTATCATTAATGGTAGTTCTATTTTCACTATCCCGTTCTCCTTCCATATTTCTATTATTGAAATCGGCACCGAAAAAAATGTTTAAACGTTCCTTTCTCCAATTTATTAGAAAATCGCCACCATACCTCCCATACATCCCTGTATTTAAATTCACAATTCCATTAAAACCCTGCAATTTATTTTTCTTGGTAATAATATTAATTATACCTGACGTACCGTCAGGGTCATATTTTGCAGAAGGATTAGTAATAACCTCAATATTTTCAATGGCACTTGCAGGAATTTGGCTTAAAGCATCACTTGGATCCAGTACAGTTGGTTTATTATCTATTAATACAGTGAAACTTTCACTTCCCCGTAAACTAACATTTCCTTCAATATCAACAGTAATCGATGGAATGGTTTCTAATATCTCAACAGCTGTTCCTGATGCCGATGTATGTTGTTGGCTAACATTTATAACCTTTTTATCAATTTTATAGGTCATTGTTGGTCTATCTGCAACTACAACAGCTTCTTCGATTTCTTTAACCATAGGTGATAAATTAGTCAGACCAAGGTCAACTTCTCTATTATTGCGGGTTATAACAATATTATCGATAGATTTTGTGCTGTATCCAATAAAAGTAATTTCAACCCTATATGTACCAAATTCTAAGTTCCTAATTTTATAAAAACCTGCATTATCAGTAATAGTTCCGTTAACCAACTGGTTATTTGTTTTATTTATTAAAGATACGGTAGCATATTCTAAAGGTTGATCAGTATTTTCCTCAAAAACGTATCCTTTTAATATTCCTTTAGTTGCTTCCGAAGGATTCTCATTTTTTGCAAATAAAAATCCGTATACTCCTGTTAATAAGACTATAAACAATATTTTTTTAAACATTTTACCTGTTTTATGATTAGTAATACCATAATTAGACACTCAAGTGCCATAATTATTACATGGGTTTAAATATATTTTAAGAGAAAACATTTATCTATTTACCAGTGTTCATTTTTTATGTTATATGATTAAACTTTTGTTTATTTTCTTTTAAATAGTAATTTCTTGAAAACGGAATCAAAAATTGAAATAAGTACTGAACGCTTGTAACTAATAACAGTCTTACACGTCGTACTTTTTAAATTATCATTTATTAAAATGAATGTATTGAACCACATATTTGTTATCATAACTTTGTTGTTTTCATTATCAACAGCTCCAAAACATAATTATCCAATTCCTGAAAAAACAAACGAGAGGCTTTTTTTCATTCAACGTAATTTAAATGCTAACACAATTGTATATGATGCAAATTTCGATTCCGAAGGAAATTTAAAAGTAAATGATCCAATCGATGTTTATTGGATAAGATATGATGAACAAGGCCAAAGAATGGAACTACGAAAAATAGAAAGAACTCTTGCATTTGGCATAGAATTCTCAAAATTAGAAAGCAATGAAAACCATTACTTAATTCATATCGTAGCTGAAAAAAACCGAGACATTATTCTTAAACAAACAGCCCCTTTTGAAGCAAAAGCATTCTTAAAAATCGATAATAAAATGTCCCAACTATGTTATTTGTATTTACAAGCTGAAGATGGCATTATACCGGAACTTAAAGCAATTGAATACCATGGTATTGATACGGTAACTAAAAAAAGCACTTATGAAAAAGTACTTTATTAATTCGATTATTTATTTTATTTATAGGGATTTAGGAGTTGATTTACCTACCATATTTAACCTTCTCCATAATTACTATATTGACCATAACTAAATTTAGATAACCAAAACTGGCTAAATTTAATTTGAAAAAATATTATTGATATTCCAATGATATAAATAAGATATAATGGGAGTTTACAGAAAAAACCCAAACCCAAACCATAAAATATACATAATGCACAATATCAATTGAATCATCTAATTGGTAAGTACCTTTTTACCAAATGGTTTTAAAGACTTCCTTCGCCATTATCTAAATCCCTACCCCTTTTATGTTTTTTTCTGTCGTATTTATAGTTGTTGAATTTATATGATAAACTAAAATTAAATATTGGTGTATAAGGCTCTGTATAGTCGTATAAATAGAAATTTGCGTTTTCAAAGGTTCTTTCACGCTTTAGCAATCCAAAAATTCCGGTACAATTCAATGTAGCTGAAAGATCATTTGTAATATTTTGTCTGACAGCCCCGTTTATCATAATATATCCCTGATTATCTCCTTGAACTGAAACTGATGGACTATTATACATTCCTGTTAACTGAATTCGTGTAGATTTTTTAATTTTAAAAGTGTTATTAAAACGAGCTCTCAAATTAATACTGCTTTTATCAATATTTTCATTAAACAATTCTCCTTTAATCCAATAACGATAAAAATTTGATGATAAATCAATATCCCACCATTTTATAAGTCCTAAACTTACCATAAGTTCCATTCCCAGTGAATTCCCTTCACTTATGTTTTCATAAGAACTTAAATATATACTTTCATCGAAAACAGATTTAAACCTTTCTATTTGATCATGAGTTTTTTTGTAATATGCGTTTGCCGAAAAAGTATTTTTCTCTGATTTATTTAAATAATTTAATTCATAGGAATTGACATACTGTGGTTTTAATAAAGGATTTCCTATTCGAATATTGTAAGCATCTGCCCATGTATAAAACGGTTCGAGTTGCCAATCCCGAGGTCTTCGAATACGTTTTGTATAGCTTACCATCATTTCATTTTTATCATCTATTTTATATGTTAGATGAATTGTTGGGAAAAAATCAAAACGATCAATTAAGTAATCGTCCGAATCGTTAACATTAATTTCCCTATTGGTATGCTCCATCCTTATACCAAACTGATATCCCAGCTTTTTAACCTCACTTGAAAAAATCAGATAAGCCGAATTTATAAATTTATTAAATTTTACCTTATTATAATATTCCAATACGCTTTGGTATGTTTCCGTTACATCATTACGTTCAAACAACTCACTTACCTTGTTATATTTTTGAATATCTGCATGATAACCTGATTCAAGTTTGTGATTTGAAGCTATCGGTAAGGTATAATCTAATTTTAACGTGTATTTTTCCGCAGGTCCGGATTCCTTTGATATTTGCCCACTGGTAATTTCATTAAATTCATCCCTAAGTTCATTTTTTATTTCATCAACCAGATTATCATTTGAAAAATATAACATAGACGTTATGCGATGTCCTTTTTTCAAAAAATTATGAGTATAACTAAAATCAACATTATAATAATTTCCATATCTATCAGGTTCGTCAAAATTATTATAAATACTTTCCGAGCTTTCGGGCTGTGTAAATTCACGATAATCTAAGTCAGTCTTCCCATAAGATAACCATTTACCATAATTTGCCTGTAAACTAATTTTGTTTTTATCGTTAAAATTATAATCTATTCCTCCTCTGATACTTTGCGATCCTTTTCGCCTTTCATACTCTCCATTCCTTTCCAAAAATGAAATGGTGTCATTTTCCATTGTACGGTAATTAGATACCAGTTTTCCATCAATCCCACGCCTATTATAGTTAGCTCCTATAAAATAATTAAGTTTTTCCTTCTTAAAATTTAGAAGCAGATCTCCACCGTAGGTATCGAACATGCCTCCATTAAGTGAAAACATTCCATTAGTCCCTTCCAATATGTTTTTTTTTGTAATTATATTGATTACTCCAGCAGAACCTTCTGAATCGAATTTTGCAGAAGGATTTGTAATAACTTCTATGCTTTCAATATTATTAGAAGGAATTTGATTTAATATCTCACTTGGTTCCAAAATTGATGGTCTGTTATCAACTAATACGGTAAAACTTGTACTTCCTCTCATACTTACAATTCCATCTATATCAACAGAAAAAGATGGATAGTTTTCTAAAATATCAATAGCTGTTCCCGCTGTGGAAGTATATTGCCGGCCTACATGAATAATTTTTTTATCAATTTTATAAGTTACTGTATTTCTATCTGATGATACAACCAACTCATCTAACAGTTCCACCTTTGGTTTTAATTTTACTTTACCGATATCTATATCAAGGGAACTTGAGTAAACATTTATACTATCTAGAAGTATTGTTTCATAGCCCATAAAGGTTATTTTAACTTCGTACAAACCAGAGTTGATATTTTTCAATTTAAAAAATCCGGAATTATCAGTAATAGCTCCATCTACTATAGTTCCTTCGTTTTTAATCTTTATAGAAACAGTTGCATATTCAAGAGGTTGATTTGTCTGCCAGTCGTATACAAATCCTTTTATAGAACCTTTAATACTGTTAATTTCAGAAGCATATGTTGTTGAAATGATAAAATAAATTAAAAGTTGGGTCAATTTTTTCATATCGATTGGGTCATTATTAAATTAGAGTAATTGTATATAAATAATAAATAAATTTACGTCTCCCGCATTAGATTTAGTATTATTCGTTCCTTTAAGTAATATTATTTAACACCCAATCAATTACATTAACGCCATAAATATAAGAAAATTTTTATTTTATCAATCCACATTTTTCATTGACAATTGAATACGTTTCCTTGTCATATCTACTTCAGTAACCTTAACCTTAACGTGCTGATGCAACTTTACTATCTCATTTGGATCTGATACGAATCGATTTGCCAGGTTTGAGATATGTACTAATCCATCTTGTTTAACTCCGACATCAACAAATGCGCCGAATTTGGTAATATTGGTGACTATTCCTGGTAATACCATTCCAACTTGTAAATCTTCAATTTTATTAATTCCTTCAGCGAATTCGAAAACCTTTATTCCTTGCCGCGGGTCACGGCCTGGTTTTGCCAATTCGTCCAGAATATCGTTTAATGTTGGTAAGCCAACATCTTTAATAACATAATCCTCGAGTTTTATTTGTTTTCTTAATCCTTCATTCTTGATTAAGTCAATTACCTCGCAATTTAAATCGGAAGCCATTTTTTCAACAATATGATAACTTTCCGGATGCACAGCACTATTATCCAATGGGTTTTCTGCATTATCAATCCTTAAGAAACCTGCTGCTTGCTGAAATGCTTTATCTCCCATCCTTTTTACCTTCTGTAATTCTTTTCTTGACTTAAATGCTCCATTCTCCTTTCGGTAATCAACAATATTTTGAGCTAATTGCGGGCCCAAGCCAGAAATATAAGTTAACAAGTGTTTACTTGAAGTATTTAAGCTTACACCAACCATGTTCACTGAACTTTCCACAACCTGTCCTAATGTCCCTTTCAACTTATTTTGGTCAACATCGTGTTGATACTGGCCTACTCCAATTGATTTTGGGTCTATTTTAACCAACTCTGCCAGAGGGTCCATTAACCTTCTACCGATGGAAACTGCTCCACGAACCGTTACATCATATTCAGGGAATTCTTCCCTTGCTACTGTTGAAGCCGAATATACCGATGCGCCATCCTCACTAACGACAAAAACTTTTACATCTTTCGAGAATCTTATCTTTTTTACAAGTGCTTCCGTTTCTCGGCTTGCAGTTCCGTTTCCAATAGCTATAGCATCTATTTTAAATGTTTCAACCATTGAATCTATTTTCTTCATAGCCATTCCACGCTCATTTTGAGGTTGGTGAGGATAAATAGTTTCGTTATGTAATAAATTGCCTTGCGCATCTAAACATACTATTTTACATCCTGTCCGATACCCAGGGTCTATAGCCAGAACATTTTTTTGCCCTAAAGGTGGTGCTAGTAGTAATTGACGTAAATTCTCAGCAAAAACCTTAATGGCTTCTTCATCTGCTTTTTCTTTTGAGGAACTCTTAAATTCTGTTTCCATCGAAGGAGCTAATAATCTTTTATAGCTATCTTTCACTGCTTCTTCCACTTGCCTTGAAACATCATAAACTCCTCGTACAAACTGATCATTTAACACTTCTAACGATTTATCTTCATCAGGAGAAATAGACAATTTTAAAAAACCTTCATTTTCACCTCGTCGCATAGCTAGTAAACGATGAGAAGGGCATTTTTTTAATGGTTCAGCCCATTCAAAATAATCCTTATACTTAATACCTTCCAATTCCTTCCCTTTAACTGATTTTGATTCTATAACAGCCTCATGCCGGAATAATCTTCGGATATCATTTCTGGCTCTTTCGTTTTCATTTACCCATTCGGCAATAATATCGCGTGCACCTTGTAAGGCATCTTCAAGTGTCGGCACTTCATCATTTATAAATTGCTCTGCTTTACTTTCAATATTGAGCTCTTGCTGTTTCATTAAGATTTTTGCTAAAGGTTCAAGCCCTTTTTCTTTAGCTTTTGTTGCTCGAGTTTTCTTTTTAGGTTTATACGGTAAATAAATATCTTCTAACTCTGTTAAAGTTTGGGCTTCTTCAATTCTCTTTTTTAATTCATCCGTTAATTTTCCTTGCTCTTCAATTGTTTTTAAAATAGTATCACGCCTGCTATCAATTTCCTGAAGCTTTGTTAATTGTTCTTTTATAGATGAAATTTGCATTTCATCTAAACTACCAGTTGCTTCTTTTCTATACCTGCTAACAAAAGGAATTGTAGCACCTTCTTCAAATAATTGAATTGTATTTCTTACTTGCCAATCTTTCAATGAAAGGCTAGCCGAGATTTTTAAAATATGATTTTCTTTCATGTTATCTAAATATTAAGGAAAGCTAAATTAGCTATTTTACTATAAATAAATAAAAAATATTAATTTAGATTTTTGGAAAAAAGTATTTATAAAATAACTACAATGAAGCATACATGGTTAATTGTAATAAAATAGAATATTATGATAAGTACTAGAATTAAAGTTTTACCAATTTTTTTTATCTTATTTATAAATTGTAAAAACAATCAACAACAAACTGCAAAATCCAACCTGAAAATAGCTATCCACAATTACTCTGAAAAACTAATGGAAAAGGAATTTTCAGGTACGATATTAATTAGCAAAAATGACAGTATAATTCATAATAAAGGTTATGGTTTTAGCGATAGGACTCAAAACGCTTTAAATGAACCAAATACCATTTTTGATATCGGTTCTATTACCAAACAATTTACAGGTGCTGCAATAATGAAACTTGTAATGGATGGTGAGTTATTATTAGAAGACAATATCACAAAATATTTCAACAATGTTCCGGACGATAAAAAACAAATAAATATTCATCATCTGCTAACACATTCATCAGGATTAATAGATATTGTTGGGGGTGATTATGAAGCTGTAACTCTTAATAGGTTCATTGACACTGTTTATAAAACTAAATTAATAAGCCCAATAGGAGAAAAATATAATTATTCAAATGTTGGATATAGTCTTTTAGCTATTATTATTGAGAAGATTACTGGCATGAGCTATGAAGAGTACCTTAATAAGGTAGTTTTTATCCCTTCAGGTATACATAATACAGGATATATAATTCCGGATTGGGACAAAAAAATTATCGCAAAAGGATATTTCGATGAAACTGAGCTTAAAAGACCAAATGAAGAAAATTGGAGTGATGATGGGCCTTATCTTAATCTAAAAGGCAATGGAGGTATATTATCCAATACCAACGACTTATTAAAATGGAGCAAAGCGATTAAAAACCATTTCATACTTAATAAAGAAATAACCAAAAATTATCTTCATCCTCATATTTTAGAATATGAAAATGGAAATTCTTTTTACGGGTATGGTTGGGTAATTGAAAAAAGTAAAAGAGACACAAAAATAATATGGCATAATGGCAGTAATGGTATATTCTTTGCTGATATGTGGATGTTTCCAGAAGATAACATTACTATAATTGTACTTTGTAATAAGTATGCAGATTATGTCGAAAATATTGCTAGCGATTTATCTAAAATACTATTTAATAACTAAATTAGGACTATTTTGATGATACTCCCCTGATATATAATATTGCTGAAAAATAAAATCGTAAAAAAGAATTTTCTAACTAAAATTACAAAACCTAAATGCTTTAAATATTATAAATATTGATAGTAACCTTTTAGCGATTTTGCGTAATACAATTTATTATAAGACAAAATTATTGGGATATTTAAAGAATTAAAAAAGACTAGGCTAATTAGAGGGAAAATTAAGTACAACATTTTTCATTTAAATGGAAAATTTTAAACTCCCTTATGTATCAAAATGAAAACTAAAGTTGATTTATCTTTAGCAAAAAACTGCTAAAATATGTCAACATATTTTAATTCAAGACATTAACAATTTTTCTTACAACAATTAAAAGACAATAAAAACAGTATGATCAGATTACTCAGTGAGCAAGATTACTCTACCTGGATAGAACTTGCAAAAGAAGTAGAACCACTATTTGGACCAATGTCAGATTCCAGAGAGTTCCAAGAAGGAATTAAAAATTGCATTCAAAAAAACAATGCGTTTGGTATTAATGACCAGAATGGAAATATTACTGGAATTATTGCATTGGATAGAGATAATAATGAAATAGTATGGTTAGCTGTAGGTAAAAAATATCGCGGAAATAAATATGGAGATAAACTAGTCAAAAAAGCAATAGAAGAGCTTAAAAGAAACGGAGATATTTATGTCCAAACATTTTCTAAAAAAATAGAAGAAGGTAAAAGTGCCAGAAGTATTTATGAAAAAAATGGTTTTATAGATTTTAAAGATGCAGGTAAAAATCCAGCAGATATTGAAACTGTTATAATGGTAAAGAAATAGAATATTTAAACAAAGCAATTGAATTTGCGAACAAGAAAAATGAAAAAGAATTAATCCATAATAAATTAGAAAAAACGGGCAAATAACACATTAAAAACGAGTGTAAAAGTGAAGCGGATGTATTAAAAAAGGGGTCAACTCACGCCATGGAAAATATAAACGATATAAGTAAATTTTTATCTCAGGCAGATGATGTTTTAAGGAGAGTTATTAATACAGTTAAAATTAATGAAATTCAAAGCACTAATAATGTCTTTAATGACTTAATAAGTTGTATCATAGAGCAACAAATACATTACAGAAGTACTAAGAAAATTTTTGATAAAATGCTTCAGAAAACTGAAATAGAATCATTAACGATTGAAAAATTTGAGAAATTTGAAAGAGTTGCTTTGAAAGGTGTAAAGCTTTCAATGAAAAAGATTCAGGCTTTAAACGAAACTTTGATTTTTTTTAACAAAAATAATGACGAATGGGATACGTTGAGTGATGAAGATGTTAAAAGTAAACTATTGTCCATTAAAGGCGTTGGAGATACAACTGTGGCAATGATTCTAATCTACACTCTAAAAAGAAATGATGTATTTCCCTACTCAGATTATCACTTAAAGCAAATAATGGCAGAAACATATTCCATTGACTCAAAACGTAAATCTAATATGATAAAAATAGCACGTAGGTGGAGGCCATATTCATCATACGCTACCAGGTATTTGTTAGAATTTAAAAAGCAAAAAAAAACATTGCACAATAATGGTTATGAGTAATTATTTTCATTCCCGTGCTTATTAAAAATCTGCTACTAATTATATAATCACCATTATAAATAAACTTAAAAATGTTCTTAATTAACGAAACTATTTTCAAATCATTAATTTTGTAGCTAAAACATAAAAGTCTCAAAAATTGAAAGGTTTGCCCAAGTATTTGAATTTAAACTTAGAGTTATTAAAGTGATTAAATATTTATTAAACGGTATAATAATATAAGTTTTGTTTTTGGGATAAATTTTTAGAACTTGCCTGAAATTAAAGTGAACATTACAGATTTGAATTAATTGAATTTGTAATTCTAGAAAATAGTTCGTTTACTTAAGATAACAATTCCTTAATTAAATGAAGGAAGAAAAGGAAGGAAAAGAAAATATAGCACTAAAACAAATTGAGTTTTTAAATCAAACTGATGCAATTTATATATTAAATTCACCGATTTATAAAGATTTGAAAACATGAAAATTAAAAGGTCAACAACCGATAGCGATGTAATAAATTTAATGCGTACCAATACCAAGGCTTTGGTACGCAAGCCCAATAGGACTGATTTCTCACAATCTTTACAAAATCTAGTTTTAGGAATGCGCAACATTTTTGAAAAAGACTTTAGAAAGCAAGGATTTTTGATTTTAACCATATTATTCTGTAGTACAAGTTTTGCTCAAATCAAAAAAGACAGTTTTTCAGAACTGGATAATTTTATAAAAAAAATACAGCTTGAAACAAACTCACAATCTGTTTCAGCTGCTGTTTATATTAATAGTAGTCTGTTTTGGGCTAATGGGTTTGAAATACTAGATAACAAGGCAGTGCAGATCAAAGAAAATAAATCTTATAGAATTGGCAGTGTATCGAAGCTCTTTACTTCAACGATATTGGAAATTATGAGAACTGAGAGTAAATTAGATTTGCATGATAATATTTTTAAATATTTGCCAGAATTTGGTGAGAAGGGCAAAAAGATTACATTGCAATCTTTAGCAAATCACACAAGTGGTGTCAGACATTATAATTACGGTGAAGAGAACTTGAATAGAAAACCATATAAAAGCAGTATAGAGAGTTTAGAACTCTTTGTTAATGATTCTTTATTGTTTGAACCAATAACTAATTATTACTACTCAAGCTATGGTTATAACCTCATTGCTGCCTGCCTGGAAAAAATATCCGGAAAGAATTATGAAATATTACTCAAAGAATACATCACCCAACCATTTGATTTGAGTTCTATTGAAGTGGAAAAAAAAGATGATTTTAAACCAGAATATGCTGATATTTACGAAGGTAAGAATAAAACGAATCATATAAGAAATTTGAGCTATAAATGGGCTAGTGGTGGTTTAAGATCCAATGTAATTGATTTGGTAAGATTCGGAGCATTGTTTTTTGATAACAATAATACATTTGATAAAGCGTCAAAATCGAACTTTTCTACACCAGGAACACTGGAAAACGGCACCTCTGTCCCTCATGCAATCGGATGGAAAGTGGATATGTTAAATACTGGTCAAAATTTAATATACCACAACGGAGAAGTGCAAGGCGGCCGTACCCACTTAATGGTAATTCCTGAATTAAATATCTCGGTAGCAATTTCTGTCAATAGGGGTAGTTATTTTAGTTTGGATGAAGGTTTAATTTTAATACAGAAAGCATTGAGTTTGGAAAAGAAGCCCTATGGAGTCCAATTCAAACGTGACGAAGAAAAAATCTCAAAAGTTGTTAAATCTATGCATAAAACACTACGAGATTTCAGAACCGGTTTAAAGGAAGCTAATTTAAACTTGGTAGAAAATTGTATTTCTGATGATTTTTCCAGTCTAAAATGGAAAGATAAGTCCGATTTCCTGAACTTTTTAGCTTATGAATTAAGTGATAAAGGCAGTGTGGAGGAAGATACTAAAATTGATCTGTCTATTGGCGGAATAGAAAATGGAGCTATATCTACAGTAGATAATTTGAAGTACAAAGACTTATTTAATAAAGATTACACTTTTATTTTTACGCTTTTCAATGAGAAATGGATGTTGACATCAATCTCAGAAAAAACCTTGAATTAATTAAAACGTTGCACGAAACATGGAAAATCCAGTATGCTGCTAACTTTAAGAATATTACGTTTATTAAACTTAGTTGCGATCTAATAAAAAAATTACTCTAAAACAGCAAATATTTCATATATATTTTACACTGGTTATCAGTTCAACACCTATTCGCTTACATGCTGTTTCCAAAACATTGGCATTGAAATATGGAAAATAAGAAGACGAATCATAGTATCAAAATATAAGAATACATGCTAAAATAAAAAAGCCTTGCAAATTGCAAGGCCAGCCTAAATATTCGAATTTGAATCCTAAATTATATATTAAACCAAACATTTAACAATACATAAGTATAGTGGGCAATTGTACCTGCAAAAATTCCACCAACGGTATGTGATATAAGTGCTTTAGAAGTTAGGTGCCTATAATTTAATGTGTCTAACATAGCAGTATGCGTACTTAAGTAACCGCTCCAACACATGCCCATTGCCGTAAAAACTGCGATTTCATTTCCTGAAATTATTCCCTGGTTAATAAACTCTTTTACTAAAGAAAGGGCTGCACCAACAGCACCTAAAGAAGTAATTGGAAAAGCGACTAATTCTGGATTTTCAAATCCAAATAATCCTTTGAACAACCAATCGAGCCAACCTGCTATCTTTGGTAAAATCGGAACACCTTCATAGGCCATACCTTGATATCCTAAATTAGGATCGTTAGGACCAAATGTAATAATCATAATCATGGTACTTATAATAAGCACTCCCGGAATAATTTGAAGACCTAAATCAACACCTGACTTTCCACCATCTAAAATAGAATTTAAAAAGCGTAAGAAGACACCTCCCTTTGACTTAAATGAAATAGTTGAAGAATCTTCTTTAATAATTACATCTTCTTCTTTTGGGAATTCCTTTTTAATCATCATCTGCATTAATCTTGTTGAGACCATAGCTCCCATGATTGCTCCAAGGAATCCAATCATGGCCGGACCAAAGTACCCAAAGCTTGACATGAAGGTTAGAACAATCAATCCCATTCCAAATGCAGTTCCAAAATTAGTCAATGATATTAACTCATATCTTTTAAAATATCTACTGAAATTCTTATCATTTGAGAGACTGATTATTGCAGGATTATCAGAAAAAAATGTCATTAACCCTGCTAATGATGCTACTCCTGGTAATCTAAATATGGGCTTCATTAATGGGGCTAAGAAAATCTCAAGTAAACGAACCACTCCAAATTCAATCATTAATTTACCTAATGCACCAGATAAAACTGTAATCCCTAAAATAAAGAATACAGTATTCATCAATAAATCCCAAGCTGTATTCATAATAGTATTTAGTAAATTGGTTATTCCCATCACACTTCCTAAATAACCAAAAAATCCAAAAAATAAAATAAGAAATACAAAGGCCTCGTATCTCCTATTCTTTAAAAAATCTGATTGTTTTATCGAATTAAAAGCATTCATTTCCTTAACCTATTCTCGCATTAGTAATTTAAACAAAAATAGATTCTCGAAAAATGAAAATAGTTGATAATTCTCATGTATATCAACTATGTAAGATGTTATTTAACAATGATAAAAATCAATAATTAATTTTTTCACCTGATACATTCAGGTACTTATCAATTTTTTGTAATAACTCTATTCTATTAATAGGTTTAGAAATGTAGTCGTCGCACCCAGCCAGAATAATATTGGATTCATCGTCATCCATCACATTAGCCGTTTGTGCTATTATTGGTAATTCAGGTTTTAACCTCTTAATATGTTCTGTAGCTTCCAAACCATCCATAATTGGTAATTGAATATCCATTAAAACAAGATTAATCTTATCATTTGATTTACAGAATTTGACAGCTTGCTCTCCATCCGGGGCATGAAGAAAGTGAACTTTTGCATCTTTTAAGAATTTAGTTAATAATTCATAAGATACTTTGGAGTCTTCAACAATTAATATGGTTCTGTCAGGCCAGGTATACACTTTATGATCTAACGAATTTTTCTTTTCAATGGTTCCCGATTCGGTTTGGTTAAATGGTACTGTAAAATAGAATGTTGAGCCCTTATCTTTCTCTGACTCTACCCATATTTTCCCATTTAAATTCTCAACGATTCCCTTACAAATGGAAAGGCCGATACCTGATCCGCCATATCGTCGAGTAGACCTATCATCAACCTGTCTAAACCTTTCAAATATTACAATTTTCTCCTGCTCATTAAGACCAATTCCTGTATCTTTCACAAAAAATACAATATTTGGTAACTCAATATAATAACCAAATTTTATCGATCCTTTAATAGTAAATTTCAATGCATTAGTTAATAAATTATACAAAACCTGTCTAATTCGGTTGCTGTCTGAATATATATCTAAATCCTGATAACTGTATTCTTTTTCAGCTAATATCTTAATGTGCTGTTTTTCTAAATTATCACGTTCAGATAAAAAGAAGCTTAATAATTCATCTATAAGATCATTTAATTTAAATTCCGTATTATTTAGCTTTAATTGTTTTGCTTCAATTCTAGAAAGATCAATTATGTCATTTACTAAATCAAGTAAAATATACCCACTTTTATGAATTATATTTAAATATTTTTCTTTTGTTTCCTCATCAAGCTCGTTTGATTCAAGAATTAATCTAGAAAAACCAATAATACCGTTCATAGGAGTTCGCAGCTCATGTGACATATTAGCGAGGAAAGCTGATTTTAAACGGTCAGCCTCTTCCGCCTTTTCTTTTGCCAATTGTAATTTCTCATTATTAAGTTCTAAACTCTTTAAATAGCGCCTTTCTCTTCTTATTGTTCGTTTTCGAAAAATTAGATATGTCCAAAGAATAAGAATAATGAGTACTAGTAAAATCAGTATAATTCCAAAGAAGATAGTTTGTTGCCGGTTTTCTGTTATAAAGGCTAAAGGGTGGCTTATAAGCACGGATCTTTTTGGTAAATCAGATTTTTTAATCCCAAATTGCTTCATTTTTGAATAATCAAAAATAAAATTCGATAATGATAATCCAATACCAATATCTTCTGCCTTTTCACCGTTCAGAATTCTATTTGCTTTTAAGCCTGCTTCATATCCCAGATTGTGGCCTATTACAAGTTTGCCTCCCGTAATACCTTTATTCAAATAAAAATCCCATGTCCCGTATATTGGAACATTTGCACGCTTATGAATATTAGTAATTATTTCATTATAAGAACAATAAAAATTTAATCTGTCCTTAGTAAACGAAGTTAAAAGAATTATTGCATCTTTATCTAAATTCTCAACCTTTTTAAATAATTCTTCAAAACTATAATCTCTCAAAAACTCGTATTGATATTCGCTTTTTAATGGCAAATATGCTTTGTAAGCTCTATCATAAATTATATTACCTGTTTTGGTCTCGTCAACAATAAAATAAATTTTTGAGTAATTCGGATGTAAACTCTTAATTAGTTTAAAATTTTCAACATATTCTATTGTCTCTAACACTCCAGTATAAGTTTTTGGGTAATTATGCGGATTATTTATTCCACAAAATACAACAGGGATTTCGCCAAATAAACTATCGCGGTGATCTAACATGAAATTGAGTGCATAATCGTCGGAAACAATAATTACGTCCAGATCAATTTTTGAATACTTAGCTTTAAAGGCTTTATTAAGCGAGGTGTAATAATCATTTTGATGAAAAAACCTCTTCGAGTCCATAAACTCAATATATATCTCCAAATCAAACGAACTTTCTGAAAGTCCTGCATTTATTCCTGTGACAATATCATCTGTCCATTGTAAACCCTTGTGATAAGAATTTAAGATAAGTACATTTCTTTTTTCAGAAGATGTTAGAAAAAAAGAATTTGTTACTAAAATGAAAAGTAATATATACTTTTTATACCTCATCTAATTAACTGCTGTAATCGAAAGCAATTTAAAAAAAACTACTGCAATATAAAACAAAAAGAGCAACCAATATATAGTTGCTCTTCGATATATAATAACTTTTTTTTAAGCTATACCTGAAAATCCCATAAATGCTAAAGCTAATAATCCTGCTACTACGAAAGCAATTGGAACACCTTTCATGCCTTTTGGAATGTTTACCATGTCCATATGCTCTCGCAATCCTGCAAAAGATATAAGTGCTATACCAAATCCAATCGCATTTGCTATTGCATAAACAACGCTTTGTATTAAGTTATAATCTTTTTGTACTGCTAAAATAGCTACACCTAATACTGCACAGTTTGTTGTTATCAATGGTAAGAAAATTCCCAGTGCCTGATAAAGTGCAGGACTAACTTTCTTTAAAATAATCTCTACTAACTGAACTAAAGATGCAATTACAAGAATAAATGTTATGGTTTGCATAAAACCGATCTCAAACGTATTTAATACGTAATGTTGTAATAAATAAGTTACAATCGTTGCAATAACCATTACAAAGGTAACTGCCCCGGTCATTCCAATAGAAGTTTCAACTTTACTTGATACTCCAATAAATGGACAAATACCAAGGAATTGCATTAATACAATATTATTTGCAAATATTGCCGCTATTATTATAAGTAAATATTCCATAGTATTTTATTTAAGCAGTTTTATCATTTATTTTATTAATCATCACAATTAAGTAACCTAAAGCAATAAAAGCTCCTGGAGCCAGCACAAATACTAACATTCCATCTCCCTCTATAAATTTATATCCAAAAATTGCTCCACTACCAAATATCTCACGAACGCCTCCTAAAACAGTTAATGCAAATGCAAAACCTAATCCCATACCGGTTCCATCCACAATTGATGACCAAACCCCGTTTTTAGAAGCAAATGCTTCTGAACGACCTAATACAAGACAGTTTACAACAATAAGTGGAATAAATAGCCCTAATTGATCAAATAAGGCTGGTAAATATGCTTGCATTAAGAGCTCTACCATTGTTACAAATGATGCAATGATAACAATAAAAGAAGGTATACGAACCTTATCAGGAATTTGAGACTTAACAATGGATACCACAAGGTTTGACATTACTAATACAAATGTCGTAGCCAATCCCATTCCTAGTCCATTAAATGCAGTTGTTGTTACACCTAACATTGGACATAATCCCAGGAATAAAACAAATACCGGATTATCCTTGAAGAATCCTTTCGTAAAATTATTCATTTGATTCATTGTTTACCTCCTTCCATATATGCATCATAAGCTCTTTGAACGGCATCACAAAATGCCCTGGAGCTAATAGTTGAAGCTGTTATTGCATCTATATCACCACCATCTTTAGTTACACTTAATTGAAAATCAGCTGGATTTTTTCCATTAAACTGAATGCTCCAATCTGATTTATCTTTTTTCATTTTATCTCCTAAACCTGGAGTCTCTTTATGCTCCAGAACTGATATATTATGAATTGAACCATCAGGTAAAAATCCGACCATTAGTCCAATATATCCCATGTACCCTATATTCGTAAATGTGCTTACTGCAGTACCAACTAGCTCACCATTCTTTTTAGCAGGAAAGAAAATTAATGAATCTCCATCAACAAACATTCCATATTTTTCTTTACTTGGTTCATTATCAAACTCAGGTACTACCTTCATAATAGCATTATTCTGTTTAGCTAATTTACTTGCTGCAATGGGGTCTTTAGTTAATTCGTATAGGTAACCTAAAGCTGCTGACGCAATAAATGTCACAATGAACAATGTTAGCACCATGGTTACAAATGTTGATTCTTTTTTATTAGCCATTTTTAACCTCCTCTCCAAAACGTTTAGGTTTAATATACATGTTAATCAGAGGAACAAAAGCGTTCATAATAAGGATTGCAAAAGAGATTCCTTCCGGATATGCTCCAAAAACACGAATTGCAACTGTAATAATTCCAATACCAATTCCAAATATCCACATTCCTTTAACAGACATCGGTGATGTAACATAATCCGTTGCCATAAATATAGCTCCTAACATAACACCACCCGTTAATAAATGGAATAATGGATCAGCATTCGATTCTGGATTTACTAACCATAAGATTCCAGTAAATACCGCAATTGTTACGAAAATTGATAAAGGAATATGTATTTTAATTACCTTACGGAATAACATCCATCCTAATCCTAATAAAAGTGCAGCTGCTGCAATTTCCCCCATTGAGCCTCCCATATAGCCATAAAACAGCTCCATATGACTAGGTATTTTATCCATTATTGCAGAAACCGATTCTCCTGCTCCAATTCCTTCTTTCATAACTGCAAGCGGAGTAGCTCCAGTAACAGCATCGGTATAACTATTGTTAAAACCTGTTGGTACAGGCCAACTTGTCATTTGAACCGGAAATGAAATTAGCATAAATACACGGCCAACAAGTGCTGGATTAAATGGATTATTTCCTAGTCCTCCAAATGACATTTTACCAATGCCAATAGCAACTAAACTACCTATAATGATAATCCAAATTGGTAAATTCGTAGGAATATTAAATGCTAATAATATACCTGTTACTAAGGCAGATCCATCCGTAATTGAAGGTTCTTCTTTTAAAATATACTTTTGAATTAACCATTCAAAAGCTAAACAAGATACTACAGCTGTTAAGGTTACGATGATTGCTCCCATTCCAAAGAAATAAACTGAAAATAAAAGTGCAGGAAGCAAAGCAATCACAACATCAAACATCAGCCGTTTTACTGTTGTATCCTCATAAACATGAGGAGATGGTGATATAAATAATTTATTCATTATTGTTTTCTTGATCTTATGATTTGACTTACTCTGGATTTACCTAAACGAATGTAATCTAATAATGGTAATCCTGCAGGACATATATATGCACACGATCCGCATTCAATACAATCCATTACACCATCAGTTTCCAGTTTATCATTTTTCTCTAATTGGGCCAACCTGTTTAAAAGATAAGGTTCTAATCCTTGAGCGCAAACTGATACACATTTTGCACAACGAATACAGTTTACTTCTTTCTTTCTTTGCGATAGCTCTACAGGCATAATCAAAATTCCTGACGCGCCTTTTACAATAGGAACATCCAAAGAGTTAAGGGCTTTTCCCATCATTGGACCGCCATTAATAACTTTACCTGTATCTTCTGGTAAACCACCTGCTGCCTCAATTAAATCAGAAGTAGGAGTCCCGATACGAACCATAAAGTTAGAAGGCTTTTTAACCGATTTCCCAGTTAATGTAACTACTCTTTCAAATAATGGCTTGTTCTTTTGAACTGCCTCATATACTGCGAATGCAGTTCCCACATTATGAACTACCGCTCCAACATCCAATGGTAAACCTCCCGAAGGAACCTCGCGATTAATCAAAGCTTTAATTAGTTGTTTTTCACCGCCTTGAGGATACTGAACCTTTAAAGCGTGAACCTCAATGCCCGGATAATCTTTTACCAATTTCTTAATGTGTTCAATTGCATCAGGCTTATTGTTTTCAATTCCGATTAAAGCTAAATTCACACCTAGGGCCTTCATTAAAATTTGAATACCAACCAGCATTTCTTCAGCTTTTTCGATCATTAACCTATGATCTGAAGTCAAATATGGTTCACACTCAACCCCATTTATAATTAATACATCGATTTTTTTATCATCCGGAATTGAAAGTTTTACATGCGATGGGAAAGTTGCCCCACCTAAACCAACAATACCTGATTCATTTATTTTATTGATTATTTCTTTATCCGTTAAACTGATCTCTTTTTTCAAACCAGTTGATCTGTCAATGCTTTCATTCCATTCGTCTCCCTCAACACCTATTATTACGCACGGTCGCTTATAACCTGTTGAATCCAAAATATTGTCAACTTTAACAACTGTTCCGGAAACTGATGAATGAATATTAGCGGATACAAAGCCGGTACTTTCGGCTATTTTATCTCCCACTTTTACTTTATCGCCTTTGGCAACAAGGGGCTTAGAGGGAGCACCAATATGTTGTGCTATTGGGATTGATACTTGTTTTGGAAGCGGTAATACCTCAATTGCACTGTTAGCAGAATATTTTCCTTCTGCCGGGTGAACGCCTCCTTTAGGAAATGTTTTTAACACGTTATCCCTCCTTTTTATTAATTTCGTTATTATTCGTTTCTTTAGACTCGGCCTTTGGAGTTTCCTTACCTTCTGCCGGATTTGCAGGTTTTACCTTTTTGGGTGGGAAATTAATCTCCAAAATTGCATTAGTTGGGCACTCAGTTGCACATTTTCTGCATAACTTACATTTGTTAGCATCAATAAATGCGCAGAAGTTATCCATGGTAATAGCGTCATAAGGGCAAACCTTAACACATTTGCTACAGCCTATACATGCTACTTTACATGCTTTTTTAGCAACCCCGCCCTTATCATGGTTAACACAAGAAACGAATATTTTTCGATCTTTTTTATTTTTCTTTCTCAGTTCGATGATTACATTAGGACACGCTTTAACACAAGCTCCACAAGCCGTACAATTGTCATCAACTACAACTGGCAAGCCTGTTTCTTTGTCAATGTAAATAGCATCAAAATCACAAACGTCAACACAATCACCTAATCCTAGGCAACCAAATTGACATCCTGTTTCGCCTGAGTATAAACTTGAAGAGATAGCGCAAGATGATGCACCATCGTAAGAATTAATTCTCTCGCGATGAGTTGGTGAACCAGAACATCGAACAACAGCAACCTGTGGATCTTTAGCTTCAACTGCCTTCCCAAGAACTTCGGCAACCTGAGCCATTGTTTCATTACCACCAACAGGACAATAGAAGGGAGATAAATCATCTGCCTTGACCATAGCTTCGGCAAATCCTCTACATCCAGGGTAACCACAACCACCACAATTTGCAGCAGGTAGAATTTCATCAACCTGATCAATGCGCGGATCCTCATACACTTTAAATTTCTGAGCTACAAAATACAAGATTATTGCAGCTGTCGCCCCTATCGCACTCAGAGAAATAATAGTAAACAAAATTGTTGCACTCATGTTTCAGATTTTTAATCTATTTTATTTATAGTAAATGTAAATTTCTTTCGAATTTTGTTCCTCAGCAGATATAAACCTAAATAATAAGGAACTAGTATTGCTAATGCGCTTAAGCCTGCAATTGCCTCATTATTAGTAATTGCTGTTAAAACAATAAGTATCAATAATACAAATATGAATGGTAATACATAACCTAAAAACAATGCTCTAAAACCAAGCGTTTGTTTTAGAATTATATTTACCTCATCACCAACCTGATACTGATTAGAAAAATCGTACACCTCAACTGCTTTTTCCTGCATGTCAGCAGCTCCACAAAATCCTTTAGCATGGCACGATGCACATCCAGACATTGCAATAAAGCTAACGTTTATTTTGTTACCTTCAATTGAATCAATACGTCCCTTATGTTCGATCGATTTAGTATTTGACATCCGAATTTTTCAAAATTTTAAAATCGGATACAAAAATAACCGTATTTAAAAATTAAAAATTGCTTTTTATCAGTTTTTCAAACATTAATACTTATTTATTTTAATTTTAAATAAGCATTAATTAAATGGTATTAATATTTTTTGATAAGCGATTTTAAAGGATACTTTAAGCCTTCATAATTAACTAACCGAGCTTTTACCGTTCCTACTATAATTGGGCTTTCTATCCATACGGGTATTCTATTTGCGTCATCACTTACCCAGATTTTTAAATCTTCACCTCCTTTAAAAACATCACCGGCTACTAAGGAACCTGTAAAAAGAATGGTTTTGAATTTACCTACTCCGCGAACTTTCTTTTCTTCTCTTCCTTTATATCTTATAAACACATCATGAATTTCATTATCTAATAGAATTTTGAAAGGGATTTTCTCATCTTTTTTGTATTTGGAAAAATCGATGTTTCTTGCTTGATAAATAACCGAGACAACATCATATGTACAGGGAAATATCTCCACAGTATCTTGTTTATATGGTTTTCGCGTTTTCTCTACTTCTGAATAAGCAACTAAGCTATCAAAATCATACCTATATTTTATATCAATGATATAACCATCTTCATTAACATCGCGATGATAATATACCGGTAACAAATTATCAGGTCTAACCCAAGATTGATAAACATCACGAACTTGAAAAAACCAATCGTAAAAAGGAAAAGTAACTCCTGTTCCTTTAAGGTTCAGTACGTCCTGACCAAATATTCTATCCTCTGTAACTTCAAAATCGACTTTACCAACATCTGTCCATACAAAAAACCAGTTGTACGTAATAACAAATGTAAGTTTTTCTCCGGGGATAAATGCATTATTTTGTATCTCACAGTTTTCTTGTGACTTTGAAGTCAAGGTTGCTATTAGAATAAATACAAAATTTAAAATTACTTTTCTCATGGATGGTATTTCAGATTTCAGGTTTTAGATTACTCTCAATTTGAAACTAATCTGCCAACAGGCAGGTCTTTAATACAAAACTACGTTTTGTTTAACTTATTACGCTAAAATCAACTTTTTTCTTTGAAATTTTCTTTAACTGATTAGCAAGTATCTGATTTTCCGTTTTCTTTAAATCCGGATCGTTATCTAAAATTTCATCTGCTATATCACGAACGTACTGAATGAGCTGTCCATCCTGTCCAAGGTTTGCAATTTTTAAATCAAAGGCCAATCCACTTTGCTGCGTACCTTCAATATCACCGGGTCCACGAAGCTTTAAGTCTGCTTCTGCAATCTCAAAACCATCGTTTGTTTTAGTCATAATATCGATTCGTTTCCGTGCTTCATTGGAAAGTTTGAATCCGGTCATTAAAACGCAATAAGACTGACTCGCACCACGTCCAACCCTGCCTCTTAACTGATGTAATTGTGATAATCCAAATCGTTCGGCACTTTCTATAACCATTACCGATGCATTTGGAACATTTACACCAACTTCAATTACTGTTGTTGCTACCATTATATGTGTTTTACGCTTCACGAATAACTCCATTGCAGCATCCTTCTCTTCAGCTTTCATTTGGCCATGAACTACGCTAACTGAATATTTTGGCGGGGGAAATGCACGAGATATGCTTTCATATCCATCTTCCAGATCTTTATAATCCATCTTCTCCGACTCTTTTATTAATGGATAAACAATATATATCTGTCGTCCTTTTTTAATCTGTTCTTTTAAAAATCCAAACATTCTTAAACGTTTAGAATCATATAAATGAATAGTTTGAATTGGTTTTCTTCCTGGCGGTAATTCATCAATTACAGACACATCTAAATCGCCATATATAGTCATTGCTAATGTTCTTGGTATTGGAGTAGCGGTCATTACTAAAATATGCGGAGGTTGTTCGTTTTTCTTCCAAAGTTTTGCACGTTGCGCAACACCAAAACGATGTTGTTCGTCAATAACAACTAAACCAAGATTTTTAAACTGAACAGTATCTTCAATGAGAGCATGCGTTCCAATTAGGATTTGCAGTTTTCCATTCTCTAAGCTTTCATGAAGTTCTTTTCTAACAGAATTTTTGGTTGAGCCTGTTAGTAAACCAACATTTATAGGCATTCCTTCCAGAAAATCATTTACAGTTTCAAGATGCTGATTTGCCAGAATCTCTGTAGGAGCCATTATGCAAGCCTGAAATCCGTTATCTAATGCAATTAACATACTCATAAGTGCGACCAGAGTTTTTCCGCTGCCTACATCACCCTGAAGTAATCTGTTCATTTGTTTACCAGAACCAATATCTTTTCGAATTTCTTTTAAAACTCTCTTTTGTGCTGCTGTAAGTTTGAAAGGTAAGTTTTCATCATAAAACTGATTTAAATATTTACCAACCTTAGAAAATACATATCCATTCCACTTATGTATGCGGATTGTTCTCTTCTGAAGAATATTTAATTGTATATAAAAAAGTTCTTCAAATTTTAAACGGTAAATAGCTTTTTTCAGTAAATCATTGTTTTGAGGAAAATGAATATTAAAAAGAGCTTGTTCCAATGATAACAGTTTATATTTTTTAATTAAATAAACTGGCAGAGTTTCCTGCATTTTACCTTTTAAACCTAATAAAAGATTATTTATTAGTTTAGAAATGGCTTTAGAATGTAAAAAGCTTTTTTTAAGTTTTTCCGTAGTATTATAATGAGCTTGCAAATTTGCACTTATAATATTCTGATTTTTCAATGAAGTCTCAACCTCAGGATGAATTATATTATATTTTCCGTTAAAATAACCTGGTTTTCCAAATACAATATATTCTGTATTTAACATTAAACTTTTTTGGATATAACTCAATCCTTTAAACCAAACCAATTCTACACTTCCGGTTCCATCAGAAAAAAAAGCAACTAATCGTTTTTTATTTCCGCCGCCCACTATTTCAAAACCAGAAATTTTTCCTTTAATCTGAATGTGAGGAAAATTTGGATTTAACTCACTTATCTTGTAAAATTTTGAACGATCTATGTATTTGAAAGGAAAATAATAAAGCAGATCTTCAAAATTATGTATCTCCAGTTCCTTTTTTAAAAGTTCTGCTCGCTTAGGTCCTACTCCGGATAAGAATTTTATTTCCTGATCTAAGTAATCTGGCATAAAAATGAGAAAACAAATTTCATTACTTTATTTTTGTTACACAATATTACGTTTTTTTTGACAATCAGAAAATATGAATCAACGATTAAAATATGCGTTAAATTTTATTAAATACAGGCTTTTTGCTAAACATCGAAAAGGACATGGAATCCATTCTCCATTTCTTTTTGAATTAATTATTAAAGTCTTAAATGACAAAAAAGCCGATGAGGATTTAAAAAAGGTTTTTGAAGTATATAAAAAATACAAAAAATCAAATGAAATATTAGTTTATAACGAAATTGGAGCAGGAACAAGTTATACACGACCAAAGAGATTATCTGTCGGAGAAATAATTAAAAAATCATCGGTAAATAAAAAGTATGGATCATTATTATTTAGATTAATAAAATATTTTAATTGTAAAGACCTATTAGAATTAGGCACCTCGGTAGGAATCAGCACAGCCTTTATTGCACGGGCAATTACAAAATCTAACTTTGTTAGCATTGAAGGTGTGGCCGAAAAAGTAAATATTGCAAAAAAAATAACTTCAGAGCTTAATCTAAATACAAACTTTATTGTGGGTAACATCAATGATAAGCTGGAAGCTGCTTTAAATGATTTTGAGAAACTCGATTTTGTGTACTTTGATGGCAATCATACTAAAGAAAGTACACTAAAGTATTTTCATTTTTGTTTAAACAAGTCACATAATGATTCTGTTTTTGTTTTTGACGACATTCGTTGGTCAAAAGGAATGGAAGAAGCCTGGACAGAGATCAAAAACAATAAAAATGTAAGGCTTTCAGTTGATTTATATCGAATGGGTTTAATCTTTTTTCGAGAAGAATTGTCAAAAGAGCATTATATTATTAAGTTTTAAGATAAAAGTTAAATTATCCTTTTTAAAATAGTTAAATTCGTATTTTCAAAAATTCACACAAGTAATTAGTGATGGATAAAATAATAAAAATTAACAATTTAATAAAACATTATCATGTTGGAGCAGAAACTATTCGTGCACTACGCTCTGTTTCTTTAACGATAAACAAAAACGAATATGTAGCTATTATGGGACCTTCGGGATCCGGAAAATCTACATTAATGAATATTTTAGGTTGCTTAGATACTCCAACTGAAGGTGATTATGTTTTAAACAATACAAATGTTAGTCACTTAGAAGATGACCAGTTGGCTGAAATTAGAAATAAAGAAATTGGCTTTGTTTTTCAAACCTTTAATTTATTACCGAGATACTCTGCTCTTGAGAATGTTTCTTTACCACTTATTTACGCTGGGGTTAACAAAGAAGAAAGACTAGAAAGAGCTGAAAATGTATTGGTTAGCGTTGGATTGGAAGATCGAATGACACATAAACCAAATGAACTTTCTGGAGGACAGAGGCAAAGAGTAGCTGTTGCAAGAGCAATGGTAAATTCTCCATCTATAATTTTAGCTGATGAACCAACAGGAAACCTTGATTCCAAAACATCCGTAGATATACTCAATCTGTTTGATCAAATTCATAAAAGAGGAAACACAATTATTTTAGTTACCCATGAAGAAGATATTGCGCAACATGCACATAGAATAATAAGACTCAAGGATGGAATGATCGAATCGGACAAAATAAATAAAGATCCAATATCGTTAAATTAAACTTTTAACCGGAATTATTAAACAAAATTACTTATACTTCGTTCTCTCTTTAAAGTACAGAACAGAATGGAAAAAGAATGGAAAATATATACTAAAACAGGTGATAAGGGAGAAACATCGCTAATTGGCGGAACCAGGGTTCCGAAATATCATGATAGAATTGAAGCTTATGGAACGGTTGATGAGTTAATTTCATATATTGGCTTAATTAGAGATCAGGATATAAAAACAGATATAAAGACAATATTAATTGAAATACAAGATCGACTAATGACCTGTGCATCGATCCTTGCAACAGATTGCAGTGACTGTAAAGTAAAAATCCCTGAAATGTATGATAGCGATATTGAAAAATTGGAAAAAGAAATTGATAAAATGAACGAAGAGTTACCTCAATTAACATCATTTATACTACCTGGAGGACATACAACAGTTTCTTACTGTCATGTTGCAAGAAATGTTTGCAGAAGATCTGAAAGACTAGCAATAAAAGTACAAAATCAGTATAAAAACAGTGAAAACGTTATAAAATATTTAAACAGATTATCAGACTACTTGTTTGTTTTATCTCGCAAGCTTTCTATAGACCTAGACGCCAAAGAAATACCTTGGAAACCGAGAGTTTAATAACAAAAAGTTTTGTTTTTCAATTTTATTTTTATATTTGCAAAATTTTAAGGGTATAATTAAAACTAATTATATATGTATTGGACACTAGAATTAGCATCTAAATTAGAAGATGCACCTTGGCCAGCGAGCAAAGAAGAGCTTATTGACTATGCAATTCGTTCGGGAGCACCATTAGAAGTTATTGAGAATCTTCAAGAAATTGAAGATGAAGGTGAGATTTATGAGAGCATTGAAGATATTTGGCCTGATTATCCAAGTAAAGATGATTTCTTTTTCAACGAAGATGAATACTAGAATAAAAAAGGGACTTTAAAGCAGTCATGGTCGGAAGATTTTTCTTCCGACTTTTTTTGTTAAACATTTTAAAATAAGTTATATAACACATTGATAATCAATTAAATAAGCTTGGTTTT
>JANQHR010000120.1 GCA_028282585.1 Bacteroidales bacterium | reverse complement strand
TATACTAAACTCGCTCAATGGTATAGAAAAGTAGAAGAATCAAGCTTTAACTCATTTAAAACCATTATGAATACAATTCATGACCATTATCGAGAGATCCTAAATTATTTTGATAATCGAAGTACTAATGCTTCCGCTGAGTCTTTTAATGCCAAATTGAAAGCTTTTAGAACAACATTAAGAGGTGTTGTTGACATTAAGTTTTTCTTATATCGTGTAGCTAAAATATGGGCTTAACTTTTTTTATTAATCCACCATATTTTTCAAGTGATCCAGTTTTTCTATTGAGTAAGCGGTAAAACTGTTACGAGCCATTAGATATTTCTGTTGTACCTTTTTGCTTTATTCTAAAGATATTCTTTTGTTTTAGGGAGGATAACGCAAACTTAAACTAGGCGTTTATGTTTTATAAAAGGATTTTTTGTGCTTAGTATATGGATATAATTTGTAAGTTTGTAAAAATAACACTGTTATTTAATGAAGCTAAAAAGTGATCAGAAGCGAAAATTAGTATTAAAAGTTGCAAAAGAAGAGTTTCTTATGCATGGTTTCAAAGATTCATCGCTCAGAGTAATAGCAAAAAAGGCTAACTGCACAACAGGTACAATTTATATCTACTTTAAAAACAAAGATGAAATTTTTAGGGAACTGGTAAATCCGGTTATAGTTTGGTTTGAAAATCGTTTTAAAATTGTTAAAAACGCTACAAATAAAGAGATAAAAGAAGGACTGGGGAGTTTAGCTATTAACTATGAATTATGGAAAGAAAAAGGATTTCTGTTATTTGTTGATTTAACTGATAAGTTTAGAGATGAGTTAAAGTTATTATTTTTTAAATCCAGTGGATCGGAAATGCAAAATTTTAAAGAAAAATTGATTGAAGATGCAATGCAAAGAGGTTTAAAAATATTCTATAATATGGAACGTAGTGAGTATTTTGCAGGTAAAAAGATTTCTGAATTCTTTATAAGGAACTTTGCTATTTTTCATATTAGCTTAATGCAAGAAATGATTAAACAAAATAAATCGAAAGAAGAAATGATAAAGATGGGGGATGAATTTTCAATGTATACCTACAATGGTTGGAAAGCTTTAGTAAAAATGTGATTTTTTTTAGCATATAAAATAACGGCGTTATCTTAAAATGTGATATGAGCAACTTTATAAAATAATCAAATAAGTTATGGAATTAAAACAAAAACAAATAACCGGAGTACCCAGAAACTTTGTTTCCACGCCAAATGCTAATGTGTTGATGGCATTTGAAATACAAGGGGTTTTGCCTAAAATAAAATTGACGAAGGTATTGGAAAAAGTAGCAAAAAAACATCTTCTCATTCAAGCTCAGATTTCAATTGACGAACAAAATAGCGCTTGGTTTAATTTCCCCAAACACTATGATCCTGTCATTATTGAACATTCCGAGAATAATTTGAAAGAAATTTTTATAGCTGAATTAAAAACACCATTGAATCTGGATTTTGGGCCTTTAATTCGGTTCAATCTAATTCCGAATGATAAAAATACGGTGTTGTTAATAAATAGCAACCACATGATTTGCGATGGGTTATCGATGTTGTACCTTATGGATGACATTCTAATGAATATTAATAACCCGAATGCCGCGGAGACAATTAACCCTAAACTAACCCTTATGGATTCGGGTAATATTCCAATAAAACTAGATGGATTAATAGTTAGGTTGTTTGTTAATAAAATAAATAAGAAGTGGGCTAAAAGTGATGTGCAATTAAATCAAAATAACTATTTATCGATGGTTGGCCGTTTTTGGAAAAACCATACCCCTTCTTATATAAATCAAAATTTTAATAAGGAATTAACAGGTAGGATTTTAGAAAAATGTAAGTCACATGGAATTACGGTTAATTCATTTCTAGCAACGGCATTTATCTACGCTGAACAAATGTTATTCCCTATTAACCCGATTAGGAATAAATATATAATATCTGTTAATTTAAGGGATTATTTAAAAGAACACCCGGGTAATAAAGTAGGATATTACGTTTCAGCTATTCGGTTGAAATATTTTTACAATACGAAGCAAGATTTTTGGTTAAACGCCGAGAATTTTCAAAAGAAGTTTAAATTAAAATTTAAACTAAAGAACCTATTTCAGTCCCAAATTATGGGATTGTTTCATCCGAAATTTGTTGATGCTATTTTTCTTAATAAACACAAGCAAAGAAACGATAAATCAATTCGAAAGTTTCTTAAAAAGAAAAAACTGGATTCTGTGAGTTCTTCCTTTACATTAACGAACTTAGGAGTTGTAAATTTTGACGCCTCCAAACGTAAAGGACAGGTTCAGGAAATATGGCCTCCTACCATAATTTCTGATACCATGCAAAAATACATCAGCGTTTTAACTTATAATGGTATTTTACGCATAGGAATTAGTTCTAGTGACAGAATTATTCCTAAACATGAAATAGAGGTTTTTTTGAATCGCACCATTGATTTTATATCTAAAATTATCTTAGGTAGCGAGGATTAAATAATATTTGTATAATTCGTTTATAAGTTGAGTCTGATAATAAAAAACTTAAAGGGTATTTAATCTTAAAACCTGATTTCAGATGTTTAACTATGAATGAAGATAATTCGATAACCAGATTATAATTTTAAAATGAAACTAATAATTACAGGAGCAACCGGATTTATCGGTAGAAATTTTACAGAAACCTTGCACTCAAAGGGTTTTGATATACTTGCAACGGGCCGTTCTAAAAAAGTTGGTAAAGAGATTTTAGATTCTGGAATTTACTTTGAACCATTAGATATTTTAAATAAAGAACAAGTCAATCATGTTTTTAGCAAGTGTGATTGTGTAATACATTGCGCTGGGAAAGCAGCAGATTGGGGTAATTATTCGGAATTCTACAGAATAAATGTGGAAGGCACCAGAAATATTATAAATGCATGCCGCAAACATTTTATTAAAAAAATTATTTTCATTTCTACCCCAAGTGTATATTATTCAGGAGAAGATCGATTTAATATAAAAGAGGAAGAGCCATTGCCTAAAAAGCAATTTAACTATGGTAAAACAAAACTGATAGCGGAGAGAGATTTGTTAGAGTTGGCAAAAGAAGGGTTTAAAACAATAATTTTTAGGCCCAGGGCAGTATATGGGAAATATGACCAAACGATTGTTCCCAGGATATTAGCGATGTCAGATAAGAAAGAGTTTCCTTTAATTAATGATGGTAAAGCGCTGGTAGATATCACATACATAGATAATTTAACAAATGCAGTACTTTACAGTTTAACAGTACCGGATAAATCGTGGAACGAAATTTATAATATTTCGAATGGAGACCCCATATCAATAAGGGAGTGGTTCTCCATTGTATTGGAAGTATTTGAGCGTAAGTTTAATCCAAAAAATATTCCAGTTCCTTTAGCAATGAAAGTAGCACGAATTAATGAATTTATGAGTAAACTTCCATTAGGGAAAAAAGAGCCACAATTAA
Organism: Bacteroidales bacterium; assembly: GCA_028282585.1. Lineage (GTDB taxonomy): Bacteria > Bacteroidota > Bacteroidia > Bacteroidales > UBA12077 > UBA12077. The sequence goes on along the minus strand of JANQHR010000120.1, from coordinate 20,492 downwards.
CAAAGTTCTCGGTGGGTTATATGTCTAAATCTCTTACTATGTCTATAGAGAAAGTAAGAAAGCACTTAAATTATTGCCCTGAGTTTTCAAATAAGGGTGGTTTTCAAATTTACAATGAATGGGTTACAAATTAATATGTTTAAATTATTAAATAATATATGTTAAAAAAATGGTTTCGAATCAATAAGCTTGATTATCATGCTTTTATAATCCAAGACATAGTTCACAAGAGAATGTTGGTTACTTAATATTGAGAAAAGGCGCGATTTCTTAATTGGTCTAGAGTAAACGCCTTACAAACCGGGGTATTAAAAATCTTCTCTTGAGCAAAGTGAGTAACTTATAATATTCAACAAAGAGAAAAAAGGTGATAATTTTATCATCCTTTTCTTTTAAAATTGCTTGTATAGTAAGGATTAACTATTCTTCATTATGATATTTGGCAACTTCTACTTTTATTTCCTTCTCATCGCAAATAGCTTGTACCTTATTCTTAATCTCCTTTACTTTCTGATAAGGCAACCAGCCAACTTTAATTACCTTCCTTCTTCCTGTCTTTTTTAAAAAAGCAATATAAGTAAACCCTAATTTTACTTTAGTTAAGGTTTCCCATATTATTTTTTCCGGTACCTTTTTAAAAAAACCAAACTGGTATTCAATGGCAAAATCATCACCGTTAATGAACATTTTGGTATTATAACCCACATAACCAAAGTATATAAACAGAAGAAAGTATAATCCTAATCCCAGGAAAATCCATTCAACGGGATTTTCCTTTTTGTAAAGTATCCAGAAAATGATTGCGGATGTTGCTAAGAAACTTAAGGCAAGAATTAAGACTAACCTTTTATAGCGGCTGCCTTTGTCCGCCATTTGGTTTAAATTAATTGAAAAAGGTTCCATAGCAGTTAATTTGATCTTTATTCAAAGGTAATTATTTTCAGTTTTTTATCGAATTATATTACGTTAAAATAATGCTCTTTCTTTCGTTTAATGATTAGATAAAAGCTAGCCTCAAATCAGGTAAGATAAAGTAACTATTAAAATTATTTGGAAATAAAAGGAGGTTGCCCGAAAAGTCAGCTTATCTTTTACAGAATAAGATATTTGAAAAAGCTTTGAATAGGATACAAATAAAAGGGCTGTCGAAAAGTTTTCGAACAGCCCATATCGCCGATTTTTTTAGTTTGTTATTGTTATATAAGATCACAGATTTTATTCAACTTCCCAACCATAGTCTATATAATCTACCTCAAATTCTTCGCCTTTAACATATACCATTAAAAAACCTTCTTCTAATCCATTATTTTTCCCCTTCCACCATTTTGAGCTTACAGCACCTGCAGTGATAAAATGTATACCATTCGCTTCAATATTTTCATAAAAATGAAGATGTCCCTGAAGAACAAGTTTTAAATTATGATCTTTAAATAATTTCAGAACCTCTTTTGCATTCGTTATAACTACACCTGGGAAATTTGCTTGTTCGGCGCCATACTGAAGTTGTGTCCATACGGTAGCCAATGGAATATGTGTACTAATAGCTATTGGAACTGATTTACCAATATGTTTTAAGTCCTCTTCTAACCATTTCATTTGCTCAGCATCAATATGCCCATAATATTGGCTATTATCTCTTTGATGAACAGAGTCGAAAATATAAAAACGCCAACCTCCATAGTTAAACGCGTAATATCTCTTTTTGCCAGTTCTTTTCTCGTACATTTTTTTACCATATTCTTCATGCAGAGTATCTACCTCATTATTAAACCATCCAAAAATTTCATGATTTCCTAACGTATTATAAACCGGCATCTTCAATAAATCAGTCGTTTCATTAAATATTTTGAAAAGGCTGTCTGACCGCTCGAAGTTTTGCTCTAATGCATCCATTATTAAATCACCGCCGGTTATTACAAAGTCCGGATTCAACTTATTAACTGTATCAATGGCTCGCTTAAATCCATTTATTGCATTTCTTTCGGGTTGAACATGAATATCGGTTAAGAAAGCAAATTTAAAATCACTTTCAATATGCTGAACTTCAGGTTTACACGAGATGAGTATTACGAAAACAAAAATGAATGCTAATTTGAATATTTTTTCCATGGTTTAGGTTTTATTGCAAAAGAATAATCTTAAATTAAAAATTGAATAAGCTGAAAGTTAAATAATTATTAAGATATTAATTGAGCGTTTGAAAAAAGTAAAAAAAACAAAGCGTATTATACAAAACTAATTTATATTAATTTTAAATAGCCCTCTGCTTCCCAATTTGTAAAAGTTATCCAAAACGGTATTAAATCATTAAAAAAAAAAAATGAGTTGGCTTTTGTAGATTTAAAAATTATTATTAATTATGTGTTCGGTTATAGAGAAAAATAAATAGATTATTAACCCTTTAATATATCGCATTGTACAAAAAAATCAAGCAGTTATAGTTTAATCGATAAGAATTCCTACCGATTTTTTAAAAAATCTAAGAATTTCAGAGTGGAGGTTTTATATCTTGTTTTAAGCAATTTTTTGCTAGGGTAATTTTCTAAGTAGGATGTTTGAAGTTTTCTCGAATCAAAAAAGCAATGATTAAAATAAATGTATGGTAATTTTTAAGTTATAAATAAAGTTGAATTATACTACATAAATAATAAAAAGGATGAATTTTTTAAGAGAATCCAAGTTCACAAAGATCATTTCGTTAGTGTTATTAATTAATTTATTTAATAGCATTTTTAGACCGTTTTTTTTATATGCTAATAGTTCAGGCCCTCAATCTCCTGAATTTACACAATTTGTTCCTGTAAATACCAATGATATGGTAAATATATCTACGGGAGATTTTTTTTATAATTTGCCAGTTATAGAAATTCCCGGCGCAGAAGGGGGCGGATATGCTTTATCTTTATCTTATACCAGTGGGGTTTCTGTAGAAAAGGAGGCTTCATGGGTAGGATTTGGGTGGAACTTAAATCCCGGAAGCATAAACAGAACCTTAAAAGGATTACCTGATGATTATAATGGACAATCCGTTGACGTATATAACAAAACCAAACCTAACTGGACACTAAGTGGAACTCAACTACTAGGATTAGAGGCATTTAGTTTTGACCTTCCTATTAATTTAAATGCTTCATTAAGATTTAATAATTATAAAGGTTATTACCCTACAAAAGGTTTAGGACTTGATGTAAAAGGAATAGGATTAAATTTCACTGTAGATAGTGATGGAGCTACGATGGGAGTGAGTATTAATCCGACCAAGTTTTTAAGTGATGATATACAGAAGGCGATGAAGGATTTTGATAACCACCAAGGTGCCACTATCGATTCTAATAATCCTCCTAACATTAGTTCAAGTCTTTTCCCTAATGGAAGCGCTACATTTACACCAAAGTTTACTAAATACAGTGGATTCGCTTTTAACCATAGCACTTCTTTACAGATTAATAGTATGATACCGGTCGGTGTTGAAGTTGGAGCTGCTGCCAGTTTAAACGTGCAATACAATGATTATTATATCCCAAATAGCGGATACGGTTATTTAAATCCACCGTCAGTTAACGAGGATATGGATAATAAACTGATGGATTATTATATTGAAAAGGATGACCCATATAACAAAAGAGATTATTTTATTGGTATACCATTTAGTTCCCCGGATTATTTTAGTGTTACAGGAGAAGGACTTAATGGTACATTTCGCGCCTTTCCTAATAAATATGGCCACTTTAGGGCGAATAGGCCTGGTGGAGGAAAAAGTACTATGAAAATTGGTAATGCGGGATTTGAATTAATGCTTGGTGTTACCAATATAGGTGCAGGGTTAGATGTTGGATCTGGCAAACAAGCTACCTATATTAATGACTGGGGAGAAATTAGTGAATTTGGAGATGAATTTATTTTTAGGTTTATCGGTGATCTGGGTGGAACAGTCGGTAATGTAAATCCTTCAAGTTTAGACGATCTAAATACTTTAAATAATGATTTAACTTCAGCTAAATTAAGAAAACAAAGCAGTATTCCTGGTAGAGTTTTAGTTGATTTAAGAGAAAACCATTTATTACCAGAAAAGAATTTTGATTCTGATTACTGGGGTACTTCAAACCATATAATGACAAGTACATTTAATGATGTTAAAAGTGGAAATAATTTAAATAAGAGACTTGATCCTGAAAATATACCAACTGAAACTAACAATGATGCAATCGTAGAATTTGCTATAACAAAGACTGATGGTAGTCAATATGTATATGGCCAACCTGTTTTTACAAGAAATAACACTAATTTGAGTGTAAATATAATTCCAGGAGATCACACTGTTGTTAATAATTACCTTGCTTTTAGAAAATTAGAATTGCTGAAGATAAATAAGAAATATCAAATTAGCGATAATGCTCTTAAAGAATATAGTAATGGCCATCATTCGGTAATTGGCGAAATTAAGCCGGAGCCGTTTGCCAACTTATATTTGCTCACGGAGATTACTCAGTCGAATTATGTGGATGTAGATAATAATGGACCAAGTGACAGGGATTTTGGTGGATGGACCAAATTTGATTATAGAAGAATTCATGGAGGAGAAGATAATGACTGGTATCGTTTTAGGTCTCCATATAATGGCTTTTATTATCATCAAAATAAAATCTCAGATCCTCGTGACGATGTTGGATCATTAATAACCGGAGAAAAAGAAGTTTATTATCTCGAAACTATAGAAACCAAAACTCACGTTGCATTTTTTATAACAAACAAAACCCAGAAAACTGAGTTTGAAGCCTTTTTTGGTGAAATTGGCAGTATACCTGATATTTTACAAGGATCACAGATCGATAGAAAAGATGGATATGGAGCGCCAAATTTGAATGGAAGTTCAGATCCTGTAGCACAAAATACAAAAAGAAGTGCTAGTTCTTTAGGAAAGTCTACTGAAAATTTGGAAAGAATCGTTTTGTATGCTAAAGACAGAATGGGTAAGCCAATTAAGGTTGTTCATTTTGAATATGATTATAGTTTAGTTCCCAACGTACCAAACAATGAAAATTCAGTTTTTGATTATAAAAATGGAAGTGCTTCAACAAATCCCGGATCGGGTAAGCTTACATTAAAAAGAGTATGGTTTGAATACGAAGGTGAAGTTACTCAAAAGGTAAGCCCGTATGAGTTTCACTATAATTATGCCAGTTCAGGTCAATACAAAGTTGATAACGATGTGTTAACTTTTACTGATCAGATAGATGCATCAAGTCAGAATCCAGGTTATACACCATACTTGATGAGTCCATGGGGACATACAATGCCATATGGTAAATTAAGATATGATAAGAGGATTCCTTGGGAGTATCAAGGACCTATTCCTGCTACAGTTTTAAATCAAGATCAAAATTGGAGAAAAGAGATTAAAGCTTATGATCACATTTTTGATCCGGCAGCTTGGCATTTAAAACGTATTTCTTTACCAACGGGAGGTGAAATCATTGTGCAATATGAGCAAAAGGATTATAACTATGTGCAAAATAAATCAGTAATGGCTATGGCCAGCCTGTATAGTGCCGCAACGGACGGATCTAAATGCTATATAAACCCTGAGGATTTAGGATGTGATCCAAATGATATTACATATAATTATGATGATCAGCTTAAAGACCTTGTAAAGAAAATCAAAATTCACTTCGGCTTGGAGACTGATCCGGCTTTGAGTGAAGAAGAAGAGGAGGATTCAGAAGCAAAAGATAAAATATATTATAAGTTTCTGTATAGTTTATTAAATAATACACCGTTTTTTAATAGTAAATCGGAATATATTGAAGGGTATGCAAATTTAAAAGATGTATATTCATCTATAGATCCAGAAACTGGGCAAAAATCTATTGTTATAGAACTAACAGAGCAAACAGCGGCTGATAATGGAATGACTTCTTTACCGCGCAAAGCTTGTTACGATTATGCTGCATTTAATAAACTAGGTAAATTAGAAAGTTCAGATGGTATTGAACCACTATGGGAAGCAAAATTCCACAGAAGAATTTGGGAAGCAGCAAATAATGGCCAAGGTTATTTGCCGCAGCAAGGATCGAGGAACAGGCCGGATCCACCTAAGTTTGATTTGATTATTCCTGCTTGTTTTATGGCAGAAAGTGATCCACGTATAGTGGCATATCCATTAATTTCATATAGTCACGATGTTTTTTGCAGAAAGCTGAATCCAGCACTCTCATATTTAAAACTACCTATGCTCTCGTCAAAAAGAGGAGGTGGAGTAAGAGTCAAAAATATCTTAACATATGATCAGGGGTTAGAAGATGATGATGCGGTATTATTTGGTAAATCATATTATTATGTTCTTGAAGATGGTAAGACCAGCAGTGGCGTTTCAACCAATGAACCTTCTTTATCACGCGAGGAGAATCCTTTTGTTGGATTTATGCCACGCGAAAAACAAAATTGGTATAGTAAGTTAACTTCAGGCGAAGATAAAACCCAAACGGAAGGGCCAATTGGAGAATCAATTATTGATGCACCAACAATTATCTATTCAAGAGTTATCGTTGAAAATATCCATTCGGGAGAAACAGGTACAGGTTTCGAAGTTCATGAGTATTATACTTCAAAAGATTACCCAAGAGATATGTATTATGGTTTACCGGATGAAGAAAATGAAAATGTCGAAACTGTTAATGACTACAATGATAATTTGTATGATGTATCGGGTGTAGGGGTAGAACATACTAATTTAAGCGATCAAAGAATAGTAGATTATTTACCATTGCCACTGGGATTAATCAATTTTGAGACTCATAAATTTTGGATGGCTCAAGGGTTCCGTTTTATTCAGAATTCTATGAATGGAAAAATTAAATCTGTTTCAGGATATGGCGGTAATTATTTATCTGAGCCATGGTTAGAAGGTTCCAATTTTAAAGATGTTCATAAAGGATATTTAGTTACCAAACAGGAATATAATTATTTCGAACCTGGAGAAAAGGTTCAAATGTTAAAATGGGATGAAACAAATAAAACTTTCAGTGAAGAATTTATGGTTCCTGGTAAAGAAATGGATATCACCATTGCAAAACATAAAGTTAAAGATGTTTCGTTTGATCTTAGTCTTGAAATTGATATTAGTGTTACCATTAACTGGCTTCCTCCAATTTTTGTTTCACTGATGCCTTCGATTTCGTTAGGCGATAAGCTTATTGCTACTCATGCAACTACAAAAACAATTAGGTACCCAGCAATATTAAAGAGTGTAAAAAATTATAAAGATGGTGTAACCTCCAGGTCAGATAACTTAGCATTTGATATTAATACAGGAAATCCAATCATAACTAAAACTTATGATGATTTTAATGGATTGAACATTGAAGGAAATGAATATAGTAGTTTCTACTATTCAATGAATATTCCTGCTAGTTGGATTTACGACGATATGGGTAGGAAAAGTGAGCTTTCTGAAAATACAAACCAATTAAATGCTACCGCTGCGAGCATTATTACATATGGAGATCCTGAAATTGCAAAACCAACAAATACTTGGTTTAATAACAATGGAAATGATTTTAATATAAATATTCAGAATGTAAAAGAAATCTCTTTAAATACTTATGAGAATAATTGGAGTGACAGTTGGAATGATGTTAAAATACAAAACATGTATCCGGATGCCTCTTCTAAAATAGCAGAATTGAATAAGGTATGGAGGCCAAAGTCATCTTATGTTTATAATAATGAAACCAACCTAAATACACTGAATGTTGATGGTAAAGTTTATGAAAAAGGATTCTTCGATTTGAATACTATATTTGATTGGGAAGATTCAGATGATAGCAACATTGACCAAAACTGGATTAGGTTATCAACAGCAAATAAATATTCTCCAAACAGCAATGTTATTGAAGAAAAGAATGCTTTAAATATAAATAGTACTGTCGTTTATAATAAAAATAACAACTATACCTTACCATCCATAATTGCGCAGAATGCCGAATTTAATGAGGTATTTTTTGAAGATTTTGAGTCTGATGATAATATTCAAGGTATATACCATACCGGAGAATATTCGAAGCAACTGAATCTTAGTAGTGGAAGTCCAACTGAAATTATTACAGAAGTTTGGCCAACTGATCACCTAAAATCGGTAGGTGGAATTTTAAAATTTTGGGCCAAATGTGATGATATGGAATTGTTAAAGACAAGTTTTTTCACTTCCATTAGTGGATCCGAACTAATTAAATTGGATATGGTAGCTCAAACTGGCGAATGGGCTTTATATCAGTCAGAAATTAATCCGGCTATATTATCAAAGTTTTCAAATAGTCAAAATCTTTCAATCGGTTTAGTTTCAACGTATGGTGGAGATATTTTTATCGATGATCTACGTTTCCAACCGCTTGATGCTCAGGTAACCTGCTATGTTTATGATAAAAGTTTAAGACTAATTTCTCAGTTTGACGATCAACATTTTACAATTCGATATCAGTATAATGATAAAGGATTTTTAATAGGTAAGATACTAGAAACCGAGAAAGGACTTAAAACAATTCAAGAAGTTCAATATAACATCCCAAAAGTTCTTAAAGATTAAGGTAGATGATTTACAGATCAATATTATTGTTAACTGGTTTATTGCTATTCTCTTTTCTGAATTTAAAAGGTCAACAAGAGTGTAAGCAATTACTTGTTAAATATTTGGAGGAAATATCGGTGCCGGATATACCTGAAAATGATAAAGTATATTTTTTACATGCTTTATATGAATATGACTTTTACGAAAAATATAATATTAGTGATTTTAACTCAGAAGTAAAGGTAATTGTATCTAAAAATCAGGCAATTTACGAAACACCGCAAATTTCATATTATAATGATACAACAGATTTGTTTGTTGCATACCATTCAATGAATCGAATAATCTGGTCTGATGGTGTTCAAAATCCAAATGCCAGCATGCAAAAGATGGACATTCTTGAAATTCAAAAAAAATTAATTGAGTCGGGAACAATAACCTATTGTAAAAAAACAAGGGTAAATAAACGAAAATATAAGAAAATAGAATTGTCATTTAAAAGTGAAGTTCAGCAAGAAGTTCATATTTATAAAATGAGTTTTCTCTATGATTTAAAATCCGAATCACTTAAAGAAATGTGGGTGTATTTTACTAATGATCAGAAATTAAGGACTCAAAAAATTACAATCAACACAATAAATTTTGATTATAAAGACTGGTATCCGACACCAGTTAAAGATTTAATTTTTGATGAAAAAGGAAATTTAAATTCACGATATAGCTATTATCATTTAATAAGTAATAAGAATTAAAGCAATGAAGGGCATAAACCTAAAGTCAATTAAGCGAGAAATTATTTTTATCATTTTAATGAGTATAATTGGAAATGTTTTAGTTGCTCAAACTACAACTACAAACGAACAGTTAAAGGTTCCAATTGGTTTCGCAGGTACAACACAAGCCAATGTTCCTAAAGAAACAACTTATTATGGTAATAAATACAAAGTTAGCAATGCTTCAGTCGAATTTGTTTTTTCGATAAATGATGATCAATCATACGGATATGGAAGTTCAAGTGAGAATCTACCATTTGAATATAATGTCCAGTTTGATATATTAGCATATAGTTCTTCTGATGTAGAAATCTCAGTTTTTACAGAATCTTCTATAAGCCTTACTATCAAGAATGAAGAGCCAATGACTGTTTTCTATAAGGATATTACAAGTAGTTTTGAAAATCATTTTGATTATATAATAATTAGCAATGTAGTTTTAGTTGAAACAACAGAACCTTCATCTGATTTTTCTGATAATTTAAGCTTTTCATTAAATTATAACATTAACTATGCTTATGATGTAATGTATAATGACGATGAATTCATTGAAGAACCTATTAATTCTAATTTTGATGAAGAAAATTCGGTATTTAGCTGGGAACATGCTTACCCCTTCAGTTTGTATCAGTTTCAAATATTGAAATTATATAATATCAATTCTGCTAAAAATGATGAAGTAGAGATCGTTGCAGAGATGGATTGGTCGAAGGCCCTTACATTTGAAGTGCCAATAAAAGAGATCTTTAATCAATACGGTCAAATTAAAATTGAAAAAGAAACAAAGCTCACTATTTCTCAGGGTTCTGGTTTTTATGTTTGGAGAGTTCGCCCTATAGGCTCTTATTATATTAACGGTGTTGCTAATAAATTAAATTGGGGGCCTTGGTCATATAGTAATGCAGAACAAGTTAGTTTGGTTAGATCATCGTTAGATGAACCGTTTTTTTATTTTGAGGATAGTGAAGAGGATAAAAACTGGATTTATTCAAGAGTGATTACCGAAGAGAATAAGTCAAAAGAAATAAAATCATTTGCAAATGGTCTAAATCATGAGAAACAAAAACAAGTTTATCTTAATTCCGATGATGTAACACAGATTGTTCAAACGGTATATGATTATTCGGGTCGCCCTGCCTTAGTAACTATGCCGGTTCCGGTTGATGGAAAAGTTGAAGAGTATAAAGAAAAATTTGTAACAACAGGAAATGAATTATATACAGCCAAGAACTTCGATGCTGATGGTAGTAATGGGGTAGCAGAACCTGTAGACGAAACAAATGATTTCAGCTACTATAAAAATAATATCGACCAAAGAATTCCAAATGCAGAAGGTTATCCATTTTCAAGAGTAATGTATTATGATGATGGTTTAAATCGTTTACGCGAAGAATCAGGATTAGGGCCAATGCATAAAATTACCGAAGACGGAAGTGGTAAGACAGTAAAATATTATTATAGTACTCCTTCCGAATCAGAAATAGTTAGATTATTTGGTAACGAAGCGCCCGATCATCAAAGTATTTCAAAAATAGTTAAAGTTGATCAAAATAACATTGCAACAATTTCTTATAACACTATGGATGGGAAAGTATTAGCTACTTGTCTTGCATTTTATGATGGTGATAATCTAAATTTGGAAAATGTTGATGGAGCAAGACTTTCGGAGGATAAAATTAGCATATCTGATAAAATAACAAATAACTATTTCATGAGTAATGCCTTTACAAGTTCTAAAAGACTAGTATTTCTGGAACCAACAGAACTTAATATAGGGTATCAAATAAAAGTTAATCAGCTAAAAGCTCAGTGTCAGACTTTGACCCTTGATTGTAAATACCGATTGTTTATGTATTTACACAAAGTGGAAACAGGTGAAAGAATCCCAATTTACGAAGATATAGATTTATCAAGTGCGCCAACTGTTGAAATAGGAGGAGAAGAATTTATTGTATTGAACCCTGTTACATTCATGGAAACTGAAATTCAAACAGGTACTTATATAGTTGAAAAGAAGATAATACCCGGAGATCCAAGCGTAAGTCTTTCAAATTCCGAAAAAGACCTTCAGGATCAGATAGCACCTATTGCAAAGTTAATAAGTGAGTGGTTAAAGAGTATTGAATGTGAAGAAATGGTTCAACCGTATTACAACAGCATGAGACGCTTGGCAGATGCTATAAATAGTTGGACTTTTGATACATTTGACAATACAGATCCTGATGATCCTAATAACACAGATCATGAATCATTTCCGGTATATGAAGATATAGTTGGTGAATTTATCAATTTTACCTACCAAAGAAAAACTCCTAAGGTAATGAAAGAACTCTATGAAATGTACCTTTTGTCAGAGGCTGATGATAACAGCTTTTATGAAACACCTGAAGGACAAAACCCGGAATATATTTTACTTAACTCAGGTTGTTGCGAAATACTTCTCAACATAAAATGGGTTCCAACATTTGATTTTAGTGCAGAGCCTGAATTATTCGATTACGATGGAGATGGACCCGAAGTTTATAATTACTACGACATTTATAATGGTTCTGTTAATGCAGAGTTCATACCGGATTTTGAAGGATATGCTTTGGCATATTTACAAGATTGTGCAGAATTAAGCGGAGAGTTCGATAAAAATATAGAGAATGACGAAAGTTTTTACCGTTATATGGAAGGATGGAACTATCCGGGCACATTTAATATGATGATTCATAACATGCTAACCGATCTCTATAAGTGCGAGAATCCATATATTGAAGCAAGAAAACAACAAGAAGATAAGGAGTATGTAAATCCTTATAAAAATATGTTAGATGCTTGTGGTAATCCTGTTGTAGACGACTGTAATGACGGAGAGTGCCCACAATATACAACTCGTGAATTATTCGAATGCTGGCAGGCGGTTTTGATTAATTTGAAGCAATCGTTCTGTAGTGAGGATTTTTCTGAGTATCCACAAGAAGGAACAAACGTTTCAAGTAGTATTGACGATGAAAATGAAGGAGATAAGGGAGTACACGATAACCATTTTGATGATAATATAAGCGGAGGTGGCTTTATTACTCGTTGGTTGGCAAAAAGAAAAATGTCAAAAAAAATGAGAGGGTTAAACAGTGACCCTGATATTACAAGTAAAACAGTATATAAACAGCATTTAGTAGAAGAATTTCTTAACTGTACAGGGTACAAGTTTGCTAAGATACTAAGCACGTACGATGCGATACCTTTAGGTGATGAAGCGTATAATAGTACTGATGCTGCGCGTAATGGTAATTTTGAGTATGTTTCTAAAACCTTAAATGATAAGAATAAGCCATTTCCATTAGAAATGAACGAGCTTAATAAGACCCTGGAAGAGTATATTAAGAATTATCGACGTGACCAATCCGGAAATTTTCAATATCCATATATACCTTTAAAAAACTGGGGACCAATGAAAGAAGTTCCGGTAGATGAAGAAAGCGATGAAGTTAAGTATGTAAAGATGTTTCCGTTTATCAGAAATCCGATCTACGCTTTTAAATATTTCGAGTACGAAAATGAAGGTATGTTCCCTAAATTGGAGAGAGATAATAATTTTGACGATCCGAACGATTGTTTTGCAATTGATGAAGCAACCGGATTTATTCAATTGGATCAAAATAATCAGCCTATCAGAGTGCCCTGCTGTGGAGAAGATTTAAACGATCCTTTCTGTTATCCTGATCCTGATTATCCAAATTTAGCTGATCTTCCGGATAATGGATGTGGTATTAAAACAATAGATATCAATGGACAACAAACAAAGGTAAAATATATTGTAAATGACTTTGCTGGTTTTGGCAGAGTTAAGACTCCTTATACAAAATATAGTTGGAGTTGCGGCCAACGATATACTTTCTATTTAGCTCTAAAGGGCCACACAGAACCTGGCCCAAAATGGCAGCAATTAGCAGAAGAACGAAATTGTAACTTTTATGAAACTCCACAAGAATGGTGGATTAATCCGGATTTAGATGGATATGATGATTTGGTAACTGAAGATGAAAAAGATCAAATCGAAACAAATAATCCAGGTGTTATTTTAGATAAATGGGATGCCAGTAATTTTGATCGATACACTGACATAGTTGACCCGGAAGGAACTTATTCATATGATCCGGTGGATGCTATTTCTTTCGTGGAGTACGAAATAGTGAGGTTGCTCGAAAATTGCCATTCAGGTTGCGAAAATAAACGATCCCAATTAAAAATGGACATTCGAGAAATGCTTTTAGATAAATGCTACACGATCGGAGAGTGTTATGATGGTACAGATCTTTCTATTGTTCCGGAAGGCGACATTGAAATTATGGCCGATAGGTTAATTGAAATCTGCAAAGAGCAATGTGAGCTTAATACTTATTCATGTCATGAGTTCAAATCAAGGCACATGAATACTAAAAAATCGGAGGTAGGTTATTCGCATATCGAGTTTAGGCTAGATTATGGTATCGCGGGGCATTCAACCGGTACTATTGATAATTGTAGCGGAAGCAGTTATGTATTAGATGATGAAGCATATAATACCGGTGTAGAAATTTACTTAGATACAGATGCAAATCCTGATCTTTTTAAATATAATTCGCGCGATACTTATGGATATCCTTATCCGGTTTCATGGTATCAGTATACAAAACTATTGCAGGCAACTGAGTGGAACATGGTTGTTGAGTTACCTTCTAAATGTCCGGAAAACGAAGGAGAAAGGGATGTTGAGGGTTGTAATGAAGGATGGTTTGATGAAGCAGGCAGTGAAAACTACGATACATATATGCAACGCGAAGGGTATGAAGTGAATGACAATACTCCAACGGATATGTACGATGTAAGAATTAATGACCCGGTTAAATCGCCTGCTAAAAAGGTAATTATTAACATCGAGAATAATTAAAAGTACAATGAGAAAAATTACCACAAAAATGAAGAGTAAAGTAAACCCAAATATAATGGCTAGCAATTTTACCAAAACCACATTTTTTATTTTAGTTTTTTTAAGTTTAGCATTTAGTAGTAATGCGCAAAATATTACAGGAACAGCAACTGTAGATCAAGGGCAATACGGTGTAAGTTATAATGTAGAAGGATTAGAAGCTCTTACAGGAAATGGATATTTATATAACTGGTACGCTGCTTCTGATCCTAATTTTGCTCCTACGGATTGGGGATTGCCATCTGTTTCTGATATAGTAGACATAAGAACGGAATATGGACAATTAACTGCTGGTGAATACTTGAAAGAAGCGAGTAATGTGTACTGGCAGCCAAAGGTTTTTGTTACTAATAGTACAGGATTTAGTGCATACGGTTCAGGTGAGAGATATGATAACGGGCAATTTCATGATATAAGAGCTCGTGCTAGGTTTTGGGAAGAAGATGAATACTCGCCAACACAAGCTAATTATTGGTCATTATATTTTGGAAATAATGCAATTGGTGTAGGAGGTTATTTTAATAAAGAGCATGGAGCATCTGTAAGATTAATATATAAAGGAACTGGCACTCCTCCATCAACTATTTCAGATTATGATGGAAATGTATATGATGTGATCGAATTACCTGTAGGAGCTTCTTCTCAATACTGGATAAAACAAAACTGGCGAAGTACTCATTTAAATAATGGTACTTCATTAACAATTGTTACAGAAGATTATACAGCATGGTCAAACGCAACAGAAGGTGATTTATATTATTGTGCATATAATAATATTGAAAGCAATGTATATTATGAATCAGATATTGTTACTTATGATTGGACTTATTCTGGAACAGGAGGAATTATTAATGGTACAGGTTCTTCAATAACAATTAATTTTGCATCTGATGCAACATCTGGAACATTAAGCGTTGTAGGAAAAGCAGCTAATGGAACGGAAGTTTTTACAGCAGAATTCCCAATAACTATTAATATTGACGAAGGCTTAGTTCCAGATGATATTGAATATAATGCTTTAGTTGATTTATATAATTCAACAGATGGCCCAAACTGGACAAGTAATACCAATTGGCTTAATGGAACAACTATACAGGATATTGCCGAATGGTACGGAATTACATTGGATGCTGAGGGTAAAGATATTGCTCAAATTAATTTAGGTAGTAATAACCTTACAGGTAATTTGCCTATTTCCATCGGTGATTTAGAAGCTTTAACACATTTATATTTGAATCGTAATTTACTAAGTGGTTCTATCCCCTCAGAATTAGGGCAATTAATAAACCTTACTATTTTAGATTTATATATAAATTCCTTTAATGGTTCTATTCCTTCAGACTTAGGCAATATAAGCAACCTTCAGATTTTATATTTATCTCGCAATGAATTAAGTGGTTCTATTCCTTCAGAATTAGGGCAATTAATAAACCTTCAATATTTAAGTTTAGGTTATAATTTCTTAAGTGGTTCCATTCCATTAGAATTAGGTAATTTAAGCAGCTTACAAAATTTACTTTTATATAATAATGAATTAAGCGGCTCTATCCCTGATGAAGTTGGTCAGTTGAGTAATTTAATAAATATGCAGGTAAACAATAATTCATTTATCGGCCTTCCCGATTTTGTGAATAAGGGAAATTTATCTTTATCTGCCCAAGAGAACAACTTAAGTTTTGGAGATATCGAGCAGTTTTTTACAAGCTCAGAGGTGCATGAATTAAGTTCTTTTAGTTATTCTAACCAGGCAAATGTAGGAGAAGAACAAACACTAGAATTAGTAACTGGTGATAGGTTGGAAATTAGTGTTCCTGCAAGTGGAGTCCATACTATTTATCAATGGCAAAAGAAAGATGAAGATGGTAACTGGCAGTCTATCTCAGGAGCTAATAGTGCTTCTTATGTTGTAGAACTAACTACAATTGATGATGCAGGCAATTATAAATGCATATTAACTAATGATTGGGTAACAGACCTTACTATAGAAAGTAATGTAAAAACTGTAGTAGTATCTCAAAGTAATACCTGGACCGTTACAAACACAAGCGACGATCCTAGTGTAAGTGGTTCTTTACCTTGGGCTATTGAAGGCGCCAATGCAGCTAGTCAAGGAGTGATGCAAACAATCAGTTTTAATATACCTGGTACTGGGCCTCACGAAATTAAATTAAAAGCAAATTCATCAAAAGGAATTGATATTGAACTTAACAATACGATTCACCTTGATGGAACAACTCAACCTGGCTATACGGGAGGAACGCCATATATAATTATTAAAGGCATTGCATCAGATGGTACAGAAGGTGTCCGTAATGGCAATGCTACAGGTATAAAAGTTAATTCGGGCAGTTGTATTATTGAAGGTATTGAATTGTATAATTATCAGGATGAAGGAATTGATTTACATTCTGAAAATAATATTATAAGAAATAACATTATTCATACGATAGGTTATGATGGATCAGAAGCTACCGCAGCCCTAATATTTACAACGCCCAATAACCAGATAGTTAACAATATAATTGGTTCTAAATATGATTTATCCAATGGATATGATATATATGGTAATGGTGTACACATCTATTACCCTTCAGCAATTAATAATTTGATTGAGGGTAATACCATTATTAATTGTAATAATCCTTTGAATAGTAGTGATTATCAAAATGGGATTTTTCTAGAAGCACCTTCAAAGGTAACCATAACAAAAAATGTTTTTTACGGTAATGGCAGTAAAGGTATCCATTTTATAGATGGAGGCGGTAATAATGATGATATTGTACCACCTGCAAATATCACTGCTATTGATAATAGTGGTACTGTAACTATTTCAGGGACTTCACGAACGGGAGCAAAAATAGAGCTATTCGAAAGTGATGGTCCACAACAAGCGTTAAGGTTTATTTCAACAAGTAGTGATATCATTGCCGATGGTTCAGGAAATTGGACAGTAGATATTCCATCTACAGAAGGAACCATGTTTGTGGCTACACAAACTGATCCAAATGGGAATACCTCTGAATTAACTAGTCCATTTACTATAACATCAAGTTGCCCGGGTTCAGAACCTGGTTACTATTATGTAACTAACAGCAATGATGCAGGTGCTGGCTCTTTACGTGCTGCTATTACATCTTCCAACAACAATACAGAAAATTTACCTCATAAAATTGTTTTTTGCGAAAGTGTAGCACCCTATAATATCACATTAGTAAATCAGTTGCCTAATATTCAGCAAACTGTTGAAATTGATGCAAGTAACTTAACAAATCCTGTGTTTATTGATGGCCAGAATTGTATAAGTGTAGGTGCAATGGGTTTAATTATAAATGCATCAAATACAGTAATTAAAAATTTCAACATTCAAAACTTTACTAATTTTGGTATGAGAATCCAATTAGCAGATAATGTTGAAGTTACCTCTTGTATATTAAGTAATAATGATAGCGGCATTTACGTACATACGGCAAATTCGGTTAAAATTCAGAATTGTAAAATAGGTACAGATGTTACCGGTACTTTGAACTTGGGAAATACCAGACATGGAATATCAGCTTTTCATTGTAATAATATTTTAATTGGGGGGTCTGACGAAAACTCAAGAAATATAATTTTAGGTGGCACAAGTTCAGGTATTTACCTGCATAACACTTCTGGTGAGGTATCAAATAATAATATAGGTGTGACAGTTGATGAGATTTCAATACCAGATAGTGAAGGAATATTTTTAAGTTATTGTAACAATTTATTAGTTGGAGGAGTTGATAAAGGAAATGTGATTTCAGCAACATTACGAGGAATTACTAATGGCGGAAGTTCAGATTGTTCAATAATTGGAAATTATATTGGAGTTAATCGGAATCTTGAGGATTTAGGTTCATTATCACAGGGTATTATAGGCAATTTTGGCAATAATAATAAAATTGGTGGAACAAATATTGGAGAAGGAAATATAATAGCGAATTGCGATGAAGGGATTAGGTTTTATTCAAAAGTGAGCCAACTAGTAGAATATAATCCTATTCGAAGAAATTTAATATATAATATACAAAATAAAGGTATATACTTTGATATCTCAACAGGTTATTTATCCAATAATGGTAAAAAAGCTCCAATTATTAATGGTGGAGATCAAGCAGCGGGAATAATTAGTGGAACTATTGAAACGGCTTTTACAGATCCTGAAAACGGACATGTTGGTGATATTGTTGAAGTTTTCCTATCAGATATGGACGGTGAAGATGCAATTGAATTTCTTGGTGAAGCCATAGTTCGGGCAGACAACACATGGGAATTAACTTCTGGTTCATTACCAGCAACGGGTGATGTGTATGTTATTGCTACAATTACTGATGCTCCGGGGCATAATTCTCCTAACCTGGAAAATACTTCAGAGTTTAGCACTCCATTTTTAGTTCAAACCCCTGAATGTCCGGGTTCCGAACCTGGTTACTATTATGTAACCAACAGCAATGATGCAGGTGCTGGCTCTTTACGTGCAGCTATTGAAGCATCAAATGCAACTACGGAATATTTACCACATAGTATATTATTCTGTACGGATGGTGCACCTTATACAATTAATTTAAGTACTTTGCTACCTACAATTACCCAACCTGTTGAAATCAATGCGAGCGGATTATCTGAACCGGTTCATATTATAGGTAATAGTTCTGTTTATAATGGTATCAGAGTGGAAGCTTCAGGATCAAAATTGAATAATTTATATTTTGACAATTTTGATAGCCAAGGAATATTAATATACAATGCCGATAGTGTCGAAATTACAGATTGTGTAGTATCAAATTCATACGGAGGTATCAAACTGCAAAACAGCACCGGAACAACCATAAAAGGTTGTAAACTTGGAACTGATGAAACGGGCATGGTGGATGTTCCGGGACGTATGTCTCAACCATTAACTATGGACGGCTGTAACAACATTATAATTGGAGGAGATACAGAAGCTGAAGGGAATGTAATATCTGAAAATGAAAGTGGATGGTCATCAGAAAATGCTCAAAACTCTATGGGTATTTGGAATTCGCAAAATGTGGAGATCTATAACAACAAATTCGGAGTTTCTGTTGATGGAGCTGTTCAGTTTTCTAACTTAACAGGTATTTTTATTGATGGAAGTACCGATATAATATTTGGAAAACCAGGAGCAGGGAACTTAATGTATGTTGAGCAATCAGCTATTATAAGCTGGGGTTCTGCAAATAATTTAACCGTTCAGAGCAACGAATTTATTAACCCGGGTAGTTTAACAGAATCTGCAATTTCATTAAACGCATCCGATAATATTAAAGTGGGCGGATCAATAATCGGAGAAGGGAATATATTTAGAAACTTTTACACAACTATTTCTATACCTGATTATAATGGTAGTTCTTATTCGCATGGAATACATATCAGGCAGAATGAGATGCATAATACCAATAAGGGTATAAGTATTGCAAATCCGGCTGCGCCTATTAAATGGAAGTCACCACCAATAATTGAATCGGCAAATTTTACAAGTAATACAGTAAGCGGAACAATTGAAACAACTTTGTCATCTTCAGAAAATGGAACAATTGGTGACATTATTGAATTATTTGAATCTGATGATAATGGCGAAGATGCTTTAAAGTTTATTGGTGATGCTGTTGTTGATGCAGGTGGAAACTGGTCTATAGATATAAGCGGGCATACATTTACTGATCCTGCAAACCCTTATGTAATCGCAACAATTACACAAGCTTCAGGTTCTAATTCTCCTTACATTGAAAATACTTCGGAATTTACAGCAGCATTTGCAGTACAGGATTGTTCAACACTACCAATAACCATTGCTCCTGCACGTGGCCCATTGTACAACGATGGTTGCGGTGGATATGTCAATGCCCCGGTAAGGTTAACTGTTAGTGAAACTTACACTGGTTACCAGTGGTTTAAAGACAATAATACCAATGGTACTTACGAAGTTGGAACGGATGATGATTTAGGAATAGCACAGAAATTAGAGGTTGCTGAACCGGGAGAATATTTTGTACAGGTAACAGATGGTTTTGGTTGTTCTAAAACAACAAGTTATAATGTAGTTGCGCAAAACAACCCTGTAGAGATTGGTCGTTATATTGTAAACAGTAACCTTGATGTGGTTGACCCAAATGATGGCCATTACACTTTAAGGGAAGCTATTCTTGAATCTAACTCC
>JANQHR010000102.1 GCA_028282585.1 Bacteroidales bacterium | reverse complement strand
ATACTTTTTTTATCAAAAAGACAATAACCAAAACTTATTTGAAACCAAAAATAAAAAAGCGGCATAAAAAAGAGACTGCCTTTTTGGACAGCCTCTTTTTATATACGGAATTTTAAAAGCAAGTTATAAATGTCTCAAACGATATTATATCAGATTATTAATAAATTAAACAGGAGTAATTTGAATTTATTACTCCTGTTTTTAAATTTATTGTTTTATAAACTTCTGAGTTATAATCTGATCACTTTGCACTAATTTTAGAATATATGTGCCGGGGGAAATATCTGTAACATCTATTTTATCCTCAGGAGATTCGATAACTTTTATTAATTGCCCGTGTATATTAAAAATACTGATTCTGGACAACTTATTATTTGAATTAATAAAAATTACATCCTTACAAGGGTTTGGGTAAAAACTCACTTCTTCTTTAAAACGCATGTTAATCCCTGTACTAATATCTAAATTGATATCATAGCTATAAGTAATATCCTTATTATTACTGATTGCTTTTAAATCAATTGTTACAGTTTCTTTACCTACATTTTGAGCTTGTAATAGCAGAACATTATTAGTAATACTGCATTGCAATAATCCTTCATTAGAATTACCTGTAATTTGAATTTTAATATCAGCATCATTATTATCAATATCACTAAAAACATTGCCTAAATCTAACTGAATTTCATCCAAAGAATTAATGGTTAAATTATCCAACTCGTTTGCAATATATGGAGCATCATCAATAGGATTAATGCTTACAGGTAGTGTTAAATTGCATGTTTTACCATTCGATAGTGCTTCAATAGTAATATCAGCTGTTCCATACTGATTTTCTTCAGGATGAATAGAAAGAATATTATTGTTTAGTTCAGCACCTAAGATTGTATTATCTGAAATGTTTTTAACAGATAAGCTTATTAAATTATCGTCGTTATCCACATCAGTAAATACACCAGTTAGGTCGATGGTAACCGGATCGGTATCCTCATCCATAACTGAATTTGATGGTACATTAGCAATTATAGGTGCATCATCTAAAGGATTGATGGTAACTTTTAGGTCTAATTCACAAGCTTTATTATTCGATAAGGCTTCAACTGTAATAATCGCAGTTCCATTTTGATCTTCAGCAGGATTTATTGTCAGGGTTTTTCCTTCAAATACAGCATTTAGTTTAGTTTGCTCTGAAATACTCTTAACAGATAAAGTAATTTCACTGTCTTCGTTATCAATATCAGTAAATGCATCTGTAAAGTCGATATTGATAGGATTAGCATCTTCATCTATTACAGGATCCGATGGTGCATTAGCAATTATTGGTGGATTGTCAAACGGATTGATTGATACTTGTATTGTTAACTCACATGTTTTTCCGTTCGATAGTGCTTCTATGATAAGTTGACAGTCTTCTTCGTTACTATTTAATGGTGTAATGGTAAGAATGTTATCATTTATCTCTGCGCTTATCTTATCAGTATCAGAATTACTCTTGATAGATATTGCAATATTATTGTCATCATTATCACAATCGCTAAACACATCCGATAAATCAATGTTTACAGCATCACCATCTTCTTCCAATACAGGATTTGCCGGAGTATTTCTTATATAAGGAGCAGCATCTTGTTCGATATCATTAAAGTTATCGATACAGAAATATGCAGGAATAGTCAATCCAATTTCGTTATTTCGTGAACCCGATACAGTAAAATAGATTTTTTGTACTTCTCCTAATGAAGACAGATCAACCCATTTCCAATAATCCAGTATATAATGATCGTCGGGATTATCAGAACGATAATCAGCTAAGTAAACATCCATGCTGGAAGTTATATTACCATTTTTATCTCTTCCAGAGAATGTAACTTTATACCAGTCGCCTTGCTCAAATGGCCCACCAATAAAACTATCACCATTTTTTAATGATGAAACCAAATAAGCTGTATTGGTAATAAATGTTCCTTTTAATAATTCTCCATTAGAAGTATTGGTAAGGTTAATTTCAGGAACAAAACCATAAGCATAAGCTACACCATAATTTTCAGAGTTCATAGCACCTGATCCGGCGGCTGATCGGAACTGATGTTCTAAATAGTAATCAGGATCAAAATCTGTACTTGTTTCATTTGAATAAGCAAATCCCATCCAGGTCATATACGATTCGTTGTAATAGTTATTAAAACTAAAAGAACCACTGTAGAAAATACTATTTTCTTCCTCAGAATTACCCATCCAGTAAGATTCAGGACTTAATGACAATTCTTCGAATGTTGCAGTAGCTGCTTCGTTGCTTAACACATTTACAATAAGATTTGTGTTTGTTGTTGATCCAAAAGCATCGGTAACTTTAACTCTATATTCAGTTGTATGAGAAGGTGTAGCTTCCGGATTATAAACTGTAGCATCACTAAGATTCTCAGCTGGGGTCCATTCGTAATTGTATGGTTTAACACCACCTGAAACAATTGCTTCCAGAGTTACTTCTTCACCTGCATTAATTGTGATATCACTAATAGGATCAATACTTAATTCCAAAGGTAATGCACTAAAATCATCAATATATAGCATTTCAGAACCGGCAGTGATTTCTATTCCCACCAATTGCCCCAATGATCTTAAATTTACATAATCCCATTCAGCATAAGCGTCAAGATTAATTGTTTCTGTATAAGAAGCATCTGCTTTAATACCTTTTAGTTGAGCTGTAGAAGCAGATTTAACGAAGAAGCCATCCAATACAAGACCGTCATCGGTATTGGTTAATGAAATAATGCCTGATTGACTAGCTTCAATCTGAACTTGTTTGAAAGAGTATTCAGTAGCTCCTTCGCCTTCAATAACGCTTAAACCAGAAAAGTAAGCTGTTCCATCTTCGAAATTATCACTAGATGTGGCAATTAACTCGAAAGTTGAAGGCTCGGTTGGTTTATAACTGGTTTGGAAACTAACTTTAGCAACCGACTCGGCAATATGACCGAGATTATCTTTCACAACCACATATGCATCATATTCAGTATGCGAATCTAATCCCGTAATCATACTTGAGGCTGCTTTGTTTTTGTAGAACTCAAACTCTCCTTTTAAATGATCATCAACAGGATTATTTGTGGCATCGGTGCCATTTATAACCTGATCGACACTTGGGGCAGTTTCATCTTTTGCCAGGATAACAAAATAAGCCATACCGTTGTTATCGGTTTTTACATTTAAGAAAGCATTCTGATGATCAACGTTTGACACCAAAGGATAACCATTGGCTAACAAAGGTGCGTTTGCGCTTGGTTCGGAAAATTCATCGGCTCCTAAAGTAGGAGTTGTTTCCGAACGAATTTCATTATCCATATCAACCAAAACAGATGCAATTTTTATACCGCAATTCAGGCTACCGGCAGATTGCAGGTGTAAATCATTATCTGAATAAAAAACAGGATCTTCGGAAATAGAATGATTAGCTCCGGTTAATGTTTTCCAGCTGTTTAAATCGCTAACCATGTCACTTCCGTTTTTACATAAATTAGTACCTGCGGTAAACAGATTATTGTAATCGAAAGTAATTTCATTATAGAATGCGTCATTATTCAACGAAACAGCATACTGCTCTGTTTTATTTACGAACATGTTATTTTTAATGATCATATTGGTAGGCATATCGCTGGTTCCGCCTGAGAATCTTAATGCTGCATTGTTGGTTGAGCTACCTGTTATAAGAACCGTATTATAATAAACTTCAGTGTTTGATGACCCATCATCGAATTCGAAACCATAGGATTCATTTCCTGCATCTTGAAGGTTAATTACATTGTTGTAGATCATAGCATGATTGTCTTCATCACCCTGGATATACCTAAACTGGAATCCAACAACTTCTTTGTTTACCGATGAACGAATGATATTATTCGAGAATATTGAGTTTCCAATGGTACGATACCCAACTACTGCGATCATTTCTGAGATTCCGTCATTATCAACCAGAATTAAGTTATTTTCAAATCGGATATCCTTTTGATTATCCAACCATGCAACTTTTCTACCCTGGTTTCTAAAAGTATTATTTGTTATAATATGTCCTTTTTCTTTTGGTAAAACCACATACCCTGTTCCACATAATGATAATGCCGTGGCTGAACCATTAAATTCACAATTATTAATCGTAAGGCGATCGTTGTTCTCGTTGGCTATATTTTCAGCATCGGTATCAATAGCTGAAATATCACTATAACCAGTACAGAAAGGAGCATCAAAATAGCACGATTCAAATGTAATGTCTCTACTTTGGTTACGTATCAGAATAATTCCATCGTAGGATGTTTGGCTGGTTTTAAAAGTTATATTCTCAAAGGTAACAAAATCGGCTCCCTGTAACTCAAATATACCGATATCATCAGAGCTTGTGATGCTTAGATTGTAAACAAATTTTACATTTTCTTTAACTCCGTTTTTGGCTTTAAAAGTAATGGTATTTTCAGATGATGTACCTTGTATTTCAGGCAGCTGAACTCTTTCAACGTAAACACCATCTTCAACTAAGAAAACTACATCATCTTCTATTCCTGAATGGATTAAACTACTGGCAGCTTCTTCGAATGAAATAAAATCTCCATTTCCGGATTGGTCAATAGTAAATTCTCCTTTCATTCCTGCAATTACTTTCCTGTTGCCAGCAGGATTTCCGTTATCAGGAGTATGTTGCTCATCATTAATCGTAAAGTTTATCAGCGTGGCATCCACAAAGTTTGCTATTTTGGCATTTTCAGATATATCGTAAACTAACCAAAAGTAGAATCCAGCTTCATTTGTAATTGAAACATCGCAATTAAATATTAAGTTCCCATCTGTGTCAGGTGTTGTTTCTCCTAAAAGTTCACTGCTTTCAATATTAAGTATATTGGTTTCCTCGGAATAATATAGTTTTGCATTAAAAATATCACTATCAGCAGAACTTAAGCCCGTATTAAACTGAAAGTTTGTAATATTTGCAGGCATTGTTTCTCCTCCAAAGTTTAGTTTTGCCTGAAGGATTTCAGCATTCTTTTCATTTTTAATTACCGGATTCGTATTGGCTTGATTAACTACAACATCTTTATAGAAAATGGGTTGTGGTATAAAGCTTTGGACAGAGGCTTCCCATCCATCTTTAGGTGTTGACCAAGAGTAACTTTTAAATTCCACCGTTAGTTCGCCATTGTCTGCAGTAGATTTAAATACATATGGTTCGTCAGAACTTATTATATTCTCATCACCATCCATTTCACGAATAAGGTTTTCATCTTCTGTTCCAGTGCCATTATAGACCGAAATTTCGTCCATGCTATAGAATTGCAGGCTGTTAATGGTTAAACGGGCTTTTTGAGTATTATCTTCAGGAATGAAAGTTACTGTTCCGGTAAAATCTTTGGAATATTTATTGGCCTGTCCGCCATCATCGAAAAACTGTAACGGGGTTTCGTTAACATATACCGTATTTATTCCGGCTCCAAGATTATAAATGTTCTTAATGATACTGCTTTCTGCAGGTGCACCATTTTCAACAGTATGTTCCGAATCCATTAATTGAACTTTTTTAAGTTCGGCATCAACGGTATTATCTATAGTAGCTCCTGATGCGATATCATATACCAACCAGAAGTAATTGTTACCTTCTTCAAGAGAATTAGTACATGTAAAGGTAAAATCATTTTCAGGAGCAGAAACTTCTGTACCAACAGGAGTTGTTGTTGAAAAAGCATTATCTTTTCCTGTGAAATATAATCGGGCAGCACTTAAATCAGTAGGCTGGGTTGTTCCATTCGTATTAAAAGTAAATATGGTATTGTTAACAGGATTTAATGTTCCAGAGGTTTTCAGATTAATAGACAGTATTTGCTGATCGATAGATCCGGGTTTTACAAAGCCAGATTGCTGAGTTACCTCTGCTGATTTGAACTCCATATCTTTAGGCACTTCGCTCCATAATGTTGCTTCCCAGCCGGTTTTAGTATATGTGGAAGTATAGGTATTACCAACAAATTGAATGGTAAGTGTTCCATTATCAGCAGTTGAAGTTACAATATAACCAGGCCCATCGGAGCAGTTTGTTTCATCAGCTTCCCATAATAAATCGGCAGATGCAGTACTGTTTCCGTTAAATATTTTGAATACTGCTTTTGTACCATAAATAGAGCTTGAATAATAAATATCGAAAGAAGAAAAATCAACTTTCATTTTTTCGTTGCTGTTTGATGGAATAAATGTAACGGTTGACATAGCATCAGGACTGTATTTACCTCCATATCCTTCGTTGTCATCTGTAAAAGGAATTTCCTGGTAAATAGTTTTTGTAGGAGTACCTGATGTTGGCATTCGATAGGTATTGTCTATGGTTCTATTTCCTTCAGGAGATGTTGTTGTGGGAACCTGGCTTGCTCCGCCAACATTCACAGAAGTACAAGAAGCGTCTACAATATTATAGTGATTTGCCAGATCGGCCATATCATACACTAACCAAAAGTAGTTTTTACCTACACTTAGCTCTTGGTTTGAGCTTATCGTAAATTCTCCATTTGGTAAGTTTTGCACGCCAACTAAATTTGAGGAGCTAAAAACATTTTTATTTGCAGTATAATATAATTTAGCTTTTGCAATATCTCCAGCATCGGAAGAACCGGAAGTGTTGAAAATAAAATCTCCTGTAGATATAGGATTAAGTGTATTTTCGGTTTCTATTTCAATTTTTAGGATTTGAGCATCTGTTTCAGATGCAGAAACAACATTAGTGATTTCCTGTAATACATTTGAAGCAACATAACTCATGTTAGAAGGGGTAAATTCGGAAACTTGAGCCTGCCATCCTTCTTTTGGCACTCCTGTGTTTACTTTAAAATAAATAGTAATGGCACCGCTGGCATCCATAGAATAAATATCAGGAGGCATTTCTGAGTAAGTATCAATTAAATTAGCTTCATCAGTGGTTGATCCATGGTAGATCTTAAAGATATCGTTATTACCGGTACTGGAAGTATTAAAAATTTCAAAATTATCCCATTCAATTTTAATTGCTTTGCCACTCGTATTTGGAACAAACGTAACGGTACCTTCAAACCCTTCAGAATATTTTTCTAGTTCGCCACCATCATCGTAAAAAACAAGGTTTTCATTAACAGTAGCTATGTTTGTTCCTGAAGGCATATTCAGAATTTTCTTAAGTTGCCTGTTTGCGTCAGGATTTGGTGAGGAAACGGAATAATTATCTGTTCCTATATTAATTTGTGAACAACTAGCATCCACTAAATTGTCTAATAAGGCACCAGCGCTAATATCAAATGCAAGCCAAAAATAATTGTTTCCTTCCGCCAGTTCGGTGTTTCCATTTAAGGTTATAGCATTTTGAATAATGCTGGTTTCTCCTAGTGGCGTTGAAGTTGTAAATGAGTTTGAATTTCCTGTATAAAACAGTTGGGCCCTGGTAATATCGTTTAAATCTGTAGTGCCATCTAAACTAAAATTAAAATCATTGATGGTTAATTTATTTAGCGCACCTTGAGTTTTTATATTAATACTGACAATATCATTGTTTGTACTACCTATGGAAATAACATTTGTATTGTTTTGAAATGATTCAGCAGAAACAAATTGCATAGGTGCTGGCTCATAAACCTGAACATGATCAATGAATAGATTTTTACTGCCATAATCGCTAATAACTTCAAAAGAAAGTATTGTTTCATCGGTAGCTCCTGTTAGTTCTAAGTCAATTTCAATCCAATCATTAGCAAATCCGTCAGCAGTCTGATTATATATTTCACTATAATTGGCTCCATTATCCGTTGACATTTTTATTAAGAAAACAGGATCTTGACTGTAACCATCGGTACACTGCCATGAAAGCTTAAGTTTAGGGTTTGATAAACTTCCCAATTGTAAAACGGGTGTTTTAAGTTTAGCCACCATATTTTTGGAAATGTTGTAAACATCTGCCATAGCTGCATATGAACCATCAGGCACATTTCCCGGACCATATGTTGATCCATCATTTTGCTCCCAA
Organism: Bacteroidales bacterium; assembly: GCA_028282585.1. Classification (GTDB taxonomy): domain Bacteria; phylum Bacteroidota; class Bacteroidia; order Bacteroidales; family UBA12077; genus UBA12077. Next base: position 97,711 of record JANQHR010000102.1, on the reverse strand, counting down.
CCATCACCGCTGGCATCTTCTGTTTCGGTTGTCCAACCTTCTGGAGGGAAAGTAGTTCCTTCAAAACTTTCTACCCATGGAAAGGCAGAGACTGCTTTTGAGGTTTTTTTTCCATTCCCGGCATATAACCATACCGAGAATAAGCTCAATAAAATGAGTGTAATTACTTTTTTCATTGTTTAATTAAATTTAATTTTTGAATAGGTTATTTGATATAATTATTTTTGATTGCTTGGTTTAAAGCAAAATGCTCCAGGAATGATACCTACCTTAAAGGTATCTACCGGTTCACCTTGAGGTGAGTATCGGTACGTTACACCTTGTTGAACATAATCTATGGCATCGGCGACATAAATCTCAGAACTTACCGGATCAACAGTTAATCCATAATACCCACCGGAATAGTTTCCTTCGTAATGACTTTCAATAAAAGGCTCATCGGGGAAGATGACAGCAGTAACAGGTAAACGGAATATGTGACGGTTAATAAAATAAAGTGTATCCTTGGTACCATTTAAGCATACTTCAGAAGGCCAATCGCCCAATTCAAATCTAAAAATTTTCTCTACTTTACGTGTTTCCGCATCAATGCAAATTAGCCCGGGAGCTTCGTGTCCGTAGGGACTACCGTAATACCCTCCATCGGTTACGGTCCATATTTTATTGTATTTATCAAGAACAAGCGAAGTGGGTTGTTTAAGGACTTTAATAGAATCAATGACCCGGTCAGTTTCGCTATCAATAACTAAAATCTGATTATCGTACGACCAACAGTTTGTAAATACATATTTACCGTATTGTACCATTTGCTCGGTAGGATGCTGATAAAATTCAGAGGAATGATTATCCACATTTATAGAGCCTATAATTTGGAATGTTTTAGGATTTACAATGGCAATGGACTTTGCGTAAAGGTCCGTTATGTAAGCTTTTTGATCGTTGATAAAATGAATATACCGGGGAGAGGTTAATCCGGTAATTTTACCAACATAACCGAAAGTGTTAATATTAATTACATATACTTTTCCTGAATTATTAACCACTATATAACCTAAAGAGTCGCGAATAGCCATAGATTGAGCTACATCTCCCAATGGAACAGCATTTGTTCTGTAAAATACATTGTTCAGGTTTTTCATCGAATCAATCATGTAATAGGAGAGAGAAGCATTATCGTACATAAAATTACCTTCGTTGGTAATAAACACGCCCCGTTGATTTCTGATATAATTGGTAAGCGATGTATCTTGTTTCACTTCAAGTTTATTAAACTCGGTAAGTTCATCATCTTCCATACAAGAATAAATTAGTGTGCTTATGAGGAATATGAAAAAATATTTTTTCATTGTCTTATAGTTTTAATCATTTTCTAAATGTTATTTTTTGAAGGAGATTTTTAGTAATAAGGTGAAGTATCTGCCAGGCATATACCTATTTAATACAGACCGGTATTCTTCGTCGAACAGATTGTTAATTTTTAACTCTACTCCAAGGGTATATTTTTTTACATCGTATTCTTTTCCAATAGTCAGGTTACTCATATAATAAGGATAGTACCAGCCTAATTTTCCGGTATTTTGGCTTACACCTAAATCGCCAGAATCATCTTCGAGCCCTACTTTATTACTAGTCATCGTAAACCTTTCGCTGTAAGCATTAAACTGATACCTTATGTAATAACCCTGGTATTTTAGTTGCGTTAAGAAGTTTCCGGAATGCACGGGAATAAATGGTAGTTGCTTTTTATACGATTCATCACCCCATGTTAAAGGATCGCCATAGTTTAATGATTTTGTAAGGCCGTAATTTCCTTGTAATTGAATATTTAACTTTTGAATGTAGCTTGTTACTTTAAGGTTATATTCCAAACCATAAGATTTCACTCTTTTAATATTAAATGGTTCCCAGTATCCTTTGAAACTGGGTAGCCAAATAATCCAGTTGTTTATGTCGGAATAAAAGCCCGTTAATTCACTGCTCACTTGAATTCTACTATTACTTAAAGCATACGTAATAGTCATATCTTCAGTATATCCTTCTTCTGCTTTTAGTTCAGGATTACCGCCAGGTTGCCAATATAAGTCATTAAGGGTAGGATGGTGGTAATTTCGGGCAAAGCTACCTTTAATCACTAAATCAGTATTTAAAAAAGGTTTGTAACTAACACCCAGGTTAAATATTAAAGGTGATAAATTAAAATCTATAATATCATCACGAAGCATTAAAGAGATATTAAATTTCTTAAAAACGTTTAAGTAGAATCCTCCAAATACAGAAAAGTCATCTCGTATAACATCATACCCGGTTTTTAGTACCGAATCTTTGGTGTTAACATTGTAATGTTTATAATTAAGCGATAAATTAAATTGGAAATTCTCAGTAAAGTCATAACCATATTTTGCATTACCATGGATACTTTGCATGATACTTTCAGAATAAATTGCAGGCACTTTTCCTATACCATTTACCTCATTTTCCAATATATAATCAAGAGATTGGTAGTCATAACCAGAACTAATATGAAGTTTACTTTCGCTTCTGTAATGTTTCCATTCGGCAACAGCCTTAAATGTATTATCGTCTTGTGAGTTTAAATTGGCATGATCAGAACCTTCGTAACTTTGGACTGTTGGTAGTGACCGTTGAGCAAGTTGTCCCCATGTTTTAAGAGAAATGTAATTATATTCGTTTGTCCTGAAATAGATTTCTTGGGCAAATCCATATTTTGAATAATCAGCATTCTCATTTTTAACTTTGGGGCGTTCGGTAATTGATTTATTTATAAAAGAGTAATCATTTTTTGATTTGTTAGAATATACGCGAGTTTTGGATTGAATTTTTTTATTGCCAATGTTAACCTGCCCAAACTCATCGAAGCTTGAGTAACTTCCAACTCCCTGGTAATACCGGCCGCTAAAACGGTTGTTCCAGTCAACCTTATTGTTGATGTTTACGCTTCCACCTAAACCTCCGCTTTGTTCTTTAATGGAACTACCCCCATGGTTTAAGCTTAAATCGTCAATAATATACACAGGGATCAACGAAAAATCTACCATTCCCAACATGGGGGAGTTAATATTCATTCCATTCCATAAAACTTGAGTATGTGTTGCTGCTGTTCCTCTAAACGATGCAGTTGCTAATGCACCTCGTCCATGCTCTTTAATGTATACCGAAGTATTTTCCGATAATACATCAGAAAGATTCTGGTTGAATTTATCTAACAATACAACAGAATCTACCTTGGATATTTTTTGGCCTGCATATTCCTTCTTAAATATCCTTTTGGCTGAAATGGTTACTTCTTCAATTGCTATGGTATCAATTACTGCCTGAGAAAAGAGTTTAACGCTAATAAAAAGCAAAATGAGAGTAATTTTATATTTCATGATTTCTTAATGGTTAATCATCATTTTTTTTACAACTCTTCCGGAATATGATTCAATTTGTATAATATATAACCCGTTACTCCAGCTTGTTGTATTTATATTTATCAGTGAATTCGAACTATGGTATTTATTCTGATAAACCAAGCGGCCTGTTGCTGAGAAGATTTTTAAATCTATGATTTCATTTTTTGAGAATGGAAAAGCGATTGAGAATCTCTCATTTGCCGGATTAGGATAAACAGTAAAATCCTTTGTAGTTTTTTCCTGAATATCAGTACTATTGTTTACAACTAAATTGATTTGTTCTGTTGCAGCTGCTATGGTATAAGAGCTCGGCTCGTTGAAAATTAGTGTTGCTTTTCCCTCGTTATTTGTTTTAATGGTGTCACCTCCTTCCATTAAAACTTCTCCGTTAATATATACTGCTATGTTTGCTGCCGGAGAAATTCCTTCGTTTATAACGGTTGTCTCACTATACAGATAAAAGGTTTCCTGCATAAGAGTTATATCAATCGATGCACCCACATTAATTGCTGTTTCCGAACCGGTTAAATTGTAAAGGTTCCAGTTAGCAGTTATATCCTCTACATAGTAGGCAACTAAATTATCGTTTTCGAAAAGCACCACATCTTCAAGATTATTGAAATAGGTATTATCCCCAATATTTATCATCCAACAGCTTTTATCAACATCACTATTACCATAACCGTAATAGTATTTTATTTGCGAACCGGAACTTACCGGTAGTTTGTATAGGTAAAGTCCATTTTCCTCTGTGTCTTTGAAACGCAGGTCGCTTTCGAACGAAACATTCTCAAATATCGAAGCCACAGCGTGTGCAGCCGTAACATTTGGAACATCACTAAGGCCGTAATTATGGTTTGATTCTGAAATAAACGGGGTGAGTTCAAAATTACTTAGTTCAATTTTGGTTTTAGGAACAAATGTATGCGTGTTGGTTTTAATTGTTAAGAAAGCAGCAATTGAATCAGCTGCTTCCAGAATCGTTACCTCAATTGAGTCGCGAATGTCGGGGTAACCTGCCGGATAAACATAAATAGTGGATGTGCCGGTTTTTACTCCTGCAAGGTATGAACTGTCATTTTCTTCTATTACCTGTACATTATCATTAGATGGTTCCCATACATTGGTTAATCCTGAAAGTTCCCCTTCATTTTGGTCCTTTACAACAGCTTTTATTAAATATTTTTGCCCTACCTGAATTTCAGTTTGGTCAAAAACAATTTCTATAGCAGCAGGTGCAATAATGGTCGTAATCATTGAGGTTGAATACGTATTTCCCGCGTAAGTGCAACTGGCAGTAATAGTTACATTTCCGGTATCGACAGTTGCTAATAAGTTATTTTCATCAATGGATACTTTTGATTCGGGCGTTGCTGCCCATTCTATGTTGTCTATATTAATTTTTCGTCCTTTTACAAAAAAGGCAGCTTCCAGTTGATAGTTTGCGCCAACACTTACAAGAATAGGTATATTATTTAGCACCAATGATGTTGAATCCCATTCCGAATAGCTTGCATCAGGTGCTACATCGAAAGCTCCTGTGATTTCGGTGGAGACTTCACCCAACCATCCTGCATCAGCTAAAGTAGCATTATGGACTTTAACAAAATTAATTTCATTAAGGTCAACATAATTTCCGTCAGCATCCACTGCCCAACTAATGTCAAAAGCATCACCTCCTGAGCCTTCTTCCACATTATCGGTGTAGGGATTATCGGGATACCCGTTGTATGTATTTCTTAAATTGTTATCAACGTAACCCCACAGACGACCTGCTGCGGTTATGTAACTTGGGTTGGTTCGGTCAACAAAATCTTTGATGCGTGTTCCTCTTAATGTATATTGGGAAGTATCTACATTAGAGAAATTCTCAGGCAATGGATAATAAGCCTGTGAATGGAAAGAGTTGGCAAATACAAAACCCGAATCACTCTGATTGTCGGTCCATGGAACATCAGTGGCAGTAGTGCCGCCCGGGTTAGTATAAGTTACTTCGTAATTTTTTTGGGTTGTCGAAAAGAAATAATCGCAGCCGGCCAGTTCGTACCAGGTATCATCAGGCAATCCGTTTTCATTCTCATCTTTCATAACGGAAACAATGCCCGGTTCAGCCCAGGTTACATTGTTATTTAAATTTGGAGTAGACAGATTTTTTAAAGGATTGCCATAAATCACAAAATCCATCCCATAAGGATTGTCGGTATGGTTTTCAACCGGATTGTCGAATTTGAATACAACATATCCTCCAAAAGCTCCAAGGCTTAAAGCTCCGCTCATACTTCCAACTAAACTTTGCGCCGACGAAGGCATTCCCCAGGCAGAAGTATTAATAAACTGTCCGGGTGCAGGTTTATACTCAATTATTTCTGAAATAAATTGCGCTTGTAGCGGTTTCATGCATACAAGCATTACACATATATAGAGAATTCTTTTCGACATAATAAAAGTTTAAGAAGGGAGCGGCTTTCCGCTCCTTCATTAATACTATTTTTTAATTATGGATAACGTTTGAATGCTGTTTCCATGTTTTATGGTTAATATATACTGACCAGAAGGTTGATTACTAATATCAATCTCCTTGTTGCCAGTATAATTATTTTCAGCATAAACCATATTTCCATTCATATTAAAAATACGAACTTCACATGATTCACTTAAGTTTGTATTTACCCTGAAGATACCGTTTGACGGATTCGGATAAAGTACTATATCAGTAAAAGAAACCTCTTCCATACCTGTTGCAGGATTAATGGTTACGGTGAAAGTCTCTGCCACTGATTTGCCGTTTGATATTCCTTCAACTGTAATTTCGGCTTCCCCTGTAGCTTCGGCGACAAATGATAAGGTTAATTCATTACCTGTAATACCTGCCGTAACAATGGCATCGTTCGAATTGCTTACCACTGTTTTGGTTATGGCGCCATCGTCGTCGTCGGCATCCGTAAATACATTTACCAATGAGATAACTGAGTCGGCAGCGTTCTCTATAACTGAAATATCAGCAATTGGGTTTGCTACTTCAGGAGCCTGGTCGGCAACCACGGTAACTAATACTATGTCATTAACCGATTTACTATTAGAACTTCCTTCGATGATTAAAGTTGTGGTTCCTTCTTTAATAAAGTCGATGGTCAATTCAGTACCTGATAATGTTGCCGCAGCAAACTCTGGGTTAGAGTTCGACAATACAGAAACAGTCACTGTTTCATCATCAACATCGGTAAATAAATTGCTTATATCAACAACCTGGTCACGAGCATTATCTTTTGCTGATATATCAGCTATTGGATTGGTTACCACTGGTGCATCATCAACCGCATTTACGGTTATCGTAAATGTATCGGTAACGCTTAGTCCATTCGAAGTTGCTTCAATAACCACTTCTGATGTTCCGAACTGATTTTCAAACAGACTAATTGATAAACTATTTCCATCAATACTTGCACTTAGCAAGCTTCTGTTCGAAACAGACTGAACAGTTTTTGTTATGGCAGCATTATCGTTGTCTATGTCATCAAACACAGTAGAAATATCAATTGCAGCAATGGTTTCGTCTTCGTCAGCATTAAACTCTGTTATCGGATTAGCAACCACTGGTGCATCATCAACCGCATTTACGGTTACCATGAATGTATCGGTAACGGTTAGTCCATTCGAAGTTGCTTCAATAACTACTTCTGATGTTCCGAACTGATTTTCAAACAGACTAATTGATAGACTATTTCCATCAATACTTGCACTTAGTAAGCTACTGTTCGAAATGGTTTTAACGGCTTTTGTGATACTGGCATTGTCGCTGTCCGGGTCGTCAAATACCAATTCGATATCAATTCCGGCAATGATGTCATCTTCATTGGCAGTAATATCCGCTATTGGATTATTAACCACAGGGGCTAGTTCACTAACGACATTAACAACTACGGTATCGTAAGCTGATTTATCGTTTGAACTGCCTTCTATAATTAAAGTTGTTGCTCCCTCTGTAATAAAGTTGATCGTTAATTCTGAACCTGATAAACTAGCCGCAGCATATTCCTGATTTGAGTTCGACAATATGGAAACACTTATGGTTTCATCATCAACATCAGTAAATACATTGCTAATATCTATCACTTTATCAGGATCTTCATATCTTGCAGTAACATCCGCTATTGGATTGGCAACCATTGGTGCATCATCAAAAGCAGATACAGTTACAACAAATGTGTCGGTAATTGTCAATCCGTTAGATAAAGCTTCAGTCACAATTTCGGCTTTACCGAATGCATCGGCAATAAAAGATAAGGTTAATTCATTACCTGAAATGTCTGCCAAAACAATAGCATTATTCGAATTGCTTACGATTGATTTAGTTATGGCTGTATCTTCATTATCAACATCGGTAAAAACATTTTCTAATGAGATGCTGTAATCATCTGCATCTTCTAATACCACAACATCTTCAATAGCATTTAATACTACCGGAGCCTGATCCTCTACAAAATAAAGAGTAAGAGTTTCCGTCACAAATGCTCCCTGTGAGTCAAAGGCTTGCAAAATTATATCAACCTCTGTTTCAACTGGTGTAAAATCCTGTAAGTTGGCCGTCAAGGTGCGACTATCGATATCATAACTTAACCACTCATATTCTACCGGGTTGTACAAGTAAATAGTGGGTTCAATATCTTCACTATCCTCAAAGATGTTTGGTCCCAATATAATTTCCGTTTGCTCCTCAAACTTTACATTTTCAGCTAATTCTCCACTTGCAGTAGGGTTGTTATTACCTTCATAAATATCTGCAATCTTTGCTACTTCAGGCGATGCGCCAACACCTTCAAACGAACCTATACTATCTGAGGCACTATTATAAATCTGACCAACACCCGTGCCGTGCCAATAAGCATAAGCAATATAGAATTTACCATCTTCAGGATTGTAGGTCGAGCCTTTTCCTATATGTTCTAAATCCTGTGTATAATAAGATGGTATCTCGAAATATTTATCCGTTCCAAACGTATTATCTTTTGTGTTGAATGCCACATAACCCAGGTCTTTTTTCACAAATATGGTATCGCCAAACATAGGTTCAATGGCCAATGGTGATGAGTCGTATGAAATTCCGGCCGTATATTCGTATTCATTTATTGCACCTGTATTTATATTATAAGTGATAATACCTGAACCAAAAGTTCCCATGAAGCTGGCTAAACGGATACCGTAAATCAATGAATCTTTCACTATCATCTGCATCACACCTAAACCATCTTCGCCTAAATCAATTTCACGATTTAAGGTTAAGGTTTTCAGGTCGATAACAGCCAAAGAACTGGTTGTTCCGGCAAAGCCCCCATTAATCATCACATAAGCGGTTTCGCCAGCCACAACAACATCAGTTGCCTGGTCAGAAACGGCGATTTTCTTTACTAAGGATAAATCACCTTTGTTGTATATGCGAACGTTATACCCATCCTGTGGGGCAGCAGAACTAAACTGACGAGTAACCAAAAGCAGGTTATTGTAAATAGCCATTTTATGATTTACACCTGCACCTTCAGTTCCCGTGCCGTCGGCTTCGGTAGGACTTACATCCTGCGTATATATTGAATCAGTGGCAAAACCTTCGTCCAAATCATATCGGGTTATGTAATAATCAGCCGATACAAAGGCATAGTTGCCATCAACAAGCATATCCTGTACCGAAGTAGCTCCGGCAATGTAATTGTCAACCGTATCGGTTTTGTTTGTTGATGAATTGTACTGTATTAACATGGTGGGATGGTTCAAGTCCATGAATTGTCCGCCATTTACAAATACCAGGCTGTTTTGGGTTTGGGGCTCTGCAGCCTTGAAAACAATTGTCTTTTCCTGGGTTTCATTATAGGCTTCCAGTGTAAAAGTAACCGGGAAATAACCAAATGCACCGAGAGCAAGTTCGTAGTTAAGCTCGTTTTGGTCTAAGCTAAGCATTAAAGAGTTATTGGCATTTTCTAAACTCTCCATAAAAATGGTAGCGCCACCTTCTATTGAAAACAAATCGGTATTGCTAAAGCTTCCTTCGCGCTGTTCATAAGCAATTTCAATGGTATCAGATACATTCTCTAATGCAGGTATAGGCAGTACTTCCACAACCATGGTGTCTGCCAAATCCGGGTGATGAACAGAGGTGGCGATAATTGAAGTTGTCCCGGTTTGATTCGCGTAAAATAAACCGTTGGTTATGGTTCCTATTTCCGGATTGGTTGAAGTCCAGTTATAGCTTTCATAAACAAAATTATTGAAAGGACTTGTACGGTTATCTTCACCCTGTGCGTTTATATAAAGAGAACTTCCTTTGGTAACTGTGGTGCTGTCCGGCGAATTGGTATTGCCTTCAAGCTCCAGATAAACACTTTGTAAATCAACTACTTCAATTGTGATGCTGTCCTTTTGAACAGCAGGGTCAATATGGAATCTGAGGGTGGTAGTTCCCAGTTTGTTTGCCGTAAACAACCCGGTATTGTCAATTGCACCTACTGAATCAACTGTTGTGGACCAGGTTGAATTACCTTCTTGAGGGATTCCGTTTTTGAAAAGGATTCCTTCGTATTGGAAGGATGTGCCTTTTAATACTTGTAACTGACCGGCTCCGATCGAATGTATATAATAGTCTTCCGGCACATAAGAAGGATCCGGTGTAGTAATACCAATTTCAAAGATTTCAGGGGATACTTCTCCAAGCCATCCGCCATCTTCTTGTACCGTACTGTATACTTTTACAAAATGTACAGTATCTAAATCAACATAATTCCCTTCTGCATCAACAGCCCATTCCAAATCAAAGCCATTTCCTTTTGTGTCTGTATAAGGGTTATTTGGTATAGTCGAATTGCTACCATTGGGTTTATTATCCGCATAACCAAAGCGGGGGAGTCGTTTTGCGGTTACAAAACCGGACCTGCTTTTATCAAGCAAAAACTTGGTTAAAGTACCGGTGAATGAAACAGAATCTTTGGAAATTTCAAAGCCATATGGATCGGGATAATAGGGCTGGTTGTGGAAACTGTTGGTACGCATTGCTCCATTAATCCCTTTATTCGTTGAATACGGTATGGTAGCACGTGTATTGTATTTGGGGTTATAATAGGTCATAGTAAGGTTTTTAACAGAAGTATTGAAATAATACTCCGAACCGGCCAACTCATACCAGGTATCGTCAGGCAATCCGTTACCGTTTTCATCTTTCATTACCTGAACAGCGGCAGGCTCGGCCCATCCGCCAAAAGCATTTCCCTTCACTGTAAAGTCAACACCATAAGCATTATTATTACGATTAACGATTGCTTGGTCAAACCCTACTATAATATACCCGCCAAACCCACCAAGAGAAGCTCCTCCGCTGGTATTTCCAATTACTTTTTCTCCGGCAACGGGATCTGCCCAGGATTTATTAACAAATTGACCAGGAGCAGGCAGGTAATCAAAAACCTTCGTAACATATGAACCTTTGTGGATACTCATTACTACCATTGCCGTGTCGTAGTTAGAATCCGTATCGGCAATGCGGTAAATAATGGTATCGTTAGTATAATTAGGAGTACTTTCCGAATTGATATACTCAATTGTTCCGTCACCTGTAATTTGATGTGTCCCTGATGTTGCATTTTGAATAATTTCAAAACTTGTATAATCAAAAAAGGTTTTGGGATTATCATTACTTGTAACAGCAACTTCCAGAGTGTCTCCTATGTCCAAATCATATGCATCATCTTTGCATTCAATAGGATCAATTTCTACCACAACTTTAGAAATGGCTTCAATTCCATTATAGGTTATCGTAATTGTTAGAGTATCTTTACCGTAACTATTTGCTGGAATTCTGCAATAAAAATATTGCCCTCCCCAGATGGAATAATAGTAACCATCAAATAGTATATTAGATTCATTGGTAGATGAGAAATTGATAGTAATGTCAGCATTAGTTGAAATTTCGCTTTTTACATCAACTTCTGCCGGAAAAGTAAACAAATCAGCAAATTTTACTGTTTTCCGGTAGTCAGAAGAACTGCGTATTCGCTCTAAGTTTAAATCTTCCTTGTGGGTAAATTCCTGACTGTAAGAATTAAACCCTAATAAAAATAGCCCTGCAAAGACTAATAAAAATGAGTAAATTTGTTTCATACGGCAATTGTTTATAGTAAATGATTGTTTGTCTTAAGGAGCGGCTGGGATTTTGGCGAATACGGCCGCTCTGTTTATTAATAGATTTTTCTTGTTTGTAATTTTAATACAGGGAATCGATACTTCGCTAGTTCAAAAGCTCCAAAAAGGGCTATTGAATAGATAAGGTCTCCTGTTATTGTATTTTTTAAAAAAGGTATTCCTGCGGTGTAACAAGCTAATAATCCACTTACGGTTTTAGGATACATTGATCCTGATGCCCACACTCCAAAATTAGACACTAAGAAAAACGTAACTGATGCAGCTAAACTCGCAATTATCAGATTCTTAATTTTAACTTTTTTAAGCAAAAAGAATCCAATGATAACAATCAATATAAATGCACCATAGGTCCAATAAAAACCTTGGTAGAACCACACAAAATGATCAAAATACTGGTTATATAAAATATTGTTAATTAGCAAGTCGCTAATCCACATGGAAATAATTGGAACTATAAAAGCCAGATATTTTTGCTTATAATAAGCGGCTCCAAATAAAGCCATAGCACCAATAGGGGCAAAATTAGGGGGATGTGGTAATAATCGGCTTAAAGCTGCTGCCAAAACAAGGAGCGATAAAACTCCAAAGCGGATTGTGATTTTTGAATTTTTCATCGTTACTGCAATTTAATTGAGTTAATAACTTGATCTTGCAGCATACGATGAATTTGGAAGGCCAATAAAACATCGGAATGATTAGCTACCCGTTCTCCGCAGGCTACAAAATCTATGTTTAATTGGCAGGTCTTCTGACTTAGGCCTGTTTTAACGCCTTCCCCCCGTAAAAGAGTGACATATTGTTAAAACTTTGCAGCCATCACAGCAGCGGGAACTGTTGCCGAATTTAACGACATTCCCTTTTAATCCTTTTCCTAATAAGAAAAATAGGAACCAATTATATGGCAAATATAATTATAATTTTTCCCAACAAGAAATTAATGCATATCTTTGCATCCAAGTTCATTCAGATCATGTAAAATTAAGATACTCTTTAAAAAGAGTTTAAAAGGGAATCACGTGCCTTGCCTGCCGTCCTGATAGTTCTCAGGAAAACGGAGGTATGAAATCGTGGGCTGACGCGCAACTGTAATCCTGATTCTGATACACTCAGATTCGTGCTTTCAGCAATTTTGCCATTTTACTCAAAGAATAGTTTAGTTTGAAGTGCGGAGTGACCCGCCTTCGCTAAAGCTTCGATGGGTGAGAGAAGGCGCTGAAAGTCGGGAAAGCCAGGAGACCTGTCTTAATTGTTTCTTGAATGATATCTGCTTTCGCGGTATAAAGCACGTATCGATCTTTTTTTACAGATCCATTTTCTTTATTTCCCGCGGGCACAATTTGTTGTTAACTTAAATCTATTTAGAAAATGGAGATCTTAAAATTATTTTCGAACAGCAACACGGCATCATCCTTGGTGTTTTTGGCCCTCACAGGAATTCTGGGAATCTTATTTGGTAAAATCAAGTTTGGAAACATCAAATTAGGTATAGCCGGAGTGTTATTTAGTGGATTGCTCATCGGGCATTTAGGAGCAACAATAAATCATCAGGTGTTGCATTTTACAAAGGAATTTGGTCTGATTCTTTTTGTCTATTCCATTAGCATTGAGATTGGCCCACGTTTTGTTTCTTCATTCCGCAATAATGGAATGAAATTAAACCTGCTGGCGACATTGATCGTGGTATTTGGTTTTTTTACTGCTTTTACTATTCATAAACTATTTAACATGGAAACTCACATTATTGCTGGTTTATTCAGTGGAGCAGTGACCAATACACCCAGTTTAGGTGCAATACAATCGTTAATATCTGATCAGTTCACAAACGGGAATGCTTTAGCGGAAGTCTCAGGAATGGCTTATGCCGTTGCTTATCCATTTGGTATTATGGGAATAATTTTGGTTATGTTTATAGTTCGGGGCGTATTTAAAATCAAACTGAACAAAGAGATAGAAAACTATCAAGAGCAAATTGATGCAGGTTCTCATCAATCGAAAACAGTCGAGGTATTGGTTTCTAATCCAAATTTGTTTGGGAAAAACCTTAGATTCTTAAAAACTACGCTTGATAAAGAATTTGTTTTTTCACGTTTGATGCGTGACGGAGAATATCTTATTCCCGATGATAAAATACATCTTCAGGAAGGTGATATTCTATTTGGATTATGTTCTGATGTTTGTGTTCCTCATCTTGAACTGAAAGTTGGAAAAGTATCTCCTGCAAAGAAAATAAAGATTACCGATCAAATGTCTATGCGGCATATTTTAATCACCAATCGTAAAATAACCGGCCGACAAATAAAGGATATTAACCTGTCCGGATTATTTCCTGCAAATATTACACGCATTTTCAGGGGCGAAACGGAGATCATTCCTGCTGGCAATACAACTATTGAATTTGGTGATACACTTCGGGTAGTTGGAGCCAGAAACCGCATGAACGAAATAGCAGGATTTTTAGGTAATTCTTTACATGACCTATCACATCCTAACTTAATTCCTTTGTTTATTGGAATTTTCCTTGGAATTCTGATAGGAAGCATATCATTTTTTATCCCGGGTTTACCTGCTCCTGCAAAGTTAGGTTTAGCAGGCGGTCCTTTAATTGTTGCATTAATCCTCGGACATAAAGGCCGTGTAGGAAACTTTGATTTTTACATGACACCAAGTGCAAATCGATTTATTCGTGAATTAGGAATTGTCTTGTTTTTGGCTTGTGTGGGATTAGGATCAGGGAAACATTTTTGGGAAACCGTTGTAAATGGTGGATATATTTGGATGCTCTATGGTGCAGCAATTACATTTATCCCCTTAATAGTAGTCGGTATTATTGGACGTTTATTAAAACTGAATTATTTAACTCTGTGCGGTTTATTATCAGGTTCAATGACAGATCCACCGGCATTGGAATTTGCAAATTCAATTGCACCTGTGCACGCACAAGCAAGCGCATATGCCACGGTTTATCCTTTAACCATGTTTTTGAGAATACTTCTGGCACAAGTATTAGTTTTGGTATTAGCTTAAACTTCAACTCATGAAAACTTTAGAAGAAATTGCAATTTGTCCAAGATGTGGTCAGGTATTTACCTGTTATAACTCGATGGAATGTTGGTGTTCAAAAATCAAAATCCCCGTCGATGTAATTAAACATATTTCAAATAACTATTCCGAATGTTTATGCAAAGAGTGTATCGAAGGATTAATCATAAAAATATGTAATCTAAAAAATTAATACTATGGAAAATAAAAAAAAAGAGCAAAATAGTGGACCGTTGTTAAGTTGGGACATTTATTTCGATTATTATAATCGGTTAATGAAAAGAATGAATGATAAGATTTATCTAGAAAAGTTTTTAAAACAACATTACGTTGAAATTCCAGGAGAACTCATGAAATGTGTTAACTCGTACGATGCTATTGTAATCACAGACACTAAACAAATTATTCAATGGGTAAGTTCGGGATTTTATCATATGACCGGATATACTTTTGATGAGGCAATCAACAGAAAACCTTCCTTTTTACAAGGCTCTAAAACCAGCGAAACCATTAAAATACGAATTAGAGAGGCGATACTAAAAAGTAACCCTGTTTCAGAGACACTTGTAAATTACAGAAAATCAGGCATAGAGTATGATTGTCAAGTAAATATTGAACCAGTCTTTAATCACAAAAAGGATTTAACGTATTTTATCGCTTTTGAAAAAAAGATATAAGATTTAGTTAATTTATTTTATAAGCTGCTTTTTCCAAATCTCTTACTGTCTTAATTTGTTTTGGTGGATTTAAATATTGTCCTAGAAACTTATATATTTTTACACGTACTTCTCTGGCATGTTTTGTATCCATTCTATCAAATGAGTGTCCTCCGGGGATATTTTGAAAAATCTCGTACTCAAACTTTTTACCATCAGCTTTTAATGATTTTATTAAATGCTCAACTTCAAGAACATTAACATCATCATCATTTGTATTTGTGTGAATTAATAATGGTGTATTTTGAAATTTATGGGTATTCCATGCAGGAGACCTTCTTCGGTATTCATTTACATTTTCGTAAGCAGTTTGCCCAATGTGGTAGTCAGCCGAAAATAAATTACGATAGCTTTGTGTCTGATACCCCATTCTTGAAATAATATCACTCACCGGAACTCCTGCAAAAGCTACTTTATATTTATTGGGATGGTCAAAAATATTATGTAAAGTAATCATACCTCCATGACTCCATCCAATAATACCGACTCTGTCTCCATCAACAATCTCATAATTATCAATCATAAATTGTCTACTAGCATTTACATCTTCAGTTTCTAAGCCTCCGTAATCGATTTTTTCGTAATGGCCTTTTCCATAACCTGTACTACCGCGATATTCAGCAGCGACTACAATATATTGTTGCGAAATCAGTTCACGAACAATGTGAGCATAATAAGTTGTGAAATCGGCATGAACACCTCCATGAGGTAGTACAATTAATGGATATTTTTTAGATGGATCAATATCTTTTGGAATAAAAGTATAAGTCCAAAATTTTACGGGATTTCCTGCTCCTTGAGCTGTCGGACTTTTTTCTTTCCATTTTGGAGGTCCGTAGATATAAACTTTATCAACATAAGCAATATCTCCAACTTTATTATACCATAAAATATCATCCGATATTTTTTCTAAGCGATCTAATCTGTGTTGCAGATACTCTAACTGATAATTAAGTTTTTCGATAATTTCATCTTTGTTTCCGGAATCCTGAGCAATTATGTTACTGGAAAGAAAACCGAATAAGATGAAAATGAAAGGGTATTTAAAACTTTTCATGATAATATAGATTTAATTTTAGGATTTTACTTTTGACTTTTGATTTGGATTAAAGTTTAAATTTCAATTTCTCCTTCAAATACAAAATCAGCTGGCCCGGTTAACCAGATATCTTTAAAATTGTTTTTATCAACTTTTTTGAATGAAACATTCAAATTACCGCCTTTGGTTAAAATGTCATATGAATTTTTGTCAGATTTTGAGTATAACGATGCACAAATGGCAGATGCAGTAACACCAGTTCCGCAAGATAAGGTCTCGTTCTCTACACCTCGTTCATAAGTTCGAACATAAATTTTACCATTCTGAATTTCAACAAAGTTCACATTTGTTCCATCCGGTTCAAATTCGGCGCTATATCTTATTTCTCTACCCCGGTTAAAAACATCCAGGTTATTAATATCTTCTCTAAATGTAACATAATGTGGTGAACCGGTATTAAGGAAAAAATTAGTATTGACGATATTTATTTCTGACACATCATTCATTTGTAAAGAAATAGTATTATTATCATTTACTTTGGCTTTATGCTTACCATCTATAGCCATAAACTGGATTTCTTTATTAGTAATATTTAAAGAATATGCATAACGAACAAGGCACCTCCCTCCATTACCGCACATAGTGCTTTCTTTACCGTCAGAATTAAAATACTTCATTAAAAAATCAAAGTCTTTATGCTTTTCAAGTAACATTAAACCATCAGCACCAATACCAAATCTTCTATTACACAAATTAATAATCTGTAATTGATTTAAATTGAAGTTTTTAGCCCTATTATCAATAATAATAAAATCATTTCCTGTACCTTGATATTTATGAAATTTGAACCTCATATAGCATTTTTTTGTAAACTTATAAATAAATTAGGAAAAAGTTGCGAAAGTTTACTTTTTGTTAAATAATGTTAAACAGTTTTTAATTTAAGCTTTGCAGGCATTAATTTTGAAATTAATAGGTTGAATCTATAATAAAAAAAGATATGAAAACAAGAATATTTTTAGGTAATATTTTAATAGCATTATTGTCATCACTATTTGCTATAATTATTTATTCGAATTTTATAAAAGATGAGATTGAAGAAAAACCGGATTTAGAATCCCAAAAGCAAAATACAATTGAAATATTAGAAGATTCGAATTTAGTAAACTATACACAAGATCCAGTAAGTTCGTATGGACAATTTTTAGATTTTACTGAGGCTGCAGAAAAAAGCGTAAATGCGGTAGTTCACGTAACTTCAAAATTTAACTTGGAAACGGATTATTATGAAAACCCACTTTATGAATTTTTCTTCGGTGATGTCCAAAGACAACCCATTGAGGCGTTTGGTTCTGGAGTTATAATTTCTGAAGACGGTTATATCGTTACAAATTATCATGTAATTGAAAAGTCGGATGAAGTTCAGGTAGTTTTAAATGATAAAAGAACTTTTACTGCAGAATTAGTAGGGGTAGACAGAGGAACCGATCTGGCACTTTTAAAAATAGATGGAACCGATTTACCATATATTGCTCTTGGTAATTCTGATATTTTAAAGGTAGGAGAATGGGTATTGGCCGTTGGTAATCCCTTTAATTTGACTTCTACAGTAACTGCGGGTATTGTTAGCGCAAAAGCACGTAACATAAATATTCTAAGAAGACGTGCACAATATACAATTGAATCTTATATTCAAACAGATGCTGCTGTTAATAAAGGAAACAGTGGCGGAGCTTTAGTAAATCTAAAAGGAGAACTGGTTGGTATTAATTCTGCAATTATATCTCCGTCCGGAGCTTATTCTGGATATTCATTTGCTATACCTATTAATTTGGTTAAAAAAGTCGTAGCAGATCTTATTAAGTTTGGCGAAGTTCAAAGAGCAGTGCTTGGAGTTGAAATTAGAGATGTTGATAGTGAAATTGCTGAAAAGAACAATTTGGATAAGATAGAAGGTGTTTATATAGTAAATGCTAATGAAGGTGCAGCTAGAGAAGCAGGAATAAAATCTGGTGATATAATTCTGGAAATTAATAATGTAAAGGTTAATAGCACGGCTGAATTAACTGCTCAGATTGGTAAATATCGCCCGGGTGAAACTATATATGTTACGGTTAAAAGAGAGAATAAAAGGAAACAATTTGAGGTTCTTTTACGTAATATGCATGGAAACACTGAGATTGTCAAAGCCGAGGAATTTATATCAAGCCTTGGAGCTTCTCTGAGAATTCTGGATAGTCGTGACAGAAGGCTATATGATATCGAATATGGTGTAAGGGTAACAGATATAAAAAATGGAGCCTTACAAAAAGCAGGTTTAGAAGAAGGGTATATTATTACTCATATAGAAGATCAGAAGGTAAAAGGGATTGATGATGTTAAAAGTATCCTAAGCAAAAAGAAGGAAGGAGAAGTTGTTGAAATTGAAGCTATGCACTCTGGAACAAGATACATTTATGTTTATAAGTACAGAGTAAAGCTAAACTGATCAAAAAAGGATTTTTTAAGGTTTTGGCTAAGCAGAAAACATTGACAATGAGTCACAATAATCATAAATTTTCTAATAGCCAATGAGACAACTAAAAATCACTAAATCAATTACTAACAGGGAAAGTGCTTCTCTCGATAAGTACTTGCAGGAAATTGGTAAAGAGGGCCTTGTAACAGTAGAAGAGGAAGTTGAATTAGCTCAAAAAATTAGAAAGGGAGATCGGTTAGCATTGGAAAAGTTAACTAAAGCTAATTTAAGATTTGTCGTTTCTGTTGCTAAACAATACCAAAATCAGGGTTTAACTCTTCCTGATTTGATTAATGAAGGAAATTTGGGATTAATTAAAGCTGCAGAGAAATTCGATGAAACTCGTGGCTTTAAATTTATATCATACGCAGTTTGGTGGATTCGACAATCTATATTACAGGCTTTGGCAGAACAATCTAGAATTGTTCGTCTACCATTGAATCAGGTTGGTTCTTTGAATAAAATAAACAAGGCGTTTTCAAGATTTGAACAGGAAAATGAAAGAACTCCATCTGCAGATGAAATCGCAGATAAATTAGAGCTTCCAAAAGATAAAGTAGCTGATACGATGAGAGTATCAGGACGCCATGTATCGGTTGATGCTCCTTTTGCCGAAGGAGAGGATAGTAGTTTACTGGATGTTCTTATCAGTGATGATTCTCCAAATACTGATGTTACATTAATAAATGAATCACTTAAAAGAGAAGTAGATAGAGCATTAGCTACTCTAACCGAACGTGAGCGAGATATTGTTAGATACTTTTTTGGAATTGGAGTATCAGAGATGACTTTAGAGGAAATAGGTGATCGGTTTGGATTAACTCGTGAAAGAGTTAGGCAGATTAAGGAAAAAGCTATTCGAAGATTACGTCATACATCAAGAAGTAAATTGTTAAAGTCTTATTTAGGTTAAGGTTGTTAAAAGATTTAGAGGGGCTGTCCGAAAACTTTTCGACAGCCCTTTTTATTTGTCCCAACACGAGATTTTTTTCAAATATCTTATTCTGTAAAAGATAAACTGAACTTTGACTTTTCGGACATCCTACTTTTATTTCGTTTTAGCAAGTTCTTGCAATGCAAACATTTCATCCCTTAGTCTGGCTGCTTCTTGAAAATCTAATTCTTTTGCTGCTTTTTCCATTAATAATTTAGTTTTCTCAATCGCCTTTTCCAATGCAACTTTATCCATATACTTTACTATAGGATCAGCGGCAATGTCTAATCCTTCAGGTTCAGAATAAGCTTTACTTTTTGCGACAGCTTTTTTCTGGTAATTACCCATTAATGATCGAGATGCCTTTACAATTTGTTTAGGAGTTATACCATGTTTTTCATTATATGCTAACTGCTTTTCTCTTCTATAAACGGTTTGATCTATCGTTTGCTGCATGGAATCTGTAGTTTTGTCTGCATACATGATTACTTTTCCTTCAATATTTCTTGCAGCGCGTCCGGCGGTTTGAGTAAGTGATCTATTGGAACGTAAAAAACCTTCTTTATCTGCGTCTAAAATTGCAACTAAAGCTACTTCAGGTAGATCAAGTCCTTCGCGTAAAAGATTCACCCCAATCAATACATCAAATGTTCCGTCCCGCAATTGATCCATAATTTCAACACGTTCCAGTGTATCAATATCAGAATGGATATACCTACATTTAATTTCAAAACGGGTTAAATATTTTGTAAGCTCTTCGGCCATTCTTTTGGTTAAAGTTGTTACTAAGGTTCTTTGGCCTTTTTCAACTCGAATATTTATTTCCTCCATTAAATCATCAATCTGATTTAACGAAGGTTTTATTTCAATTTCAGGATCCAGTAATCCGGTTGGCCTTATAACTTGTTCAACAAATACTCCTTCACATTTTTCAAACTCATAATCGCCTGGGGTAGCACTAACAAACATTAATTGTTTTGTTAAAACTTCAAACTCCTCAAATTTTAAAGGTCTGTTGTCAACTGCTGCCGGTAATCTAAAACCATATTCAACTAAATTTTTTTTACGGGAATGATCGCCACCAAACATAGCTCTAATTTGGGGAAGAGTAACATGACTTTCATCAACAACGGTTAAAAAATCATCAGGGAAGTAATCCAATAAACAAAATGGTCTTGTTCCAGGTTTTCTTCCGTCAAAATACCTCGAATAATTTTCAATCCCCGGGCAGTAGCCAAGCTCCTTGATCATTTCTAGATCATATTCAACACGATCTTTTATTCGTTTGGCTTCATAGCTTTTACCAATTGATTTGAAATATTCAATTTGTGCAAATAGATCATCTTGAATCTGATGAATGGCTCTATTCATTCGTTCTTTTGTTGTAACAAATATGTTGGCAGGATATATTATTCCTGTTTTTAAGTTTTCAATTGTTTGGTTGTTAATTGGATCAAACGATTCTATTTCTTCTATTTCATCACCCCAAAACACCACTCTATAGGCCAAATCGCTATAGGCTAGATAAATATCAATGGTATCGCCATTAACCCTGAATGTGCCGGGTTTAAAATCAATCTCACTACGGGAATAGAGGCTTTCAACTAAATATCTTAGGAACTGATTTCTATTAATGGTTTGTCCCTGGTTAATCGTAACAGTATTACTATGAAAATCTTCGGGATTTCCAATACCATATAAACAAGAAACCGAAGAAACTACAATCACATCTCTTCTTCCTGATAATAATGCAGATGTAGCACTTAGTCTTAATTTTTCGATTTCTTCATTTATTGATAAATCTTTTTCTATATAAGTGTCAGTAACCGGTAAATAGGCTTCCGGTTGGTAATAATCGTAATATGAAACAAAATACTCTACCGCATTTTCAGGAAAAAATTGTTTAAACTCACCATATAATTGCGCCGCTAATGTTTTATTATGACTTAATACGAGGGTTGGTCTTTCAACTTTTTCAATAACGTTTGCAACAGAGAAAGTCTTTCCCGATCCTGTTACTCCAAGCAAAGTTTGATATTTATCTCCACGATCAATTCCTTCTGCAAGTTGTTTTATAGCTTCAGGTTGATCTCCAGTTGGCTTATAATCAGAAGTTAGTTTAAATTTCATTAAAACTTATTTCTTGGTAAGTACAACATAAACCGGATAATGATCGCTATATCCACCATAATAATTTAATCCTCCATATGTCCTGTTTGGACTTTTATACCCATCTTTGCTTTCATATGTGATCCAACCTGCTGAAAAAATATGCGCTTCTTTATTTTTAACAACAAAACCTGTTTCGCTGTTTAATAATGAATTGGATACTATAATATGATCTAATACACTCCATTCTCCTTTATAATTATGGGTTCCTAATCCCTTTTCAGTAAATGGAAGCATTAAATTGTACAATGATTCCTTATTACCTGTATTATCTGCTTTTAGTATTTCCTTAACACTTTTATTATTTGGAGTATCATTTAGATCTCCCATAACCAAGATTTTAGAAGGGTTATATGCATTTGTAATCCGATTTATTTCGTTTCTTACTAACCTGGCATATTCAACGCGGTATTTTTCAGTTTCTTCTGTTCCGCCCCATCTTGATTTCCAATGATTAATAAAAACATGTAATGTATCTTTCTTGTTAATAATACCTCTAACATAAAGTATATCTCTCGATTTAAAATCTTTATCAAATTCAGGTTTTACTGGAATTATTTTATGATTTAAATAGAGGAATTCTTCGGCATTATATAACAAAGCAACATCAATTCCACGGGTGTCAGGGCTATCTTTGTGCACAAATCTGTACCTCGCATTTTTTATTCTTTCTTGCATTATTAAATCATGAATTACTTTACGGTTTTCTATTTCACATAAACCAACCAGTTCTGGTAATTCATCATCTCTAATAGAACTAATTACAATAGATAGATTTTTTAATTTCTTTTCATACCTTTCCGTGTTCCATCTTTTGCTTCCTTCAGGAGTAAATTCATCATCTTTAGTATTTGGATCATCAGTTGTATCAAAAAGATTCTCTACATTGTAAAACATTGCAGTGAACGTATTTTTATTCGTTTGAGAAAAAACCAAGATACTTGCAAGAATTAAAGTTGAAAGAATAATAATTTTTTTCATGAATGTAAGATTTGCGTTAGAAGCATAAAGTTAATAATATATAATTACATTAATTACTGACATAAAGACAGAAAAAGCCATAATATATAAACTATGGCTTTTGTCGGGATGAGAAGATTCGAACTTCCGACCCCACGCCCCCCAGACGTGTACTCTAACCTGGCTGAGCTACATCCCGAATAATTAGCAAAAATACTTATCAAATCTTAAAATGCAAAATTAATATTTATTTAAAATGTGGTATATTTATTGATGCAAAAAACCATACTTATTAAAATATTTAGATGGTTAGTAAAGAAAAATAAATCAATTAAATAAACAATAAAAAAATGGCATTATTTAAAGCATTGGATAATCAAGAAGAAGAAAATAACCCAAAACAAGTGGATTCTGAAGTGGAAAAAGTAAAATGTCTGATTGTAGGGTCGGGTCCGGCAGGATTTACCGCGGCAATTTATGCGGCAAGAGCAAACTTAAATCCGGTAATGTACGAAGGTATGGAACCAGGTGGACAATTAACAACTACAAACGATGTTGAGAATTATCCAGGTTATCCGGAAGGTATAACAGGCCCTGCAATGATGGAAGACTTTAAAAAACAAGCGCAGCGTTTTGGAACCGATGTTAGGTTTGGTATGGCTACGACAGCAGATTTATCAGAAAGGCCTTTTAAGGTTACAATTGATGGTAAAAAGCTTATTGAAGCAGAAAGTTTAATTATTGCTACGGGAGCAACTGCTAAGTATTTAGGTATAGAATCTGAAGAAAAGTTCAAAGGTCAGGGTGTTTCTGCTTGTGCCACTTGTGATGGTTTCTTTTATAAAGGAAAAGATGTTGCAGTAGTGGGGGGTGGGGATACTGCTGCAGAAGAGGCTACTTATTTGGCAGGATTATGTGATAAAGTATATTTAATTATCAGAAAAGATCATATGCGTGCTTCTAAAGTGATGCAGGATAGAGTTTTTAAAACAAAAAATATAGAAATACTTTATGAGCATACAACAAAGGAAATAGTTGGTGATATGAGTGGTGTAACAGGAGTTATTTTAACAAACGGAAAAGGTGAGGAGGTTAAAATTGATGTTCATGGATTCTTTTTGGCAATTGGACATACTCCAAATTCAGATATATTTAAGGAATATTTGGATACTGATGAGGTAGGTTATATTAAAACCGAAGCAGATAGTACAATTACAAAAGTTCCTGGAGTGTTTGCATGCGGCGATGTAATGGACCCTCATTACCGTCAGGCAGTTACTGCCGCTGGGACTGGTTGTAGAGCAGCCATGGATGCAGAACGATTTCTTGGATCTTAATAGCAGATAATTAAAAAATAAGAAAGCCATCTGTTAAAGATGGCTTTCTTATTTTTTGTATAATGATTACTTCACCGGAGCAATTCTATCTGCCTTATATTCACCCGCTTCTAATTTCTTTTTAACTGCTGTAAATGCGTTGATAGTATATTCAACATCTTCAAGAGTATGCATTGCAGTAGGAATAAGTCTCAATAATAATTGTCCTTTAGGAATTACAGGATATACAACAATTGAACAGAATACATTATAATTTTCTCGCAAGTCCATTGTAATATTTGTTCCTTCAGGGATACTTCCTGATAAATAAACTGGTGTTACAGGAGATTCTGTTTCGCCTAAATCAAAACCGGCATCACGTAATCCTTTTTGTAAAGCACGTACAACTGCCCAAAGATTTTCTCTTAATTGATCTTGTGTTTTCAGTAGTTCTAATCTTTTTAAACTACCAACTACTAATGGCATTGGTAAAGATTTAGCAAAGATTTGCGATCGCAAATTATATCTTAAATAATTAATAACATCTTCATTAGATGCAACGAATGCTCCAATTCCAGCCATTGCCTTTGCAAAAGTTGAAAAATAAACATCTATACCATCCTGTATTCCTAAAAATTCACCAGTACCGGCGCCTGTTTCGCCCATTGTACCGAAACCATGAGCATCATCAACTAATAACCTGAAATCATATTTATCTTTTAAAGCTACAATTTCTTTTAATTTGCCTAAGTCACCGGCCATTCCAAATACACCTTCTGTAATTAAAAGAACACCACCTTTGCAACCTGTAGCATTTTTAGATGCGAATTGTAACATTTTCTCACACTTTTCCATGTCATTATGCGGGAAAACAAAACTTTTTCCTCCTTTTGCTTTATGAAGAAAAACTCCATCCATAATACAAGCATGTGATTCAGAATCATAAACGATAACATCGTTTCTTGTTACTAAGCTATCTATAATAGATACCATTCCCTGATATCCAAAATTTAATAGGTAAGCATCTTCTTTTCCAACAAATTCAGCTAATTTTGATTCTAGTTCTTCATGCTTACTTGTTTGACCAGACATCATTCTGGCGCCCATTGGATAAGCTAGCCCCCACTCTTCAGTAGCTTCAGAATCGGTCTTTCTTACTTCCGGATGATTTGCCAATCCAATGTAGTTATTTAAACTCCATGTTAGAACTTCTTTTCCCCTAAACATCATTTTAGGTTTAATATCGCCTTCTAACTTTGGAAACATAAAATATCCATGAGCTTCTTTCATATGTTGGCCTAATGGCCCCATACTTTGTTTTATCTTTTCAAAAATATCCACGATTATAGATTTTTATTGGTTACTTATATTAAAGGCACAAAAGTACGTTTTTTTGAAAAAATTGCAAATTGATGAAAATAAATTAAATAAAATCAGCGTTTAGTGTAATTAAATTTTAGCATTTTAAACTAAAATTGTACATTTGCAAAATGTTTGAAAAAATGAAAAGATTAATACCGTTTATTCTACTGTTGGCAATAGTTTCGTCGTGTAAGTACGAAAAATTATTGAAGAGTCGTGATTATAGTTTAAAGTATAAAAAAGCCCTTGAATATTATGCTGAAGAAGATTATGTTAGGGCTGAAGGTTTATTTGAGCAACTAAAACCTATATTAAGGGGTACAAAACAAGCAGATACCGTATATTTTTACACTGCATATAGTAGTTATTATCAAAAAAGTTACCTGCTTGCATCTCATTATTTTGATGAGTTTAGAAAAATATATGGAAATAGTAGATTCGCTCAAGAAGCTGAATTTATGAATGCTTATTGTACTTATCTAATGTCACCACGACCAAGTTTGGATCAAGCATATTCTTATCAAGCAATTTCATTATTTGGACTGTACCTATCGAGATATCCGAATAGTGAAAGAAAAGCTGAATGCGCAAGGTATATTGAAGAGCTAAGAAATAAATTAGTGGAGAAATCATATCAAAGTGCCAAATTATATTATAATCTTGGCGATTATAAGGCAGCTATAATTGCTTTAAATAATAGTTTAGACGATTTTCCGGAAACAGATTACCGAGAAGAATTAATGTTTATGATTCTTAAGTCGAAGTTTTTATTAGCAGAAAACAGCGTAGATACAAAAAAAACGGAAAGATATCAATCTACTGTTGATGAGTATTATTCGTTTATGGGAGAATGGCCCAAAAGCGAATATATAAAAGAAGCAAAAGATATGTTTGACGATTCGCAAAGAAATTTGAAAAATTAGTATAAAATTAATTTGTATTAGGATGGATTATAAAAAGACAAAGGCTCCAGGATCAACTGTTACACGAAATTTAAATGAGGTAGATCGAGAAACAGGAAATATTTATGAAACTGTAGCTATAGTTTCAAAAAGGGCAAATCAAATTGGAAGTGAGCTTAAGGAAGAATTGAACAGAAAGTTGGAAGAATTTGCATCTTATACAGATAACCTTGAAGAGGTTTTTGAAAATAGGGAGCAAATAGAAATATCCAGATTTTACGAAAGGTTACCAAAGCCGAGCTTAATAGCAATACAGGAGTTTTTAGACGGAGAAATCTATTATAGAAAGCCTGAAACTGAAGAAGCAGAGTAGTTTATTCAAACAATTAGCTCATGAAGCTAAAAGGAAAAAATATTTTATTGGGAATAACTGGGGGAATAGCGGCCTATAAAGCTGCTATTCTTGTAAGGTTACTTGTGAAAGAGGGTGCGCAAGTAAAAGTGGTTATGACCAGGTTAGCCAAAGAGTTTATTACCCCTTTAACTTTAGCAACACTATCAAAAAATCCTATTTTAGTTGAGTTCTTCGACCCTGAAAATGGTCAATGGAATAGCCATGTCGATATAGGTTTGTGGTCAGATTTATATGTAATTGCACCAGTAACAGCAAATTCTATGGGTAAAATGGCTCATGGAATTGCAGATAATTTATTGCTTACTACATATTTATCCGCAAGATGCCCTGTAATGTTAGCTCCAACTATGGATTTAGATATGTATCAACATCCGGCTAATCTTAAAAACATTGAGATTTTAAGATCTTATGGTAATATAATTGTAGAGCCGGAAAGTGGAGAACTGGCAAGTGGATTGGTAGGAAAAGGAAGAATGGCTGAACCAGAAGCAATTACCGAGAGAATAATAGAATTCTTTTCTTCAAAAAAAAAACTAAAATCTAAAAAAATCCTTGTAACTGCGGGACCTACATTTGAACCAATTGATCCTGTAAGATTCATTGGGAATTATAGTTCTGGTAAGATGGGTTATGCAATTGCCGAGAAATTAGCTGATCAAGGTGCCGAAGTTTTTCTTGTTACAGGCCCAACACATTTAGAAGTTTCAAATCCTCTTATTAAAAAGATAAAAGTTCAAACAGCGCAAGAAATGTATGATGCTGCTGTAACTAATTTTTCTGATTGTGATGGTGCTATAATGTCTGCGGCAGTAGCTGATTTTAAACCAGCACATCAATATGATGAAAAGGTTAAAAGTGGAAAAAATGATATGCAAATCGTTTTGGAGCCAAATAAGGATATAGCTGCTGAGTTGGGTAAGATAAAAAAGGAGAATCAGATCCTTATTGGATTCGCGCTAGAAACGAATAACGAATTGGAGAATGCAAAAAAGAAAATACAGAATAAAAACCTTGATTTTATCGTTCTAAATTCATTAAAGGAGAAAGGCGCAGGGTTTGGACACGATACCAATAAAATTAGTATTATTGACAATAGTGATAATATTATTAATTTTGAATTAAAGTCTAAACAAGATGTTGCTGTTGATATAGTGAATGAACTGATTAAAAGATTTTAAAATTTCGAGTATGAAAAAAGCAGTTATTTTATTCGTATTTTTATTTATTTCTATTATTTCGGTTGGTCAGGAACTTAGATGTAACGTGCAGGTAGTTTCAAGCCAAATTCAAGGAACAAATAAGCAAGTTTTTCAAACCCTCCAAACTGCTATTTACGAATTCATGAATAATACAGCATGGACAAACCATGTTTATTCAAACGAAGAAAGAATTGAATGTAATATATTGATTAACCTTCAGGATCATAGTGGTGATGAGTTCACTGGAAGTATTCAGGTTCAATCAAACAGACCAACTTATAATACTTCTTATAATACTACCATATTAAATTATAAAGATGATAATTTAAGATTTAATTATGTTGAATTTGAATCTTTAGAATTTACTATAACAGAGCATCGCTCGAACCTTACATCAGTGTTAGCTTATTATGCTTATATCATACTTGGGTTAGATTATGATACTTTTTCTTTAATGGGAGGAACAGAATTTTTTCAAAGGGCAGAGCAAATTGTAAATAACGCTCAAAACGCACAGGAAAAAGGTTGGAAAGCTTTTGAAAGTCGTAAAAACAGATATTGGTTAATAGAGAATATTCTTAACGACAGGTATAGAGGAATTCGAGAATTTTTATATAGATATCATCGATTAGGACTTGATGTTATGGAGAGTAAAGATGCTCAGGGTAGAAGTGAAATTGCAGAAAGCCTTGATTTATTGCAGAAAATATATCGACAAAAACCCGATCCCTACTTATTCTATTATGATTTAATCATGAGTGCTAAATCTGATGAGCTTGTTAATGTTTTTTCCGAATCATTTATGGCAGAAGCAGATCGCGTATATAAAATTCTAGTTGAGATTGATCCTACACGGTCTGACAAGTATAAGAAAATCAAACAACAGTAATCAACATTTTTTGTTATTATTCTTACTTTAAATTAAAGATATTCAATGATCTTTTTTTAGTAAGTTTGTAATTATTATTCAGATAAATCCGTTATGCTACAATCAATTTGCATTCAGAACTATGCTTTAATCAATGAATTAGAGATTGATTTTAATAAAGGGTTAAATATCATAACCGGCGAAACAGGTGCTGGTAAATCTATCTTATTGGGTGCTTTATCATTGGTTCTGGGACAGAGAGCGGATACCGGCGTTTTAAAAGATAAAACCAGGAAATGTTTTGTGGAGGCAAAATTCCAAATTAAACAATATAGAATAAAGAATTTTTTTAAACAGAATGACCTTGATTATGAAGATTTAACTACTATAAGACGTGAAATAACAGATCATGGTAAATCTCGTGCTTTTATTAATGATACTCCGGTAAATCTTTCTGTATTAAAAGAATTAAGTTCATTTTTGATTGATATTCATTCGCAACACGAAAGTTTATTATTGGGGGATGATCATTTTCAATTAAGTTTGGTTGATTCTTTTGCAGACCATCAAGAGCTAATTAACGCTTATAGAAATAGATTCGAAGAGTATAATATACTAAACTCAGAATACGACAAATTAGTTAATAATGCTCAAAAAGCAAAGACTGACCTAGATTATTATCAATTTCAGTTTGATCAGCTAGAATCAGTAAAATTAATTGATGGCGAACAAGAAGAATTAGAGGAAGAATTGGAACAGTTAAATCATGCAGAGGAAGTAAAACTAAAACTATCTGAGAGCCTTCATTTACTATCAGGTGAAGAGATTTCGATTATTTCCAACCTAAAACAAACTAAAAATGGAATAGACTCAATTTCTAAATATATTAAGGAAGGAGACGATTTAACAAATAGAATTGAATCGATGTATATCGAATTGCAAGATATTAATAATGAAATTGAACAATTAAACGAGAAGTTAGAACATAATCCAAATAGGATTGAGTTTATTCGGGAAAGATTAGATAATATTTATGCACTAGAACAGAAGCATAAAGTATCTACTGTAAAGGAATTGATTGAAATTAAGGACGATCTGCAGGTTAAAATTGATAAGATAACATCCTATGATTTTGAAACGGAAAAAATCAAGAAACAACTTGATTTAATTTTAGATGAATTAACAAATAATGCAAGACAAATTTCAGAAAATAGAGGAGTAATAATTCCAAATATAGAGAATAAGGTTATTGAAATTTTACAATTACTCGGAATCCCGAATGCAAATTTTAAGGTTGAACAAGTTCCAACTAAAGAATTTCTTCCATCGGGTAAAGAAATTATCCGGTTTTTATTTTCTGCTAATAAAAATGTGGTTTTGGAAGAGTTATCAAGGGTTGCATCAGGTGGTGAGATATCAAGATTAATGTTAAGTATAAAATCATTAATAGTAGAAACTACAACTTTACCTACAATTATATTCGATGAAATTGATACTGGAACATCTGGTGAAATTGCGGATAAAATGGGAACTATTATCAAGCAAATGTCAAAAAATATGCAGGTAATAAATATTACTCATTTACCGCAAATAGCAGGAAAAGGAGATTTTCATTATTTGGTGTATAAAAAAGATAATCACGAAACTACAAATACGTATATAAAACTTTTATCAAAAGAAGAAAGAATAAAAGAGATAGCAAAAATGTTAAGCGGTGAAGCACTTACTGATGCTGCCATTGAAAACGCAAAAGTTTTACTTACTAAATAAAATAAACTTAATAACACGTACAAGTGAACATTCTAAATACATAATTGTATCTAACTTGTATTAAAAAAATTTAATCATGGCATTTAATTTATTAAAAGGTAAAAAAGGATTAATTTTTGGCGCTCTGAACGAGAAATCAATTGCGTGGAAAGTTGCTGAAAAAGCTTTTGAAGAGGGGGCGGAAATTGTCTTGACAAATGCACCATTTGCATTACGGTTAGGTGATACTGAAGAATTAGCGGAAAAATGTAATTCAATCGTTATTCCTGCTGATGCAACAAGTATTGAAGATATAGAGAATTTAGTGGATAAAACCATGGAACATTTTAGTGGAAAATTTGATTTCATACTTCACTCAATCGGTATGTCTCCAAACGTTCGTAAAGGAATAACATATGATAATCTGAATTACGATTATTTTTTAAAAACGTTGGATGTTTCAGCTTTATCATTCCATAAAATATTGCAAGTTTCCAGGAAGAAAGATGCATTGAATAATTGGGGATCTGTATTAGCGTTATCTTATGTTGCCGCACAGAGAACGCTTTATGGTTACAACGATATGGCTGATGCAAAGTCGTTATTAGAATCTATAGCCCGAAGCTTTGGATATATTTATGGACGCGAAAAGAAAATTAGGATAAATACTATTTCGCAATCACCTACGCAAACCACGGCAGGTTCCGGTGTAATGGGATTAGATCAGTTGATGGATTTCTCAAATAGAATGTCACCACTTGGAAATGCAGATGCGGAAGAATGTGCTAATTTTTGTATTACCATGTTTTCTGATTTAACGAGAAAAATTACCATGCAAAATGTTTTCCATGATGGTGGGTTCTCAAGTATGGGTATGAGCCGCAGAGCTATGGATGTTTATAGTAAAAACTTAGACGAATGCTGCGAGTTTAGAGAAATAGACTTTAAAGATATTACGCACCGGTTCGAAGAATTTTAGATATAAGCTGATAAGAAGACATCGGCTTATTTATTTTCATTTTTGGTAATTCATAATTTTTCTTTTAGTTTTCCATGCTGGTTATTAATTCTTAGTTTATGCCTTTGGTCTTACTTTCACTATTCTATTTATTTTTCCCGGTATTTATTTTATACCTATGTCATAAATTCCCAATTGTCAATAAAATCGGAGCTGTCTTATTAGCTTATGGGTTTGGTTTGGTTTTGGGTAATCTGAACATTTTACCTGAAGGTAGCACCAAAGTCCAGGATTTAATGACCATGATTACAATTCCTCTAGCAATTCCATTATTGCTATTTTCCACAAACATTAAAGCATGGTTTAAAATTGCTGGTAAAACACTGGCATCGATGATAATTGCTTTGGTTAGTGTTGTATTAGTAGTTTTTGTCGGATATTTCATTTTTAATGGAAATGGTTTTAAAGAATTTTGGAAAATTGGAGGATTACTGGTGGGATTGTATTCAGGAGGAACACCAAATCTTGCATCATTAAAACTAATATTAGATGTTGACCCGGATGTTTTTGTTATAACTCATTCGTTTGATATGTTGATATCAGCAATTTATCTTTTATTTCTTATTACCATTGGGCAGAAGGTATTTCAATTAATTTTGCCACGTTATAAAAGTTTTAAACCAAACTCAAAGAATAATAATGAAGGCATAAACAAAAATGAATATTGGGGATTTTGGAAGAAACAATATAGGATATCTTTACTCAAAGGATTAGGGTTATCTGTTATTATATTCGCTTTTGGTGGAAGCTTAACGCTAGTTGTTTCTAAAGAATCACAAATGGCTGTTGTCATGTTGGCCATAACAACTTTAGCAATATTGAGTTCACTCGTTAAGGGCGTAAATAAGCTGGAAAAAACCTTTGATTTGGGGATGTACCTTATTTTAGTATTTAGTATGGTTATAGCTTCAATGGCAAATATTAAAACTTTTACAGGGACAGCACCAGGCTTATTGTGGTACATTTCATTTGTAATTTTTGTATCCCTTATATTACACGTATTTATTTCAAGATTATTCAAAATAGATACAGATACAGTAATGATAACTTCCACTGCTTTAATTTGTTCACCACCATTTGTGCCGGTAATTGCTGGTGCTATTAAAAACCGAGAAATTATAGTTTCCGGTTTAACAGTAGGAATTATGGGGTACGCTTTAGGCAACTATCTTGGTTTTATAGTTGCCCAAATATTAAAAACAATTTAATTGTTTATAAGCTCAAATCCATTTAAATCCATTAAAACTGTTGGAATTAGTAATAAGAATCCAAGGATTACCAGGATAATTATGAATGGTGTTACCCATTTTACCCATTTTTCATATGGAATTTTAGCCACGCCCAAAACTCCAATTAAAACTCCGGATGTTGGAGTAATCATATTTGTAAAACCGTCTCCAAATTGAAAAGCAACAACAGTTGCCTGCCTTGAAATTCCTATTAAATCTGAAAAAGGCGCCATAATAGGCATGGTTAAAGCAGCTTTAGCACTTCCTGATGGGATAATAATATTTATGAATGTCTGAATTAAATACATAATTCCTATAGACCCGACTTTTCCCATACTTTTCATAGATTGGGAAATAGAATAAAGAATAGTATCAATAATTTTTCCTTCCTGTAATACAATGATAATACCTCCAGCTAAGCCCACGATTAAAGCTGCAGATGCGATGTCTTTTACACCATCTAAAAACAGTTTTGTTATCGTATTTGGCGATTTGTTATTAGCAATTCCTGAGGCTAATCCCATGACAAAGAAAAGTGTTGCAATTTCCATTACATACCATCCATATCCCATCACACCAACTATCAAGAAGAAAATAGTAAAAATCAATATATTTAGAATAAAGAAATGAACAGATTTTTTGAGTACGAAAGGATTAGTAATTATAAACAATCCGGCAAGTAATGGAATAATTGGCATTGTTGTTGAAGAATTTCCAATAGATAATGTTGTTTGATTATATATAAATGAAAAAACAACCAATACAACAGAAATAAACCCATAAACAATCCAAGCTGAAAAAGGAGTGTAATACTTTAAATTCTCTGCATCAATATGCTCCTTACTTCTCCAGTTTTTATTGTCATCTTCATATACTAATGATGATTTTGGATTTTTCTTTATTTTTTTAGCATATCTTAAAACGTATATGATACCAACTAAATTCAAAACAATCCAAATAAAAAACCTGTATTCTATTCCTGTAAATAACGGAATTCCGGAAAGCCCCTGGGCAATACCAATTGTAAAGGGATTCAACAGTGCACCAGCAAACCCTAAAGCAGCTGCAACAAAGCATAAGTTAACACCTACAATTGAATCATAACCCATTGATAATGCCAACGGAACAAAAATGATAACAAATGCTATAGTTTCTTCACTCATTCCAAATACCGCACCAAAAATTGAGAACATAATCATGATTAAAGTAATTATAATGTTCTCAATTCCCAGAAACCTAAATAATTTAATGTGCTCTATTTTTTTAGTCTTTTTTAGAAAAGAAAAAATACCAACATCAATGGCTTTACTATCATTCATAATCCAAAAAGCCCCTCCAATCAATAATATAAATACTATGATATTAGATTGTTTCACAAAACCTTTAAAAAATGCAGAAAACAATTCCCAGGTTTGAGGTACATTATCTGTATAATGGAAAGAATCTTTTACAATAATCTCTTGAGTTGTACCATCAGGTAAAGTAAAAGTCTCCCTGTTAAATTCTCCACCGGGAACAAACCAGGTAAGAATAGCCGAAAATATAATTATAAAAAATACGATAACATAGGTGTGCGGAATAGCCCTTTTCTTTTTCATTTTAATATATTTAGGTTAAAAATAGAACATAAGTTATAGAACACGAAATTTATTATATATATCAATACAATTTTGTATTTTCGTACCCTTAATGGAAAGTAATAAAATGCTTATGAATTTGTTAATTAAAAATATTAAAAGCCTTATAAACGTTGAAGAAAATCCTGTAAAATGGGTTGCGGGTATTGATATGCAGAGTTTAAATACAATTGAAGATGCGTATTTAATAATAAAGGAAAATAAAATTGCTGATTTTGGTAAAATGAGCAATTTAAATTTAAATGTTTTTCAGGGAGAAGAAATCGATGCAACCGGGAAAATGGTATTTCCATCATTCTGTGATTCGCATACTCATTTAGTTTATGCCGGTAGCCGTGAGATAGAATATGGTGATAAGATCCGCGGATTATCTTATGAAGAAATTGCAAAAAGAGGTGGTGGTATTTTGAATTCTGCAAAATTACTTCATAATACATCAGAGGATTCATTGTACGAACAAGCTTTACAACGAATTAATGAAATTATTGGATTTGGAACAGGAGCGGTAGAAATAAAAAGTGGATATGGTTTAACAGTCGAAGATGAGTTAAAAATGCTTCGAGTAATAAAGCGATTAAAGGAAACTACACCTATTGCTATAAAATCTACATTTTTGGGAGCTCATGCAGTTCCAGCCGAATATAAAGGAAAACAAGATAAATATGTTGATTTAGTAATTAATGAAATGATTCCTCAAGTTGCTGCACAGGAATTAGCAGATTATATAGATGTATTTTGCGATAAAGGGTTTTTTACAGTTGAACAAACAGATAGGATATTAATGGCTGGATTAAAGTATGGAATGCGACCAAAGATTCATGCCAACGAACTAGATTATTCAGGGGGTATTCAGGTTGGTGTTAAATACAATGCTCTTTCCGTTGACCATCTGGAATTTACAGGTGAGGATGAAATAAGAGCACTTTTAGAATCCGAAACTATGCCAACTCTTTTACCCGGAGCAGCATTCTTTTTAGGTATGATTGACCCTCCGGTACGTAAAATGATTGATGCAGGGCTGCCAATTGCACTTGCTTCAGATTATAACCCAGGGTCTTCCCCATCTGGAAATATGAAATTTATTATGTCTTTAGGAACTATCAAACTAAAGATGTTACCTGAAGAAGTAATTAATGCT
Organism: Bacteroidales bacterium; assembly: GCA_028282585.1. Classification (GTDB taxonomy): domain Bacteria; phylum Bacteroidota; class Bacteroidia; order Bacteroidales; family UBA12077; genus UBA12077. Next base: position 61,909 of record JANQHR010000102.1, on the reverse strand, counting down.
TCAACTATAAATGGGGCTTATGCAATGGGAATTCAAGAAACGCATGGTAGTATTGCAGCGGGAAAAGTTGCAAATATGTTTATTACTAAAGAAATTTCAACTTACGACTTTATGCCTTATGCATATACAAGTAATTTGATTGATCAGGTTATATTAAATGGTAAATTGATTTAGTGTATATTATATTATAATGTATAAAAATCAAAATTTACGTCCTAAAGTCAAATTTTAAAACTATATATTACAATGAAACAGTTAATAGAATGTGTTCCTAACTTTAGCGAAGGGAACAATATGGATATTATTAAACAAATTACGAATGAAATAGAAGCAGTTGAAGGTGTAAGCTTATTAGATGTAGATCCTGGCCAGGCAACAAATAGAACAGTTGTTACAATGGTTGGTAGCCCTGAAGAAGTCTGTGAAGCAGCTTTTCTTGCTGTAAAAAAAGCATCTGAATTGATTGATATGAGAAATCATAAGGGAGCTCATCCAAGATTTGGGGCAACGGATGTGTGCCCATTGGTTCCTGTTGCTAATATTACTATGGAAGAAACTGTTAAGTACGCACATAAATTAGCTAAAAGAATTGGTGAGGAATTGAATATACCCATATATTGTTATGAAAATGCAGCATTAATAGAAAAAAGAAGAAACCTTGCGGTATGCCGTGCAGGTGAATACGAAGGTTTACAGGAAAAATTAGCAAAACCGGAATGGAAACCAGATTTCGGACCAGCAGAATTTAATGCAAAATCTGGTGTAACAGCGGTAGGTGCGCGTGATTTTCTGGTAGCTTATAATGTTAATCTAAACACAACCTCAACTCGCCGTGCAAATGCAATTGCTTTTGATGTTCGTGAAAAGGGAAGAGTTAAGCGTGAAGGCGATTCGTTAACAGGAAAACCTATTTTAGATGAAAATGGAAATAAGGTATGGGAACCAGGTTCACTAAAAAGCGTTAAAGCAATAGGATGGTTTATCGATGAGTATGGTATTGCTCAAATATCAATGAACCTAACTAACATAAGTGTTACTCCTGTTCATGTGGCGTTTGATGAGGTATTTAAAAAAGCATTGGAAAGAGGAGTAAGAGTTAGTGGTTCTGAATTAGTTGGTTTAATTCCTTTACAAGCAATGCTTGATGCAGGTAAGTATTTTTTAAAAAAACAAAACCGTTCAGTTGGAATACCTGAAAAAGAGATTATAAAAATTGCTGTTAAATCGATGGGGCTTGATGATTTATATGAATTTAAACCAGAAGAGAAAATCATTGAGTACAAATTAGCAGCAGATGAAAAGAAGAAAAAGCTGGTTGATATGACTTTGACCGAATTTACCGATGAGACAGCTTCAGAGTCACCTGCTCCAGGTGGTGGATCCGTTTCGGCTTATATGGGCGCAATGGGAGTAGCTTTAGGCACAATGGTTGCAAATCTTTCATCACATAAACGCGGTTGGGACGATCGATGGGAAGAGTTTTCTGATTGGGCAGATAAAGGTATGCAATATCAATCGGAATTGGTTCGACTTGTTGATGAAGATACTGATGCATTTAATAAAATTATGGATACATTTGGTTTACCAAAAAAAACTGATAAGGAAAAAGCTGAAAGAAAACAGGCAATTCAAGATGCTACTAAAAATGCAATATTGGTTCCATTTAAAGTAATGGAAGTATCATACAAAGCATTAGAATTAATCAAGGCTATGGCGGAAATTGGAAATCCAAATTCAGTTTCTGATGCTGGTGTCGGAGCATTAGCAATTCGTTCTTGTGTTAAGGGGGCATTTTTAAATGTAAAAATAAATTCAGCTGACCTTGAAGATAAAGTATTTGTGCAAACCGTTAGTAAAAAAGCGCAAGAAATTGACCAAAAAACAGAAAAATTAGAGGAAGAGATATTGAAAATTGTGGAAAGCAAACTATAATAATAAATAACAAAGAAATATCTCTCATAAGATTTTCTTAACATTAATTTCATGTAATGCCCGAAACAACTTATATTTCGGGCATTATTCTTTTATCTTAAAACGATAAAATATAATGCAGAAAATTTATTGAATTTTAATAAAAAGTGTTGTAAAATGTTGATTATTGTTAAAAAAAGTTAAGTTTATTAATGCCAGTTTTTTTTGTTTATTCTATTTTTTTTATACATTAGCGCTGAAGAATATTTATATATATTAACTATTTATGAACCTAAAATTTTTATCTATGAAGAAATTAACAATTTTTCTTGCATTTTTGCTGTGTGTTGGTTTTACTGTACAAGCACAAATGCAGATCTCAGGTACAGTAACCGGCGCTGAAGACGGTTTATCTATACCTGGTGCATCCGTAGTAGTTAAAGGAAATACCTCTATAGGTACTACAACTAATATGGATGGAGAGTATTCTTTAACAGTACCAAGTGGAACTGAAGCTTTGATTATTAGTTTCGTTGGTATGAAAACAACAGAAGTACTTATTAATGGTCGCACAACAATTGATGTTCAGCTAGAATCAGAAGTGTTGGAAATGGATGAAGTTGTTGTAACTGCAATTGGTATTTCAAGGGAAAGGAAGGCTCTGGGATATTCTGCTCAAGGTGTTTCTGGTGATGAGCTTAGCAGAGTTGGAGAAGCTAATGTGATTCAGTCATTATCTTCGAAGTCAGCCGGAGTGCAGGTAGTAAGTTCAGGAGGAACTCCAGGTGCGTCAAGTAGAATACTGATTCGTGGAGCGTCTTCTTTTACAACAAGCAACCAACCGTTAATTGTGGTTGATGGTGTTCCTATTGATAACTCAACAACTCAATCTGCACCAGGAAATTACCCGTTTAACTCTAACTTACAAGGTGTAAATGCTGGTAATAGAGCATTAGATATTAACCCTGAAGATATTGAGTCTGTAACAATCTTGAAAGGTCCTGCTGCTGCTGCACTTTATGGTGTAAGAGCTGGTAACGGAGCGATTGTGTATACAACTAAAAAAGGACAAGCAGGTAAAGTTAAGGTTGACTATAGCTATAACGTTAAAATATCAGAAGTAAATAAATTACCTGAATTCCAATATAAGTATGTTGCAGGTACATGGGCAGGTGATGATCAGTCTACAGCCACATATATTGCACCTCCTGATTTTGGACCAAATGGTATTAATGATATTGGTGGAGGCGATGATGTATCAATTGGTACAACATATAGTTGGGGACCAACATTTGCTGAAATGGGTATGACACCAACAAAAAACGTTGAGGAATTCTTTCAAACAGGTGTAGGAGAACGTCATAGTATTTCAATCTCTGGAGGTTCGGATAAAACTACAATGAGATTAAGCTTAAGTCATTTAGACGATGAAGGTATTATTCCTAATACTTATTTCAAGAGAACTACCGCAAGAGTTTCGATTAACCAGAAATTTACAGATAAGTTTAGAACATCAGCAACTGTTGCGTACACAAATTCAGGTGGTAACAGAGCGCAGAACGGAAGTAATATTTCAGGTATATCATTAGGACTTTTTAGAGCACCTGCTAGTTTTAATTTGAATGATGCTGAGAACGGTTATAAATTTCCAAATGGACAGCAAAGAATGTATTATTTCATTTATGATAATCCATATTTTTCTGCTTACGAAAATCCTTTGGAAAATGACCTTAATAGAATTATGGCAAGTGTTACGCTTGACTATGATATAACAGAATGGTTAGCTGCAACATACAAAGTTGGTGCTGATGCTTATTCGGATGAAAGGGAAGGAGCATTTGCAATTGGAGCAATGGGTAATAATTATGGAGAAGGTGAAGTTTACCATAACACTATTACAAATGAAGAGTTTAACCAGGATGTAATAATAGGTGCTAAGCACGATTTTACAGACAAAATAGAAGCTGGATTAAATGTTGGTGGTAACTTAAATCAAAGAACTTATTCTGATTTTTATGCGTATGCTAGAGAGCTGGTTTTAAAAGATTATTATAATCTTGATAATGGATTAGATACGTACGCTAGTGAATATGCAAGTACGATTAGAACATCTGCTGTATATTTCGATTTAACTGCTTCGTATGATAATTTCCTATTCTTTGGAGCCACAGGAAGAAATGAATGGTCATCAACTTTTGGACCTAACCAAAATAGTTTCTTCTACCCTTCTGCAAGTGTATCTTTACTGTTCTCTGAATTGTTACCAGAAAATAGTATTTTAACTTTCGGTAAACTTAGATATGCATATGCACAAGTAGGTAAAGCACCTCCTGTATATTCATCAAGAACTTATTTTGGTAATCCAACAATGACAGATGGATTTACTGACGGATTCGGATTTCCATTTTTGGGACAAAACGGATATAGCTATGGAACTTCAATGGGTGATCCTGATTTGAAACCAGAAAAAGTAATTGGTAATGAAGTAGGTGTTGACTTAAGATTCTTTAATGGTAGAGTAAATATTGATTTTACTTATTATAACCAAAAAACAGTTGACATTCTGTTAAATAGACCAATAGCTGGCTCATCTGGATATACTTCTATTTATTCTAATGCTGGAGAAATGGTTAACAAAGGTATAGAGTTAGTAGCAGGAGTTGATATTTTAAAAATGAATGATTTGACTTGGAACTTTACAGCGAACTTTAGTAGGAATGAAAGTGAAGTTTTAAAACTTGCCGATGGTGTTGAAGAAGTATCTGCAGAATCAGCATTTACAAGTATTGGTTCTTATGCTATTGTAGGACAACCTTACGGTTCATTCTATGGTTCTCGTTGGGCAAGAGATGATAATGGAAATATTATTATTAATCCAAATAATGGACTTCCATTACAAGCCGGACAAGAAGGAAATTTAGGAAATCCTTTCCCAGATTGGTTGCTAGGTTTAAGAAATACAATTACGTATAAAGGATTCTCAGTTACAGCATTATTAGATATTCGACAAGGTGGAGATGTTTGGTACGGAACAGGTAGGAGATTGAAAACCTATGGACGTGAAAAAGAAACGGAAGATAGAGAAGGAACATATATAGTACCAGGAGTATTAGCTGAAGTAGATGGTTCTGGAAATCTAGTTAGAAATGAAGATGGAGATCCTATAGGAACTGGTGTTGCTAATGGCATGGATATTCCAGCTGATGTATACTGGCATTCTTATTTAGGTGATGGTGGAGCAACTGAAAATTCTGTTTTAGATGGTTCTTGGGTTAGATTAAGAGAAGTGGCTGCAAGTTATAGATTTAAAAATAAGAGTGATAAGATTCCTTTATTAGACTATGTAGAACTAACATTTTCAGGAACTAACCTATGGTTAAGTACGGATTATCCTGGAGTTGATCCTGAAACTAGCTTAACTGGTGCCGGATCTAATATTGGTGGTTTTGATTACTTTAATAACCCAGGGTCTAAGTCCTATTCATTTGGTATAAAAGTAGGATTCTAAAATATAATTAATAAAAAACATTAGAATATGAAAAAAATATATATATTATTAATAACATTACTTGTTTTATTTGGAACGAGTTGTGAGGATTTTGTTGACGGCTACGATGATAGTCCAAACTCACCCACAAATGTTACTCCCGGAGTATTGTTAACTGCTGCTGAAGCTGCAACAATATTCGCATATACAAGTCAATCAGCAAGAGCGGCTTCAATATTCGTTCAACAATCGGCTGGTGTTACTGATCAATCTAAAGATGATTATCAATTATATGGAATGACGGAAAATACTGTTGGTAATGAATGGAACGGATTATATACAGATTTACTGGAAACAGCTGATTTTTTAGAAGCTACTTATGCTGAAGAAAATCCTTATTATGGAGGTATGGCAAAGATGCTAAAAGCATTAGGAATAGGCATGGTGACAGATTTTTGGGGAGATGTTCCTTTTTCGGAAGCTTTCGATGGAAGAGACGGAGTTACAGCACCTGCTGCTGACGCGCAGGAAAGTATTATTGCAGCAATACAACAGTTATGTACAGATGCGATTGCAGATTTTCAAATGGATGCTTCTGCGAATGCATTTACACCATTAGAAGATGATGTTATACATGGTGGAGATGTTGAGATGTGGGAGATAGGAGCATGGATTTTGAAAGCAAGATATGCAAATCGATTGAGTAATCGTGATGCTACCGGATCTGCTACTGATGCTTTAAGTTATCTTGATCAGGCTTACGCTGCAGGTTTAGATGGAAATGCTGATAATACATTAGCACCTACTGGAAATGCTTCGACTGATTTAAACCAATGGCAGGCATTTCAGAATAACCGTGGTTATATGAGAGCTGGTGCTACTCTTGTAAATATGATGATTGCACAAAATGACCCTCGTTTACCTTATTATTTTGCTGATTTAGGAGGTGGTACATTTGTTGGTAGTGATATTAATGAAGATAATGCCGCTGCTTCTAATTTTGGTACTTGGGTTATGGCTGACGCTCAGGCTTTCCCTCTTTTAACTTACTTCGAAGCTAAGTTTATAGAAGCTGAAGCCGCTTTAAGAAGTAATGATGATCCTAGAGCTGCAGCAGCATTTAATGATGCAGTTATTGCTTCGGTTGAGTTTTTTACAGGTTCTGCTCCTGATGCAGCGTTTATTACAAATGTAGCTTCTGAGACTGCAGCTACTATTACGCTGGAAACAATAATGACGCAGAAGTATATTGCCATGTTTACACAACCTGAAGTATGGAGTGATTATAGAAGAACAGGATATCCTGTATTAACTTCAGATCCAAGAGGTGCAATAAACCAAGTACCTGAGAGATACCCAACAACACTTAACGAAAGATTATACAACCCTAACATTACATCAATAACAGATCTAACTGTACCTGTATGGTGGGCAGAATAGTTTTTTAAACAATGATATTAAAAGCCAGGATATAATGCCTGGCTTTTTCTTTTACTGTCCCGTCGTGAAATAAGTTAACAATAAAACGACTTATTTATGCAAAAACAATAGAAAAAATATTACAGTTATAGATTCTTCAAATAAAGAACCTGTAAAATAAAATATTATACCAGAAGATATTACAAGAGAGTATTTAGATATGGAACTTTTACTGATTCACTATTAAAGATAGTATTGATGAAGGTAAAATACACTAACCGTTAGTTTTTTGTATAATAGTAAGGCTATTTCCGAAAATTAGATGGAATCAATTGAAAGAGTTAGTTCTAAACGGTTGATAGCGAAGTAAATTTAGCACTTTTAACGGATGATTTACGTGCCTTGAACACTACAATTGATATAGGCACATAGGTATTTTCTCCGAAAGAAAATTTACCATTGTAGATAAGTCAGAACACGTTCTAGTATACAAGAAATATAGCGGTAGGAGCATTTACCATTAAATATGGCTTTTACATTAATTAGATATGCGAATTGTTGTTATTACAACTAAATCAGGTCAAATTAGAGGAAAAAGCATTAGCGTTGATTTAAATGTCAAGTAAATGTTGAGCATGAAAACAGGAGATTTCTGATCAGGGTTTGAATGGATAATTGGTTACAAATACTAGTGTTTATCTTAGAGTATGATTAGGTATTAGGCTATTTAATAAAAGAGAACCCTTTAAAATATTGATTTTCGATACGTAGACACAAAAGCATAAAACCTCGCAAAATTATAATGTGTTGACTATTAAATTTTTGTGAACTTTTGAGTTTGAGTGTTTTCACCTGCCGCTTAACCTGTTTACCGAACAGGCAGGTTTTCTATGGTTAGATAGGTTAGTGGCAAATTTTTATTTTCATTGACTCCCCACTTTTTTTGCTGTTAGATTAAATAGTTATTAGTATATATAAAAAAAATTAATAATTCAGGATAGCATTTTCGACTATCAATAATAATAGTTTTCGACTATCAATAATAATAGTTTTCGACTATCAATAATTATTTTTTTTGATTCTCGATAAATATTTATGCCACTTATATTTAAAAAAGTGCTGATTTTATTTGCCTTATTGCAATTTTTATTTATTTTTTTTTATTTTAGCCGAATGAATATTTTTTAATAACTATTTATGAACCTAAAATTTTAATTTATGAAAAAATTGACGATCTTTCTTGCATTGTTGTTATTTGCTGGATTTACAGCAATGGCACAAATGCAAATCTCAGGTACGGTAACTGGTGCTGACGGGTTATCTATTCCTGGCGCGTCGGTTGTTGTTAAGGGCAATGCCACAATAGGAACAACCACAGATATTGATGGTAAATTTACTTTAACTGTTCCAAGCGATACTGAAGCTTTAATTTTTAGTTTCGTTGGAATGGTGGTACAGGAGCAACTGATTAATGGTAGATCTGTTATTGATGTTGTTATGCAGGATGAGGTACTGGAAATGGATGAAGTTGTAGTAATTGCTTATGGTACTACAAAAAAATCTTCTTTTACAGGTTCTGCTGCAACAATAAAAACAGAAAAAATTGAAAAACTATCTACAACATCTGTGTCAAGCGCATTGCAAGGTAATGCAGCAGGTGTGCAAGTTGTTTCTAGTACTGGTCAGCCTGGAGAAAATGCTACAATTCGTATTCGTGGTATTGGGTCTATTAATGCATCAAGTGATCCATTATATGTTGTAGATGGTGTGCCTTTTCAAGGTAATATTAATTCAATAAATCCAGCAGACATAGCAAACATGAGTGTTTTAAAAGATGCAAATGCAACTGCTCTTTACGGATCAAGAGGAGCTAATGGTGTTATTATGATTACTACAAAGAAAGGTGAAAAAGGAAAAGCAAAGGTTAATTTCAAAGCATCTTATGGTATTAGTTCAAAAGCTGTTGAAGACTATAATACTGTTGGTGCTGAGGATTACAGTAAATTAACTTGGACGGCAATTAGGAATAAAGCAGAAGCTGATGGAAGAACTGACCCGGAACAATGGGCTACAGATAATCTTATTACAACTTTGGTTTATAATCCATATAATGTTGATAATCCTGTAGGAACAGACGGAAATATTGTTAATGGTGCTGAATTACTTTGGGATACTGACTGGATGGACGAGGTTTTAAGTACAGGAAAAAGGCAGGAATATTTGTTTGATATTAGTGGTGGAGATGAAACAACAACTTATTTCATGTCATTAGGTTATCTTTTAAATGAAGGTATTGTTCCAGTTTCTGATTTTGAAAGATTTAACGCTCGTGTTAATCTGGATAAAAGAGTAAATGATTGGTTCAAAGCTGGAGTTAATTTTGCCGGATCAACTTCGGATCAAAATTATCCAACAACAGAAGGTAGTAGCTATTCTAATATGATTCAGTTTGGACGTAATATGGCTCCAATTTACCCTGTATATTTAAGAAACGATGATGGTACTTTTATTACAGATGATAATGGTAATAAAATATATGATTATGGTATGGAGGGTGATCAAGACGGACGAGCTCCAAGACCAACAGATGCATATCCAAACACAAATGTATTAGGTAGTGCAGATTTAGATAATAGATTATATGAAAGAGATAATGTTTCGTTGAGAACTTATGGTGAATTTGATATAATTGAAGGATTAAAGTTTAAAACAAACTTTAGCTATGATTATTATATTTATAGTAGTCATGAGTATAATAATCCAGACTTTGGTTTCGCAGTTTCATATGGAGGACTTAGCGAAAAGGCAAGAAATAGAACGGAAGCATATACTTTCAATAAATTGTTAACATATGAGAAATCTATTGACAATCATAATTTTAGTTTATTAGCAGGACATGAAGCATATATGTACAGATACAATTTTCTATTAACTTCAAGATCTGCATTTCCTTTTTCAGGACTTGAAGAATTAGATGCAGCAGCTGCAACGCAATCATCTAGATCATATGAAGAAGACCATCGTATTGAGGGTTATTTAGGAAGAGCTGAGTATGATTATGCTGGTAGATATTATATATCAGCTAGTTATAGGCGAGATGGCTCTTCGCGTTTCCATCCGGATTATCGATGGGGTAATTTCTGGTCAGTTGGCGGATCCTGGAGAATTTCTGAAGAAGCATTCATGTCATCTTTCGACTGGTTAAGCAATTTAAAACTTAAAGCTAGTTATGGTACATTAGGAAATGATCGGCTTTTAAATGATGTTAATATGGAAAACTATTATGCTTATCAGGGATTATATGAAACAGGACATGATAATTTAACAGACCCAGGTTTATTAGTATATAAGTTAGCTAATGAAAGAATTTCTTGGGAGGTAAGTAAAACTACCAATATCGGATTAGAAGTTGGTTTTTTAAATCGATTTAATATTGAAGTCGATTACTTTAGAAGAAATGTTGAGGATATGCTATTTGCACGGCCGTTACCAAATTCAACAGGAGTTGAATCTATAGATGAAAATGTAGCTGATATGAAAAATGTTGGTTTTGACGGTACTTTGAGTGCAGCTATAATTACTAAAAAAGATTTTAACTGGATTTTGGACTTGAATTTTACTCACTACAAAAATGAAATTACAAAAATGCCAGAAAGAACACCGGAAATTATTGTTGGTTCTAAACAGTTAGCTGAAGGTCGTTCTGTAAACGATTTCTTTATTAGAGAATTTGCAGGTGTAGATGATGTAACAGGTAATTCTTTATGGTATAAAGATATTTACCAGGAAGATGGAAGTGGAGACTTAGTCTTAGACGAAAATGGAGAACCTATTGTTACTGGTAGAGAAACAACAGATATTTATTCTGAATCAACTCGTTATTATGTTGGAACTTCATTACCCGACTTATACGGAGGTATAACAAATAATATCAGTTATAAAGGATTCGACCTTTCTGTGTTCTTATTTTATAGTATAGGTGGTAAAATCATAGATTATGATTACCAGCAACTTACTCATGCAGGTTTAAGATATGGAGGTAATATGTCTGTTGATTTATTAGATGCTTGGACACCTGAAAACACAACATCAGATATCCCAAGAATGGATGCAAATGCAACTAATGCAAATTCAAGATCATCAAGATATTTAGTCGATGCAACTTATATGAGATTAAGAAATGTAACACTTGGATATACATTACCGTCAAGTTTATTAGCGAAGGCTAACTTAGAAAGAGTTCGTGTTTACGTAAGTGGCGATAATTTACTTACTTTTTTTGGTACACAGGGACTAGATCCAGAGGTTAACATTTCGGGTACTACGGATAACAGGTACCCTCAATTAAGAACATTTACATTTGGCTTAAATTTATCATTTTAAAATAAATAGCTATGAAAAATAAATTAAAAAAATATTTAAATATAACGCTTATCGCTCTATTTTCAATGAGTTTGATAAGCTGTGAGGAAGATTTCCTTGAAACTACACCGACTACCGACATTTCTGATGCAGATGTATTTAAAACTACAGAAGGAGCACAAACTGTATTGAATGGATTATACAGATGGTTAAGAGAATACGATTCGGGTGGAAGTGGAAGGCACGAAGACATGGGGCAAAAATCAGTTGATATTACTCTTGATGTGCTAGATGGCAGAGATGTTATTATTCCTTATCCTGCATGGTATTATTTTGATCATGATTTAGGATTTGATTTTACTCAGGCTAATTATTCAAAAACAAGAGGGTTATGGAATTTTTACTATAAGATCATTAATAATTGCAATAATATTATAGTAAACATTGATGGATCTGAAGGTGAAGCATCTGAAAAAAATAGAATAAAGGGAGAAGCTCATACATTACGTGCGTTTGCTTATTTCTATTTGGTAAATATTTTCCAACATGCCTATATCGAAGGTAGCGATAACCCTGGTGTACCAATTTATTTAGAACCTGCAACACCTGAAAGTGAAGGTAACCCTAGAGGAACTGTTCAAGATGTATATGACCAGATTTTATCAGATATAAGTATGGCTCTAACTTTATTACCATCAGGTGGTGAAAGAGATAGTAAATCTCATGTTAATGTAAATGTTGCTCAAGGTATACTTGCAAGAGCGCATTTAATTATGGGTAACTGGTCGGAAGCAGCAACTGCTGCTGCTGCTGCGAGAAGTGGATATTCACTTGATAATGCTGCTACTTATACTTCTGGATTCAATGATGTAGATGCAAATGGAGAATGGATTTGGGGTTTACCATTTCAACAAGACCAACAGCATTTTTATTATTCTTTCTTTTCAATGTATGATTTAGAAAGAGCTGCTGGATATTATAATATGAGAATGAATTCTGGATTCTTAGCAGAGTTTTCTGCAACAGATATTAGAGCTAATCTTGCAGTTGATGCATACCCTCTTGTAGTGGATAAAATGGCTGATCCAATTAATGCTTCAGGTTATGCAACTCCAGCTGATCAATACGTTATTAGAAAATTTAGAGATAAAGATGATCAAACTGGGCATTATGTATTAATGCGTGCTGCTGAAATGATATTAATTGAAGCTGAAGCAAATGCAGAATTAAATAATTATCCAGAGGCACAAGATTTATTATTTTTAGTTCAGGAAAGAGCTGATGAAAATGCAGTAGAGTCTACAAATACAGGTCAGAACTTAATAGATGAAATTCTATTAGAGAGAAGAAAAGAGTTGTATGGTGAAGGTTTAGCATCAACGTTAGATCTTAAACGAAGACAATTACCATTAGATCGTATAGGAAATCATTATTTCCCAGGTTCTTTACCTGCTAGTAGTAATCGTCTTGTATGGCAAATACCACAAGATGAATTAGATGCTAATGATAATATTTCAGTAGCAGATCAGAATCCTCTGTAGATAAATAAATAGATTTACAAAGGGGCTTCTATGTTGTAAAGCAAAAGAAGCCTCTTTTTTGTTTATTTCTTTAATCTAGTTTCTATATTTACAGACATTTAGATGTTTAGTATTTTTATTATGTCAAAAGATAGGACAAAGTCTTTCACCTCTTATTTTTATTGAATATAAATTCTTTTGTCAAATATAACTTTTTAGTAGACGATTGTATTTTGTAAAACTTCCCAATTGTAAACCATATTCTCTTCCTTTATTTGCATATACTTTATACCATTTCCATTCAGACCATTTTTTATCCAAAAACCAGCTTCATAAGCATAATGATAATTTGCTACTGGAAAATTCTTTTTTAATAACCAAAAAGTACAACTGCACTTGATGGTTGGCAAAAAGTCCGATAGATAACATCTTCAACAATAACAGTGATTGGCCAATGTTTTTTTATGAGTATCAATTCCTGCATAGATATTTTGCCCAATAAAATCTAATTTGTTAATTTGTTTTTGCACAAGTTTCAAATTTTATAGGCTCAAAAGGTTTCAGGTTAAATTTTTAACTTGAGACCTGAAACTTATGCCTTACAAACATAAGAACTGTCCAAAAGATTGAAACAAGCCTTTTTTATTCATAGTTCCTATATTCAAGGCAGTTTTTAAATATTCAACTCTCAATGAGATAAAAATACTTTTGAGACAGCTTTATTAGCTTCTTTTTTTATATTTGCACATAATATAAAAATTATGAAAGTAAATAGTGATATCCACCCTTCATTTGATAAAATCCTTAAAAGAGAGGATAAAGAAAGTTTACTAAAGCAAAGGTCAATTGTAATTTGGATTACGGGTTTATCAGGTTCTGGAAAAACTACCATTGCAAAGGGACTTGAGTTGGAACTTCATAGCAGAGGTTATCTAACAAAATTATTGGATGGAGATAATGTAAGGACAGGTATAAATAATAACTTAGGTTTTTCTGAAGAAGAACGGAAAGAAAATATTCGCAGAATAGCTGAAGTTTCTAAACTTTTTATGATAGGGGGAGTTATTTTAATTAATTGCTTTATTTCTCCAACCGAGGAGATTAGAAATCAAGCTAAAGAAATAGTAGGTGAAAAAGATTTTTTTGAAATATATGTTAATACTCCTTTAGAAGTTTGTGAGCAGAGAGATATAAAAGGACTATATGCTAAAGCAAGAGCAGGTGTAATAAAAAACTTTACTGGTATAGACTCGCCTTATGAAGAACCTAAAAATCCTGCGGTTGAAATCAAAACTATTGATACTTCTATCGAAGAATCCGTTCAACAAATATTACTTAAACTTTTACCTAGGATAGAATATAAAAATTTTTAATTTTGCAGTCTCTTATAGTAAATTACGAATAGAATGGATAATAAATACAGAATAAATCATTTAAGAGAATTAGAGGCAGAATCGATTTTTGTAATTAGAGAAGTTGTTGCTCAGTTCGAAAATCCATGCATGCTTTTTTCAGGCGGAAAGGATTCAATTGTAATGTTTCATTTGGCAAGAAAAGCGTTTTGGCCTGCTAGAATACCATTTCCATTAATGCACATTGATACTGGACATAATTTTCAGGAAACCTTAGATTACAGAGACAAATTAATGAAGGATACCGAAACAAAATTAATTGTTCGGTACGTACAGGATTCAATTGATCAAGGAAAAGTTGTTGATGAAACAGGTGTAAATGCAAGTAGGAACAAGTTACAAACGACTACATTGCTTGATGGGATTGAAGAATTGAAATTTGATTGTGCAATGGGAGGTGGTAGAAGAGACGAAGAAAAAGCTCGCGCAAAAGAAAGATTCTTTTCACATAGAGATGAGTTTGGGCAGTGGGATCCAAAGAATCAGCGCCCTGAGCTATGGAATATTTTTAATGGTAAAAAACATATGGGGGAGCATTTTAGAGTTTTCCCAATCAGTAATTGGACAGAAATGGATGTCTGGCAATATATTCTTTTAGAAAATATCCCGATACCAAGTTTATATTTTTCGCATGAAAGAGAGGTAATTGATCGTGATGGTACTATTTTAGCTGCAGGTGAATACGTTACTTTAAAAGATGATGAGATACCAGAAAAAAGAATTATACGTTTCAGAACAATTGGAGACATGACTTGCACCGGAGCGGTAGAATCTAAAGCAAATACGCTAGAAGAGATTATTGAGGAAGTTGCTGCTACAAGAATAACAGAGCGAGGTGGTCGTCATGATGATAAAAGGTCAGAGGCTGCGATGGAAGACAGAAAGAAAGAAGGGTATTTTTAATAGAACCTATAGAAACAATATATTATGTCAGAAGATATTACAAAAGGATATTTAGATATGGAACTTTTACGTTTCACTACAGCTGGTAGTGTTGATGACGGAAAAAGTACTTTAATTGGTAGGTTATTATACGATAGTAAAGCTATTTTCGAAGACCAAATGGAGTCAATAGAAAAGGCAAGCCAAAAAACTGGTGATGGTGAAGTAAATTTGGCATTATTAACGGATGGATTACGCGCAGAAAGAGAACAGGGTATTACAATCGATGTTGCTTACAGGTATTTTGCAACTCCTAAAAGAAAATTTATAATAGCAGATACACCTGGGCATGTTCAGTATACCAGAAATATGGTAACAGGAGCTTCAACTGCTAATGTTGCACTTATACTAATTGATGCACGAAATGGCGTTATAGAACAAACATTAAGACACGCTTTTATTGCTTCTTTGCTTCAAATACCACATATGATTGTTTGTATAAACAAAATGGATCTTGTTGACTTTAAAGAAGAGGCTTTTGAAAGTATTAAGGATGATTTTGATAAAATTGCAACTAAATTAGATGTTCATGATATTAGATTCGTACCTATTAGTGCTAAGTTAGGAGATAATGTTGTTGATAGATCTGAAAATATGAGCTGGTATGAAGGGCCAACATTATTGTATTTACTGGAGAATATTCATATAGCAAGCGATATAAATCACGTTGATACAAGATTTCCGGTTCAATACGTCGTTCGACCCATGAAAGAAGAATATCATGATTACAGAGGATATGCAGGAAGAATTGAAGGTGGTGTTTTTCACAAGGGTGACCAGGTTAAGATTTTACCTTCTGGATTAGTCTCAAAAATTAAAACTATTGATGTATTTCAAGAGGAAGTAGAAGAAGCGTTTGCACCTCAATCAGTGACTTTGTCTTTAGAAGATGATATCGATATCAGTCGTGGTAATTTAATTATTAAAGATAATGGTTTGCCAAAATCAAGTCAGGATATTGAAATGATGATTTGCTGGTTCAGTGAAACCCCAATGGTTTTAGGCGGAAAGTATTCGGTTAAACATACTACAAATGATTTGAGATGTGTTATTAGGGATGTTAAATATAAGATAGATGTTAACACATTAGATCATAATACTGAGGACAAGAAAATAGGTTTAAATGATATTGCTAAGATTCAAATTAAAACAACTAGACCATTATTTTTTGATTCATATCGAAAAAACAGAAAAATGGGTAGTTTAATTTTAATAGATGAAGCTACAAATAATACGGTAGCAGCAGGAATGATCATTTAATATACACTTATAAACCACATTTAATAAGAGCTCTTTTTAACGGAGCTCTTTATTTTTAGATAAAAATAATTCAACTATTTCTTTGTGATCAAAAGCTAGCTCAGGTAAATCTTCAATACAAAACCAATTTAAATCTTTTGCATCATCACCAGCTTTAATTTCTTGAGTTGAATTCTTTAGTATACCGCTGTAAACTATAGATATTGTTCTTCCGCGAGGATCTCTGCCAATTTTCCCAAAAGTTCTAAACTGTACTAAATTAATTTCTGTTATAAAAGTTTCTTCTTTTAGTTCACGGTATGCAGCATCTTCAATTTCTTCATCAATATCAACGAATCCGCCCGGTAATGCCCATTTATTTTTAAATGGTTCATGTTTTCGTTCTATTAAAAGTAATTGAGGTTTGGATACAATATTTTTTAGTATAATTATATCAACTGTAACTGAAGGACGCGGGTAAGCATAAGTATAAATCATTTTTTATCCTTATTATCATGGTTCATATGTTTTTCCTTTTCTTTTTGTTGTATTCTTTTATTAACAATATATATTACAAAAAGAACAGATAAAATAAAGACCAATATATAAAACTTACCCATATTAATTTAGTTTAAAACTCGTTTAATAACCCGTAATTTGTGAGTATATTTTTTTAAATCAATGTTATATATTCCTTGTTGATCTAATTTATCTATCCTTACCTTTCCTGAAGAATGAATAATATCTCTACTTTTAAGTATAATTCCTACATGAATTATATTTCCTTCTTCATCATCGAAAAAGGCTAAATCACCTGGTTTAGCATCTGAAATAAAATCAATATTATTACCAGTATTTACTTGCTGACCTGCGTCACGTGGTAAATCTTCTCCTAAAATTCTATAAATCACCTGAACAAAACCTGAACAATCATACCCAAATGGATTCTTTCCGCCCCAAAGATAGGGTGCATTAATAAATTGTTTTGCTAATTTATTGATTTCTGTTATTTCAGTATACTTTTCAACTAACTTATAATGATTTCTACCAATAAAGAAACTATTATCATCTTCGTTAAAGTTAAATAATGTACAACCAGGAGGTAGAATCAATAATTCATCTGCGGAATTTCTAACTTTGGTGGATATTTTATTGGTAATTACGTAAGGAGTATTCTGAAACCTTTCTAAATCTTCTTCTAAAATTAATCTTACCTCTTTATTATCAACCCATCCAGTATAATTATCCAGATTAAGTTTTATGTATGTCCATTTAACAGTCTCCTCCAAAACTTTAAAGGTCTCACCAAATAATAATTGGGAAACCATCTCACTGCGATCATTGGGCTCCTTACGAATAGGAATCAAACTAGTTTCGCATATACCATACTTAGTCATATAAACATAATTTATAAGTTTAAAAATACAAATTACTTGTGTAAGTTTTAAAGGTTTATATAAAATTAAATTGAACAAATACAGTTTTTTAGCATTATAGAACAAAATAAAATGTAATTGAAAATTTATACATTTGTAATAATATCAATTAAATACCAATATGAAAAGGTTTTTAGATTATATAAAGAAAAATTACAAGCATATTTTTAGGGGAGTTTTATTTGTGTTATCAATTGCGTTAGTTAATTACTTTCTGCCTGGAAAATTCAGATATGAATATAAAGTTGGGAGCCCCTGGTCTTATAATACTTTATTAGCTCCTTATAATTTTCCTATTTATAAGAGTGAAGATCAATTAAAGCAAGAGAAAGACAGCATATTAAATCAGTTTAGACCATACTTTAATTATGAGGATAGTATAGAGTCTGTTAATATTTCTAAGTTTAATCAGCATTTTAATGATAAGGAAACTGAGTTTATAACGAAAATTAAGGAGGAAGGAAAATATTTCAATGAAAAGGCTTTTATAAATAACAATGCTACAATTAAAAATAATTTCCTGTCAATTTTAAAAAATTTATATAGTCTCGGTATAATTGAATCGATTGAAAACGTAAAAGGTTTGGAAAATAGTGATGTAATAATTCTTCTAAGAAATAATATTGCAGAACAGGTTAGTATTAATGATTTAAATTCGCAGAAAAAGGCATATGAATTCATTGTCGATACAGTAAACAAATATATTGAACAATTATGGGACAATAATAATAAAGATTTTATTAAAACGCTTAATCCTTATGATTATATAGAATCTAATATTTTTTATGATCAAAAAAAATCAGATTATGAATGGAACGAATTGATAAGTGGTATATCTATAACCAAAGGAATGGTTCAATCCGGGGAAAAAATTATATCAGAAGGTGATATTATAACAAATGAAATCTATAATATATTAGAATCTTTCAGTTACGAATCAAAATCAAAACTGGAAACGTTTAATAATTCAAGAAGGTTGTTGTTGGGTCAAATAATATTTATAACTGCTTGTTTTTTAGTGTTGTATTTGTTTTTATGGAATTTCAGGCGAGAAATTTTACAGCATAGTTTTAAAACGGTATTCATACTTTTAATTGTAGTTATCTTCGTTATTGTATCCAGTTTTACCGAAAATATACTTTATGTTATTCCTTTTGCCATTATTCCAATAATTATTAGAACTTTTTACGATTCAAGATTAGCTTTATTTATTCATATTATAACTGTGCTAATAGTTGGTTTCTTTGCTCCAAATGGGTTTGAATTTGTTTTTCTAAATATTATAGCAGGAATTATTGCAATTTTTAGTACTACAAATTATTATAGAAGAGGAGGGCTATTTGTTTCTTCAATTTTAGTGTTTATTACTTATAGTATAATATATTTTGGGTTATCTATTACACAGGATGGTACTTTAAATAACCTTAATTATGCCAATTTTAAATTTTTTGCTTTTAATAGCGGTTTAATTTTATTATCATATCCAATAATTTACATTTTCGAAAAAACTTTTGGATTTGTTTCTGACTTAACACTGATGGAACTTTCTGATACTAACCAGAAGTTATTAAGAGCTCTTGCCGAAAAAGCACCTGGCACTTTTCAACATTCAATGCAAGTTGCAAATTTAGCCGAAGAGGCTATACATAAAATTGGCGGTAATCCATTATTAGTCCGTACCGGCGCTTTGTATCATGATATAGGTAAAATGAATAACCCTATTTATTTTATTGAAAATCAGAGATCGGGGTTTAATCCGCACGATATGCATGAATTTGATGAGAGTGCAAATATTATTATTAGCCATGTAAAAGATGGAATAGAGTTAGCCAAGAAAAATAGCTTACCTGACCCATTGATTGAATTTATTCGTACGCATCATGGTACTACAAAGGTTCAATATTTTTATAGGTCTTATATTAAAAAATTCCCTGATAAAGACGTGGATGTAAATATGTTTACCTATCCTGGTCCGAAGCCATATTCAAAGGAAATGGCAGTTTTAATGATGGCAGATTCTGTTGAAGCCGCATCTAGGAGTTTAAGCGATATTAATGAGGAAAGAATAAGTAATTTGGTAGAAAATATAATTGACAATCAAATGAAAGAGGGACAATTCGATCATGTCGATATTAATTTTAAAGATGTTACTGAGATAAAGAATTTATTTAAGGATAAATTAATGAATATTTATCATGCCAGGATAGAATATCCAGAAAAAGGTAAGAATTGAAATATTGGCAAAAAACAGCCGTTATTAGCTGTTTTTAATGTATGGAAGGAATTCTTTGCTAAAATCGCATATCAATAACTTCAACTTTAGGATAATCCTTTTTATTAAATACAAAATACGGGTCATCAAAACCTTTATTTGTTTCAAAGTTTTCAATAGAGATCGTATAATGTGATCCATCCTTTCCAAATATGGTTGCAGAACTTAAAAAATAATCATCCATATTTATTTGCAATCTTATTCTTGAATAATCTTCGTCCAAATTAACTGGGTATAAATCAATAAGCGAATAATTTATTTTGTTTTCGTTGATATGATTAATCAACTGATACTTGTAATCGTTTTCATATATTGTAAATAGTCTTTTAGGATTATTGAATATATCTTCATCATCAGGTTCTGGTTCTGTAATATTAACTTCATTTACCTCAGGTAAATAACTCCATAATGTTTTTCCATCAAAAAAAGCTTCTGTATTCATGAAATTAAGCCGATATTTGTTGCCTTTGATAACTATGCTCCCCTTTGATGAATTACTAATGTTATCCTTTAAATTCTCGAATGTTACCTTAAAATCAGCACTTATAGTTTTGTAAGATTTAGTTTTTGAAGAAAGTTTATCAAGTATTTTTTTTGCCTTAATATCTTCTTGACCAAATACAGATATAATTCCCAGAATTAGTATAAAAGTTAAAATATATTTTTTCATAATATCAGAATTAAGGATTGTCGAGAAAGTCTTTCAAATACTGTTCCAAAGAATATTCGTCCTGAAATAATACCTGTCTTGCCTTACTTCCTTCAAAAGGACCAACAATATTAGCAGCTTCCAACTGATCAATTATTCTTCCAGCTCGGTTATATCCTATTGAAAATTTACGTTGGATTAAAGAAGTCGATCCTTGTTGGTGTCTTACAACTAATCTTGCTGCATCTTCGAACATTGGATCACGTTTCGAGAAATCTACATCACCTATCTCCTCAGCTCCCTCAGAAACATATTCCGGAAGCATAAAGGCAGTTGGGTAACTTTGCTGGTTGCCAATGTAGTCAGTTATTCTATCAAGTTCAGGAGTATCAATAAAAGCACATTGCAATCGCACTAAATCTCCTGTTGAAATCAGCATATCACCACGTCCAATTAATTGGTTTGCTCCCGGGCTATCCAGAATTGTTCTGGAATCGATCATGGAAGAAACCCTAAATGCTATTCTGGCTGGGAAGTTAGCTTTAATAACACCAGTAATAATGTTTGTAGACGGACGTTGAGTTGCTATAATTAAGTGAATACCAATTGCCCGTGCTAATTGAGCTAATCTGGCAATAGGACCTTCAATTTCTTTTCCGGCTGTCATAATTAGATCAGCAAATTCATCAACAACCACAATAATATAAGGTAGGTACTTATGTCCTTTTTCAGGATTTAACTTTCTTTCAATAAATTTAGCATTGTACTCCTTAATATTTCTAACATGAGCAGCCTTTAGCAGATCATATCTTTGATCCATTTCAACGCATAACGAATTTAAGGTATTAACAACTTTTTGTGTATCTGTTATAATTGATTCGTCAGAGTCTGGTAATTTAGCTAAAAAGTGTTTTTCGATTTTTGAATATAAAGTTAATTCAACTTTCTTAGGATCAACCATTACAAACTTTAATTGGGCTGGATGTTTTTTATAAAGTAATGAAGCAATGATTGCATTTAAACCAACCGATTTCCCCTGACCTGTAGCTCCTGCAACTAATAAATGGGGCATTTTGGCTAAATCAATTACATAGGTGTCATTAGAAATAGTTTTTCCTAAACCAATAGCAAGTTCATATTTAGATTCGCTAAAGACTTTAGATTCTAAAATTGATCGCATGGAAACTATTTCCGGCTTTTGGTTTGGTACCTCAATACCAATGGTTCCCCGACCTGGTATCGGAGCAATTATCCTAATTCCTAATGCAGCTAAGCTAAGAGCAATATCATCCTCCAGGTTTTTAATTTTGGAAATACGAACTCCTGGTGCCGGTATAATTTCATAAAGAGTAACTGTTGGCCCAACAGTTGCTTTGATCTTATCAATTTGAATTTTATAATTTGCTAAAGTTTCAACAATTCTGTTTTTATTTGCAATGATCTCATCTTTGTCTATTTCACCATTGGTGTCTTTCCCATGGTCTTCAAGTAGGTCGAGAGGAGGAAGTTCATAATGTGAAAGCTCTAATGTTGGATCATAATCTTCTAACTGATAATTTTTAAACTTACCATTTAGTTTTTCTTCCTTATGCTTTTCTTCAATTGTGAGTTCAATACCTTCTTCTTCTTCTTCACTTGCTGTGCTATCAGGTTTCTTTTCGACTAGCTGTTCAGGTTCAATTTTTACTTGTGTTGGTTTTTCAACAGTTTTTGTTGTAAAAACCAGATTATCATCTACAGGTTCTTCTTTTTGTGTTTCTAAAATAACTTCTTCTTGCTTTTTAACATCATTATTAGGTTCATAATGGTCATCAAACTCGGTATACTCTCTTTTAAATAATTTTGTGGAGATTTTTATAATCCAATCGTAGGATTTCTTAAATGATAAAATAATAAAAGCCATAAATACAACCAACAACAAAAATGCTGTACCTATTTTACCAAGAAGTGAATTCAACCATTGAGCAATAATATAACCATGTCCTCCACCAAGACCACTACCTAAATATCCATTTGAATTTCCAAATAAATAGCCAAATATTACAGATAGTATAAGCGTTCCAATAATTGCTATTTTAAATGATTTTCTTATAGAATATATTTTTAAGTTGAAAAACCTAAAACCTATAACTACAAATAGAAAGGGGAAAGTAAATGAAGCAATTCCAAACCACTTATTTATAAATAGATTGGCAAAATGGGCTCCTGCTTTACCGGACCAATTTTCCACAGATACTTCAGCCGGTGATACTACCTTTGAAAATTGGAAACTCTGATCAACTTTCCATGTAAAAAAATATGAAATGAAGGCTAAAGTCAAAAATGCTGCTATAAAAATAGTTGTTATACCAAGTATAATTTTAATACGCTCATCAGCATATAACTTTTTCTTTTTCTTATTAGGTCTTTTTTTTGTCTTTATTGTTTTAGCCATTGAATATATTTAACAATTGAATACCTTGGAGTATTAAATTTACTGCAAAGTAACATAAATAAACATAATAATTTATTAGAAAATTAAATTTATATAAGAAACGTTAATTGTATTAATTATTGCTTTAGGAGGTCAATGATTTCAGCCATCGTTTTCTTATTAATACTCTCATATCCTTCAGGTATTTCAAAATGCTCTGCTGAAACTTTTGCAGCCTGAATTTTTTTCGCTGTTAATTTCATTGGCATGTCATACAGTTTAATTTGAAACTCTAATAATACACCATCAATAGATTTAAAAGGTGTCTGGACGTTTACGTTATTTATAATTATGTCATCCGTATAATAAATATAGAAAGGTTTAACATTAGAATTCGGAAGAACGATTTTAGCTTTCTTACTTTTAAAACCGCAAATTTCTACAATAGTATCTTGTTCTTCTATTTTTAAGCCGGGTAGATCTTCAAAGAAAAGTGAACTATCATTTATTTTTTCAATGTATTTATACTTTTTATTCAGTACTTTAACCAATGTAATGTTTTTTCTTTCGCGATAATTTTGTATATGAGTAAAGCTTACTATTCCTGAGAATCCTTCAATTTTATTAATTGTATTGTTATCTTTAAACTTAATAACCATTTTCTTTGGCAATAGACCCTTCATAAAACTGTCCATCGATTCATCCAAATATTCTATGTCATATTCAATGTATCCTTCCTTAATTCGGTCTTTTTGTTGCTTTTTTTCGCATGAATATAAAGCAATGAAAACCAGCAAAATAATAATTAATAATCTGTTTCTCATATACGCCTTTTAAGGGTTGAACCCAAATAAATTGTAAAATAGTTACTAAAAATAGTTAAAGAAAAGAAAAAATCAAAGTCAATACTTTAAGTAAATACTAATTCTTTTGATTAACAACTTAAAACATTCGTTCAAAGGTTGTTTCTTAACATATTAAAGAATATATATTTTCTAATTTTGAAATGATTTTTTTTCATAGATTTGTAAACCTAATTAATATTAACATATAAATTAATGAATATGAACAAGTTAGCTGTAGTTGCATTGGGAGGTAATGCTCTTTTGCGCGGTAACCAAATAGGAACTATTGAAGAACAAGAACAAAACACTTTTGATACGCTTGAGAATATAGTGTATATGATTAAAGAAGGCTATGATATTATCATTGGACATGGAAATGGACCTCAAGTTGGTAATATTTTGATGCGAAATGACGCCGGAGAACAAATGTATAATATTCCACAAATGCCATTAGACATTTGTGTTGCTGATTCTCAAGGTGGAATCGGTTACATGATTGAGCGAATGTTAAGAAATGTTCTTAAGAAACATGGAATAGATAAAAACGTTGTACCTGTTGTTACTTCGGTAATAGTAGACAAAGATGATCCTGCTTTTAAAGATCCGCAAAAGCGAGTAGGAAAAATTTATAAAAAGGAAGAAGCTGATAAATTAGCAGCTGATAAGGGTTGGGAATTTAAAGAAGAAGTTAAAGCTGATGGTGGGTGGAGAAGAGTTGTTCCTTCACCAAAACCAAAAGGAATTATGAATCAGGATATTATTGAAAAATTAGCTCGGGAAGGTAATATTGTTATTGCTGTTGGTGGTGGCGGTGTTCCGGTTTATATTGATGAAAAAAATGATGTACGCCCTGCAGAAGCTGTAATTGACAAAGATGCTGCATCTTCATTATTAGGAGCAAGAATCAAGGCTGATGAGTTCTACATCTTAACGGATGTTCCTTATGTTTACATCAACTTCAAAAAAGAAAATGAAGAAATGAAGGAATTCCTAAGTGTTGCCGATGCCGAAAAATATATGGAGGAAGGACAATTTGCAAAAGGAAGTATGGCTCCAAAAATTCAGGCTTGTATAGATTTTGTTAAAAATGGAGGCAGGAAAAGCGTTATAACAGAAAGTACTAAACTGGAAGATCGTAAATACGGTACTAAAATTACAATGGAATACGAAGATTAATAATTATAAATTTTTTAAAACTTACAATTATGGCATTTAATTTAAGAAATAGAAATTTTCTAAAGCTTTTAGATTTTACTCCACAAGAAATCAAGTTTTTATTAGATCTTTCTGCAGATCTTAAAAAAGCTAAATATAGCGGTACTGAACAACCAAGATTAACAGGAAAAAATATTGCTTTAATTTTCGAGAAGTCTTCAACTCGTACTCGTTGTGCATTTGAAGTTGCTGCTTACGATCAAGGAGCTCATGTTACTTATTTAGGTCCATCAGGATCACAAATAGGAGGTAAAGAATCAATGGCTGATACCGCAAGGGTATTGGGAAGAATGTATGATGGTATAGAATATCGTGGATTCGGACAGGAAGTTGTTGAAGAATTAGGAAAATATGCTGGAGTTCCTGTATGGAATGGTTTAACAAATGAATTCCATCCAACTCAAATTTTAGCTGATTTCTTAACAATGATAGAACACTCTGATAAGCCATTACATCAAATTACTTTTGCTTATGTTGGCGATGCCAGAAATAACATGGGTAACTCATTAATGATTGGTGCTGCTAAGATGGGAATGAAATTCCGTTCAGTTGCTCCTAAGAGCGTTCAACCAACGGATGAGTTAGTTGGTCAAGCTAATGAAATTGCGCAAGAGACTGGTGCTGAAATAATTGTTACTGATAATGTTGAAGAAGGAGTAAAAGGTTGTGATTTCATTTACACTGATGTTTGGGTATCAATGGGAGAAGCAGATGAGGTATGGAAAGAAAGAATCGAATTATTAAAACCTTACCAGGTTAACAAAGCAATGATGGATGCTACAGGAAACCCGAAATGCAAGTTCATGCATTGCTTGCCAGCATTTCATAACAGAGAAACTAAAGTTGGAGAAGAAATATACCAAAAATTTGGTTTAGACGGTATGGAAGTTACAGAGGAGGTATTCGAATCTCCGGCATCAATTGTATTTGATGAAGCAGAAAACAGAATGCATACCATTAAAGCTGTTATGGTTGCTACGTTAGGAGCATAAGTAAGTGAATTTTGAAATAAATAAAATGAAAAGGGAGACTGTTAAAAGACTCCCTTTCGTATTTTAAAGTTTTGTTAGTTGTTTTATTTTTTTAATACAAGGCAGTTACTCATTAAATCATGTACTGCCTGCTTTTTCGAATTAAATGCAGCAATAATATAACCGATATATAAAATTAATCCTGATATAATTTTGCCAAAAAATCTTCCAGTTGCTTGTCCAAATGTTATTCTTTCTCCTGAAGCATTTGTAACATATAAACCTGTAGCAAGTTTCCCAATAGTTGCTTTCAACGGAGAGCTTTCCATTCCTGCAAAATAACACCACCTAAAAATGGTAAGATAAATTCCTCCCAAAATCATAAGTATTATCATTTCGTTACCTCCAAATCCATAAATAAAACGATTCATTATAGGGGCGATGGCAAGTGTAGTAAAAAAAAGGACTATGGTTTCGTCTAATATTGATGCAGCAAATCGTCTCCAAAAACCTGCATAATTAAATTCTTTTGTTTCCGTGTTCATGTTTT
The DNA here is from genome assembly GCA_028282585.1 of Bacteroidales bacterium. Classification (GTDB taxonomy): domain Bacteria; phylum Bacteroidota; class Bacteroidia; order Bacteroidales; family UBA12077; genus UBA12077. The sequence continues at coordinate 35,266 of JANQHR010000102.1, read as the reverse complement.
TTGTAAATTAAAAAAGGGTTAAAATTTTGGTTTTATTTAAATATAAAATCCTATAATTAATAATAATTAATATTAGAGTAATGGGTAAATACGTCAATTCGAAATACTGAATTTTAAACAACCAAATTGGAATCATAGCAAATAACATTAGTTGTAATAAAATTGTCAAATATATCTTTAGGTTTGAATTGTTTTTTAAGAAAACAATAAGGAAATATAATGGATTAATCCATAAAGGATTTAAATTATATCTTAATTCAGGATGTTCTGTTATTAGGCTCAAAGTAAAAATTACTAAACCATTTAACCCAATAATTATTAAAAAAGGAGTTTGAATATATTTCTTATTAAATAGAATAACAAGTAGCGCTAGAATAGATAAAATAAATAAAGGATTGATTAATAATGAATAACCATTGTTAACATCATAAAGTTGATTAAAAATAGTTTCCTCTTTTATTAGATTGCCATTTTCAGTTTTAATATCTCTTAAACCATAACACAGATAATCAGGAAGAAACATACTTTCAAAAAGATCTACTTTACGATCTACTTTATAACCCATAATGAGACTCATACTAAATTTAAGCCATAGCCTGTCTTGCAGATATTCATTTAATTGTTGTCTTACGGTTTTATTTGTTAATTTATTTTCAAAATCAGTATCAATATTTTCTAAAATTAAATCTCTTAATTCTGAAGTACAGTTTTTGCCTGCAAAGCGGTACAAATAATACCTGTTTTCCGGAAGATATAGGTATTGTAATCGTTGTATTATTTTAATTGCTTCTTTATCGCTTAAATTTAGTTTTTGTTCTATAATCTGGCGGTTTTCTTTAAAATATAAATGGTAAAAACCCTGTGTACGTTCTATCCCTAATTTATATTCTAGTCTGCCTTTAATAAATTTTGGATAAAAGTTTGGAGTATTAAAATCAAAAAGGCCAAAATTGTAGACAACATCAATATTTGCTCTTTTATCAACTACCCTAACCGCACTATGACCCCATGCAGAATATGTTTCTTTTCCAGGAGAACAGGTCAAAATAGTTATTTCAAAATTATTATTTGAAAAACCACGAAATAATCCCAGAGACGTGAAGACGATAATTGTTAATATAAACTTTTTCAAAATAGGTATCGGATTAAATTATTATTCTTTTGGAATCGGCAGGTTATGTTGTCTTAAGAAAGATAACTTATCCCAATATCCTCGTTGGAAAACTATTTTATTATTAATGATTTGAAAGAATCCACAACCGCGCAATCCTAACGGATCTTTCCACTCTAAAATTGCCCAATTACCATCTTCAAATATATTTTCTATAATACAAACCATTTTAGCAGAAGCAAACTCATTCTCAAACATTTCTTTTATTGCTTTTTTACCAATAATAGGTTCGTTTGCAACCTGATGGTTAATAGCATCTTCATGATAGAAATCTGCAATTTTTTCAGTGTTCGCTTCATTGAAAGCTTCTACCCATTTATGAATTAACTCTTTTGGACTCATATAATTAAAACATTTCTTTTATATACACTCCAACAGGCTTAAAGAAGTGCCAGGTTATATATATTGATACGGCTAACTTCATCCCAATTCCCAACAAGAAACCTACGAATGCACCAAAACCGGCTTTAATAGCATCTCTGCGTTCAGCTCCTTTAATTGATTCTCCAATAATAGCTCCAACCAATGGGCCAATAATAAGGCCTAATGGCCCCATAAATATCATTCCAATGATCATCCCAATGGTTGCTCCCCACATTCCGGCTTTGGACCCTCCAAACTTTTTGGTTCCCCAAATTGGAACTATATAATCTAATACGGTAACAAGAGCAGCTAATCCAGCAGCAATCCATAAAAACCTGGAAGAATAGTCTGCAAATCTTGTATAATGTAAAACTAGTATTCCAATAAAACTAATTGGCGGGCCTGGGATAATTGGTAATACACAACCTAAAATCCCAACAATAATTAGGATAATACCAACTCCTAATAATAAATAATCCATAATTATTACATTAATAGTTTTAAAAGCTAAAAATATAAATATTTCAAGTTATTTGGAATTACAGAGTAGTTAATTTATTTTAAATTTTTGGAAAGTGTTTTTAGATCATCGATTTTTGTTTTGAAATCGCAAGAGGAACAACCGCATGCTTCTTCTTTTTTGGGTATGAAAAGCTTTACGATATTGTAAAAAATATAAATAATACAAGTAATTAATAAGATACTTACAATAATTTCCTGAATATCCATGTTACATAAAAATTGATCCTATCTGGTATATTAAAAAAGACATAAACCAAGCTAAAAATGTTGTGTAAAACACCGTAAAAATTGCCCATTTCCAGTGTCCTGATTCTTTTTTTATTGCTGCAACTACCGCTACGCAAGGGAAATAGATCAAAATAAAAATAAGGAATCCAAAAGCAACTAATGGAGTAAAAATCGGATTTCCATCTTTATCTTTTTCGTTTTGTAAACGATTCATTAAATTATTTGAGCTTTCATCATCTTCAGCCTGATAAAGAACCCCCATAGTGCTTACTACAATTTCTTTAGCCGCAACCCCTGATAGAATACTTACACTCATTTTCCAATCAAACCCCAACGGTCTCATAACTGGTTCAATAAACTTACCAATTCTCCCTATGTATGAATGAGCCTGTTCTTCAGATGTTTTTTGCATAAGAAGTTCTTCAATTTTTGCATTTCCATTTGTAAGATTCTTAGATTGAATTTCTGCAATTTGTGTGTCGTAATCCATTGTATATTCAACATTTTTTGGATAATAACCCAATGCCCAAACTAATATTGAAGCAACCAAAATAATTCCGCCCATTTTTTTTAAGTATTGAGCTCCTTTGAACCACATATGGCGTAGTAAGTTTCGTAAAGTTGGAATTCTATATGGAGGTAATTCCATTACAAAAGGAATTTCTTTTGATTTAAATAAGGTTTTTTTAAAAATAATGGCAACAATAGTGGCCATGGCAATCCCAATTATATAAATAGAAAATAAAACCAATCCCGGGTTTTTAACGAAAAATGCTGAAATTATCAGAACATAAACCGGTAAACGAGCGCTACATGACATAAAAGGGTTAATTAACATAGTCAATAACCTGTTTTGTTTGTTTTCGATCGTTCGAGTAGCCATTACCGCAGGTACATTACAACCAAATCCCATAACTAATGGAATGAATGATCTTCCATGTAACCCAATTTTGTGCATGATTCGGTCCATAATAAAAGCTGCCCGGGCCATATAACCGGTATCTTCCATTAATGAAATAAAGAAAAATAAAATTAGGATATTTGGAAGAAAAATAATAACACCTCCAACACCTCCAATTGCACCATTAATTATTAAATCTTTTAGCGGACCATCTGCCATAAAGTTATTAACTATATCGCCCAAAAGTCCTATTAAATAATCAATCCAATCCATAGGGTATTGTCCTAAAGAAAAAGTAGATTGAAACATGATCCATAGAAATAAAATGAAAAATGGAAATCCTAAGTATTTATGGGTAAGAAAACTGTCTATTTTTTCGGTTTTCTTTTTTCTGTTATGAACATTGCCTTTGTAAGTTTCTTTAAGAGCTCCTGCAATGAATCCGTATTTTGCATCGGCTATTATAGTTTCACTATCATCATTAATTAAATTTTCAAGCGATTTAATTTCCTTTTCGGCAATAGTTTTAATTGATTCATAATTTTCCCATGATTTTAATGTTGTATGAGCAGAACTGTCTTTTTCGAGTAGTTTTAAGGCATAAAATCTGGTTGAAATAAGTTCTGCACGTTTTTCATCTTCCCAAAGTATATTTTGAATTTTGCGAATGGATTTTTCTACATCTTTACCGTAATTGATGTGAATGTGTCGAACCGTAGGTTCTTGATCTTCATAAACTTCTATTGCTTTCTTAAATAGATCTTTAACTCCATATCCTTTTGATCCAATAGTAGGAATAATCGGAATACCAATCATTTTTCCCAATGATTCAAAATCAAATTCATCACCCTTTGTACGCAACTCATCGTACATATTTAAGGCAATAATTACCTTAATGTCCATATCGATTAATTGCGTTGTAAGATATAGATTTCTTTCCAGGTTTGAAGCATCAACAATATTGATTACAATATCGGGCATTTCTCCAAATATATATTTACGCACATACAGTTCTTCTGGCGAATAAGCCGATATGGAATACGTACCTGGCAAATCAGTTATTTTTAAAGTATAATCATCAATTTTAAAATGTGCAGTTTTAGAATCGACGGTTACTCCGCTATAATTTCCAACTTTTTCTTTTGACTTGGATGCATAATTAAAAACGGTCGTTTTTCCGCAATTTGGGTTGCCAACCAGGGCAATCTGGATTTCTTTTTCTTTTTTCCTCGCTGATGTTTTAAGAACTTCTTCTGTAATAACACCATTAAATTCTGTTAATTTAAGATTTTGGGCCTCTTCTTTTGTAATTACATCAATAAGATCAGCTTCTCTTCTTCGAAGGGAAACTTCGTATCCCATTATATTGTATTCAACAGGATCTTTTAAAGGAGCATTTTTAATAACTGTAACCTTTTTGCCTTTAACAAATCCCATTTCGGTAATACGTTTTCGAAAAGCTCCACGTCCACGAATTTTAGTTATATATCCTGATTCGTTATCTTTTAGATCTGATAATCTCATGCTGAATTTATTGTCTGCTGATACTAATTGAAACCGACAAAATTAGGTTTTTTATTAGAATCGGCAATACCTAAAGTTTGGTATTTTAAACATACAATAACTGCATTTGTTCTAAATTAGGCTAGTTTAAACAAATTAAAGTCTTAAGTTTGCCTAAGGAAAACTATCAATGGAACAGGATAATATATATAATCAATTAAAAAAGCTTTTGGAAGATTCCGGAGGTAAATACAATATCCTTGAAGAGCAGATTAATGTAGAACTTCAGGTTGAGTTTTTCGAGCTAGTAAATGAGTTAATGAAAGAAAAAAGATTAAATCAGGAAGTTTTGGCTGATGAATTTAAATTATTTGATGATAAAGTAAGTGAGGAAGAAAAGAAAACGCTTTTAGCCGAATTATCGAATACTGAAGATCCTAAGGCATACCGAATTATAGAAAAATTCATTGAAACAAAACAAGAAAATCTTTATGCATGGGCAATACTTTCATTACAACATAGCAGAATAAGCCTGGAAACACATTTTTTGGATGAACAGCAGGTATTTATTTCAACTGGTTTAGGAGGCAAAGGGGAGAAACTTAGATATTTTATTGTTTGTAAATTTAAGGAGGGTACTGAAATACAGGATATACAAATGAGAGTACTTCAAACCGAATTTGAAATATCTTTCAATGCACACAGTTCTGTGATTGAAAAGCTCAGTTATTTAGATGCTTACTTCTCAATTCTTGGATTAATTCCAATTGATGTTTCTATAAATGAGGTTGTAAAAACAGCAATTAAAGAATCCAATAATTATGGTGATTTTATACACGACAAGTTTCTTGTTACCAATGTAAAAGTTCTAAAAACAAAAGAAATTGAAAGTCATTTTAAAAAAATGGGAATTTGAAATTAGATTAATTCCTCAATAATACATGGTTAATTAGCGAAAAGTAAAAATTAGCTACAGTAAAAATAATTAGTACTAAGCTAGTATTCTGTAAAAGAAACGAATAAACTGAAATAAAACATCAGAAAATAAAGAATTACATGAAAAACCACATTAACGTTGCTATACAAGTATTACCAAAATCTACAACAAGAGAAGCTTATGATTTGGTTGATGATGCTATTAAAGTAATTAGTCTGTCTGGATTAAAATACCAGGTTTGTCCTTTCGAAACTGCCATTGAAGGACCTTATGACGAAATAATGGAATTGATTGAGAAAATTCAGAGTGTTTGTTTTCAGAAAGGTGCGGACGAATTATTGGTTTACGTAAAGATACAGAATAGAAAAGATAGTAAGGTTACTATGGAGGAAAAAATGAAAAAATATTCAGAATAACAAAAAGAAAAAGCTGCTTGATTAAGCAGCTTCTTTTATTTTATTCATTTGTACTTCCCAGGTCATCGAACTCAACGTCTGAAGAATACGAATCACTTTTTGCAGTTTCTAATTCAGGGCTTGCTTCGTCGGTTACTCCAACTTTAGCCTCAACTTTTTCTAAAGGCTCTTGTTCCGGAGCGTTCTTTTTAATAAATTCAATTACTTCATGAAGGTTTTCAGTGAATTTGTCAAAATCTTCTTTGTATAAAAAAACTTTGTGTTTTTCAAAATAATGCCTTCCGTCACGGTTAAACCTCTTTTTACTTTCAGTGATGGTTAAATAATAATCATTTCTTCTTGTTGCTTTAACATCAAGAAAGTAAGTTCTTTTCCCAGCTCTTACCACTTTAGAGAATATTTCTTCACGTCCGTTTTCTTCATTATTCTCTAATTCTTCGTTTTTTTCGTATCCGTCCATCATAAAAAAATTTAGTTGTTTAAGATTATCAACACCTCAAAAGTAAAAAAATATTTGATATATCACTGAATTATTGTTTTTTTTTAAACACATGATTTCAACAAGATTTTAACAAAAAGATTGTCAGTTATTTAAATATAAGGCTTTATAGCATTAATTTATATTGTAAGTAAATAATTTGTAATTTTATACTTAGTATAATAAAAAATCATTTACTTTGCAGGCTTTAAAGCTAAATCATAAACATTAGGAAGTTCTTATAAAATGGTAAGCAGAAGGTTATTACGGATTAAAACTCTTCAAATTTGTTACGCATATTTAAAGTCTAGCGAACAATCAATAAATCAATCAGAAAAGGAATTATTTTTTAGTATTCGGAAATCATATGACTTATATCACTACCTTTTATTGTTAGTTATTGATATAGTTAATTATGCGGAGTCGAGAATCGAATTGGCAAAACAAAAGAAAATGCCTACTTATGATGATCTTAATCCAAACACAAAATTTGTAGATAACAGGTTGGTTAAGCAACTTAGTGATAATCTTGATTTAAAAAAATATTTAAACGAACAAAAATTAAGTTGGGCAAATTACCCAGAATTAATAAAAAACTTATACAACGAAATCCGTAAAGGCGAACTTTATCAAAATTACATGTCTTCAAATACAAAAGGATTTAATGAAGATAAAAAGTTTATTACAGATATTTATGCAAAAATTATTGTTCATCATGAGCCTTTATTCCAGAATCTTGAAGAACAAAGTATTTTTTGGAATGATGACATTGAGTTTGTAATCGGTATGATCTTAAAGTCATTCAGATCATTTAAAGCTAGCAGTGACGAAAACGTTGGTTTAATGCCGCTTTATAAAAATGATGAAGACAAGGATTTCGTAAAACGTTTATATAGAAAAGCTATTTTAAACCATAAGGAATATGAAGAGTTAATTTCTAAATTCATAAAAAATTGGGATGTGGAACGCGTTGCATTTATGGATATTGTTGTTATGAGCCTTGCAATTGCGGAAATGGTAGAATTCCCCGAAATTCCAGTTAAGGTAAGCTTAGATGAATATATCGAGATTGCAAAATTTTACAGTACTCAAAAAAGTAACGTTTTTATTAATGGTATACTTGATAAATTAGTTAATCATCTAAAGAAAGAAGGAAAAATAAAAAAGCTGGGCAGAGGTTTAATTGGAGAAACTAACTAAGCTTTTGATTTCGAAATTATTATTTATTACTTTGTAAGCTTAAAAAATAAATCATGGTGGGAAAATCGGTACAATTTGTTTCATTAATTTTATTAGTTGTTATTTTAGGTTTTTCTTGCGGTAATAAAGAAAAACAAAAACGTGCGATTGATGAGCAAATTGAACAGTTCGGTTACCCCCAAATTAGATTTGATACAACTTATTATGATTTTGGAAGACTAGTTCAGGGAGAATCAGCTTCGTATACTTTTAAATTTAGAAATACAGGTAAAGCCGATTTGCTTATTCTGGATGCTTACTCAACTTGTGGTTGTACTGTTCCTGATTACAGTAAAAAACCAATTGCACCTGGTGAAGAGGGAAAATTGGAAGTTGTTTTTAATAGTACAGGTAGAAGTGGGATGCAATACAAAACAGTAACTTTAAAATTGAATACTGAAATAGAAAAAAAGACTTTAACAATTAAAGCAAACGTTATAGTTGAAAATGTATAATTTATAAATAACTTAAAAATGAACAACTTATTGACTTTAGTACTAATGGGTCAGCCTCAAGAAGGACAAAACCCATATTCATCATTTATTTTTCTTTTATTAATTATTGTGGTATTTTACTTCTTCATGATACGCCCGCAAATGAAGCGCCAGAAGGATTTAAGAAAATACCGTGATTCATTGCAAAAAGGAGATAAAGTAATTACAACTGGTGGTATTTATGGAAAAGTGGAGGGAATAAAAGATAATTACGTAATTGTAGATGTTGACAATAACGTAAAATTAAGAATTGATAAAAGTGCTATTTTAAAAGATTCTTCCGATATTAGTGCTGCAAAATAGATTAACCAGAAAGCGTTTATTACTATTTTGTAATGAGCGCTTCTTTTTACTTTCATTGTGGTAGCAAAAAATATTGAAGATAATATTAAAAAGTTTCTTGATAAAAAGAACTTAAAAGCTGATCGAAGGCTTATGGTCTTTTTATTTTTTGTTGCACTTGCTACACTTTTTTGGTTTTTAAATCAATTGGAAGAGGAATATGTTACGGAAATATCTCTTCCGGTTCGTTACACTAATTTTCCAAGCGAAAAAATACTTGCTAATGAGTTACCTGATCATTTCGAGTTAAGAGTGCGTGGATACGGATACAAGCTACTTGAATATAAAATTAGCAATAAATTTCTTCCTTATACGATCGATGTAAATTCACTTACATTGCGAATGCATGCGCAGTCGAGTTATGCTAAATTTTTTTCATTAACAAGTTTGCTAAGCCAGGATATTGAAGATCAGATAAGCTCTGAACTGGATATAGTTTCGATTCGTCCTGACACCTTGTTTTTTGAGTTTGCAGACCGAATATTCAAGAAGGTTCCTGTAGTTTCTAATTTAATTGCAGAGCCAGCAGAGCAATATATGATTAGGGGAAAAATTCAGTTTTTGCCTGATAGTATTACTGTTTCCGGAGCAGACCCAATAATAGATACAATTGATCAAGTTTATACAGAAACAATAGAATTAAGTGAGTTAAGCGATGATTATCAGGATGAAATCCAATTGGAAAAAATTAGTTCTGTAAAATTCACTGAAAACGAAGTTAAAGTAAATATCAATATTGAGAAATTTACGGAAGGGTCGCAAATTGTTCCATTAAATGTAATAAACGTTCCTGATACCTTAGTTGTTAGAACTTTTCCTAAAGATGTTACAGTTACGTACCATGTGGTGTTGAGCGATTACGAAAAAGTTGTACCACAACTATTCGAAGCAGTAGTAGATTACAATGAAAGTGCAAATCAGGAAAATAAATTGAATATTTCAATACTTAACTCACCAGATTATATCAGATCATTGCGATTTAATCCAAAGAAAGTAGAATACATCATCGAAAGAAAATAATGATAACGGTAGGTTTAACAGGAGGAATTGGTAGTGGAAAATCGCTTATAGCTGAGATTTTTAAGCGGCTAAACATACCTGTTTTTCATGCTGATGATGAGGCTAAAATTATTTTGAATTCGGATGAAATGGTAGTTGGGCAGATTAAAAAGGAATTTGGTAAAAATATTTATACAAGCCATGGAGTTGACCGTAAGCGACTTGCGGATATAGTTTTCAATGATCAAACAGCTTTGTCAAAAATAAATGCAATAATTCATCCTCAAGTACGTCAATATTTTATTGAGTGGAAAGCAAAACAAAATGCTAAGTATGTAATTGAAGAAGCGGCAATACTTTTCGAAAGCAATGCTTATAATGAATTGGATATTACAATAAATGTGCATGCCGATGAATTAGTCAGGATGAAGCGAGTTGTAGAAAGAGATAAAACTTCTGTGGAAGCTGTAAAAATTAGAATGAACAACCAGTTACATGATGAAGAAAGAATTAAATTGGCCGACTATACAATATACAACGATGGCATACAAATGTTATTACCACAAGTTTTAGATATACATAATAAAATTTTGAATAATTAAGATGGGAAAATTTGGTAAATGGATAGCAGGTGGTTTAGGTTGGGCATTTTTTGGTCCGATAGGAGGAATTTTAGGATTTGCCCTGGGCTCTCTTTTCGATGCACCAGATGCAACAAAAGCAGGAACCAAAGGTTATGCTGCAAGTACCACTGGTAGTTTTGCAATGACATTGCTGGTGCTTGTTGCTGCTGTTATGAAAGCTGATGGAAGAGTTCTAAAATCGGAATTAAACTATGTAAAACAGTATTTTGTTAAAGCATTTGGCGAGGATTCTGCTTCGGAGGCCATAAGAATGTTGCGTGACATTTTGGAGCAAAATATTCCAACCTATGAAGTAAGCGTGCAGGTAAAACAGCACATGGATTATTCAACCCGGTTACAGCTGTTGCATATGTTATTTGGCGTTGCAAAAGCTGATGGACAGGTTAATGCTTCCGAGTTAAATACCATTGCATCGATTGCCGGTTATATGGGAATAAGTTCTAAGGATTTTGAATCGATTAAATCTATGTTTGTCGAAGATGTGGATTCGGCATACAAAATTCTTGAAATAGATCGAAATGCTAACGAAGAGGAGATAAAAAAAGCATATCGAAAAATGGCGCTTAAATATCATCCGGATAAGGTTAGTCATTTAGGCGAGGATTTTCAAAAGCAGGCAAAGGAGAAATTCCAGAAAGTAAATGATGCTTACGAAAAAATAAAAAAAGAAAGAGGAATAAATTAAATAAATATGAACAAGAAAATAATAGCCACCCTTTTAGCTGTAATATTTATTATTGGTTCATTGCTGATGCGTTTTGTTTTCAAAGATTACATAATGGCAATGGATATGGAGGTGGCCCAATTTATGTCGGGGTTTTTATTTGCTGTGGGAGTAGGTATCCTGTTAAGGATTTATCTTATCCAAAGAAAAATTGATAAATTAAAATGAGATTTGTTTTATAAAACATTTTCAAATATTGATTTGAATTATATTTTTGCAAGCATTAAATAAAATAAGAGTTTATGTTAAAAGATATTTTGTCAATTTCGGGTTATGGTGGACTTTTTAAGTTTATTTCTCAAGGTAGAACCGGAATTATTGTTGAGTCTTTAGAAGATAAGAAAAGAATGAATGCCAGTGCAACAGCTAAAATAAGTGCATTGGAAGATATCGCTATTTTTACCGATACCGAGGATATTCCCTTAAAGGATGTATTCAAGGCTATATCAGAAAAAGAGGATGGAGGAGAAGCTATTAGCCACAAATCTTCTGCGAATGAATTAAAAACCTATTTTGAGGAGGTATTGCCTGATTATGACCGAGACAGAGTATATGTTTCTGACATTAAAAAAGTACTGAACTGGTATAACGCGCTTCATAAATTCGGAATGTTAAATTTCGATGAGGAGGAAAAGGACGAGACTGAAGAAAAAACCGATGAGAAAGTTGAGGCTAAAGAAGAGCCAAAAATTGAAAAGAAAGAGGAAGATAAAAAATCTGCTCAGCCGACAGGCGAGAAAGAAAAATCTGAAGAATAATATTCAATCTCATATAAAAGAAAATCCGCCCAAAAGGCGGATTTTTTGTTTTTGAGTTTAAGTGTTTATATCGAGTACTTTAATTTTATCGCAATTTTCATTTATTTTATAAATTTTATTTTCTTCATCATATTCAAAACCAATTCTACCTAAAAAGAATCGAATTAATTTGGTATCTCTGGTAAAAATTGCATGTTCTTCGATATCTTCAAGGTTAGGGAAAGATAAAATAGCTTCTCCGTCGCAATACCATAAATAGCAAGGTAATCTTTCACTATATTTAAGAATCTGACAACTTTTATTGTGTGTAGCCCATCCTTTAATTGCATCAAATACGCTTTTATCTTTTTCAAAAATAAAATCTTCAAATGACGATTTATTTTTATATACTGACTTGTATACTGAATCTGGTCTTTCTTCTGATTCATATATAAATTCTCTGAACTGCCTGGTTTTTAAATCTTCAATTGAATCGCTCTTGAATTGTTCCTCAAGAATCATTTTAGTAATTTTTTCATTATAACACAAGTATGTGATTTGATAGTTTTCGCTACTTGATTTTGTTATTAGTTGTTGTAATAAACTTTTGTATGTTTTAAAAGAATTATTACTAGAGAACATTCCATAACCAGAAAAATCTAAACATATAATTACTTGTTTTTTGTACTGATTATCAATTTCTTTAGTTAAAAACTGATTAATGTTAGTTAAATTGTTTGGAAAAGATTTTAATGATCTGGTTGTAATAAAATCATTCACATTTCTGATTGACCTTGTTTGATCTCTAGCAATATAAATAGTAATTATTGCAATAATAAATGCTAATAAATTTATCATAGGATTAACAGTAACAAAGTACCTTACAATTTTTCTTAATAAGTTCATTTTTTAAAGTTTATTATTTTTTTATTTCTGTATCGACTTTTACCTTACAAAGGTGGTTTTAATTATGCCATGATCAGTTGTATGTTTTAGTTCATCACCAACATGATCATTCCAAACTTTCATTTCTTTAAATGACCAAAGTTTATTTCTCGAATGACTATAAAACTGTTCACTAAATAAAATATGGTCCAGAGTATCTTTCATTCCGTGGTGTTCATGTGTGAACAAAGAATCTTTAATAGAACGGAAATTTTGCATAATTGCGCTGGAATATAATCCCTTGTCGCTTGAACTTGCTTTACGGCTCGCATCATATAATCGATATACAGCCTGAGATGTTATAATTGATAAAGCATTACTGGTTGTACTATCATTAAAATCTCCTAATACAATTGCCGGAATTTTCGAATCTTTTAAAAGATTGGTTAGTATCATGCGTAGAGCTGTTGCCTCTGAAACTCTTCGGATCGTGGAAAGTGCATCTCCTAAAGCCTGAGAATGCTTTTTAATATTTTGGTCATCATACTCTACTTTATCTAGCCTGGTAGGTAGTTTTGATTTTAAGTGTGCTGCAAACGCTTGTATGTTGGGATCACTTGAAAAATCGGGGTGTTTTATGGATAGCTGTAAAATTGACCTTGAGAATTGGTTGATTACAACTTCTATATCATCGTCTTCATCAAGAATGGGGCTTGTAGCTCGATCCACTTCTCTTTTTATGAGCCTGAAATGGTCCGGGAATTTTTTATGTACAATAGTATTTTCTACTAAAAGTGGTTTGCGAACTGCTGCAGCCACAGCTATATCGTACCATGTATCTTTAATAAAATACAAATTGTATTGGTTTAACAAACCTGCTTTCTGAAAAGCTTCTTCAAGGCATTCTTTTGACCAAAGTTCCTGAAAAGCAATTACATCAGCATCAATAGTTTGCAGCATTTGAGCTGTCCAGTTTATTTTTTCATCATATTCTTCTTGAGAATATTCATTAAACCTCCATGGTTTACCTGGTAACTGAAGGTTATAAAGATTAAAACTTGCAAATGAAATAGAATGTGCCATACTTTATTGGTTTTATTGTTAGCAATATGAATTTTTAAAAAATGAATTGTGTCTTGAGAAAATTCAAGTATAGAAATAAACATATTTTGAAATTCTGAACCATAACAAATACTTTTCGCTCCCTTTCGCATTCGTATAGTTCGAAGTGTATTATATGGAATATTGAAGTTAGTTAAACAAAAATGAAAATCAAACTTTTTTTAAAAATATGTGGCATGTAATTTGTTTTAAGTCAGCTTATATAGAAAGAATGGAGTGTTTAAGGTAATGCAATAAAATTAACTCAGAATTTGTTTAAGAAATCCCCAAATCAGGCAAATGTTTTACCTTATGATACAATAAAGCAGCTCGAATACATTTCTTCAATTCTGTTTCGGGAATAACATCTTCCAACCGGAAAATGATTGCCCGGGTTCCTTCATAGCTAAATGTATTGTTGAACAGAAGCTTAAATGTTGGAACCAGCTTGCTCGTGCATTTAAAATAGATTGCATATTGGTTAGGAGTTTTATCTTTCCAATCAATTCTAATTGTGCTTCCGTATTTTGAAATGTAACTGGGTTCTCTCCATCTTAAAGTTTCTTCTATGCTTGTAATTACATCAATTTCATTAGCTGTTTCTATAATTAACCTTCGAAGGTTTAAAATTTTCTTTTCAACCTGTGTTGGGTAAGAACTAAAAACAGATTTAACCTCCGGGTTGGTTTTTATTTTACTCATATATTATTTCTTAAGTGGCTTTGGTAATAAACAATATTAATAAAATGAAGTTCAAGGAGGATAGATAACATATAACCATTATGGTCATTACGAAGGGTTGAAATGACAGGCAGGTAACTTTTTTTAGAGATTCTTTCGCCCGGCATAACTGCCATGGCTCTGAATGATTATGAAACTTTTACATAACGAGGGCCATCTTTGGTTTCTTTATAAAATTTCTCAACACCAACTTCTTTCATGCGATTTTGCATTTTTACCCAGCGTTTTTTCAGGTGTTCGTCAAAGCCGGTATTTTCGCACGGAAATTCATTGCATTGGAAACAGAAATCAACATGTTTTTCTTTAAAGCAGTTTTTTACATTACAAGCTTTAAACAACTGGCAGTCCGTTTCGCGGCATCCCGGGCAGCTAACTTTTGTAAAGTATTTTAAAAGTTTTTTAAATTCGGGGTAGTTCTTAAAAGAAGGTTCGCCTACCAAATCAACAAAACGCTCGGCATACTGGTCGAATTCTCCTAAATATTTTTTTAGTTGAGAACTATGGTGTTGGATATGCCCACTGGAATTGGCAAAACATTTCTCGCAGCTTAAACCACAAGGGGCGAGGCGTTTCAATATTTCGTTATATTCCATAAAATAGCTTTTTTAAAAGATTCCGTTTGTTGATTGTGTTAATAACAATCAATTAATTATTACTAATTATTTTTTTACCCTCCGGCCACCTCCCTTCAGGGAGGACATCGTGCCGAATATTCTCCCTTGAGGGAGATGCCCATTGGGCAGAGGGTGAATATTTTTTGCCAATTATCATAAAATGAAGAAAGGTTTGTGTATCCAAGTATTAAAAAATTAATCAAACTTCTTTGCTGCTTCCCAGACTTCGTTCATCTCATCCAAATTCATTTCTTTTAGTGAACGCCCTTTTTTTATAGTTTGTTCTTCCAGGTAGTTAAACCGCTTAACAAATTTTTTATTGGTTCGTTCCAGCGCAATTTCCGGGTCGATATCATATAAGCGCGCAGCATTTATCAAAGAGAAAAACAAGTCGCCAAATTCAGCTTCTACTTTTGTTTGGTTTTCAGTTTTTACTTCTTCCTGAAGCTCAGTTAATTCTTCTTTCACCTTATCCCAAATCTGGCTGCGTTCATCCCAATCGAAACCAACACCCCTGACTTTTTGCTGTATGCGATTTGCCTTTACCAAGGCAGGAAGCGATTCTGGAACTCCGGACAAAACGGAATTGTTCCTGTCTTTTTCTTTCATCTTAATTTCTTCCCAGTTTTCTTCCACTTCTTTAGGGCTTTGAACTTTTACATCACCAAAAACATGCGGGTGGCGGCGTATAAGTTTTTCATTAATTCCGTCCAATACATCTGATATATTAAAAGCTTTTTTTTCCGAACCTATTTTAGCATAAAATACGATATGAAGCAACAAATCTCCCAACTCCTTTTTTAGCTCATTGAGGTCGTTTTTAATAATCGCATCAGCCAATTCGTAAGTTTCCTCAATCGTTAATGTCCTTAAAGATTCGAGTGTTTGCTTGCGGTCCCAGGGACATTTTTCTCTTAATTCATCCATAATCTCTAACAGACGTTCGAATGCTTCCAGTTCTTTTTTCATTTTCTTTTTATCAATAGTTGAGTATTATTGAAATTTCAACCTTAAAAGCTTGAGGTATTTTGCCCGGAACTTATATTATTGAAACTTTATTCTAATACTTGAATTTGTATCTAAGTTCAGTAATTCAGCAGCATTTCCTCCGTTTATAGCAATCTCCAGTAAATCCAAGGAATTGAAAATAGCCAGTAATTCACCTACCGATGTTTCCTGGTATGTTTTATTTATTCTCGAGATCACGTAATGGTTGCTCTGAACAAAAATTTTGAAAGGTTTTCCATTTCCAACACGTTTAAATAAATTTTCAGAAACATTGGTAATGGCATTCTGAAATGAGTCAATATAAACTACACTGCCGGAAATAACGTTTTCTTCAATTGTAGCACGCAATGGTACCCTTCTTTCAATTTCACTTATGGTTTCTCCTAATTTTTCATATTTTTCTCCTTGCGCCAATCTACAGGCTATTTTCGAAAAAACATCCAAAACAGGGAAACTACTTCTTTTTTCATTAATAGAGATATACTTAACTGAATCATCATCGTTGAAAATTAGACTAAAAATACCATTATCAGTTCCTAGAAAATATTGCCCATCATATTCTGCGGCCAGGTATTTTTGATCTTTAAATGCTTCAGTTTTTACACCTATAATATGTACACTACCTTTAGGGTAAAACTTGTATGAGTTTTTTAAAATAAATGCTGCCTGGTAAATGTTAAAAGGCTTTACCTTATGTGTAATATCAACAATAATTGCATCGGAAAGGTTACTGTAAATTTGACCTTTTACAGCTCCTAAATAGAAGTCGTCTTTGCTCCAGTCTGTTGTTAAGGTAATTACTGGCATAAAAATTAAAACACTCAGGATTTTATTTAAAATACAAAGTTAAAGGATTATTGCAGATTTTGAAGATACGTTAAAATAATTAACTATTTTGTTTAAAACTTTATGGCAACTCGTCTGTTTTTAGAATTGGCATCAAAATATTTTTCTTTATTTTCGATGAATCTAAAATCAGATGTTTTACCTTTGTGTATTGATATTTAAAGGAATACACAGACTAAAATTAAGCGTTGATTAAAAAAACTGTATGATAGAAAAAGTAATCTACTTAGAAGGTATTGAGCCAGTAAACATATATGGAGTAAAAAATTCGCGACTGGATATTTTAAAGCAGCGTTATCCGAAATTAAAAATCATTGGTAGAGGAGACGAGATCAAGGTAAAGGGAGAGGAGCATCTGATTAACGAGTTTGAAGAAAAACTTCAATTATTGATTGAATATTTTCTAAAATTTAAAAAGCTAGATGATGATGAATTTAAAGCCTTGATAAAGGGTGAAGGTATTTCAATGCTTAAAAGAAAAGAAGAAACTGATGATGCATTGATTTATAGTAATAGTGGAAGGCCTATTCGTGCTCGTACAATAAACCAACAAAAACTGGTTGATGACTATGAAACAAACGATTTATTATTTGCAGTTGGGCCTGCTGGTTCGGGAAAAACCTATACAGCTATCGCTTTAGCAGTAAAGGCATTCAAAAATAAAGAGGTTAAAAGAATTATTTTAACGCGACCAGCTGTTGAGGCCGGAGAGAATTTAGGATTTTTGCCGGGTGATTTAAAGGAAAAACTTGACCCATATTTACGCCCATTATACGATGCATTGATGGATATGATCCATCCAAGAAAACTGACGGAGTTGATTGAAGATGGAATTATTGAAATTGCACCATTAGCTTACATGAGAGGTAGAACCTTGGATAATGCTTTTGTAATTTTAGATGAGGCGCAAAACACAACTGTAAACCAATTAAAAATGTTTTTAACACGAATGGGTAAGAATGCTAAATTTATTGTTACCGGCGATACAACACAAATTGATTTACGCCCCAAAAGCAAATCAGGTTTGGTTCAGGCACTTAAAATACTGAAAGATGTTAAAGGTATTTCGGCCGTTTATTTTGATGAACGGGATATTATCAGGCACCACCTGGTGAAATATATTGTAGATGCTTATAAAAGTCTGGATGTAGATAATGGTAACGGTGAAAATAAAGTGAATAATAAATAATTATATATTAATTTTTAATACTTAGAAATATGGCAGACGCAGTAGTAAGAACCGATTTTAATTTTCCTAAACAAAAGGATGTTTATCATGGTAAGGTTCGTGATGTATATAACATCAACGATGAATATTTGGTAATGGTTGTTAGTGATCGAATTTCTGCATTCGACGTAGTATTGCCAAAGGGTATCCCTTACAAAGGACAAGTTTTAAACCAAATAGCTGACAAATTTTTAGATGCAACTGCAGATATTGTTCCTAATTGGAAAATTAACGTTCCGGACCCAATGGTTACAATAGGACACTATGTTGATCCATTTCCAGTTGAAATGATCGTAAGAGGTTATTTAACAGGAAGTTCTTGGCGTTTATATAAAAACGGAGGGCGTGAAATTTGCGGAGTTTCATTACCGGAAGGTTTGGTTGAGCACCAGCGTTTCCCTGAGCCTATCTTAACTCCAACTACTAAGGCTGAGGTAGGGCATGATGAAAATATTTCAAGAGAAGAAATTATTAAACAAGGGTTAGTATCTGAAGAAGATTATTTGATGCTTGAAAAATATTCTTTGGAATTATTCAAAAGAGGAAGCGAAATTGCTGAAAAAATGGGATTAATTTTAGTTGATACTAAATACGAATTTGGTAAAAAAGATGGACAGATTTATTTGATTGATGAAATCCATACACCGGATTCATCCCGTTATTTCTATTTAGATGGCTACCAGGAAAGGCAAGACAAAGGCGAAAACCAAAAGCAGTTATCAAAAGAGTTTGTACGTGAATGGTTAATGGATAAGGGATTTAAAGGAGAAGAAGGCCAGCAAATACCTGAAATGCCAGAAGAATTTGTAAACCAGGTATCAGAAAGATATATTGAATTATACGAAAGCATTGCTGGTGATAAATTCCAGAAAGCTGATGCAAGTGAGGTAATGGGAAGAATAGAAAAAAATGTGATTGCTAAATTGAACGAGTTATTATAATTAGTCATTGCGAAGGAGTGAAACGACTGAAGCAATCTTTTATTAGGTTGCTTCAGTTATTTTGAATTGAACATTCTATTCCAAAAAGATTCATGTATAAGCAAACTGGTGGATACACATACATTCTAACAAATAAAAGCAGGCTTAAGAAAGAAAAAGAGTTATTAATAAATAATATTAATCCTGAATGGAGAGACTTGTCGAAAGAAATATAAAGATTGCTTCACCTTGCCTGCTGGTTGCAGGCAAAGTTCGCAATGACTTTAGAAGATGATACTCGCTCCAAAATATATAGAACGTTCCGAATAAAGCTCGTTAAAACTTGCTGAATAATCCGAATTATAGTTTACTTCCATAACATTATCGGTATTTAGTAAATTACTGACATTGGTATATAATACCAGGGCAAGTTTACTATTTAATACCCAATATTTCGAGATCGAAACATCAATTTTATGATAGTCGGGTAAGCGTTTTGCATTATCCCAATCCTCATAAACCGGATAATAAGCTTGTGTTTCAATGTCTAAATAACCCGTACTTACAGGTCTGTAATAACTCCCTTGCCTGAAAATATAAATTGTACTTATTTCGAAAACATCTTTAACACTATATTTTAGAGTTGAGCGTACAAAATAGTCTAGATCATAATCAGACGGATATGTTTCAGAATCATTTTTTATTTCTACATTTAAGCTGGTTATAGAAAACTGAAATTCAATGGGCTTGATATTTATTTTAGTATACAATTCTCCCCCAACAATATCATCCTCATAATCGCTATGAAAAACATTTTTCTTAAAAACGGAAGTTTGTAATTCAAAACGGCTATTGTTAAATGTATAATCCAACGAATACTGGTTCGACTCATAATGCGTAATTTCATAATCTTGAGCATTAGGCATTGCCAAACGGTTATAATGCCCAGCCGATAAATTGAAATTATGTTTTTCTTTGATCTTATAATTCAGATTACCCTGATAGCTTAAATAGTTGGGTATGTTTCCGATTACTAAATTCTTTCTAACTCCGGTTCCAAAAATCAGGTTGTCGGTTAAATTAAATTTGCTGTAAATAAAGAATTCGGGTAGATTGTATTCCTCAATAGCATCAAATGTAACTGTTGGGTGATTCATATCCTGTGCATAATCATAAATAGGTCTTGCCCCTTTTGAGTTATTGATTCGATAATCATACGAACCACCACCTTTTATACTCCATTTATCAAAGAAATGCTGATATGTTGCAGAAAAATACAAGTCCTGTTTATTTACATCTATGTCTGTTATACTATATTGATAGCCTTCCTGACTAATGTTATACCCTCCGTTTAAGGTAATTTCTCCATTTTCTTGTTGTGAGATAAAGTTGGCTATGGTATAATTCCGCCTTTTGTACATATCAAAAATGCCTGTATAACTAGGAACCCTTGTATTGAATTCGTAACCTTCCACGTTGCTGTAATTGAATAACTTAAATCTCAAATTAGAGCTTAAATTATGTATTACATGTAAACCAAGATCATAAGAATTGAAACTTTCCAAATCACGCATAGCATCTTGATTTATACCTGTAAATATTTGAGATGGCTGATAATTTCCAAACGCAACCATTGCAGTTTTATCACCTAATTTCCGTGATGTTAATGCTCCAAAATTTGCTAACGAAAGAGCAATAGTATTGGACGGACTATCTGGGACCTGATTATTGGTTTGTAAACTTACTAGCCCTGAAGCTGAATTACCATATTCCAACGGAGGATTTCCGGCAAAAACGTGCATTCGTTCAATTATATCAGTATTAAAAATACTAAACGTACCTATTCCATTTAGTTGGGAAAACCGAATTGCATCATAAATCGGAACGTCATTCAGATAGATTCCGGTTTCATCTGGTCGGCTTCCGCGTAAACTTATGCTCGCAGATTCATCTGTTGTTGTTGAAGCAGGCATAGCATTTATAGCCAATAGAGGATCTGCTTTCGCTGCTGGATTCAGATAAATATCCATTTGTTTTATTTGTTTAACTGTGAATTCCTCAGCAATAATTCGCCTTGCCGTTACAACAGAAGCTTCTAACATATGCGCAAACGCCTCTAAACGAATGGTTAATTCTTTATCTGATTTAGTGACCGGGACGTGAGCTTCTTTATATCCAACGTAACTTACAATTAAAGTGTCATCAGATTTTAGATTTGTTATTTTAAGTTCGAATGCTCCGTTTGCATTGGTGGTCGATCCAATACTCCAATCTCTGTATAAAAATATATTTGCTCCAGGTAGAGGTTCATTATTTTCAGCGTCCAGAATAACCCCTTTTACAGTTTGCTGAGACAATAGTCCTGAAGCAATGCAACTAAGCAGGATAACCCCTAAAAATTGTTTCATTTTTGATATTTTAAAGTTGTGATACGCTTGGTAATAACTGGTTTTTAACCCATCCAAATTCAGGGGCAATAGTCAGTGCTTTCTCAAAAGCAGCTTTGGCTTCTTCCGTTTTACCAACTTTTCTATAAGCAATTCCTAACCATATAATTGCATCGACATAGGTCCAATCTTGTGTTAGATTCTGTTTTTCATAAAGTTTTATGGAAAATTCATATTTTTTAATAGCTTCTTCAATATCACCGCCCCACATTTTAGGAGTAAAATATTTTGAATTGGCATATTGTCTCCATGCCATTGCACTAAGAGAATCCAACTTTATTGATTGGTCAATGTGTTTTTCGCTTAATGACCCCAGTGTCATGCCTTTCATAGGTGTAAAACCCATTTGTATGCTCATTAATGCTGCTGAAATACTGTGTAGGTCAGATGAGTTTGGATATTGTTTCAATAAAACATCCATTTGCTCCAAGGTTTTTTCTATATGTTGTTCGTAGGTATCTTTATCTTTGTTTGAAAGACAACTATACAAGAGTCCATACTTTAATTTAATAGCAGCGATTTTAGATTCTTTATCTGCATTTTCTTTAGATAGAGTTTGGTTAGCTTGTGTAGCCAATTGTTTCCACATAAAAATGCTGGAGTTTTCATATGCCTGGAAAGCTCTTTGTTCCCATTGTTTTAATTTGTTTTCTTGTGCATTTAATTGATTTACATTAAATACTAAAATGCTGATTGATAAAATTTTTGCTAGTGTTCTCATTTCTATATTAATTTAGTGATTTATAACCTGCCTGCCCCTGTCAAACTACCTAATAGCAGTTAAATCAGCAGACAGGTTCAAAATTATGTTCGTTTATTATTTTAGTGTTGATCAATTTTGCCATTCGTTTGATCAATCTTGCTAATCTAAATGTAAACTAGTTTATAAAATAAACTAAATTCATAAAAAAATTATAGTTTCAAATATTCTTTTAAATCTTCAACGTATTGCTCAAAAGCTTCAATCCCTACTTTTGTTATTATACAGATAGTTTGCGGCATTTTCCCTTTAAAACCTTTTTCTACTCTTAGGTAGCCTGCCTCTTCTAGTTTAGTAATTTGCACGCTCAGGTTTCCCGCAGTTGCTTCTGTTTTTTCTTTAATTAAAGTAAACTCTGCTTTTTGCATCGAAACCAAAAGCGACATAATTGCTAAACGCAGTTCAGAGTGTAATAATGGATTTAATTTTTTAAGCATTTTTCTTCGAATAATTTTTTAGCATATAGCCCGGAACTAAAAATCCTAAGATAACAATAAAGAAACCTACTAACGTTACATAGATATGAGGAATAATAAAGCAGATTATAGAACCAATCCAAAATACTATGGCGCCAAACATTAAAGGGCGGAATTTTAGAACTGTACCAGAAATAAAAGTGGCCATTCCTACCAATACAAAAATAAGTTCGGAAATATTATAGTTTACTTCTTTACCAAAGATAATTATGATTATATAACTAATAATAAAAGCAATCCAGGTTAAAGAATTTATCCGATTTATATGGGAAAATGTTTTCTTTCTTCTACCGGTTCTATAACCATAAATTGCACTAATGAATATACCTGGTATTACAAGAAACCAAACAATTTCCGGTTTGCTTAAAAGCATAAAGTAATCTGTGATAAAGTGCGTTAAGCTGATAAGAGCGATTGTGTATCCCCAGAACAAAATGTGAAAATTATGTTCTTTTAAGTTAATTTTAGCCGAGGAGATCATATCATTAATGATCTTCAAACTTTCCTCTGGTTTTAAATCTTTTTCCATTTTTATATTACTGTTTAAAATTTATTTCAAACAAATGTAAACTAGTTTATAAAATAAACCAAATTTATTTATGACTTTTTGATAATTTGTTTTCAATTGGCTGATAATCTTTTAATAATCTTATTATTTTTGCAAAGTTTTTAAATCAAATAAATTGTAATGACGAAAGTATTAGGATTAGGAAATGCATTGGTTGATATAATGATCCAATTACCGGATGATTCAACTTTAGAAAAATTCTCTTTAAAGAAAGGAAGTATGCAATTATCTGAGAGAGATTTTGCAGAACAAATAAATAAAGCCACCGAAGATTTTGAGAAATCTCAATCATCGGGTGGTTCGGCGGCAAATACTATTCATGGAATTGCCAGCTTAGGCGGCAGTGCTGGCTACATTGGTAAAGTCGGCGATGATAAATTTGGAGAATTCTTTAGTCTTGATATGAAAGAACATAATATTGAACCATTTCTGCTAAAAGGAAGAGTTGATACAGGCAGAGCAATGGCAATGATTTCTAAAGATTCTGAAAGAACTTTTGCAACATATTTAGGTGCAGCAATTGAGTTGAACGATGCAGATCTTACTAATGAGCAATTTAAGGATTACCATATTTTACATATTGAAGGTTATTTAGCCTTAAACCATGATTTAATGCTAAAGGCTGCTGAATTATCCAAGGCAAATAATATGAAAATATCTATTGATATGGCAAGTTTCAATGTTGTTGAGGATAATCTGGAATTTCTTAGAGATTATGTAAAAAATCATGTCCATATCGTATTTGCGAACGAAGAAGAGTCAAAAGCTTTTACAGGGAAAGAACCGGAAGATTCATTAAATGAGTTAGCTGAGCAATGTGAAATTGCAATTGTAAAAATTGGGAAAAAAGGTTCTCTTATAAAAAGTGAGGGAAAAGTTTATAGAATTGATCCTATAGAAGCAAAACCTGTTGATACCACGGGAGCAGGTGACCTTTATGCATCCGGATTTTTATATGGTTTAACTTATAATATGCCTTTGTATAAGTGTGGGCAAATTGGTTCTTTATGTGCTGGTAAAGTAATTGAGGTTATTGGAACTAAAATGACCAAAGAAGTTTGGGATTATATTAAAAGTAAATTATAGTTTTCATCATATCATTGAAGGGCAATTTAGTGTTCCTCTTTTTGTATCATTACTAAAAAGGAGTATTGATTATAAACTGATTATGAATGAATTGTTCTTATATTATAATACTATCTTAAAAGCTAATTGAGATTAAATATTAAATATATCATTGTCTCACTATTAATGTTATTTGTGATTCAGGGTCATCTGAAGGCAAATACAATAGATAGTTTACAGCTAGTTATTAAAAACAGCAACGACTCAATAGAAAAAGTAAATGCATATTTTAAACTAGCCAAAGCGCTCCAAAAATCAGATTTGTTAAAGTCTACAAGTTTTGCAAGAAATGGACTAAGGATATTAACTAACACCTTTTATTCAGTTGAGCAAGGTAAGACGGAGGTCGAATTACTTATTTTACTTGGTCGTAATTATACCAGTATGGGATTTTATAATCTTGCTACAGATAATTTTATTGCTGCCAGAGATAAAGCAAGGCAAATTAAACTTCCTATTCTTGAAGCCAGGTCACTTAATGCGATTGGAAATATTTATTGGTTCATAGATGATTTTGAGAAAGCATTACCATATTATAAAAGTTATATTAAGGTAGGTCAGGATATACAAGATCAGCAAACTATTGAAACGGGTACAATGAATGTTGGTATTACATATCTTGAACTTAATCAATACGATTCCGCATTTTTGTTTTTATCGCAAGCTTTAAAATTAGCTGAGAGAAGCGACTTAAAGGATTTTGCAGGATTGGCTCATATGAATTTTGGGTGGTATCTTAAAGAAATAGGATCTCTCAATGAATCACTTAGATATTATTTAATTGCAGAGAGGGAATATGTAAGTTATTTGCCAGCTCATTACGTGGTGTTTTTGTATCAGGCACTTGCAGAATTAAATTTAATGCTAGGGAATTTGTCTAATGCCGAATATTATACAGGAAAAGCTAAAAAGGCATCCGAGGACAGCAATAGTGACTTTTTATTAATGTATTACTATGATCTTAAATATAAAATAGATTCGGCAAAAAATAATAAAACAGCTTCTTTAGAGAGTAAAATTAAATATCTTCAACTAGCAAAAAGTATTGAAGAAGAGAAAAGTAAAAAAACGCAGAGTTCTATAAAACTTTTACATGAAATTGATCAAAAAGAAAGAGAGTTAACAGACCTTAAGGTTGAAAATGAGTATCAAAAACTTGAACTTCAGCGAAACAGAGCACGTATTGCGGTTGGTATAATCATTTTAGCCTTTTTATTGCTACTGGTATTATTGATTTATTTTGCATATAGGCTTAAGAGTAAGACTAGCAGAATCTTATTTAAAAATAATCTGGCGTTAAAGGAACAAAAAGAAGAACTTAAAACTTTGAATGAAGAGCTTACCACCCAAAAAGAAGATATGTATGAAAAAAACCTGAAGCTGGAAGTTACTCTCGGACAACTTAAAGATACGCAGAAGCAACTCATTCATGCAGAAAAAATGGCTTCATTAGGAGTTTTAGCTTCAGGTGTTGCCCATGAAATCAATAATCCTTTGAATTTTATAAAAGGAGGTATATATGGATTAAATGACTACTTACGAGAAAATTTTTTGCAACATGTTGAAGGAATTAAAATTTACACGGAAAGTATAAATGAAGGTGTCGAACGAGCAGCAGAAATCGTTAAAAGCCTGAGTCATTATAGCCATAAATCGGAAACCAAAATTACAGAATGCAAAATTCATGATATAATAGATAATTGTTTAAATATCTTACGAAATAAAATTGAAGATAACATTAAGGTCGAAAAAATATATTCAACATCAAATTATTTTATTAAATGCAATGAAGGAAAAATGCACCAAGCAGTCTTAAATATTTTGAGTAATGCGGTGCAAGCGATTGATGGGAAGGGAGATATTAAGATTGAAACTGTTGCACAAAATAAGCAACTTCAAATTAAAATTTCAGATTCTGGCAGCGGTATTAGCAAAGAAAATTTATCCAAGATTTTTGATCCGTTTTTTACAACGAAAGATCCGGGTGAAGGAATTGGTTTAGGGCTATCTATTACTTATAACATAATAAAAGAACTTAATGGATCAATTGAGATAGATTCGGAACTCCTCAAAGGGACCGTTGTTAAAATTGCTTTACCAATAATTGAAAAGTAACTATTATAGAGTTTATTAAATCTATTTTGCTATAGTATTTAAGAAAATGTAAAATCTCCTTTTTCATTTTTTAAAAGACCAACATTTCGATTACTAATTGAACTTTTTATTTAAAAAAACTATTTATAAATTTATTGTTATATACGCTCTCAACTAAAGTACATGGTTAAGAAAAGATCAAGAGACACGAATGACATTTATTTGGATGTAAGTTTACCAGGTATTTTATCAAACTACAAAGATTCGGATTTTGTTACAAAACAGAAAGTAAGATTTATATTTTATTTAATATGGGTGGCAATTATCGGAACTTGCTTTCTTATTGGATCAACGATATATGTTCAGATTGAGAGCGTTGAATACGATAAAGTATTTTACCAAATTATTAGTTCAGAAATATTATTGATCTTATTTTTTGGATTTTGTCAGTTTCTAATTATAAGAGGCAGATATATTTTAGCATCATTCTTATTTATTTCCACGACCATGCTATGCGTCTGGTTTATCATGTGGGCAGATAAAGGAAATATTATTGTCAGGTTTGATACTGTAGTTATTATAGTGGCCCTGTTGACTTTATTACCACTTATTATAAAAAAAAGGAAGCACGCTATTTTTATTTATATAATTGCGAATACTATCCTGTTAATTATATATGCTCAATATAGTAAAGCATTATTAAACTTACCTAAAGCGGCTATTTTTGATTATATTATTGACACATCGGTCGCAATGTTATTTATAGGTATAGTTATTTATTATACACATGATATTTATAGGCAAACTTTAAATAAAGCGGAAAGAGATATTAATAATCGAATTAGGGCAGAAGAAAATCTCAAAAATAGTGAATTAAAATATACTGAGATATTTGAAAATGCTCAAATTGGAATTTACCAAACAACACCAGATGGAGAGATTTTACAAGCGAACCCGGCAATGTTAGAGTTACAAGGGCTAAAATCCATTGATGACGTTAAAAATAAAAATCTTGGTGAAGTAGATGTTTTTCTTAATAGAAATAGACAGGAATTTATTGAAAGAATTGAAAAAGATGGATATATAAAAGATTTCGAATCAACCTGGTTTAAACGAAATGGAGAATTCATTATAGTAAGGGAAAATGCCCGTGCTGTTAGAGATAATGAAGGTAAAACCTTATATTATGAAGGTTTTATTGTAAATATTACCAAACGTAAATTAGCAGAAAAAGCATTAACGGAGAGCGAACTAAAATATGCGTCATTATTTGAGAATGCTCAAATAGGGATTTTTCAGAGCACACCCGAAGGAGAAATACTAAACGTAAACCCTGCATTGGTTAGAATGCTTGGGTATAGTTCGGTTGAGGAGCTAGAAGGAAAAAATTTAGTTAAGGATAGCTTTTTTGTGAATGCCAGCCGTATTGACTTTGAAGGATTAATGGATAAACAGGGATTTGTAAATAATTTTGAATCTGAATGGAAAACGAAAAATGGTGAAGTTATTATTTTAAAAGAAAACTCAAGAACTGTTAAGGATAAGGATGGTAAGGTGCTTTATTTAGAGGGTTTTTTGGAGAATGTAACCGAACGAAAGAAAATAGAAAAAGCTTTACTGGAAAGTGAGGAAAAATATCGTTCACTTATGGAAAATATGAATGATATTGTTATGTTAGTAGATCATGATGATAGGGTTCTATATGTAAACAATAGATTTAGCGAAAAATTAGGATATACTGAATCAGAAATAATTGGCAAAATTGGATATGAGATATTAATTGATCCTGAAGATCAAGAGAAAATAATAGAAGCTAATAAAAGAAGAAAATCTAATATTAGTAACCAGTATGAAGCCAAATTTATAGCAAAGGATGGAACCAAATTTGATTTTTTAATAAGCGGAGCACCAGTAAAGGATTCCGAGGGTAATGTGATAGGTTCTATCGGGAATATGATAGATATCACTGAAAGAAAAATTGCAGAGGAAAAACTTAAAAAAAGTCAACAATTGTTTCAAACACTTGCTCTTGTATCTCCCGTTGGAATATTTAGAACCAGGGCAGATGGCTATACTACTTATGTTAACCCAAAATGGATGAAAATATCCGGTTTACGATTTGAGGAAGCGTTAGGAAATGGATGGTTAAAAGCTGTTCATCCGGATGATAAAAAAATTCTTCAAATTAATTGGGAACTAAAATCAACTAAAGGAGAAGATTCTTCTGCAGAGTATAGATTTATAAAACCAGATGGGTCTATAGTTTGGGTACTTGGTTATGCTGTTCCTGAGATAGTTGATGGTAGAATTCAAGGTTACATTGGAACTGTTACTAATATTACCGAACGTAAAATAGCAGAAAAAAAGATCAAAGAAAGTGAGGAAAGGTATCGTACAATAATTGAAGCCTTTCCCGATATAATAATGATCTCTGACTTGAATAAAAATATTTTATTTGCCAATGATGAATTAGAGAAAGTAACAGGCATTACACCCAAAGATTACAAGAACCCTGACAGAAAAGCAAGAATACACAGTGATGATATGCCGATTGTAGAAGAAGCAATTGAAAAGTTAATATCAGGAAAGGAAACTCATACTGGAATTATCGAGGTACGTTTTATTGATAATTGGGATAATATTCACTGGTTTAGTGGAATAACATCAAAAATGTATTATAATAATCAATTGGTTTTACAATATATTGCTCGTGATATTACAGAAAAGAAAAAAAATGAGCAAGAGTTGACAAAATACAGAGAACATCTTGAACTTCATGTTAAAGAACGTACTGAAGAATTGGAAGCTACCAATGAGGAATTGTCTTCTACAAATGAAGAATTACATAGCCAGAGTGAAGAATTACAAATTACATTGAAAAACTTACAAAATGCGCAAAAAAAGTTAATTCAGGCAGAAAAGATGGCTTCTTTAGGTGTGCTTGCGTCGGGTGTTGCTCATGAAATAAATAATCCACTAAATTTTATACGAGGTGGTGCATTTGGTTTAGAAGATTACTTACAAGAAAACTCAAAGGATCATCTTGATAACATACAAATATTTATTGATAGTATAAATGAAGGAGTTGAGCGCGCAGCTACTATTGTAACCAGTTTGAATCACTACAGTCATAAAGATGAATTTAAAATAAATGAATGTAATATTCACAATATAATTGATAATTGTTTAAATATATTAAGTAACCAGATTAGAGACGTAATTGGTATAGAGAAAAATTATACAACTAAAAATTTCTTTTTTAAATGTAATGAAGGAAAAATGCATCAGGCATTTCTTAATATTATAACCAATGCTGTTCAGTCAATAGAAGGTAAAGGATATATAAAAATTAGAACCAAAGCAAAAAATAAGCAACTTCAAATTCAAATTACTGATAATGGTTGTGGTATTAGTGAAGAAAATTTATTAAAAATATTTGATCCTTTCTTTACAACTAAAGATCCGGGAAAAGGAACAGGTTTGGGGTTATCGATTACTTATAATATTATTAAAGAACATAATGGAAATATTGAAATAAATTCTGAACTTTATAGTGGTACAACCGTTATTATAAATTTACCATTAATTAATAAATAATATGAGTGAGAAAATTACTCTTCTATATGTTGATGATGAGCCTACTAACTTATTATTATTTGAGCTTAATTTTAATAAGATTTTTAATATATTAATCGCGGATTCGGGTTTAGAAGGGCTTAAAATTTTAAAAGAAAATCCTCAAATCAAGGTTGTAATTACCGATATGAGGATGCCTGAAATGAATGGTATAGAATTTATAAAAGCTTCAAAAGAAGAATTCTCAAAAATATCATATTTCATATTAACCGGTTACGAAATTGATGAAGAAATATCAGAGGCATTAAAAAAAGGTTTAATTAAGAAAATACTCAAAAAACCTTTCAATAAGAAGATAATTGAAGAAGTAATAAAGAAAAGTCTGAATTAATAATTACTTCGAAACGATTTTTATAAACTTTTTCTCTACAGAATTGTTAAAGTGAAAAAAGTAGTTTATGGAATCGTGGAAAGAAACGCCAAATGGATTAATAAAAGTTTTCAAGTTTAGAAACTTTCTTAAAGCAATTGATTTTGTGAATGATGTAGCCAAGATTGCAGAAGCAGAAAATCATCATCCGGATATATTAATTCATTCATATAACCGGGTTAAAATTATGTCTATAACACATGATGAGGGAAGTATAACTTATAAAGACCACCGTCTTACTACCCTAATTGATAGCTTAGGTCCTTATAGTTAAATAAATGACCTAAATTACATAACATATTCATGAATATACTTGTATAAGTTAGTTGAAAATTCTAAATTGTTATGTTAACATATTATGGGTGTAATGAAATTAAAAGACTTTAAGTTTAGCACAAAGTTAGTTCTTGGCTTTGCAGTTCTAATTATATTTTCACTTTGTATAAGCATATTTTCAATAATACAGTTGAGAACAATTAGCGAACAAGTAAAATTAATTTATAAACACCCATTAACAGTTAGCAATGCTGTTAGAGATATTAATATCCATATTAATGGCATTCACAGGTCGATGAAAGATGTTGTAATTGCTGAAACTACGGCAGAATTGGATAGTGCTGTTAATTTGGTTAATAAGTACAACGAACAAGCCATTGATGCTTTTGACATTGTATTTCAACGCTTCCTTGGTAATATGGATGATGTTCAGTTAGCTTATAGGTCGTTTATTGAGTGGGGGATTATTAGAAGTGAAGTTATTGATTTAAAAAGGAGAGGTTTAGATAAAGATGCTGCAGCAATTACTACAGGTAAAGGGGCTAGGCATGTTAATGAGCTTTTTCAAAAGACAAAAGTAATGACTGATTTTGCCAAAAGCAAAGCCGATGAATTTTTGATTGAATCAGAGGAACGTTATAAATCAACCCAAAATTTATTGATTACAATAATAGCTTTAGTAGTTGTGTTAAGCTTTTTACTTGCTTATTTAATTTCTCGAAGCATATTGAAACCTATCCAGAAATTTATATCAGAAATAAGATTATTATATCAAAAAGCAGAAGCTAAAGTTGGTCAGGTAGCCTATGATAGTGAGAAGGAATTATTTAAAATTACAGTTAATGAACTTAAAGAAGCATATATTAGTATTCAGGAAACAAATTATGAATTACAAAATTTAAATGTGGATCTGGATGAAAAGGTGAAAGAGAGAACGATAGAGCTTGAGAAAAATGAAATTGAGCTTAAACAAAGAAATGAGGAGTATGCATTAGTAAATGAAAGGTTGAGGCAAACAGTTGAAGAGTTGAAGTTAGCAAAAGAAAAGGCAGAAGAAAATGACAGATTAAAGTCAGCGTTTTTAGCTAATATGTCACATGAAATTAGAACACCTATGAATGGTATTGTGGGATTTGCAAAATTGCTGCAAAAACCAGGAATAACGGAGAATAAAATGATTCACTATATTAAAGTAATTGTTGATAGTAGTAATCAATTACTAAATATTGTAAATGACATATTAGATATCTCTAGAATTGAAACCGGTCAAATCGAGATATTTAAGGAGCAGACTGATATTTATGAATTGCTGAATGAAACAGTATCTTTTTTTGCTTTAAAAGCAGATGAAAAGAATCTACAAATTGATTTTAATTGCGAATTATCAGAAAGAAATTCAATAGTTAATATTGATAAAGGAAAATTGAAACAGATACTTTTTAATTTAGTCTCAAATGCTCTCAAATATACAGAGAAAGGTAGTATTAATATTATTTGTAAGCTTAAAAATGAAATGCTTGAATTTGCAGTAAACGATACAGGAATAGGTATACACAGGAAAGAGCACGAAAAGATATTTGACAGATTTAATAAAGTGGTAGTTTCTTCAAAAAAATTGTACGGAGGAACGGGGCTGGGATTATCAATTTGTAAGGGATATGTGGAAGCTTTGAATGGAAAAATTTGGTTGGAATCAGAAGCAGGCAAGGGATCAACATTTTATTTTAACCTGCCACATGAAAGGATTGAAACTCCTTTTGAAAAGATTCTTACCGAGAAACAAAAAGAAAAGGAATTTAATAATCCAACAATACTTGTTGTGGAAGACGAAGATTTGAATTTTAGTTTTATACAAGAGTTATTAGATGATAAGAAAATTAATTATATAAGGGCGAAAACCGGTAAAGAAGCACTAGAATTATTTAGAAATAATACCAATATAGATTTAATTTTAATGGATATTCGTTTGCCTGAAATGGATGGTTATACCGTTACAAGGAAAATTAGGATGAATAATCACGAAATACCAATAATTGCCCAAACAGCATATGCATTGGCAGGTGATAAAGAAAAAGCAATTAAGGCGGGGTGTAACGATTATATTGCAAAACCAATTATTGAGGAGCAATTTAATTATTTGATAGGAAAATACCTGGCTTAAATATTTTGTTAATAAGATATTAAAAGCACATTAATATTTTAAAATAGTATAAATACTATAGAGTATTTTTCTACTTTTAAGGAGAATTTTTAAAAAATAGGAATGAAGAGAATAATTGTAATCATAAGTTTATTATTTATAGTTACTGCAAGCACAAATGCGCAAGTATTTAATACTGGGCAAACTTTGAAAAAGGGAGTGTTAGCTTTAGGTATTCAGCCTGCGGTCCATATTGATGGTGGAGTTAATGGAGGAATTGCATATGCTCATGCAGGTTATGGGCTTACATCCGGAATTGATGTGTCTGTTAAAGCAGGAGTGGGCAGATTAAATACATTTTATGTTGGTGGAGATATTGAATTTGCGTTAGCTAAACATATGTCTGTGGCTGTAGGAGGTCATAAATCAGGAGATTATGGAGCTGATGCAACTTTTTTATTTGATATTCCAATAAAAAACAAAGCAATTATTTATTCCGGAGCAGATGCCGATTTTGATTTTGTGGAGAGAACCAATAACACGGGAGAAGATGTAAATGAAACTGATATTTTAGTTTGGATACCTGTGGGAGTAGAGGTTGAAATTACTAAAAGCATACACTTTTTAGTTGAAGCAAATATTGCGGTAACTTCCGACGCATACCACATAGTAGGTGGTGGAATTATGCTGTATTTTTAATAATCGGTTTTAGGCTAAAATAAATCTACCTCACCATAAATATCTTCAATTTCAAACCCCAAAACGGTCATATCGTCAACTTGTTTGTTCCCAGCCATCCATTTATTTATTTCCTTATCAAGTAATTCTTTTTGTTGCTCAATGGGTATATTTATGGCATTCAATATTAATTCAACAAATTGATTTCTAGAATATTTTCTACCATTTTTACCACCAAATTGATCAACATAACCATCAGAAAATAAATAAAATCGATCTCCTGTAGATAACGAAAATTTAAAGCCGCAATAAACTTCTTCTTCCTGGGGATTTTCTGAGATATTTTTACTTCCACTTATATAATGAGCGTTATATCCTTCCCGTTGATAAATTTTATGCTTAACTGAATAATTTTTATCTATTTCTGCAGAATTTTTGGTAATTACTATCAATGGTATTTTTGCGCCGGCATATGATAGTTCTTTTGTTTCATAATCAAAAACGCAAAAAGCCATATCTATGCTATCAGAAACCTTACTGCTTGATGAGTGTAGAGTCTTTTTAATATGATTACGCATTTCTTGTAATAATACACAAGCATCAGGTTCTTTAATATCAGCAACAATTGCGTTCAATGAACTAATCCCCATTAAGCTCATAAAAGCTCCGGGAACTCCATGTCCCGTTCCATCTCCAACACAAACAATAACTTTTTTATCAATTTGTTTTATCCAGTAAAGATCACCACTAACAATATCTCTTGGTTTAAAAAATAGCAGATGTTTTGGAAGTACTTCCCTTATACTATTTCGTGCTGGTAAAACAGCTTTTTGTATTCTTTTGGCATATTTTATACTTTCATCAATCCCTTTATTTTTTACGGTTATATTATCATATAATGACTTTATTTCCTTTTTTGATCTTGAGAGCTGTAGTTGATTGTTTATTCTTGCTATTAATTCTTCTCTTACAAATGGTTTTGTAACATAATCCACAGCTCCATTAAAGAACCCTTTCACTAAATCTTCGGAACTGCTAAGAGCAGTAAGAAAAATAACAGGTATGTCATTCGTACTCGGATTGTTTTTTAACTCTTTACATACCTCATAACCATCTTTCTCGGGCATTAATATATCAAGTAAAATAAGATCATACTTTTTTGTGTTTGCCTTTTGTAATGCCTCAGCCCCATCGGTAGCATACTCAACTTTATAGTTTGCTTTCCTTAATATTAAATCAATTAACTTTATATTATCCGGCTCATCATCAACAACCAAAATTGATATCCTTTCCTCCATACACTTTATTATTAGATCTGTTTATCGATTAATAACGTTATAAATAAACTTCTTAAAGTATCGATAAATAATATTAAATAGAAGATGTAGTTATATACATTAAGTGACCAAATATTAAAGTTAATAATTCTTTTAAAACTTTTTTAATATTTTATCCATTTTGTCAGCTTAATACAAACTTTATTTTAGTAATAATAAATCTTGTAACCTCAGATCAATCGCATAAAAAAGGGGATGTCCAAAAAGTCTTAGTGTTCTTTGTGCCTGCTTTGTGAAACTTTGTGGTGTAATTATAAAAGACTGTTACACAGAGAACCACAAAGAAGACACAAAGTTACTCAAAGTAAAAAATACGAA
>JANQHR010000111.1 GCA_028282585.1 Bacteroidales bacterium | reverse complement strand
GTGCGCAAAGTTTTTATCGGAAAGTGCGCTAAGGGGTAACTTGGGGCAATGATTATTTTGCAAACTATTAAGATCAACCCAAAACTCACGTTAATTATTGCAAGTCTGTGTTTATTGTTTTTGCAAACAAAGCACGGATAATATATCCGCACTAGCGGGGGTATTTTAGTCATCCGATGAATTACACGTTAATTCAAAAAACCACTACTAGAAGTCCGTGTGAGCGGGGCATTATTGGTAATAATTATTTTTTCAGCCTTGAATCAAATTCGAAATTTTTTCTCTCAATTAATTTTACTTTTGAATATTCCGGGTGTCTGCAATTTAAAATATAATTATGGGCACTATGTATAATACAACTTGGAACTTTAAGGGCAATCGTAGAACCTTCATCAAGCCATTCTTCACTTATTTCGCAAAGAATTGCAGGAGCTGGGTATAGTTTCCAATTTTTAGGTAGTTGACTAATTTTAATTTCAGTGATAGAACCGTCTGGAATTTCCAAGGTAAGTATGTCAAGTTTTGGGACTAACATGGGGGGAGTATGAACAATAGTTTCTAAAAGTGCAATTTCTTTATTTTCCCCTGTGTATAAAACCGGTGAACCTTTTTTATTCCATCTTCCTCCGTGTATTGCTGCCCCTGTACCAGTTAAGTCGCCTGCAAATTTTTTTCCTGTAATTCGATAAACCAACATAACTTAACTGTATACACCATGTTCAATTCTACCTAAAATGTCTTTTACCTTGGATACGCCTCCCGGAATTTCAACTAATTCTTGTGGTTCCAAACCACCCAATGCATTATTAGGAAGTTTTAACCATTTGAAAAAATTTTCTTTATCACCAAATACTTCTGTTCCATATAGAAATAAATCAGCAATCTCAAATAGTTTAACCGAAAAGTTCCTGTCAAGCCTTTTGTTAGCTTTAGTCCAACGATATAAAGTAGGCTCGGAAATATTTAACATGTGAGCAACTGAGTTTTTTGGTAAATCAAAATATATTCGAAAATTTTTTAATACCGCAGCATCAATACCTTTATTTGCCAGATGGATAAAATCAAAAGGATTTTCAACCATGCTGCTGATATATTTTTTCCCAAGAATATCAATCAGTTTTCTATAATGTTCGGTTGTTGATTCTTTCTCTACTATCATTTGATAAATTATTTTATTATATGAACGAAGATAATTTGAAAAAGTTTTCCTGCAAACTTATTTAAGTTAATTATTAATGTTAATGGTTTGGTGCATATTGTAGTTAGCGGGTTCCTGAGCGCATTCATGCCATTGAGGACTGAACGATAATACGAGAGCCACGCCCCTGCACACTACCTGCCCGCGCCGATTTGTAACCGATGTGTAATTCGTTGGAATTAATGTACAGATTAATTAACGTGAGTTTTGGATTCAATAAATTGGTTTCCAATGGTTTATGATGTTAATCTGTATTGATCCCTATTCGCGTCTTTGCGGATTCTTATGTTTCTTTGCGGTTTATTTATATGGCATTGATAAATTCATATTTATTTATTTCATCTTATTAAAATTGTTTGTTTTCTAAGGTATAAGATGGAACTCGCATGATTTTAATAAATCGCCTATGTGTGAATATTTCTCATGCTCGT
>JANQHR010000076.1 GCA_028282585.1 Bacteroidales bacterium | reverse complement strand
TGGCAGTTTTTTTCGTTGTAGTAGTTTTTCCTGTAGTTGTTGCTTTAGGAGCAATTTTTGTTTCTTTTTCCGTAGGTATTTCTTTGGCTATTGTAATGAATTGAACCTTTCCCTGTTTATCTGCTTCAAATCTTCCGAAATCCGCAATATTATAAGGTTTTTCTTGCTCTAACTCCTTTTTTACTTCATCAATAAACTGATTAATTTTATCTGCAGCTTGTTCTTTTGTAACACTTTCTTTTTTAATGATATATTTTTCTAACAATTCATCATTAAATTTTAGAAATGGGCTAAAATAAACATCCTTTAGTTTTTCTTCCAATGTATTCGCGTCCTTGCTTTTTGAAGTAGCTCTTACCAAAAAGGCTCCGAAATTCGGAACAATGACTCTATTATTTGTGGCAAGTAATTCCTGAATGTAGGTTGCGATCATGATGACAGTTTTTATGTTAGCAATAAGGATATAAATGTAATTATTTTATACTAAAATTAAAAAGTCTTTAGTGGAGTAATATTAGTTATATCCAAACAAATGTAGTAAAATTTAAAACACTAAATTACAGCTATGTACTGATTATAATTAAATAACGAAAGAATAAAGAATTAATTTTTTACAAATGCTTGATTTATGGTTGAAAGTAGTGTTTCAATTTTAATAGGTTTTGCGATATAGTTGTCAAATCCGGTGTTTAGGCATTTATGATTTTCATTATCATGCGCATATGCGGTTTGACCGATGACAATTAGATCTCTTTTATGCGCCTTAATTTTTTGAGTAGCTTCAAAACCATTCATCTTTGGCATTTTAATATCCATTAGAACCAAATCTATACTATCATTTTTAAGGCAAATTTCTACTGCTTCCATGCCATCTTTTGCCCAAAGAATTTTAGCCTTGGTTGGCAATAGAATTTCTTCGATTAGTTTGTAATTTATATCAATATCATCAGCTACCAAAACAACTTTACTTTGCCAATTAAATGGATTATCGAAATTGTATCCTTCTATTTCGAATTTAGATTCCGGAATTTCATAAGGAAGCGTAAAATAAATATTTGTTCCTTGTTCGGGAGTTGACTGAACCCAAATTTCTCCACCTAAATGATCGATAATCTTTTTTGCGATGGTTAATCCAATTCCTGTCCCACCATATTCACGCGTAAATGATTCATCTGCTTGTCGGAACAGATCATAAATCATATCAGATTTTTCATTTGATATTCCGATTCCCGAATCAATTACATAAAACTGAATTTTATTCTCCTTTTCTATCAAAGTATATCCAAACTCAACAAAACCTTTAGTGGTAAATTTAATTGCATTCTCAATTAAATTATATAAAACCTGCTTTAATCTAAAAGGATCGGTAACTATTGAAAAACTTTTATTTTTTGAACCTTTATTCATTGAAAGATGAAGTTCCTTTTTGGTATCATTGTCAATTTGAATGCTAAAGGTTACATAAAGATCAAGAAGTAATTTATTTAAGAGGCATTTGGTTTTATTAAACTGGATATCTCCTGACTGAATTTTTGAAATGTCAATTACATCATCAATAAGTTTAAGAAGATTTTGACTATTTTTATTGATGAGATTATTTAACTTAATTTTTTCTTCCTTAGGCATACTTTCATCGAGAAGTAAATTTGAAAAGCCTATAATAGCATTCATTGGAGTTCGTATCTCATGAGATAAATTTGCCAAAAATGCAGTTTTTAATCTATTGGATTCTTCTGCTTTCTCTTTGGCATCAATCAATTCATTTTCACTTTTCTTTCGTAAAGTGATGTCTTCCGAAATTATAACAAATCGAGTAATTTCATCTTTATCGTTTTTCACTGCTGAAATAGAAGCCAGTTCCCAATATACCTCTCCGTTTTTCTTTTTATTATGGAATTCGCCCTGCCATACCTTGCCGGAAACAATTGTACTAATGATATCATGGAATTTGTCTGGAGAATTAAAATGTAATAGGCTTATATCTTTTCCAATAACATCTTCGGGTTGATATCCGGTAATTTGTGAAAAGCTTGGATTTACGATTTCAATTTTACCTTCCAGGTTTGTAATTATAACGCAAGCAGGTGAATGTTGAATGGCATTTGATAGGATTTTTAATTCTAATTCGGTTTTTTTCTTTTCGCTAATATCAATGGAAATTCCTCCAATTTTCCATGAGTTATCAGCACCTCGAAACCTGAATTTATGGGTTTGATATGTTTTTAACTCTCCCATTTTATTTGGAAGTTGATCTTCAACTATTAAGATTTCACCATTTAGAACACGATTGTCCTCATCTATTACACGCTTAGCGTATTCTAAAGGGAAGATTTCTTCTGGAGTTTTATTCTGGCAATTGTCATTAGAGTGAACATTATCCATGTACTTATTCAAATAAACCGACCTGAGTTTTTCATCTTTAATGAAAACACCTAATGGAAGATTATCCATAAAAATACTGAACTGTTTTTCGGTTTTTAAAAGTGCTTCTTCAGCTTCAACACGTTGCGTGATATCTTTATAGTCTTCAATTATACCTAAAATATCTCCGTTTTCATCTTTAAACGCCACAGCATTTAAAATTCCAGGAATAATCTTACCTAGTTTGCTTTTCTTTTTTATATCTTGTTCAACACGATCTTCACCATTTTTTATTTGATTCAGTGGACACTCTGCCGTATGACAATATGGACCAGGAAAAACATCGTAACATTTTTTTCCTTCTGCATCTGACTTACTAATACCTGAGATTGTTGTAAATGCTCTATTTACCCGAAGAATATTATAATTGTTATCAATTAAACGCATACTATTACCTGTGGTATTAAAAATCTGGTTCAGTTCAGCGTTAGTTTTAATTACCTCCTTTGTTTTTTGGGCAAGTCTTTTATCTAATGAATCTTGTAAATTGAATACTTTTGTAATTAAAATATTAAATGAAAAGTGCAGTATGATATATGTTGATAATAAAATTAAAAAGATAATTAACAATGACCTATAAAGGATTGCCCGAAATTGATTTTGAAGATTTGTAATATCGCGGGTATAAATTACACCCTCAAGCCCTTCTTTCAAAAGATCATTTTTTACTCTAACAATGTCTAAATAATAATACTTATTCTGGTATTTGAATTTTCCTGGTTTTGTTAACTTACTATTGGCAATAAACTTAAAAATGGTATGATTGGATAGAGATCTAATAATTAAATGATCGTTTAAAAATTTCGGATTTAAATCTTCTATAATCTCATTATCTAGATGTTTGGAATTAAAAAAAGAAGAGATATAGATATCAAAATTTCTCTCTATATGTTCTATAATTTCGTTTTCACGTATGGAGAATTCAATACATCCTAAATATTCTCCTTGGTAACTAACGGGCTGTGCAATTTTATAATATAACTGAGAACTGTAAATTTCAAAACCGGTTTTTCTTGCTTTTTCCAAATTTGAGCAATAAACTAACGAGTTTTTATGAACCTTTTTTTCCTGAATGCCGTTTCTGGTTTCCATATCAAGAGCGAGAATATTATCCTTAGTATAAAAACGTATATCAAAATGAAAAGGATCTTCTGATTTTAATATTGTATAGTAAGGAAGTATTTTGCGATATAATCTTTCATAATTACCTGCATGAAACTCCTTTTTTATTTCAGGATTATTTACAAAATATTGAATTTTACTATGATATAGTTGATTAGTGTTTCGAAGAAGTGATTTAATTTCAAGATTTACAATTTCATTTTCTTTTTGAATTTCCCAGTCAATAAATTGCTTTTGATTTCT
This sequence comes from Bacteroidales bacterium, assembly GCA_028282585.1. Taxonomy (GTDB): domain Bacteria; phylum Bacteroidota; class Bacteroidia; order Bacteroidales; family UBA12077; genus UBA12077. The sequence continues at coordinate 24,979 of JANQHR010000076.1, read as the reverse complement.
GGAATCAAGTGTGAAATATATTGTACAGAGAACTAGCAGTGCGGACATTACTGCTATGATTGTTTTATTTTTTAATCTTCTTTCAAATTCCATAAGCTCCTTACCTCCACCACTATAAAAATAAAGTTGCAAATAAAGTAAAAATAATGGAACTATAAAATTACGGTTAAAGGGTTTGTAATCATTTTTTCAATATTTTAGTCAAAATATTTTTTCTTAGTTGTTAATAACTTTCGTTGAAATTGCATAAAAAACAGATAAACAGATATATGCAAGCACAAATGCTTTAAGACATAGTTAATTAAAATTTAAATAAATGTTAACTGTATTAAATTCCTGGGAGATTAACTAATTTACGGTTATAATTGAAATATATGATTAGAGCAATATTCGTAATATTAATTATTACATGTGGTTTCACATTAAAAGGACAAGATGAACAAAAAAATCCTATTGCGCTTGCGTTTAAGCCTCAATATGGCTTTATTATTCCTCATTCTAACAAGGTTGATCATTTAACATATACAAATCCGTATGGTATAGAGTTGGAATATGCATGGAACATGCTTAAAGAGAGAAATTGGCGGCAATGTAATTGCTATTCAAAAACAGGACTTTCATTTTTATATGTAAATTATGATAACCCTGATATTGTAGGGAGTTCATATAATATAAGTGCATTTGCAGAACCGTATTTAATTAGAAAAAGTTGGTTTTTATTTTCGACAAGAATGGGCGTTGGAATTAGTTTATTAGATAATATATATGACGAAAATACAAATCCTGAAAATACGTTTTTTTCTGCAACCTTAAGCTATATAATTTATATTGATTTGAACGTATACTTTAGATTAAATGAGCAATATACTTTAATGTCTTATGCTAAATACAATCATATATCTAACGGTGGTGTAAAGCAACCCAATTATGGAATGAACTTTCCAATGTTCGGTTTAGGATTAGTTTACTATCCCAAAGGAAAACCTGAATTTCCAGAACAAATCAAGGAGGGTTTTAAACCGAAAATGTTTTATAATTTATATGCTTTCGGGATGTTTAAGAAAGTGGAAGGAGATATAAATTATACCGAAAAAACAACCTACGTATATGGTTTATATGGATTGGTTGGAAGAACAATTAGTGTAACAAATGGATTTAGCATTGGAGTAGAATACTTAAACGATGGTGCAGTAAAGGAAGAAATAAGAAGAGCTGGTCAGGAACAGAATCATAACAAATTTTCCGGACTGATTGGACATCATTTATTATTTGGAAAGTTTGATTTCTCGCAGTATTGGGGAACTTACATTTATGCATCAAGTAAACCCAGCGCATTTTATCAAAGATATACGCTTACGTATAAATTTACGGATCAAATATTAGGAGGTGTAACCTTAAAGGCTCATGGCGATGCTGCAGATAGTTTTCATGTTTTGCTAGGATTGACTTTTTAGTATTAGTTATATTGTTTTTTAATTATTACTTTTCCAAAGCAAAATATTGATATTAAAATGATGAATTGGGATAAATTACTTTCTGCAAAGAGGCTTGGACTAGAAAATAGAGAAATAAAAAATACCGATGAAATACGATCACAATTTCAACGGGATTATGATCGAATTATTTTCTCATCACCTTTTCGCCGATTACAAAACAAAACACAGGTATTTCCATTGCCCGGAAGCGTTTTTGTCCATAACAGGCTAACACATAGTCTTGAGGTAGCTAGTGTTGGAAGGTCCTTGGCTAATATTGTAGCTCAATTTTTACAAAAAGAAGGCGAAATCAAAAATAAGGAGATTCTAAATGAATTAGGATCTATTGTTTCAGCGGCTTGTTTAGCTCATGACATGGGTAACCCACCATTTGGTCATGCAGGAGAAGAAGCAATATCAAAATATTTTTCAGAAGGAAATGGGAATAAGATAAAAAATGTTGTTACTGAGGAAGAATGGAATGACCTTACAAATTTTGAAGGGAATGCTAATGCGCTCAGACTTTTAACACATCGGTTTAATGGTAGAAGAAGGGGAGGTTTTGCACTTACTTATAGTACTTTAGCAACTATGATAAAATATCCGTATGGTTCGGATGCTATGCAAAAAGGCAAAAAGAAATTTGGTTATTTTCAGTCTGAAAAAGAAACATTCTTAAAAATTGCTAATGAATTAGGACTAAAAAAGCTGAGTGATAAACCTGAATGTTTTGCCCGTCATCCATTGGTATTTATAGTTGAAGCAGCAGATGATATTTGTTACGAAATAATGGATATTGAGGATGCTCACAAGCTTAAGATTTTAGATACACCAATAACTTTTGAACTTTTACTAAACTTTTTTGATCCGGTTGCGGATAAAGCATTTTTTGAAACTAAAGATATTGTTTTTGAGGAGGTTACCGATTTAAATGAACAAGTTGCGTATTTACGTGCTTCGGTAATTGGAAAACTGATCAAAGAAACCGCTCAGGTTTTTATTAGCAATTATGATAAAATATTATCAGGCGAATATAATCAAAGTTTAATTAAAGGTTTGACAGGAAAAAGCGAAGAGGCATTTGGAGTTTGTAAAAAGTTAGCTATTCGCCAAATATATAATCATAGATCCGTTGTTAAAATTGAGCTAACAGGATTTAATGTTTTGGGAACATTATTAGATGAGTTCATTACTGCAATTTTGAGCCCTGACAGCGATTATTCTCAAAAAATACTTTCAATTCTTCCTTCACAATTTAGTGTCGAAGAGCATAGTTTTTATAAAAAAGCTATGTCCGTCGTAGACTTTATATCTGGAATGACTGACCTTTACGCAGTTGATTTATATAAAGATATCAAAGGAATAAATTTATAATAAGTTAAGAGTTATTGCGAGAAAGAAACGAAACAATCTCAATTTAAAACGAATAGATTGAATCATCCTGACTTATCGTCAGAATTTGCAATGACTAAAAAGGATATTTATTCTCCTCTAATTACGGTTTTAGAAACTACTTCATTTCCTGCAATAACCCTAATGTGAAACATCCCGAACTGATTTTTAACGTCTTCGTTACAAATGATCTCAGTATAGTATCCGGCTTTTTGATTTAATTTTTGAATTGAGTTTAATTTTCTTCCAGAGTTATCATAAATCTCAATATTGACATCTGTATCAGTAGTGATAGTATAATCTAACTTAAATTCATCCATAAAAGGGTTTGGATAGATATTAACTTCAACGTTTTGAGCCGTTAGTTTTGTAGGTGAGTCATTATCAATTTTATTTTCACCTTTGGAATAATAAGCTGTTCTGATTGTTTTTATACCTTTAGAGTTTTGACTTTGAATGATAGTTAACAAAGGATACCGAACATCTTCTGCGTACCACTTATATGAAATGCTTACGCAGTTGCAAGCATCTTTTCCATTATAACACTGTTCTTTTACTGTTTTGATCCTAAATACATTATCATATGTAATATTATCCGGTAAAATTATTGTTCCATAAGCATCTGCTTCTAACAAATAAGTCCCTGTAAATTGTGCTTCATAATTATTTTTACCATAAATAGTTCCGGAAAAATTACCTGAATAGGAATCTCCATAATTAAAAGGGAAAACCATTTTAACAAAAGGAACATCATATTTGGTTAAAGTATTATTTTTTGTAACTGTTCCATACTGTTCTATTATTCCATTCGATGCTTTAAAAAAGAATCTGGTTCCGTATTCTTCTAATACTGTATTCGCTTCGGGAAGTTCAGCAGTTTTCTCAGTTGAATACGCACTATACATGTAACTTGTTAACGTTGATTTGGTTTCTAAATTTCGAAAATCCCAAACAACCGAAGGTCCTTTTGCTCCTGGAGCAACATTATTAGTTATGTTAAAGTAGTGCTCGTCACCAGAACGAAGCATATGAGTATTATTCTTCATTAGAAATTGAGCCAGTGATGCGAAGCCCAGACATCCAACCAAAACCGAAGTAAGTATTAATTTTTTCATAAAATGAATTGTTTAATGGCTAATAAATCTGTAAGATATAGAAAATCAAGTTACAAAAAAGAAGATTAAATGTAAAGATTTTACGGGATAAATAATTGTTAAACTTAAATGTTGTAATTTTAATTTTTGCTGATTTATTTTCTAAATAATACGTTTTCATGAAAATACATAAACATATTTTAATTGCCCTGCTAATTTTGATTATTTTGGTTCCGGTTGGATTTTATTCAAAAATATATTCAGGAATAAGTCATGAATGGATTAATAATAAATTAGGCGGAGTGTTTTACGAAATATTTTGGTGTTTGATATTTTTTATTCTTTTGCCGAAGTCAAAACCATTCGGGATAGCTTTGTGGGTGTTTATTGTAACATGTATTTTAGAGTTTGTTCAGTTACTTAATAATGAATTTTTAGAAGTTATTAGATCCAATTTTATTGGGCAAACAATTATAGGTAATTCTTTTGCATGGAATGATTTTCCATACTATATAGCGGGAAGTGTCTTAGGGTACTTTATTCTTAAATTTATTGGAAAATACAAGCTACAATCTATTGATAAGCAATAAAGTACGATCATCGTCAAAAGATTTTATTTTATTGTCTTTAATAATTGTTTTTTCCAGTAGAGAGATATCTAATTCTTCATAACTCCCTAAATTTTCTAAAACTTTGGCAACTGCATCAGCAGATAACATTTCATTGGTTTCAGAGTTTAAAGTTTCAGAATACCCATCTGAGAAGAACAGGATTTTATCATTTTTTTGCAGTTCCAGCTCCAATTGATGATATTTTGAATCTTCCGATATTCCGAGCAGCATTCCTGTAATATTTAACTTACTGATTTTTTTATTTTCTGATTTATACATTACAGGTTGCATAGCACCTGCCGCTGCTATACTAATTTCATGGTTTTTATTAATGATAATAACAGAAAATGTTGTAAATACTTCGGCAATCTGCAAGTCATGAGATATTTGTTTATTTAAGTGTTCAATAATACCAGATGCGGTTAATTTATTTGATGAGGGATTACCCACTAAGAAATGGATGGTACTTCGAATATAAGCCAGGTAAGCATTAACAAAAAACCAGGCACCCCATTTTTTACCCATCACATCTCCAATTACGATAATCCTCAAATTATTTTCTTTATTAGCAAAAATTTCATAAAAATCACCTCCCGGAACGTATTCATATGGTTCATGAATAACCGAAACTTTATGATCGCTAAAAACTTGTTCTGTTTTTCGTTCAAATCGTATCGGAGAATTATTTGCAGCTAATTTTATAGCATTTATGTATTTATTTTTAAGTTCTATTTCTCTTGATATTAAAGCATTTAACTGGTGATAAAATAACTTTTCCGGAAGCGATTTAGAAATAAAATTACCAATTCCGCTATATATCATATTCTCTATTTCATCATAGTTATTTGCTATCAGTACGATTGAAAATTCAAGATTAGATGATATTTTTATTTTTCCAATATCGTATTCATCTTTAGCATTTGAATCGATTAAAACAACCCAGATTTTTAAACTATCTATAACCTCAAATAACTCCTTGCTATTATAAATGTTTTTAACATTGGCATATAACATCTCTGAGCTTAATTCGTAATCACTATCTTTTGAAGTACAAAATAAAACGGTTCCTTCGCTAAGGTTAATGTTATATTCCATATTGCTTTTAAGCAACTCCTTGCGTAAAAAATGCTTTTTTATGTAACTACGAAGTTTTAACGCAAGTATTTTTTTATCGAACGGTTTTGTAATGAAATCATCTGCTCCGGCATTTAAGTTTTTTATCCAGGTACTACGTTCGTTAGATCCTGATAAAAATAAAAACGGAATACTTTTGTATTCAGGCATGGTTTTTATATTCTGAATTAATTCATGGCCATCCATTTCAGGCATGTATAAATCAGAAATAATAAGGTCGTAAATGTGTTCTTTTACAAGATTTAAAGCTTGTTTACCGTTGGTGGCAGTTGTAGATTTATATCCTAACTGCTTCGCGATTCTTTCTACCGAATCGCGAATAAATCCATCATCATCAACAATGAGAATGTGGGGTTGTCGGTGCATAATAATCAAGTTAAGAACACTAATTTAAACTATAAATTGATGAGAGTCAAATTAAAAGAATAGAAGCTCGATTAGTATGTATGAAACTTTTATTTCGTAAAGAAATTATCCCTGAAATCCATTTGTGTTATGTGCTCCGTCGCAGAATGGCTTATTAGTTGAATCACCACATCGGCATAAAGCTACTGTTTCGTCTGTAGGTACGGTTTCACCTTTGCTATTTTTTAATTGGATTTTTCCATTTACAATGATCGGGCCATTTTCCATTAAATCAACTTTTACATTTTCCATAGTTTGTTCTCCTTTTTTCTTTTCATTATTTAAATAATATGACAAAGCACCTGATGGACATTTCTTAACTTGTGAGATAATTTCATCTGTACTTGCTCCCTTTGCGTTGATCCAGGGGCGTTTGGTATTATCGAAAACTTCAGGTAAACCTGTTACGCAAATTGTTGAGTGAATGCATAGTTTAGGTTTCCAAACAATAGTTACTTCTCCGTTGGAGTATTCTTTTACTTTATCCATAACTTTAATTTATTTGCATTGGTACCTCTATTAACAGTAAGGTTGAATCTTCAGATACAGTAATATTAAATTTATCAGATTCAGATATTCCGTAAGCATCTCGTTTTTCCAGATCTTTATTTTCAATTTTTACTGTTCCATTAATTACAAACGCATAAACTCCATGGTTATTACCTTTCAGTTCGTATTTTCCTTCCCACCCCTTCTTTAAATTTCCAAGATGAAACCACGCATTCTGATGAATCCAAGTACCATCATCATTTTTATTTGGCGAAACTATTTGGATCAATTCATTTTCTTTTTTAGGTAGTGCAATTTGGTCGTAACGAGGTTCAACATTACGTTTGTTGGGAAAGACCCAAATTTGGAGAAGCTTTAATTCTTTGTTTGTATTATGATTAAATTCACTATGTTGTATTCCTGTTCCAGCACTCATAACCTGAATCTCTCCTTTTCGAACAACACCAGAATTCCCTATACTATCTTTATGTTCTAAATCGCCGCTTAACGGAATGGTAATAATTTCCATATTATCATGGGGATGCGTTCCGAATCCTTCTCCAGGAGCAACAGTGTCATCGTTTAAAACGCGTAACGCACCAAAATGAATTCTTTCCGGATTATAGTAATTTGCAAAACTAAAAGAATGGTAAGCATTTAACCATCCATGATCTGCATGCCCCCTTGAATCTGCACTGTGATATATTGTTTTCATAATTTTTAGTTTATTGATATTAACAATAAATTAAACAAAAAGTTGAAAGAACATACCAGATTTAAATTCATTCTTAATGTAATATCCATTAAATTAGCTGAATAACTTAAATATCAGAGAAATGAGCGAAAATGATTTAACAAAAAAAATGCAACGCAGAAAATTTCTTGGTGGATTAATTGCGTCTTGTGCGCTACCATGCCTTGGAATGAAAGCCCTATATGCTATGAAGGAAGATTCAATAAGCATTTTAGATCAAGAACCACAGACAACGGGTAAACATAAATTTGAAAATACCTTTCCCGGTGAATTTTCATATCTGGATTTTTTTAATATTAGATATGGAGAATTTATTCGATTAGCCAAGGATTTGGAAAAAGAAATGGGTAAAGAAAACTTGATAAAATTTCTAAAAAAAAGGACAGAAGAACGGATGTTTGAACATGGGCAGAACCAGGCAAAAAATACAAAAGATAATTCTTTAAAAACATATACGGCCCAATTTAAAAGCGAATATTACGATAAAACTTTAACGAAAGAGGTGGTCCAGGAATCTGACCATGTATTTGAATTAAAAGTAACTGAATGTATTTGGGCTAAAACTTTTCAAAAGCATAATGCTAATGAAATTGGTTTTGCTGCAGTTTGTTATGGCGATTATTCATGGCCAAAGGGATTTAATCCAAAAATTAGAATGGAAAGAGATAAAACTTTAATGCAGGGTTACGATTGTTGTAACCACAAATATATTTTTGAAGCTTAGGTTTGTTAACCCTTAACTGTAAGCTAAAGATTATAACTGAAAGTGAAAAAGGGCACGAAGAAAAACAACTTATTAAAATTACCCTTTGATTTTCGCAGGATCTTGCCTGGAGTCAAAAATATCTGTAATATAAATATATTCGCCTGCAATTCGGTAAATTATTTTGTAATGGCCATTAACAAGCCTTCTATGGCTTAATTCCAAATGTTCTAATAAATATTCCCTTTGCCCGGCAAGTGGTTGTTCAAGCAATATGTCTGCAGCATCAAGAATTTGGCCTCGTATTTCTATTAATTTCTCATGAGAAACTTTTGATGCAATAAATTCCAATGCTTCGTTAAGGCTGGTTAAAGCTTGTTCTGTATAAACTAACTTCATTAACTGCCTATTTGGTTTGTTCGTTTTTCAATTTCTTCTCTTGAAAAAAGCTTACCCGCGCTAATGTTTTCTTCTGATTTTTTAGCTCTGCTCTCTAATTTAGATTGCAGAACTGCTTCTTCTTCAAAAACAGAACGAAGCCTTTCGAACAATTCATCTATAATCTTTTCATCTGCCCGGGATAAATGATTATGTATGTAATCTCTTTTTTCAATAATGTTCATGATACTCATTTTTTGTTTTCTTACAAATTTAACGATTATTAAGTCATATTGTTTTACCAAGAGGCTTAAAATAGCCTTGGTTTGGTACAAAATTAGCTTGTGTTATCCCCTTATAAGATGAAGGGCTAATATTTAACCCTTAACCATGGTTAAAAGCATTTTAAACTTGGTTGGGGCTTTAACTGCATGTGGAATATTCGCAGGCATAATAATTGAACTTCCTTCTGAAACATCATAGGGCTTTTTATCTATGATAACTTGTGCTTTACCTTCTAAAACCTGAATTAAGGCATCAAATGGTGCAGAATGTTCGCTTAACTCCTGCCCCTTGTCAAACGCAAACAAAGTAATATTTCCAACGGGCCTTTGAATGATCTTTTTACTTACAATTCCATCGCTTGAGTATTGAACTTTTTGAGCAAAATCAAAAACTTCCGAATGATTTATTTTATCTTCCATAATAGGTTAATATATTGTTGGATAAATAGAAAATAGCTATATTTTTTTTATTTTTTGTTTAAGATACTTCCATCTTTTGTCAGTAATACGGCAATTCCTCTTGTGCTTGGGAATTGTGAAAAAATTATGATCATCATTACAGCAATAGGAACACTTAAAATCATTCCTATAATTCCCCAGATTGCACCCCAAAAAGCAAGCCCGATTATTACTACCAATGGGCTAACATTTAATGTGCTTCCCGTAAGTTTTGGGTCGATATAATTTCCAACTACTAGTTGAATCGTTCCAACAACGATCAGGACCCAAACTCCGGGCATTAACTCACCAAATTGCAGCATGGCAAACATGGCCGGGAAAATGGTTGCAATTAAAGAACCCACAGTAGGGATGTAATTCATTAAGAAAATTAGAAATGCCCAAAATAAGGGTGCATCAATTCCGATGAATAAGAGTGCAAAATAACTCAGAAAACCAGTTAATAAACTAATTAAGGTTTTTAAAGATAAATACCTCCCAATTGATTTGTCCAGTTCTTTTAGGATTCCTTTTACGTCCTCTTCCTCATTCTTCCTGGAGTAGATTGCGTTGATTTTTCTGGAAAAATAGGGCTCTTCCAATAATAAGAACAGGGTATAAATAATGATTAAAAAAGCATCGCCAAATACTTCGGTTATGGAATTAAACACCCCGGATAAAAGTTTTGTGTATTCATATTCGCCCAAAAATTCCCGAGCGGAACTGACCAGGTCTATATTGAAAGTTGCATTGATAGATTCGGTGATTTTTGTTATGTTGCTTTGATAAACAGGCAATTGCTCCGAGAGCTGTTGAATATTTACCGTAAGTATCTTTGCTATCCCTCCAATAATAGCAAATATAGCTGCAAACCCAACTACATTTAAAATGGCATTGGGGATAATTTTATCAATGAATTTTATTTTATTAAGTGCATCACGAATTTCTTTGATTAAAAACCAAAAAATGAGCGAGACAACGAAAGGCAGGATCAGGTTTTTACCGTAAATAAACATAACGACCATAGCAAAGGCTATGAGTAACCCGTTTGTAATTCTGGATGCTTTCATAGGGTTAAATTTTAAATTTTAAAATTACGTAATTTTTATACGAGAATACCATTATTTCCTTTTTTTGCTGCTTTTTGCTTTTGGGTTAAAATCCAATGCGTATTGAATCCAGGTTTCCAAATCTTCGTCCATGTCGGTTCCAACCGGATCTACATACAAGAACCCTTTCATAGGGCGCTTGGTAAAATCCATGATTCTACAACCAGGCTTTTGCAATAATTCATCCTGAATTTCAGGGTCAATGCGAATCATTAAATGCTCCTTAATTATACCAACACACATTTTATCATCAACCATGTAACATAAACCACCCATCATCTTCTTTTCTTCAAATGGAATTTTTTTTGAGTTTAACACTCTGCTAATTCTATCGGATAAGTTTATATCGTATGCCATAACTATAGTTCTTTAAGTTGGTACAAGTTATAAAATTTACTTCGAATGCATTTTTCATTCACATTAATCTTTTAATAATCTTTTATTCTTTCTTTGTTTGGCAAAATGTACGGTATAAATTCCAATAACAACTACAAAGCCACCGAAAATTTGCCACCCACTTAGCTCTTCTCCAAGCATAAAATAAGCAATTCCGCCGGCTAATACGGGTTGAGCCAATAAGGTGGGAGAGACTAAGGAAGCAGGTAAAAAACCTTGTGCAAAATTGATCAAAAACCAGGCTCCTGCCTGAATCATTATCCCCATAATAATAAAGTAAACCCAGGTTTTCACAGAAAAACCTATAAAACCGAAATTCTGAATTTTCATAAATATTCCCAGAAATATAGTAGTTGCTAAGGTGCTGATGAATAAGAAAGAGATGGTATCCAATTTTTTTCTTCCCGTTTGTGCAAAGAGCATAAAAGCTGCATAAAACATTCCGCCTAATAATCCAAACAGGAGCCCTTTAATTATTCCGTTGGCAAGCACCAAATCCTGAATAATTAAGAAGCTAACACCCGAGAATGCAATGAGCAGGCCCATCCAAAACAATAGGTTTTGCCTTTCCTTAAAAAACAGAAAGGCTCCAATTCCAACCCATAGGGGCGCCAGGTTAGCAACCAGGGTTGGCATCGCCGCATTGGAAGCCATAATGCCTGTTGCCCATAAATTCATGTCAATTGCTAAGCATAATCCGGCTAAAATGGCAATGAAAATTCCTTTCTTATCAAGTTTGTTTTTAGCCCTTATCCTTGAAATTGTAAATGGTATAATTAACGCAACAGTACCAAAAAACAGCCTGTAAAATACGGCAGTTGTCCCTGGAGCACCTGCCGCTTTAATTAATACCGGCGAAAAAGCAATTAAAACAGCGCCAATTACCAGGAATGTATAAGATTTTTTAAGATCGTTCATGGATAACTTGAATTAAGCACCAAATGTAAGCATTAAACAGAAAGAAAATTTTGTAAAGCTTTCGAATTATGGCTTTTTTTCCAAACAAAAATTAGTTGTCGTTTAAAATCGGCGTCGGATAATGGAATAAACCGGATGCCTTCAATGGGTTTGCTAGGTTTGGATAATAATGATATTCCAATTCCGGATGAAATTAAGGAGGTTACCGTATCATCATTATTGGCTTTAAATACAGGAATTGTTTTAATACCGTTTTCAGAAAATGCTTCTTCAACCTCATTAAACAGGGCACAATTGCAGCGCTCAATAAACGGTAAACCATCCAATGCTTTAAGGGACAGTTGGCTTTTTTCTGCAAGCGGGTGGTTATTGGGAAGAGCAACATCTAACTTCTCTTTATAAACCATTCTACTTTTAAAAATGCTTTCATCAAAAGAGCCATTTTCAATGTATATACCATCCAACTTTTCTTTTTCAAGCATTTCCAACAGAGAATCCCTGTTTTCTTCCGTAATTTGAACCTGGTATTGCCCGTACAGTTCCTGGAAACTTTTAAAATTGGGGATGATGGCATCAAAAAGGATATTATTGAGAATTCCAATCTGTAGTATTTTTTGATCCGTATTCGTAAATTCTGATTCGATGGTATTCCATTGAGAAAGAAGTTTTTTTGCTTTGGGCAATAAAGCAAAACCTTCCGGGGTAAGGTTAACATTTCGCTTGTCCCGGTAAAATAGTTGACAATCCAAATGTTCTTCCAGTTTTTTTATTCCGGCAGAAAAAGTAGATTGAACGACATACATCTTTTCAGCAGCCTTTGTAAAATTCTTTATTTCAGCAAGAACAATAAAATATTTAATAAACTGTAAATTCATGATCGATAATTTCGATTAAATGCATCTAAAAATTCTGTTATGCAAATATATAACTTTTATTTTTCTTTGTATCGCTAAATGCGATAAAACACTATAATAAATTTTATAAAAGCGATTAAAAAATGAAAAACGTATTATTAATAAATGGTCATGAGCCTTACGCGTTTGCAGAAGGAAGATTTAATCAAACAATTTTAAATGCTATTGAAGATAGGTTAAAAGAGGATTTTACCATTGTAAAAACGATTGTTAAAAATGGCTATCATGTTGAAGAAGAACAAGAGAAATTTAAGAATGCAGATTTAATTATATTCCAATTTCCGGTTTACTGGTTTAGTATACCAGCTTTAATGAAAAAATATATAGATGAAGTTTATGCTTACGGCGTATTCTTCGGAATGGGTGAAGAAGATGCTAAATATGGGTTTGGAAACGGTTTAATGAACGAGAAAACGTACATGTTTTCAATTACTTCCAATGCACCGGAAACAGCATTTAACGATAAAGAGCAATTCTTCGAAGGGCAGAGTTTGGACCAATTTCTATTCCATATGCATAAAACCAATAAGTTTTGTGGTATGAATGGACTGAAGAGTTTTGCAGCCTATAATGTTATAAAATCACCGCAAATCGAGAATGATTTAAGACGTTTAAATACGCATATAGAAAAAGTTGTATTACCAATTTTAAATTAGTTAACCATGAAAAAATCATTGGAAATAAGAGCAATTTATAATAAAAACTCGGACATGAAACTTTTAAGTTTTATTGATGAGGTGGATGAGGAAATTTTAAGACAGCCTAGAGGGGGTTGTATAGCTGGAAGCATTCAGCCAGATATTTCTATGTTCGATTTAGTTGGACATTTAGTATACGCAGGTATTTTTTTATATCAAATTTTGTATAGAAAAGGTGTAAAAGCAAGCTATAATAAGGATTTTCTTGATGTGAGGGTTGACATGAGACCAAATCCTTCCGAATCTTATATGGATTTAAAATCATTGCTTATAAAATTTGATGATGCTTTAATCGAATTTACAAGATCTGTTGATTTAACTTCAATTGATCTGGAGGATTATCAGGTTCCTCCTGCCGGTAATTTTTTTGCTCCATCTCCGGCAAGTTGGTTAGAACATTTATTTTCACATCAAATTCATCATAGAGGACAAATTTCACAGATTTTGAGCGAACTTGGTGTTGGTTACGATATTTCGCAGTTTAGGATTTACGCTTTTACAAATGATATGTAAATAAACCTTAATAAATCGATATTAATAATTTTAGAACATTAGATATAATTTTTCTGTTTATATTTAATGTTCTAATTTATACAAATTTATATGAAAGTACTTGTATTATTTGCTCACCCGGCATTTCACAAATCGCGTATTAATAAAATTCTTGTTGATGGCATTACACATATCGAAGGTGTTACTTTTCGTGATTTGTATGAACATTACCCGGAGTTTGATATTGATGTTCAGAAGGAACAGGATTTAATGGAGGAGCACGATTGTGTAATTTTTCAGCATCCTTTTTTCTGGTATAGCACTCCGGCTATTTTAAAAGAGTGGCAGGATCTGGTTCTTGAACATGGCTGGGCATTTGGCAGCCAGGGGAATGCACTGAAGGGTAAGTTATTCTTTACTGCTTTAACAGTGGGTGGGCCAAGGCAAGCTTATCAATTAGGTAATTTTCATAATCATACAATCAATCAGCTTCTGTCTCCCATAAGGCAAACTGCAGTATTATGCAAAATGGTTCCCTTACCTCCATTTGTTGTTCACGGCACGCATGCATTAGAACCTGATGAAGTATTGGACTATAAGAATGATTATTTTAACATATTAAAGTTAGTCAATGCAAATAAATTAGATGTTGAAAGGGCTGCAAAGCTGGATTACTTGAACGATTACTTAAAAATGGAGGGAAAATAATATGCACGAAGGAGGATTTTTTTACCAGGCATTTGTTTATTTAACAGCAGCAGTTGTAGCAGTACCTGTAGCTAAAAGATTGGGGTTGGGTTCAGTTTTAGGTTACCTGATTGCGGGAATTTTAATTGGCCCATTTGTATTTGGCTTTATTGGTGAAGAAGGTCAGGATGTGATGCATTTTGCAGAATTTGGCGTAGTAATGATGCTGTTTTTAATTGGATTAGAACTTCAACCTTCTCTTTTATGGAAAATGCGTACACCTATTTTAGGATTAGGGGGTATACAAGTATTAGTAACTGCGATTATCATTACGGCTATTACTCTTATAGTAACTTCATTACCATGGCAAACTGCATTGGTAATTGGATTAACATTAGCATTATCTTCTACAGCAATTGTCCTTCAAACATTGAACGAAAAAGGCTTATTAAAATCGGAAGGTGGTCAAAATGCATTTTCTGTATTGCTATTTCAAGATATAGCTGTAATTCCAATTTTAGCAATCATACCATTATTAGCTGTAGCCGAGTCCAGCCATGCAGATAGGTATGAAACCCATACTATGATAGAAAACCTGCCCATCATATGGCAAACTTTGATCATTTTTGGAGTTATAATATCCATCATAATAGCTGGAAAGTATTTAATTAGCCCGGCATTTAGGTTAATTGCCCAAACCGGGTTACGTGAATTATTTACTGCAGCAGCTTTATTATTGGTTATTGGAATTACGCTGCTTATGACACAGGTTGGACTGAGCCCGGCACTTGGAACATTCCTGGCAGGGGTTGTACTTGCACAAAGCGAGTACAGGCACGAACTGGAAACGGATATAGAGCCTTTCAAAGGCTTGCTTTTAGGATTATTTTTTATTGCTGTTGGAGCTTCCATTGATTTTCAACTTATTTTTCAAAAACCAGGCACAATTGCTTTAATAGTAGCGGCGTTGGTTTTAATAAAGCTGGCTGTTCTAATTGTGATTGGAAGAATCTATGGAATGAAGATGGATAATAATCTTTTGTTTGCATTTGGGTTAGCACAAGGTGGAGAATTTGCTTTTGTTTTATTTTCATTTGCACTGCAAAATGGAGTCATAGAAATTAATATTGCCAATCCATTGATTGCAGCGGTAGCCATTTCAATGGCACTAACACCGCTTTTAATGGTATTCAATGAAAAATTGATACAACCATATTTTGGAACCACGGAGGTTAGTGACCGGGAAGCCGATGTTATTGATGAAAAGAACCAGGTTATCATCGCTGGTTTTGGAAGATACGGAAGTACAATCGGAAGGTTTCTACAGGCAAATGGAACGCAAGCAACTTATTTAGATATTAATCCTAATAATGTTGACCTTTTAAGAAAATTAGGATTTAAGGTATTCTATGGAGATGCATCAAGGCATGACCTTTTGCATGCGGCAGGCGCTGCTGAAGCGAGGCTTCTAATCGTTGCGGTTGACGATCCTGATAAAGCTGTTGAAATAGTTGAAACAGCCCAAAAGCATTTTCCAAATTTAGATATTATATCAAGGTCGATGAACTGGTTTAACCATTATGATATGATGGATAAAAAAACCATTGGAGTTTACCGTGAATTTTTTGATAGTGCGCTTCGAATGGCAGCTGATGCTCTAAGCTTTTTAGGTTATAGAAGTTATCAGGTACAAAGGGCATTAAAAAAATTTAGAAGGTATGATGAAAAATACCTGTATAAATTAGCTGCAACCCGACACGAAGGAAAAACTTTTCTTAAAGCGGGAAGGCAATACATTGAGGATTTAGAAAAAATGATTTTGGATGATATTGAAAACGAAGCAAAAGATAAAGATCTGGGTTGGGATACTGCATCTATTGTTGAAGAATTTGCACCGATCGTTAAAAAAATGCAGGAAGAAAGTAAAAATGAGCAAAGCCCCGGATAAGGGGCTTTTTATTGCTTTAAGCTAAAATAGAACCAACTAAGAATTGATAGCAGGGCAAATGCGGATGATATTTTATGAACCAGAATCAAAGGTTTCATTATTTCTTCCTTACTACTTAGAATTCCACCGGACACCAGGGTTAATAATACACAAATACCGGATAAAATCAGTAATAACCAATGCAATGAACTCATTTCAATAGTTTTTATTAATACTTTTAATAACATTATAGTATAAACAATAAATGCAAGCGTTATGAATTTATGTATATTAAAAGCTAATGGTTTATATGGTTTACCTAATTTAGCCAACCAAACTCCTGAAATAATTATAATGATAAAAAGAATACTATTGGTGACCAGTTTTGTTGCCATACGCTAACTTTTTTGCATTTTTATCCATTGGTTAAACGTAATTTCTGGCTTTCCTAAGATTTTATTTGTTTCATTATTGCTTGCAGGTTCTTCTACTTTTTCAAAGTACGCAAACATAGAGCTTGCGATTTTTAATTCTTTATTCCCTGATAAAAACGCAATTAATTTCATCATTCCGATAGGAACTGAAGATACTTTTTTGATCCCCGGGTACAATACGTCACAATATTCTGTTAAAATATCCTTCATCAAAAACTTTTCGGGTCCATAACAATAAAAGATTTTATTTTGCGCGTCTGTTTTTTGAAATGCAGTAGCAACCATTCTCCCGAAATCATCAGCCGATAACCAATGCCATAGGTTAGGTTGTTTCCCAATCATCATGGCTTTCCCATTTCGAACCATTAAACTTAACGATTCCATAAACCAGCTTGGCCTGAAAATAATATATGGAATTCCGCTATTAATGATCGTTTGCTCAGCTTGAAATTTATTATCAATCATCCAAAACCAACGATTTTCCTCCGAAACAGTTGCCCCGGAAATCAATCCGATCAATTTCATTTGCTGTTCTTTAGCTACTTCAACGATTGATTTAACTGCTTCTGCTTCGTTTAGTTTTGAAAGTGTAATATAAACAGCATCACAACCGTCCATGGCTCTTTCAAGGTTGGGTTTTACAAAAACATCTCCATTTACTATTTCGTGGTTTTTTTCATACATGGTAGCATGAACCGTTCTTGAAAATAACCGGACATCAAACCCAAACTCATCCAAATTTTTTACGACCGGTTTTGCGAGCATTCCACTTGCACCAATAACTAATATTTTCATGATTTTAACAGTTTTAATTTAACGTAAAGGTCAGGATTTTAAGTTAATGGATTGTTTGATAAATGTCAAAAAATGGAAAAAGAACATTAAAATATCTTCTTGGACTTAACCTCATTCATTTCATTTTCCCACTGTTTGATCTTGGCTTTTTTTCCTGAATTAAATGAGTAGCTGAATTTAAACCAAAAAGGGAATGCTGAGAATGTTATGTTTTCGTTCTGGTTGAATTTAAAGTTTTCAGTATTGTATTTATTCGCATAATAAGTAAATGAATTTTTAAAAGGAAGAGCAGAAGCAAGTCCTATTTTCACATTGTTGCCAAATTTTTTGTCAATGCCTAAGAAATAAAGGACATCGGTAAATGTTCTGTTTTGAATAAAATATTCAGGGTTTGTATACTGATAAATTAAAGATAAAGACAGGTTATTTTTAAGCATAAGTATTGCAGAAAGTGAAGCATTAATATTGGTTCCTGTTTTATAGTTTTGGTAAAATAAATTTGCTTCATTATTAATTTCATATTGATAGAATTTAAAAAAAGGGACAATATGTAATAATCTTAATATACTTAAACTACCTGATAATTTAAGGCCATAGTTAATTTCTCTTTCAATATTTTGAGGTGTGAACAATATAAGACCATCGGAAGTAAGTTCACCAATGTGGTGGATATTATTCTTTTTAAACTCATAATAGCCTTCAATTGCCATATAACTGCTTTTTATTTGTGTAGTGTATTCAAGTGCAAAAATGTTATTGTGCTCCATACTTAAATCCGGATTCCCTGTTTTAGCGGAATATAAGTCATTTGCAATGATCGCAGAATTTAAATCATAAAGCCCCGGTCTGAAGGTTAATACTTTGTAGTTCAACTTAAGGGTATTATTATTCTTTAATTTATAACTGATTACAAAATATGGTAATATAGAATAATAATCTTTATTGAACTCTTCTTCCAAAGAAGAATTTAAATACTCACCTCTCATACCTAAAGTTGTTACAATCTTTTCATGCTGATAAGTGGCCATAATATAGGAAGCCAGGTTTTTTTTAGTGTATTTAAAATCATTGGAATCCTTATTTTTATAATTACTATACATAAACTTGGAGCCAAGATCTAATTTTATTTTATCATTTACTTTGGTTGTATAGTCTAGTTTTAAGTAATTTGAAAATCGATTTGGGTGATATTTTGTATTGTATTCGGAATTATCCGTTGGTAAATTTGAATAATTGCCTTTTTGATTTATATCCCATACTGAGTAGCTGCTTTTCCCGTTAAAATTGTAAAAACTTAAATCAACGGTCAATTCGGAAAAGTTTTTATCAAATGAATGTTTATAAAATAACGAATACAGATTAGCTGTATTTCGATCTTTTTCATTATTAGAATAATTGATATTGCTATGATTGCTTTCAGAGCTGATTATCTCTGACTCTGTTTTTCCATCAAAATTGTTTTTGTGCGGATTATAATAAGAGTAAAATGTTATACTATTCTTTTTATTAATTGAATAATCTATAGATAGATTGATACGTTGATTCCAGCTTTTTTGTTTTAATGCGGAACTATTTGAAATGTCAAAGTCTTCATTATTAGAAAATGTGTTATATGTTCTGTTACTTTCTATATCAAAGTAATAGAATCCTCCCGTATAACTTAATAATAGGTTAAGTTTTCTTTTTCCATAACTGAGGCTATAAGAAGGATTACTAAAAATACCGGATGTTGTTAGTGGTAAATCCAAATTCACGCTACTTCCAAAGCCTTCATTTTCGTCTTTTTTTAAGATAATGTTTACAATACCTGCTGCATCAGCATCAAATTTAGATGATGATCCTACAGAAACTTCTATTCTGTCTATCCATTCCGAGTTTAATTGATCTAGAAAGTTTTTGTCCCGTTCTTTTCCATTAACTAATATGATAACATTAGATTTTCCTTCCAGATAAATGTTTTTCTGTAGGTCCAGTTGTATACCTGGTATATATTTTAACAATTCAGTTCCATTATATGAAGTATTTTTCATTTCATTTTTAACTGTATATATAGTTTTTTCATTATCGGATTTTCCTCTTGCCCTATTAGCTGTTACTTGTATTTCTTCAATTAAAAATGATTTTTCTTTCAATTCGATAGTTTCGCAATTATACTTTTGTTGATTAGAACTGATAAGGATATTTTCTATTACTGATTCATTGAAACCAAGGCAAGAAGTTTTTAAATAGTATGTCCCATTTTTAACCTGACCTATTGAGAAAGCACCCTCATCATTAGTTATTGTACTCAAGTAAAGAGAAGAGTCGTTTTGTTCGTATATGCTAACTGCCGCATACATGACAGGCTTATTGGTTTCTATATTTTTAATTTTTCCAAATATGATTCCTGATTGTCCTTTAGAATGGTTAAAATTTAGCATGGCTATAAGAAATAGTAATAAAATCTTTGTTAGTTGAGACAAATTATTCATAATAAAAAGTTTATGTTAGTAAATAAATTTGCCTGCAAGTAGTCTATAAATGGGGATTCAACCGAAAATCTGGGATACAAATCAAAGAATTGTTACCATGGACACCAATAAGCTTTTCGGGTTCTATGATGATGTTATGGATGACAAGAATATGTTATAAAGGACAAACCAATTAGCTTATGAACTTTTTATAAGCTGAGTCAAACTCGGCAATTTTTTTTCGCGAAACAGGAATTTTTTCATTCACTCCTTCAAGGGTTAAAAGATATCCTTGCGCATTTCCTTTTTTATTAATAATGAAGTTCAAATTTACTATATATGCTCGATGAGTTCTTAAACAAAAAGGAAAGTCTACTAATTGTTTTTCAATATCATTTAAGCTATTGCGAAGCGTTTTTCTTACGATTTTATATCCTTCACTGAAGTAAAAGTCAACATAGTTACCATTAGAAACTATGTATAAAAGGTCCTTAAAAGATATTCGTAGCTTTTCTTTTAATGCAGATTGGATTTCAATGGTGGAACTGCTAAACAACACTGTTTCTTCATTAGCATCATAAGTAGTTATATAAGGGTTTCCAATGTTTTTAATCAATAGAGCTCCAAAAGGTATAATACCCATTAAAAATACCATTTTGATCGCATCAAGTAATCCATGAGTGCTAATTGGTGCAGGATTTAAATTAATTAGATAACCTAAAAAATATATAGTAGTTCCCATTATAATTAAGGACAAAACTATAGTTTGAATGTCTTTTAAAAAGGTCCAGTTTTTAATACTATAAAACTTTGGGAATAAAAATTTTGTTAGATAAATAAAACATAAATAGGAAAGGCTTCCTCCGAAACCAAATAAAAATAAACTAATACTGAAATGGAAACGGGTGTTATAATCAAATTCGAAGGGCTTATAAAGTAGAGCGAAGCACCACGAAAAAATAGTAAGTATTAAGGCTCCAACAATCGGGTTTTTTATTAAATAGTTTTGATTGAACGATTTTTTTACAACCTTCATATTTTCTAAAAATCTAATTCACATCAAAGATATTTCTTATGGTGTTTTATCCAAGGTATGGTAAAAGAAATTTTGAAAAATGTATCAAGTTAAACATTCTTTCTGATCCTACTTAAAGTTGCAATATCAATTCCCAGATATGAAGCAATTTGCCCAACGGTTGCGCTTCTGCAAACCTGCGGATATTTATCAAGAAATTTCAAATATCTTTCTTTGGCTGGCATAGTTTGAAACTCAAGAATTCTTTTTTCCTTTTGCCTATTCATATATTCTGAAGAAACTAATGGAATCTGTTGCCATGCAGGCACTTTTTTAAGCAACTCCTGGAAATCTTTATGCGTAAAAATAACTAATTCCGTGGGCTCTATTGTTAAAATACTCTCTTTTGCAGGTTTTTGCTGAGTAAAACTGACTACTGAAATTACTAACGATCCTGGTATGAAAAACCGGGTAGTTATTTCATTTCCATTCTCACCATAAAAGAATGACCTTAATAAACCTGATTCAACCACACCAATTCTGTTCGATATTTTACCTTCTGTTAAAAAAGGTTCTTTAGCTTTTAACTCAATAAGATTGAAATACTGTTCCGTAATTTCCCAATCCTTTTTAGTAAAATTGAAATATTTAAATAGGCTCTGTTTAAAGTTAGGTTCCATAGTACTGAAATATTTGGAAAATTACTAAGAAATCCAACAAACCCAAAAAAGGAATTTATTTAAATAGCTAATACTATTTCTTGAAAGCCTTTTTCATCAATAATATCGTATTAAACAAACAGCTTGCTTATAAAAAAGGGGGTTCCATGCCCGGGGTAGATTTTATCGATTAAATAGTTTTTTAATTTATCAATACTTGCGTTGGCGTCTAAGTCATTTTCCATAATTTTATTTATTTCCGGTTTTTGAATATTTGTAAATAAATCACCGCAAAATAAATCACCATTATCGGTTAAAACTCCTATCGAACCCCGCGAATGACCAGGTAAATGTATTACTCTTGCATTTATACCGTAGCATGATAAATTAAATCCTTCATCAATATTGAAGTCGGGTTTAAACTGGTTAATTTTTATGAATAGCGGGAATAAATATTTTACAAAGCGCTTACTTTTTCTTTTATATTTAATAGCTTTTCCATAACGCATCATTCTTTCATCTCTGACATGCATGGCTACTTTAACACCGTATTTTTCTTTTAAATAAGCACAATTACCAGAATGATCGTTATCACCATGAGTTAAAATGACCAAATGAAAATTTTCCGAATTGCATCCAGCTTTTTCCAATTCTTTATCAAGTTTTTTACGTTTCGATTTTTCTCCTGTATCAATCAAGACAAAACCAAGATGGCTTTTAATCAGGTAACTATTACCTGAAGAGCCTCCTAATATTATGGTTTTAATCTCGCAATTCATTTTTTTAAATTTTATAACTTTATTTCAACACCTTTCCAAAAGGCAACCATATTTCTAACATTTTCAGCCATTGGACTGGGATCTGGATAGTACCAGGCAGCATCTTTATTTAACTTACCCTCAACAATAATATCGTAATATGAAGCTTCACCTTTCCAGAAGCATATAGTCTTGGTAGTGCTAGGTTTTAAATAATCCATATTTATGGATTCTTGTGGGAAGTAAAAGGCATCAACTACTTGAACGATGTCTTCACTTTCCGCTATTACTTTTCCGTTCCAGATTGCTTGTGCCATGACAACAAATTTTAATGGTTCGTAATTTAATTTTTGCCGCTTCTTATTTTTATTTGATCTTTATAAATACGATTAGTTTAACGAAAATTTCCCTATATCTATTATGTTTATTGAAGTTTATGCTTTTCTTAAACAAATACTGGCAATCAAGGACTTAAATACGAAAAAAATATTTTAAAACATAAATTTTTATTTATTTTAGGTTGCTAGATGAAGCATTTATAACAAATAATGCTTAATTAACGTTTTCTATTAGTCCGGATAAACAATTTTTTATAACTTGAGTTTACTTTTTAGAACGTGTTGAAATGAAATTCTCCAGGTTAATACTTTTAATATCAATAATGATTATTTCTTATTCGTGCATTAAGGATGTACCGACTGATTTTGACAATCCGGAATCTGCCTGGGAGCCTAGTTTTTCCATGGCTTTAGGGTACGGGTCATTAGGCATGAATGAAGATAGCGGTTTTGATACAGATTTACTTAATGACTTTGATTTGTCCGGTTTCCCTGATTGGATAGATGAGGTAGATATTCCTTTGACTTACCGGTTTCCATTTGATATGGAAAATTTGGGTGAGTTCTCCGAAGAAATTGTTACCCTGATGTTTCGGATTAATACTTATAATGGTTTTCCTGCTTACGCAAATGTGCAGGCTTACTTTCTGGATATTAACGAAACGGTAATTGATTCGCTTTTCCCTGATGAACCGCTTATCATTGAACCGGGCAACTTACAGGGAAACGGAGAAACCGTTGAAAAAAGGCATACTCAGACCGATGTATATATTTCTCAGGAAAAAATTGAAGCGCTTTCTTCGGTTCGGTATTTGCTGGTTGAGGGCGGTATTCAAAACCTTCAGCTGGACACTGCTTTAATCGATTTTTACCCGATATACACGATGGATATACAGATGGGCGTGCAGGCAGGGTTGAACTTAACAATTTCAGGCAATGAGGCAAATGATAACTTTGAATAAAGAATGATTTTTGAATAATAAACCTTTAAATAGAAAAAGTATATTCTTTACGCTGGGATTTATCCTAATCTTTTTCTTTGGTTCTGCACAACAAAGCAATACATTTTATTTATTGCATGATGTCCCTCAATCGAACCGCTTAAATCCGGCAGTTCAAATAAATTGTAAATGGTTTTTAGGTTTTCCGGTACTAACATCTACACATTTAAATTATTCAAATACCGTATTTTCGTTTAACGAACTATTTTCATCCTCAGGAGGTTCGGCATCTTTGAACATGAGCTCGTTTTATGATAAGGTAAAAAAATCCAATTTAATTGACAATGCGGTTCATTTGGATTTAATTTCGCTGGGTTACCGCAGAAATGATTATTACATAACCTTCAATATTGCAGAGAAAATTAATTCCGGGATAACCTACCCGGGCAGTTTAATCGAACTGGCTTGGAAAGGGAATACACAGTTTCTGGGCGAAACGGAGAAATTCAATAACCTAAGGACAAATACAGTTTATTACAGGGAATATTCATTGGGAGTATCTAAAGTTTGGGATGCTTATAATACTTTTGGCATAAGGACAAAACTGTTATTTGGCAAAGCCGGTATTTATTCCGGCAAGTCAAAAATGAGTTTGTATACGGATGAAACTACCTTTAATTTAAATGTGGAAGGAGATTTGATCATTAACACATCATTTCCAATGACTGTTAACCAGGATGCCGATGGAAACATTACAGGTGTTACCATGGGCGATGTAGATATCTTAAGTTTTTTAATGAATGGAAAAAATAAAGGTTTTGCACTGGATTTAGGGTGGATTCACAAGTATAATGAAAAGTTAACCTTGTCTGCAAGTTTGCTTGATTTAGGATTTATTCGATGGAAATCGGATGTAAATAACATTCATTTAACCGGTAGTTTTGATTATTCCGGAGCCAACCTGGATGATGTAGATTACCTGGCTGATTTTTCGGATACGCTGTTTAATAGTTTTACTCACACGGTTACGCAAAACAGCTTTTATTCGTGGTTTCCAACCCAGCTATACCTGGGAGGACTTTACCAGTACAGGCCCAAATTAGGGATCGGGGTGGTGAACCGAAATGTGGTTTACCGGGGCAAATTACATTCTTCTTTAAGCCTTTCTGCCAACACTAAATTATGGAACAAGTTTTCGGCAAGCCTGAGTTGGTCTTACCTGAATAATACTTACAAAAATGTGGGACTGGGATTGGCCTGGCACAGCAAAGGCTTACAATTCCATATGGTA
>JANQHR010000065.1 GCA_028282585.1 Bacteroidales bacterium | reverse complement strand
AGCTCCCATAGCTTGCGAACTGTCATAATAATTGCATATGACATCTTCCACCAACAGCTCATTAAGAATTACATAAGGATTAACTGCTGCAGTGTCGGTTTTATTGGAATCGTTTGCAGCCGACTGCAATAGAAAGTCCAAATTACTAATCCCCTCATTATTTACCTGGTAATTAAAACGTATTCCTTTAAATTCTACTTTGGTAATTTCGTATCTACCATCAATCAATGGCAAGGATTTTACAGATATATATGCCCTGTCGATATTTGCAACAGTATCATTATTGGTAAAATGGTCGTTGATGCTACTGTCAGATGTATACGAGCCCAATTGAATATTCTTTAATTCTATAGTGGCAAATGGTATCCTGCGAATTAAATTAAAAGAAATATCTCCAATTTTAATCGGGGCATTTATCGATTCACTGATTTTTTCCAATGCGGCATCTGCAATTTCATTTTCTTTTACCTTAGCTATTACCGATAAGCTAATAACAATAGCAATAATAACCAATATACTGATTGTGAATGCTTTACGTAGCCTTCTAAAAAAGGATTTTTTAACTTTTTTTTTGTTTTCGGCCGTTTCTTTAACTGAGCTCAATTCAACTGATTTAATACGTTACAACTAAAGCTGGTTGATATCCAGTTTAAAGATAAAAATAATATGAAATCAATACATATCAGTTGTATTAAATAATCTTAAGGTTAGTAGTAATACAATTTTACGAATATCAGTTATCTCAGTCTATCGTAACTTTTTACAAGAATTTCATCTTTTCGGATGGAACGAAATGCTTGTATCAGAAAGAAAATCATGACCACCGGTAGTGCAGGTCCTATTTTATACGAAAATGTTGAAATGTCTAAATGAGGTCGGAGAGAAAAATGATAAAAAACAAACATTCCGATTAGTCCAACAGTAATAACGATGTTATAGATACAAACTCGCATTTGCAAAACTCTTTTTTTGAACAAGAAAATGGATACAATACCTAAAACGAGGATAATGGCAATTAAAATGGAAAGAGGAAGTGTAGAAAATAATACTTCTTCAGTGGTTATATTCATTATTCCACTATGTTTAAATACAAGTATCTCATTTTTTGCTGTGCTCATTTCCGAAAAAGGAAAAACAAAAAGAAGGGTAGTAATTACCGTGTGCGCAAGTAAATATATTGTTTGTATACGTTGTATCATGTTATTTTAATTTTAGGCAGCCAAAGATATAAAAACTCTTTAATTCTGAATATAATTTAGAATGAATTAGAATAAAATTGATTTTATTGTAAAGTATATAATTGTTAAATAATTGAATATCTTAGCCAAGAATTAAACGGTACTTATTTGCATTTTGACAATAAGTGTTAAATTTGCGTTAAATTGAATAGGCGTGAAATGAAAAACGTACAATTTTGTTTTGTTAATTCATGGAAAATTACTATCCTCATGCCTCGAATGAAATTAAATCAATAAACAATAAATAATTATGAGCCAATCAGTTATCGAACGTTCAGCAGATAACATACGAATTTTAGCTGCATCGATGGTAGAAAAAGCCAAATCAACAAAGAAATGAGGGTTAAATACTGTGGAAGTTCTAAGATTACAAAATCTGGATGTCCCAGTAGCTCAAGTGGTAGAGATCGAGGGGGACTTCCATGTAAGAGGTTGTAGATGGCCGTGGGTTCAAGTCCCACTTCAGCCAAAAGTGATATTGCCCTAGGGCGGAATTTAAAGAAATATTGCCCTACAATATCAAAAATGATTGCCCTCCATGTGACCTGTCTAGACCAATGAAAATGCGGGATTCAGAGTTGAGGTATAATAATTA
>JANQHR010000105.1 GCA_028282585.1 Bacteroidales bacterium | reverse complement strand
CGATTTTATGTGTTTTCGGCACTTTTCGGGGTTTTGTTTTATCTAAAGATACAAATAATTACTTGATATTCAAAATGTTATTTACTTAAGAATGTGCCTGTGGAGAATGTGAGTATTGCATAACAAATATGAATAAGGATTTGGAGTTAAAAACCTGAATTGAATTTTGAACTATTTTTTCCTCTAATAATCATTAACTGCATTACTAACGAAATTCCTGCAAAGAATATAAATACCGACCCTGCGATTAAAACAGCTGCTTGTAAACTAATAAGATCGGTATACCAACCTATGAAAGGGCCAATCATTGCAAAGAGTATTCTTATTACAAAGTTTCGCACCGATAAAACAGTTGCTCTAACTTCCGAATCGGTTAACTGATTTATATAATTTTTTAATACAGGTGTTGCAAATCCACGGAAAATATAAAAAATAATCAATACAATTAACCCCCAATAATTAAATATCTGACTAAGAAAAATATAGCCTAAAGGCATGAATATTGAAATAAGAATAAGGGATTTTACTTTCTTTATTTTTTTTTCAATTTTGTAGGCGTAAAAGGCAACCGCACCTACTATAAAATTTAATACAACCCATATAATTCCAAAATATGATAAAGGTAAATTAATTTCCTTTAAAAAAGGTTGAACAATTAATGTAGCCATGGATAGTGAACAGGCTCCAATTATTGAGGAATGCAGAATATTCCATCTTAGGTCTTTATTCTCAATTAAAGAGTATTTTACAATATTTAAAATATGGTTGAAACCCATCTTTACAATCTTTGCATTTCTTTTAGGCTCAATCAAAGTTAATGAAGCTGGTATGGCAATAAATGCCACTGCCGTTTGGGCAATATATGGTACACGCAAACTGATACTCACTAGTAATCCACCAACTAAACCAGCTGTCATTTCAGATATATTCCCGATTGAAATTACCCTCCCTTCATATTTTACATATTCATCTTTTCGATCTAAATCATCTAAAGTATCATAGAGCATGGCTGAATCGGCTCCTGAAATAAGACTTTGGCCAAATCCAAGAATGATTTCTGCAATTAGAAACCCCAGAAAACCATATGAAATACTATATGTAAAGAATCCCATACATCCTAAAACTGATCCAATAATTAGAGTTTTTTTTCTGCCAAGAACATCAGCTAAATATCCTGAAGGTATTTCTAATATTACAATAGAAATAGAATATATGGCTTTTAATAAAGATATTTGAGAAAGGTCCAATCCATTATCCTGATAAAAAGGAATCATGAATGGCATAAACAGCATAAACCATTTTGCTATTTTTATTGCATAAAGTTTTGGTATATTATGACTTATGCTTTTTGCCATATCTCAAAGTTGAAGATGCAAAAATAATCTCCTTTGTTCAGAAAAAAAACTTTCTTTGTAAATAAATGATTTTAGAGTATGGTGTTTAAAAAAAGCTTTTTATAAGTAAAATTTATTAAAAGCATGCTTATCGAAATCTCAAATATTATAAATTTGTTAACATAAATCTAACCTTAAATTCTATTAAATTATGGGAATGACTTTAATTGAAAAAATACTGGCGAACCACTCAAATAAAGATGTGATAGATCCAGGCGATATTGTTGATGTTTATATGGACGTTAGAGCTGCCAGAGATTTTGGTGGTGCTAATGTTGTGAAAAATATGGTAGATAATGGATTAAGTCTTGATGATCCTACCAAAACTTTTTTTACATTCGATTGTAATCCAACGGGATCGGACCAAAAATACGCTGTAAATCAACAAATATGTAGAGATTATGCTAGAAATCATGGTATAAAAATTTATGATATTGATGCGGGTATAGGAACGCACCTTCTAATACATGAAGGATTAGCATATTCAGGATCGACTGCTGTAACAACTGATTCACATGCAAATATTCTTGGTGCTGTAGGAGCATTTGGTCAGGGAATGGGTGATCAGGACATAGCTGCAGCATGGAGTAATGGAAAATCATGGTTTAAGGTTCCAAAATCGATTAAGCTGAATTTTAATGGAGTAAAACCTGCTAATGTAACAGCAAAAGATATAGTTCTTAACTTATTAAATAAATTCGGAGCTAATACTTTACTCGGTTATGCTGTTGAATTTCATGGTAACGCTATAGATAAATTAACCCTTGATGAAAGAATAACCATAGCATCAATGGGAACCGAAATGGGAGCTATCATTTTATTATTCACTCCAAATAATGAAATAATGAAATTTAGTGAACAACAATCAGGTAATACACTTGAGTTGGTAAAAGCAGATGAAGATGCAAATTATGAGCAGGTAATTGACATAGATATTACTGGATTTGTACCAAGAGTTTCTCGTCCGGGAGCGCCTCATGATACAGTTGATGTTGGAGATGTTAAGAAAACAAAAATTGATTCTGCTTTTATCGGAAGCTGCACCAATGGAAGAATCGAAGATTTAAGAGCAGCGGCTGCTATTCTTGAAGGACGTCAGGTTGCACCAGGTGTTGTTTTAAAAATTGTTCCTTCAACTGATGAAGTCTGGAGTCAGGCCTTAAATGAAGGTTTAGTTCAAATATTTAAAAATGCAGGAGCACTTCTTTCAAATGCCGGATGTGCCGGATGTGCTGCTGGTCAGGTTGGACAAAACGGACAGGGTGAAATTACAATAAGTACAGGTAATAGAAACTTCCCGGGTAAACAAGGTAAAGGTGAAGTGTATTTAGCATCCCCTTCTGTTGTTGCAGCATCAGCTGTTGCAGGTTACATTACTACTCCGGATGATATCCCGGAAGAACCAATGATTTTTATGCCAAAAGAAGAGAAAGCAGTTAAACCTAAAACAGAAAAAGTTGAAACAAAAGAACGTCCAAAAATAATTGAAGGACGTGTTTGGTATATCAAGGAAGATAATATCGATACAGATATGATTTATCATAATCGTTACCTTGCAATTACAGATACAAATGAAATGGGACAATATGCTTTTGACAATTTAGAAGGTTATGAGAATTTTGCCAAAGAAGCTCAACCAGGTGATATTGTTTTAGTGCAGAAAAACTTTGGTAGTGGTAGTTCTCGCCAACAGGCAGTAGATTGCTTTATTCCATTAGGAGTTCAAGCTGTTGTAGCCGAATCGTTCGGAGCTATTTATGAAAGAAATGCAATTAATGCCGCATTTCCAATTATGTCGTATGATTCAATTGAAGGATTAGATCTTGAACATTTTGATACCATCAAAGTGAATTTTGAAACTGGTGAAATTACAAATGTTACTAAAGGTAAAACGATACAAGGAAATCCATTTTCTGAGGTACAAATGGATATTTACCAAAGAGGAGGTATATTCAATTAGTAAATATATTATTTGAATATCGAATAATGATTAACGATTTATGATTTACGAAGTAAGGACTTCAAATTAAATCTAAAATCAATATTCGTTAATCGATGTTCTTAAATCAATTAATTTAAAGTATAAAAATTTGAATTTAAATTAAGTATTATGACAGCAAGAACATTCGTTGAAAAAATATTTGATGCTGAATGTGGTAGCATCGTTTTTAAAAAGCCGAATATTGTATTAACACATGATAATACGGCTAGTATAAAAAAGACTTTCGAAAAAATGGGTGGCGATAAAGTAGCTGACCCCAGGCAATTATTAATTGTTTTAGATCATAATGCACCACCAACCAATGCAAAATTGGCGACTCAATATCAAGAAGTACGTGATATTGTTAAGTATCAAGGTGTAGATAAATTTTATGATGCGGGTAAGGGTATTTGCCACCAAATTATGTCCTATCATGCAGTACCAGGAATGGTTATAGTAGGAAGCGATAGTCATACTTGTACTGCAGGTGCTTTTAATGCAATGGCAGCTGGTATTGACAGAACGGAAGCGGCAGGCCTATGGAAAAGAGGTGAAACCTGGTTTCGTGTTCCTGAAACAATGAAGGTTACTTTAAAAGGTAAGCTAAATCCAGGTGTTTATGCAAAAGATATTTCACTTTGGATAATTGGTATGATTGGTTCTGATGGTGCTGATTATATGTCAATTGAATATCATGGAGATGGAGTTAAAAATTTAACAATTTCACAAAGAATGACATTAGCTAATTTAGCATCTGAAATGGGAGCAAAGAATGCTGTTTTTCCTCCGGATGAAGTATTAGCTGAGTTTTATGGAAAAAATTCTGTTGAAGGTATTTGGGCCGATAAAGAAGCAAAATATGCTAAAGAAATTGAGATTGATTTAAGTGAGATTTATCCTTTAGTTGCTGCCCCACACCATGTTGATAATGTAAAAGCCGTTTCTGAGGTGCAAGGAACCAAAGTTCATCAGGGAGTTATTGGTACGTGCACTAATGGTAGATTGGAAGATATTCGTATAGCCGCTGAAATATTGGATGGTAAGCAAATTGCAGATGGATTCCAACTATTGGTTATTCCGGCTTCTCAAAAAATATACCTTCAAATGATTGAGGAAGGTTTAATAACAAAGCTTATTAATGCAGGAGCAACGGTTTTAAGTGCATCATGTGGTCCTTGTTTAGGAACAGGGCAAGGAATTCCTGCAGATGGATTTACTGTAATTTCTACTGCAAACAGGAACTTTAAAGGTAGAATGGGAAATAAGGAAGCTGAGATTTATTTAGCATCTCCGGCTACAGTTGCATTTACTGCAATAAGTGGTGTTATTTCCGATCCTAGAGGCGAAAAATATGGTGATAAATATCCTTATCAAAAAGAAGCTACCTCAACGGTTGAAATTCCAGGAGGTGAGAACAGGAAAATTGGAAATGTTTGGAATTATGCTGAAGCAAATAATATTAATACAGACCAGATGTTTGCAGGGAACTTAACTTATAATATTTTGAGTTCGGACCCAGAAGCTATTATGCCACATTTATTTGCTGGTTTTGATGAGAATTTCCCAAAGAATGTATTGGCTGGTGATATTGTAATTGCAGGTGAGAATTTTGGCTGTGGGAGTTCAAGAGAGCATCCAGCGGTGGGTTTAGCTCACGCTGGAGTAAAAGCTGTAATCGTTAAATCAAGTAACAGAATTTTTTATAGATCATGTATTAACCAGGGATTAGCTTTAATTGTAAATTCTGAAATAGTTGATTTATACAAACCTGGGGATAATGTTGATATTGATTTCAATAAAGGTACGGTTAAAGTTGGAGATAAAGAAATACAATTTGCACCGCTTCCGGAAAAATTGATGGAAATCATCGAGAAAAAAGGTCTTGTAAATGCAATGAAAGAAGCATAAAATGATTCTTTAAATAAAATAAAAAGATCGCTCTTTTCAGCTTATGGAATGACCTTTGTTTTATAGAAAAGATTTTGAGAAATAATTCGCTTTATATTTTCTCATTAAAGATATTTTTATATTTTTGCAACGCCAAAAGACAATGGTCTCGTAGCTCAGTTGGATAGAGCAACAGCCTTCTAAGCTGTGGGTCCCAGGTTCGAATCCTGGCGGGATCACATGAAAGGTTTCTTCGAAAGAAGAGACCTTTTTTGTTGAAATAAACTTTAAAAGATTTCCAGGATGAGAACCCGGATCACTTGAATTATTAGGTGGAGAATAAAATAAAATACATATTTGCATTTTTAGAAATATTAGAATATGAATGCAAATAGGGAGGAGCTTTTAAA
>JANQHR010000012.1 GCA_028282585.1 Bacteroidales bacterium | reverse complement strand
CATAATATCTGAACGTCCGGCAAATGCACCAACAGGAAATCCTCCTCCTATTATTTTACCCAGAGCTGTGAGGTCTGGCTTTACCGGATAATATTGCTGTGCGCCACTATAATTTGTCCGAAAGGTTACTACTTCATCGAATACGAGTAAAGCTTTGTTTTCACGCGTCCATTTGTATAATGCTTCAACAAATTCTGTTGTTCCTTTTAGTAATCCAACCCTGTGAGGTATCGGATCTATAAGTACACAAGCGATCTGATCTGCATGTTGGTCCAAAATAGCGA
Organism: Bacteroidales bacterium; assembly: GCA_028282585.1. GTDB lineage: Bacteria > Bacteroidota > Bacteroidia > Bacteroidales > UBA12077 > UBA12077. The sequence goes on along the minus strand of JANQHR010000012.1, from coordinate 21,600 downwards.
TTGTTCTTTCGATATCATTGTACGGAAAAATTATTACATCATCTAAAACTCCTTGCGGCGTGCCATATGCCAGCGGAACACTATTTGGTTTGTTAATATCACCCCAATTTGTTGGGTCTGCAAATTGACTTACTTCGGCAAAGTCATAAGTTCCATGGTAGGCACCTTCGGCTTTTGCTATTTTAGATTTTCCTGTAAAAGCTCGAGAAGCCTTTATCATAGCCATAACAGCCTCAGTACCCGAGTTTACAAACCTAATTTTTTCAAATCCACGAACTCTGTCGCATAATAATTGCGCAAAATCCACTTCTACCTCTGTTGCCATGGTATAAGCTGTACCATTTTTAATTTGTTCGATAACACCTTCTACTATTGGAGGAAAAGCATGGCCATGAATTAATGCCGCCATATTGTTAGCAAAATCAATTCGTTGGACACCATCAATATCAGTAACATAACATCCATTTGCATGAGCAACATAATGCGGGTATGGCTCGTGAAATACCGTATTTCGACTTACTCCACCAGGTATAACCTTACGCGCTTTTTGATATATTTCTTCGTTGGTGTGTTTTTTTATTTGTGTATTAATACTATGCCCCATATTTAAGTAGTTTCTGTAAAAGTTTATGACATTCTAAGTTTTGCTCCTGTTCTTTCCTGCACATAATCAAAGCTAATACCTGGGGCCAATTCTTTAATAACAAGCTCTTCTTCCGTGATATCGATTATAGCAAGATCGGTATAAATACGGTTAACCACTCCTTTACCAGTTAAAGGGTAAGTGCAATTTTCAACAATTTTGGGCTTGCCGCTTTTTGTTGTGTGTTGGGTAATAACCAGGATGTTTTTTACTCCGGCAACCAGGTCCATAGCTCCGCCTACAGCAGGAACCGCATCAGGTTCCCCGGTTGACCAGTTTGCCAGATCACCTTTTTCGGAAACTTCAAATGCTCCTAAAACGCAGATATCTATATGTTTTCCTCTTATCATTGTAAAACTATCGGCATGATGAAAAAAGCAGGCACCTTTAATAGTTGTAATATTTTTCTTACCTGCATTAATAAGTTCGGGATCTTCCTGTCCTTTTTCAGGCGCCGGTCCCATGCCAAGTAAACCATTTTCAGTGTGGTATATTACTTCACGACCTTCAGGAACATAATCAGCAACTAATTCGGGAATTCCTATTCCAAGATTTACATAAGCACCATCAGGAATATCCAGAGCCACTTTTTGTGCCATCTCATTTCGGCTCCATCCTTTTTTTATTTCTTTTTCTACCATGGATACCTCCTGTTTTCTTTTACAAGTTTTGATTCATCGGCCGGATTACTAACTTCTACTACACTATTTACAAATATGCCCGGAGTAACAATAGATTCAGGATCAATTTCTCCTAATTCAACAATTCGCTTAGCCTGGACAATTGTTTTTTCGCCTGCAGTACACATAATCGGACCAAAATTTCTGGCCGTTTTATTATATATTAGATTACCATGGCGATCAGCTGCTTCACATTTTATTAATGAAAAATCGGCCTTAATACCATATTCCATTACGTACTGAGTGTTGTCGAAAACACGAATTTCTTTTCCTTCAGCCAACGGAGTATTTACCGATGTGGATGTATAAAAAGCGGGAATCCCTGCACCTCCGGACCTTATTCTTTCAGCTAAAGTTCCTTGTGGTACTAGTTCAAGTTCAATTTCTCCTTTTGAATATAGTTCAGGAAAAACAGTGGAGTTAGCTGTCCTTGGAAAAGAACAAACCATTTTTCTAACCTTTTTGCATTCTATAAGGGCAGCTAATCCAACATGTCCACTTCCTGTATTATTACTTATTACTGTCAAATCTTTAGCTCCTTGATCGATGAGTGCATGAATGAGTTCGATTGGACTACCTGCTTCGCCAAATCCACTAATCATAATAACAGCACCATCGAAAATATCTTTGACAGCTTCAGAAGTTGATTCTACTATTTTATTAATCATTATTAAATATTACATTATATGAATCGACAAATCTACTTTATTTTTGTAGTTGACTTGTCAGTGTTTCTTCCAATGTTTTTTCAAGATTTTCTAACTCATCTTCATAAAAATACTTTTCATTATCAAATGGTTTAAGTTTTTCTATGGTATTTTCTTTCTCATCATAAACAGCCAGATAAACTTTATCCATCCATTCCATATTTCTACTTTCATTGAATTTAAGAGCAAACGCTTTTTTCCCATTAACTTCTGTAATACCAAGCAAAGAAGTTTTTCCTGCAGAAGAAGTCATTGTAATATATCTTGATGGTCGACTGATTGATGGCAGTGACCTGTAGACTTTACTAAATACTTTGTCCATATCAGCCAACGGAACTGTGAAATAGTGATGTTCTCCTGTTGGCCGGGCACAATACATTGAGTGAAACCCAATTGTTAACATGGCAAATATATTTCCCAGATCTATCCAGTTTTGAGCAGACTTGTCAACATCAATTGTTCCATCAGGCTTTGTAAAAATGCTAATATGGTTCATAACCGGGCTCTGGCTTTTTACTACCACTCCTCTTTTTCTTAAACGACGAATAGCAGCTATTGTGCTAATATTAAGCACTTCTCGTGGAGTAGAAAAATGTGTCATCCATGCAACCTGAATTCCATTATCAATCATTTTTGTAAATAAGTCCAGGATTTTAGTATAATCAGAAGTTAGAATTAATTCAGGGTGGAAAGTCAAAGCACGGGATCCAAGTCGCAATGTTTTTATATGTGATAATTCAGGATCCTCAATAATAGGTATAACATATTGCTTAAGTCGTTCATATGGCATAAAACCTGCGTCGCCACCTGTAATAAGCACATCTGTAACTTCCTTATGTTGCTTTAAATATTCGTGAACCTGATTGGCATCTTTTTGTAAAAACATATCTTCGTCGCCACGAACTTGAGCATGCCTAAAACAATATGTACAGAATGCAAAACAACTTTGAGTAGTTTTATCGAATATAAGATGACATTGAGGGTATTTGTGTTGTCCTCCTTCTACTACCTCAACTATTCCTCCCTGATTTTCAAAGCATGGCCTATTTAATTTTTGTTTACCATCATGAGGATTCGTTTTTTTTATATAATCATCAATAACTTTTTGTCTTTCATTTTCATCCTTTGCATCACTATAGGTTTTAATCACCTCAGGTTTTATCATTCCTGGCTGCGGGAAAACTAATTGAAAAATTGAGTCGTTATTAAAATCTTTCCAGTTAATGGCATTTAGAACATGTTTGGTTGCTAAAAAGCGATAAACTTTTATAAAAAATTCACGGGCTTCTATGTGTCCAATTTCTATTCCATTTTTTTGCAATATTTCTATTATTTCTCTAAACCCCTTTAAACCTGCATAATGATTTTTCCCTTTAAATAGAAATTCCCCTGATATTCGAATACCAGAATGTTGTGGATAAACATTGTGTAATCTGCTAAGTAGCCTTGAGGGAATAAGATTTTCATTTTCAAGAATCGACACCGTTTCTTCAGAAAACTGATACTGTTCTATCATGTTTTCTAAATCCGATGTTTGAATGCTACTAGTATTTGTGTTTAACATTTTATTTTTCTTAATGATATTGAATTATTTTATTTGATATAGGTTTTTATTTCTTCTGTAATTTCATTTAGTGTCATAGGTACATCAAACCATTGCTTTTCAGTAATCTCGTTGGTAACCCCACAATACATGTAAGAAAGCAGATCTCTAAATCTTGCTGGTAAAGGTTCCGGTTGCAGTTTGCATTCTTGCTTCCAATTCTGCCTGTCTTTTTCTTTTGCTCTTTCTGTTTCATGATACCAATCAGAATTTCTGTAATAGATGCGCGCAACTTCTTTACTGAGATGTAAACCGTTTAACTCAAACCTGCATTCATCCAAGGTACCTAATACATCTACAAGCATAACCTTTCTTTTTGTATTGAACGCTGTTTCTACTTTACCGTCAAGGTTAACAGCGTTGATTTTTGAATATTCCGAAGAAATAATTTCATTGATTTTCAAGGTTATGTCCGCCAAAGAATCTATCTCAAAATTATCCAGGTTTGAAATTTCCTGAGCTTCATCTTGGGATATATATCTATCGGTTATTTCCAATTTTGTAGAGAAATCAATAAATGGAACTGCTAACTTTGTGTCAGGTTGTGGTTCTGAGTTTAATCCTAAGTCAGAGTATTTTAGTTGCCCTTTAGCAAGCCTTTTAAAAACACTACTTCCTGCAGGCAAAGTATTACGATAAATAATTTCCAACGGAATAAGAAAATTACCGGTTAACTGTTTATAGACATCATAATCGTAAATATCATTTTTAACTACCGGTTGATGTACGTTAACCAGATCAATCATCATGAGATTTGAGGGAGTGGTTATGTCTTTTAACTTATTCGGTACATTGTTTTCCAGAAGTCCTAAATAATGGGTTTCAATTCCAAGTTTCTCGAGCTTTTCAAAGAAGAAGGCTCCTAAAATAGCAGTAGCAACGCCTTTATGTGCTATCGTGTCTGGCATTTCACCCCAATCAAAAACAGAATACCGATCCGAAAAATTAAAAACACCAACACCTGAAGAATCTTTTTCAGGTGCTTGTATCACTTTTAGATCTTTTACACTTCCCATATATTAACTCTCCTTGTTTTTTTGTATCTCATCATCTGCTTTTTCCAATTCTTCTCTTTTTTTGGCTTGATATTCAGAGACCTTTTTTTGTATATCGGTATTTGCTAAACCTATTATTTTAGCAGCAGCCAAAGCAGCATTTTCAGGACTTAAAATCGTTAACGGAGCAACTCCGGATGGCATGCGAACGCTTGAAAACAAATCACCACCACCAAATTTGTCACTGTATGGAGGACAGGCAATTACCGGACAATAGGTTTGTGCATCGGAAAATCCACTAAGTGCATTACTCATACCGGCAATTGTTATGAAAACAACATTTTCTTTTTCGTACTTCTTAATTAAATCATAACATTTTAAAGGAACCTTATGAGCCGAAGCAGCATGTATTGCAGTTTCTATTTCAAACTTTTCTAATGTATTAACTATTTTTTTTGCCCAATCAAGATCACTTTTAGATCCCATTATAATAACTACCTTTTTCATTTTATTAAATTTATTTTAGTTTTTTAAATATTATTTAATTATTTGTATAAAAAAATTTGCATTCTTTATCAATGACTTACTTTAGATTTTAATTTTCCTTATTGATTTTTTTCATTTAAGTATTTTTTATTTGATTAAGTATTATTTAATTATGTACATAAATTTTTTTAAGTCGCATTTTGATTTACAACCCATAACAATTGAGCATTTTCATTACCTATATTTTTAAATAAATGATACTGATTTGAATTAAAATAAAAGCTGTCACCCTCATTTAACGTGTATTTTCTACTACTCAATACTACTTCAAAACTTCCTTTAATTACAAAACAATATTCTTGGCACGGATTAATGGTAGTCATTATATCCTTAGAATCCGCATCCTGATTAAACTCAATAATAAAAGGATCCATATGTTTATGTGGATCATGATGTGATAATAAAAACAGCCTGGCTCCATTACCATTTTCCTTAACGAATTTTCTTTCTCTATATTTCAGTAATGGGTTTTCTATCAACGTTTCTGTTTCGCCTATTAATTCTCCAACTGTAGTCTGAAGAGCATCTGCAATCTTTTTAAGAGTGATTATTGATGGGAAAGCTTTTGCCCTTTCGATTTGAGAAATTAAGCTTGGTGTAACACCCACCTCTTTTGCTAAATCATTAGTCTGAATGTTTAAATTCTCTCTAATTTTCTTTATTCTATCACCCATTCTATGCATTACGCTAATCTTATAATTTTGTAAATTAAATATAATTTCACAAATTAAATATAATTTAATTATATTTGCAAATATTGTTATGAAACAACTGCAAAGTTATTATAAAAATTAATTTGACATAATTAAACAACAAACAGACAGCATCTATATTTTTTACCTGACGAATTAAATATAATTTAATTAAATAATTCCTGCTTAATAGCATTCTATTTTTAAATTACTAACTAAAATGATGTTATTATTTTATATAAATTCCAGAAGCTCCAAACTATTTTTTAGAGTTGGTTTAGCTATATCCCGAATTGTCATCTTTACATTTATATCTGCAATAACCCCCTTAATTGAAGGTAGGAATACAAAAAAGTATAACCTATACCTTTTAATATCTACTAGTGGACTAATTCTTGCCTTTACTTTTTCAGTTAATTTTATTCAATTATGGATTTTTACTCATTTAGCTATTGCTAGTGTCATATTTTTTTCAATTCATATTATAACTAAAACGGATAGCGATGAAATTACTTAAAAACATATTAGTAGCTGTAGATTTTAGCGAATCTTCTGACAGAGCAATTGATATTTCAATTCAATTAGCAAAAGTATTTAATTCCAGTATCTCAATAATACATGTATCTTCGAGTGAAACTCTCACAAAGGAAACCGAAAAAAAAATTGAAATTTATACTTATAATAGGATCTCTGAAATAAAGGTAAGAATTTTTAAAGAAGGTCTTGATATCCCAGATGTTATCATAGAAAAAGGAATAGCTTTCGAAAAAATCATTCAGGTTGCCCAAAAGAAAAATGTAAATGTTATCATGGTTGGTTCCGGTTTAAAATCGCATGATGATAATTTTAAGTTAGGAACAACCGTCGAAAAGCTTATGCGAAAAAACCAGATACCGCTTTGGGTTGTAAAAAATGAACCCGTGAAACCAATAAAAAACATTTTATGCCCCGTTGATTTTTCAAACCCTTCCAAACGTGCATTGCAAAATGCGATTATTCTTGCCAGGTCGTTCAATGCACATTTATCTATAATACATATATTTACGCCTTACGGGGAAAGCTCAATCAGGCTAGGCTCACGTATAAATGCGCAAAATGAAAATCTTTTTAAAGAAAGAAAAGCTGCTTTTTCTAATTTTCTGGCCAATTTTAATTTAAAATCAATAGCTTACACAAAAGAATTATTAAAGGGAAATAATCCGAATATAGAAATTATTAAAACTATTGAAAAACAAAAAGCTGATTTATTGCTTATGGGCACTACCGGTAAAACAGGTATCAGCAGGTTATTAATGGGTAGTACCACCGAAAAAGTGACCAGAGAACTGCCTTGTAGTTTAATAACAACCAAAGAACAGGATATTACCGATGATTTTCTGGAAAGCTACTTGCAAGGTGTAGAGTCAATCCTTATTCCTGCAAGGGTACTGTTAAAAAAAGGGAAGTTTAACGAAGCAATAGATAAGTTTTTAATAGGACTTAGACAATATCCTGATAATATTCCTATTATAAATGGATTGATCAGCTCATATACATCTAAGGAAAATCAACAAAAAGTGAAGTTTTATACGGCGTATAAAAATGAAATTTTAAATCGCTATTGGGACAAATGAATTATTGATTTTAGGTAAAAAATGGATTACTAGTTCTTTCAGAGCTATAAAAAATGATTAATTTATTAGTACAGTTTAAAATATACAATGTTTTAGAAGCAAAAATAAAATCCTTCCTTGTTACAAGCGTCTATGATTTCTTTGGTTTTTTTCGTATTCTTTGAAACTTGAAAAATGCATTGTATTCCTCACTAAACATTTTTTAATTCTTCTTTCTGTTCTTAAGCTATTAAAAGTAAGACATTGAATTATAAAGAACATAATGGTTTCTATCTTGTTTAAAAGAAAATAAGATAATAATTTCGTTTTGATTCTTATACCTTTATTAATTTTATCCGGCATGAAGTTTTTTGCAGATTTTCACCTCCACTCTTATCATTCAAGGGCCACAAGTAAAAACCTTAATCTTGAATCGCTATACCAATGGGCAAAAATAAAAGGTATCCATGTTATTGGTACCGGTGATTTTACGCACCCTTTGTGGATACAAGAGTTAGAAGAAAAACTCGAATCGGCAGGAAACGGTTTGTTTCGATTAAAAAGCCCTCCAAAAGAACAAAACTTACCAAATATTAAAACTAAGGATCTAGATATATTTTTTTGTCTTAGCGCGGAAATTTCATCTGTTTACAAATATGGCGAAAAAGTCAGAAAAAATCATAGCATTTTAGTGGCTCCTGATTTTGAGACAGTAAAAAAAATAAATATCCATTTAAACCAAATCGGCAATTTGGCTTCGGATGGCAGGCCAATATTGGGATTATCATCAAGGGACTTGCTGGAGATCGTACTCGAAAAATCAGAAGATGCTCACCTTATTCCAGCCCACATTTGGACGCCTTGGTTCTCTACTCTTGGATCGAAAGCAGGATACGATAGTATTGAAGAGTGTTTCCGGGATTTATCGGAACATATTTTTGCACTTGAAACCGGTTTATCTTCTGATCCGGCCATGAACTGGAAACTATCCTCTTTGGATAAATATACGTTGATTTCCAATTCTGATGCCCACTCACCACAAAAGCTTGGCAGAGAAGCGAATATCTTTGATACAGAAATGTCTTATTACGATATATTTAAGGCTTTAAAAACAAAAAAAGGTTTTCTGGGTACTTACGAATTCTTCCCTGAAGAAGGGAAATACCATATGGATGGTCACAGGAATTGTAGTATTTGCCTGGAACCGCAAGAAAGTCTTAAGTTTAACAATATTTGTCCTAAATGCAAAAAGCCTCTGACCATAGGTGTATTACATAGGGTCGAAAAATTGGCAGACAGGGAAAAACCTCAAAAACCACAAGGATCGCCAGGTTTTAAATACATAATCCCTTTGCCCGAAATAATTGGAGAATTTGCTGGCACAGCCCCAAATACAAAAACTGTGCAACAAACTTTTACAAAAATCATTTCCACTTTCGGTAACGAATTTGATTTATTGCATACTATCCCTTATGAAGAGATAAAATCTAAGGCAGGCGAGCTGCTCGCTGAAGCTATAAGAAGATTACGTAACCACGAAGTGAATCCAAAAGGAGGTTACGATGGTAAGTATGGTGCCGTCTCTATATTTAATCCCGGTGAAATAAATCAGATAATCGGTCAGACAAATATTTTTGGAGGGGGCATAATTGAAAAAATGGTTCAAAGTAAATCCAAAACTACGAAGGGTGGGAAAGTCATTCAGAGAAAAAGCGCTAAAAATCAATCACTAAAACCAGGCAATGAGCACCAAATGAAATTATTTTGATTCATGATACATAGCAACTTTTCTAAATTATTAACTACCTTTTTATTCATCTAAATTGATCATGTTAATATATTCATCACCCCAAATTCTTTCAACTACTTCCTTCATATAATCTTTATAATAATTTGCCTTTTTTTCATTTCCTGCTGCTTCGTATGCTTTTATAATGCCTTTTAACATCGGTATATTATCAGGATATTGCTTTATCCCTATTAAGAACTTTTCAATCGCCGGCTCATATTTTCCTTTCTTAAGTAAAGATTTCGCCGGATTTAATATGGACTCAATCCCTTTCAAATTGCTTTCAAGATAATTATCGGTTATGTCTTTGGCTTTTGTAGTAACAAAGCTAGCTGGCAATTCACGAGTAACTTTTTCGGTGACGCTACCCATTAAAAGTTTGCTTAAGCCTGTTTTTCCTGTTGTACCCATAATCAGCAAATCGGACTTATTTCGTTTGGCATATCTAAGTATTTCCAAAAAAGGTTCTCCCATTAACAACTCTTTAGTCAATTTCATATGATGCAATTGGTAATTAGACAGGAAATTATTCAGTTCTTTTTTCTTTAAATCTCTTCGTCTTTGATTTTCTTCCTTAACATTTACACTTAACCTTGCAGAAGTGTTCTTAACTGGCTCAACAACATGTATAAGGTTTAATTCGGCTTTAAACCTTTCAGCTAAAGTAACAGCATTCTGAAATGCTCTTATAGAAGAGTTGGAAAAATCAACCGGACATAGGATCCTTTGAATGGGTTTAACAGCTTCGTTTTTTACAACCCAAAGCGGAATTTGATTTTTACGCATTAATTTCTCAACTGTTGTGCCTAACTTGAAATTATCATTTTCTTTTTTACTACCCGAGCCGACCATTATAACATTAACATCTCTATCTTGTGCTATTTGAATTATCTTTTCAAATGCTACGCCCCTTTCCATAATAACGTCTGCTACCTCAATATCAGCCTCAATAATTTTAGTTTTAATTTTCTCAAGATTCTCTTTGATTACAATTTCTAGGAATTTTTCTGTTTCTTCCGGAAAATTTTCTTCTGAATAAACATGTAACAATGTAATCCTTGATTTAAATGCTTTCGCTAACTGAATTGAAGCTTCAACAGCTTTTTCTGAGGAAGCGCTTAAGTCGGTGGGCAATAATATATTTTCCAGTAATTTCATAATAATTTTCTTTAATCATTGTTATATATTAAAACTAAACAATTATTTTTAACGTTTGTTTTACAAACAAACTAATTCTTTAAACGAAATGCTGGGGTTTATTAGAAGTGTAGAGAAACTAATAATTTGGGGAATTCTGATTGTCATGCTAACTATTATACTGTTGGCATTTATAGATATTGTTTATGAAATCAAGCAGAAAATTATAGAAGAGCCCATATTTATAATCGATGCTAACGGATTAATGAGTTTATTTAGTTTGTTTCTAGTTTTACTTATAGGGCTGGAATTATTAGAAACCATTAAAGCTTATCTTAAAGATGACATTGTACATGTAGAGTTTATTATATTGATAGCAATTATAGCTATTGCAAGAAAAGCTATTGTTTGGGATTTCAATAAATATTCAACCGAAGAATTAATTAGCGTCGCAATAATGACAGTAGCTTTAGGTATAACTTATTTTTTGATAAAAAAAGCAGATTTTAAAATCAAACTTAAAAAAGAAGAAAAACAGCACTAATCATTATTCTTTTTTTTATCTCCGAAAGATTTGGCAATGGAATGTGCGGCAAGTGGTGCTGTTAAATATATAAATATAACCACTAAAAAGGCTTTAAGCCATATAATTGCTGTATTAAAAAATATTCCAATTCCAATTACAATTAGTAAGATTCCAAACGAAGTGGCTTTTGTACTGGCATGCATCCTACTGTAAAGGTCACTAAAACGAAATAACCCCAGCGATGCTATAAATATAAAAGCACTCCCTAATAGTATTAATATTGATACAACTATACCTGTCATTTTTTTGTTTTTAAATAAGTTGAAATTGAAACTGTTCCAATAAAAGCTATTAATGAAATAACAATTACTACGTCAAAATAAATGGCTTTATTTACTACAATACTATACAATAAGATAAATCCCATTACGATAGAAGCTATCAAATCAAGAGAAACAATTCGATCATAAATTGTAGGTCCCGTTATTAACCTAAATAAGCTGATGATCAAAGCACCTAACAAGAATAGAAAGGATATAATTAAACATACATTTGGAAAACCTGCTTCCATAATTAATTAAAGATTTTTTTTATTTTTTGCTGTACCTGATCTATTTCGAACATCACAACTTCTCTATTTTTACTATATAAAACATGTACTATAATTACTTTTTTATCCTCGCTGATATCAACTGTCAAAGTACCTGGAGTCATGGAGAGTAAATTGGAAAAAGCCAACAATCCAAAATCGGAGCTAATGTTCAATGGCACTTTCACAATACCCGGGGAAATTTTCAGATTAGGTGTTAATATATCAAATGCAATATAAATATTGGATTGCACTAGTTTTACAAAATAGAAAAGCACAAATTCCAACGCATAATATGTTTTCTTTAATATCTGCATTTCAATCTACTTATTTAAAATATTATTAATATAACCTGTTCCTTCTATCAGTTGATCAGCAGCCTGCATTGTAAAATCAAATACTTTAAATGCAAATATTCCCATTAAAATACTCATAATCCCTAAAATTATAGATGGCAACATGTCTACAAAACTTAAAACTGTGTTTTGACCCGAAAATTCATTATCGGGCTGTTTTTTAAGGAACGCTTCGTTCCATATTTTTATCATAGAATATAACGTAAGCAAAGCTGTAAGCACAGCTAATATTACAATTACAAAATGACCATCATCTATACCTGCTTTTATAAGAATAAATTTAGCAAAGAACCCGGATATAGGTGGTACTCCAGCTAAAGCAAAGGCTGGTATTATAAATAAAATAGCTAACATAGGGTTTTGTTTGATGATTCCACCTACATCTTTCAGGTAAAATGATCCTTTCAATTTATAAATTAGCCCGGCCACTATAAATGTATTCGTTTTAGCTATCATGTTGTGTATGGTAAAAAATATCGCGCCAGCGATTGCCAAGGGAGTATAAATACCTAATCCCATAATCATATAACCAATCTGGCTAATGATATGGAAAGATAAGATTTTTCTTGTATCGTAATGTATGGATGCCGACATACCACCAATAACCATTGTAAAACCTGCAATAATTAATAAAAACTGATGCCAAAAGGCCTGATCGTGCACAAAAAACAGTGTAAAAAAACGAATAAACGCATAAACTCCTACCTTGGTTAACAGGCCCGCAAACAAGGATGAGATTGTTATATTGGCTGTATGATATGATGCCGGTAACCAGAAAAATAATGGAAAAACAGCTGCTTTAATTCCAAACGCGATAAAAAACAAAATAGCTGAAGTATTCATTAATATGACCTGATTGTCATTCCTAAGTATATCTGCCAGGTGAGCCATATTTAAGGTACCTGTTTTGCCATATAACAAGCCTAAACCCGCTAAGAAAAATAATGATCCTAATAAGTTCAGCGCCAAATATTTGATTCCGCCTTCGAGCTGTTCTTTTGATTTTCCAAAAGTTATTAAAACAAATGATGAAATAAGCATAACCTCGAACCAAACGTAAAGGTTGAAAACATCACCTGTGATAAATGCACCATTAACTCCCATGATTAATGAAAAAAAGAATACATAAAATTTAGTAACTCCTTTTTCCAAACTTAACGACTTGTATGCATATATCGAAATGGCTAAAACAATAATTGATGATATTGTTAGCATCAGGCCACTCAAAAAATCAACCACCAGGGTAATTCCATAAGGCGATTTCCATCCAGCCATATTAAGTACCAAGAATCCTTGTTTATCTATCTTGTAAAATATGATTACGGACAAAATCAATAAACCAAGACTCCCAATGATACCGGTTATTTTAGAAAATACAAGAGATCTTGATATAATCATAATAACTATCAACACAAAAGGAATTAATATGGGAAGGGCAGTAATAATCATATCAAGTATCTGTTTTCTTTAATTGATCCAAATCATCGGTTCCGGTTAGCTCAAAAAACTTAAATTTTAAAGCCAAAGTAAACACAACTATTCCGAAACCAATAACGATAGCTGTTAAAACTAAAGCCTGAGGCAATGGGTCCGCCATTTGGGATGCATCCGCCAGCTCTTCGCCCACAAATACCGGCTTTCCTGAAACTATTCCTGAAGCAAGAAAAACCAATAGATTTGTAGCATTGCTCAGGAAAATAATACCAATAATAAACTTTACAATACTTCGTCGAAGTATCATATAAACACCGGCAGTATATAATATTCCAACTAATATGGCCAATAATATTTCCATTATTCAACTTTCGTTAATGAGAAAAAAAACAAAAATGTCACACCTATCACCGTTAAAAATACACCTATGTCGAATAACAGTGGCGTCCCTAATTTTAACTCGCCCAGAATCGGTATTTGAACTTTAAGCCAAACTCCCTGCATCAGTTCTAACTGATTTAATATAGAAGGGACAAAGCTTAAAACAACTAGAGATAATCCTAATGCTATATAAGTCGTTGGACTAATTTTTAGCTTATCCCGAACTTGTTTTGCGTTAAAAGCAAACCCATAATAAATAACCGATAATGCTGCCAACAAGCCACCAATAAATCCGCCTCCCGGGTAGTTATGCCCGCGTAATAAAGCAATTATTGCAAAAAGTACCAACAATGCTTTAATATGCCTGGCTGCTATTTGTAAAATTATAGAGTTCATACTTTTTTCTTTTTAAGTAAAACAAATACGCCTAAGGCAGCAATGGTTAACACGGTTATTTCGCCTAAAGTATCAAGTGCCCTGAAATCAACCAATATTACATTAACCACATTTTTTCCATAAGCCTTTAAATAGCTATTCTCCACAAAGAAATCAGAAATGGGGTAATTAAGTTCTAACCTAATTGCTTTGAGGGCCAAAACTGTCATTACAGACCCAAAAACCAATGCAATGGCCAAGTCGCGTATTTTGGTAGCTTTGGATGAAAGTTTAGCAAAACGAGGCAGTTTCTGCAATACAATTACAAACATTACAACCGTAAGTGTTTCAACAATGATTTGAGTAATAGCTAAATCTATAGCGCTATAATATAAAAATATGAGCGATATACCATAACCGGCAACACCCATAGCAATTATAGTTGCTATACGGGACTTACTTATTGCACTAAAAATTGCTGATACCATTATTATCCCTATTAAACCTGAAATGTAAAAAGGATTAAAAGATAATTTGGCCGGAAGCTCCCAGCCCCGCGTAACAAATACCTGAAACCATAATAAAAGAGCCGTAACAACTATAATAGTTAATAAGTAATACCTATGGTATCCATGTTGAATGACTCTGTTATTTCGCTTAGAAAATACAATAAAATTGTCCATGACATTGGAAAATACATCAACGAATTTTATAGTAAATATTTTATTGTTTATCTTTCTCCAGTTCTCCAAAAGTTTAGGGTATTTATCAATTAAATAAAATAATAAAGTACCTAATGCAACTGTAAAAAGACTTAAATAGAAAACCTTGTTAAACCCGTGCCATAATTTTAGTTTAATATGATAGGTTTCAAGGAAAATACTTTGTATTGCCGGTTCAATTATTGAATTACCCAAAATATTTGGAAATAAGCCAAAAAACAAGCTCAAAGTTGCCAGCAAAGCCGGACCAACAATAAACAAGCCTTTTTCGTTTGGATTTTTACTATAATTACCCTTTTTTCCAAGAAAAACCTTTTTCAAAAAAAACAAAGAAACGGCTATCATTAAAACATTGGCTGCCACACCTAATATTAAAATTAAGGATGCTATTCCCGGAGATTGTACATTCGCTTCATAAACCAATTCCTTACCCAGAAATCCAAGCATCGGAGGTAAACCAGCCATTGAAAATAATGCCAGCAAAGCCACCACAAAAGTTATGGGCATATAATGAGCCAAACCGCCTAATTTTGAAAGTTCACGCGTACCTGTTTTTTTATTGATTAATCCAGCTACCATAAACAGAGTAGCTTTGTAAAAAGCATGAATGAATAAAAACAAAATAGCCGCTTTAATTGACAACTTTGTATCAACCCCTATAAGTAATATTAAAATTCCTAAAGCCGTAATAGTTGTATAAGCTAGTATTGCTTTTATATCGGTTTGCGTAATAGCAAAATAAGCTCCAACCAACATGGTGATAACCCCAAACAATGGGATGATGTATGTCCATTCTACGGTCCCTCCTAAAACCGGATTTAAACTTGCCAACAAAAAAAATCCTGCTTTTACCATGGTAGCCGAATGCAAATAAGAACTAACAGGAGTAGGTGCCTGCATTGCTCCTGGTAACCAAAAGTGAAATGGAAACTGGGCCGATTTAGTAAAAGCACCTATTAATATTAAAATTAAACCTGGTAAATAAAATGCGCTGCTGCGTATTTCATCTGCATTGTTTATCCATTCAGTTAAAGAATAACTTTGTACAACACCGCCAATAAGTATGATCCCTGTTAATAAGATTAATCCCCCAAATCCAGTAATAAATAAGGATTGAAAAGCAGCATTTCTTGCTGATTCCTTTTCGTGGAAAAATGCAATTAACAAAAAAGATAAAAAGCTGGTGAGTTCCCAGAAAATAAAAAGTTGAATTAGATTTTCGGATAGAACCAAACCCAACATGGCACCACTAAATAAAAACAAGAAGAAAAAGAACCTATCCGTATTTGCATAACTTTTCATATAAGCATGTGCATATATAAAAACCAAAGATCCAATTCCTGTAATCAGCAGTGCAAATGCCAAGCTTAGGCCATTAAGTACAAAAGATAAATTTAATCCCAGTTCAGGAATCCAGCTAATTTTTGATATAAGAGTTTCACCATCTGTTATGATTGGAATTTTTGTAAAAAAATAAACAAATATTACCAACTGAACTAGTGCAAGAACAATCGCTTTATATTTAAATACTTTGCTTGGAACAGCAAAAATCAATAAAGACAGAAAAAAATATATAAGTAAGATATTTAGCATTAAAAAAATTGTTTAAAATATGGCAAATGGATCGACAATAGCTCCAAGGAGACTTTTAAAATCAACACTGGTGGCCGAAGACGTTAAACTCATTACGGATACATCTGATTCGTTAATAATGTGATGCGCGAAAGCCCCTATATAATTGTCGTAAGTATACCCTTCCTGGTGTGTCATTACCAAAATCATATCGGCATTTATTTCATTGGTATAGTCCAACACCCTTTGGAAAGGTTCAACCTCCGAGCGCTCAAAAAGCTTGATTTCACATTCCACATTATTCTGATCCAGTGTTTTTTTCGCTTCCTTAAGCTTTTTATAAATCCTGCTTTCTTTAAGTTTTATGCCACCTATTAACGCTGAAACAAGATATATCTTCGAGTTATAGTTAAGACCATAAGCCAGTGCACTACCAATTTGTTTTTTTGTTTGCTTTGTTAAATCGAGCGGAACAACAATTTTATTTACCACATTTTCATGCGTCCCTTTATAAGTAATAACAGGAACTGGAGATTTTAAAGTCACTTGATAAACCGTACTTCCCAGATTTTTAGTTTTTAACTCGCCCTGGTGATTTTCTCCAAGGATAATCATGCGAACATTCATCTCTTCTGCTATTTCAAGAATCTTTTGGTAAGGTTTACCCCTTTCTATTCTACTTTTGATCTGAATCTCGGTATCTTCTTCTTTAAGTTGATCAATCACCTTCTGAAACTCATCTTTAGCCTTATTAGTAATCTTAACTAACTCATCTCCTGATGAAAATAACTCGGCTAACATTCCAGGAATTTCAATAACATTTATTAAAACTAAATTAGCTTCTATTTTTTTAGCAACCTGGAAAGCATACTTAACTGCTTTTAAAGATGAATCTCTAAAATCAACTGGCACCAATATATTTTGTAAATATTTCTTCATAATTGTATTTTTTGAATAAACAGCAATTATAATTTAATGTTCATGTTTGTTTACTTTTTGTTGTTAAATTAATAAAAACTATTAAACAAATCCAACAATAGCCTATAAATTAATGAGATAACCCAAACGTATCCAATAATTATGAACCAAGGGTTCGCTCGAAAGATCAGTCCTATAATCTATACCTAACTGAAACTTACTATTATTCTCAAATAAATAACCTATATACATGGCCAGACGATTTTCATATTCTTGATCCTTATCTTGATATGCATACAGAAATTCATCGGATGCAATCACATAAAACTCATTGTAATCGATGGATTGTCCTTGTAACGGAATTTCAACCGACAGTCGATACCTAAAACGAAATTTTGTTGGTTCATCCTCATAAAAGGTCTGGCCTGCCCTTACCCGGTGACCCCATTTTAAATTACCCGGTCTAAAAACATAGGAAAACTGCTGAATGGTCCGGTGTGTATTTTTATCACCAGTTTCAATACCATATTGATAACCCAAGGCCAATGAGATAAAGGGATTCACTTTTTTGCTGGCAAAAAACTGCAAATCAGTATTTTCATACTGATAGTCCCACTCAGGCCCAAGTTCGCCCTCATTGGCATAAAACAACTGGAAAAACTCTGCCTTTACATTAAATTTAATGTCTTTTAACTTATAACTGATATTAATTTCAGGCACTATGCCCAGATACGATTCTGAACCCTGTACCATAAGAATTCCGGAAAAGAAAAACAGTATGAATAAAAAACGTAATCTCATTAAAACTCAAGGTTATTGGAAGGTTTAAGAATGATTTTCTTTTTTTGAAGCAACTCTCCATTGGAGTTGAAAAGGCATTCCCATAACTCGTTTTCCTTTTCGGTTCTACCATGAAATTCAATTTCGTAATTCACAGTAATACCTTCCATTTCATTTTGCTTAATTAAACTCTTTAAATTATAAGGCGTACCTAAATATTGCTTCTGAATTTTAATGATCTTGTATTTGATATAATTGGATTTAAAATAGTGGACTAAACCTTTTCTAGTATTCTGGCTAATATTTTTCCAATCATATTTTTGTTCAATATCTTCGATTAAACCTGTGGTATCGAATTCGATACTATAGATTTCATTATTGGTTTTTAATTTTGCCTCGTAGCTTACTTTTCCAGAAGATTTTTCATAGTACCACTTTATCCCTTTCATTTCACCAAAAGTTTCATTGATCCATTTTTTTGCTTGTGCCGGAACTTCATCCTCTTTCACCTTGTATTCTTCTTCCAACTTCTCTTGTGCATTTAGATTAATTATAGCAAGGAAGAAGCTAAAAAAAGAAAGTATTATTTGTATCCGATATTTCATTTAATTCCCTTTAAAATCCATTTTGGTTCTCTGTGTAAATATACCCTAATATTTGTTTTAAAATAATGTTATTTAAAGTTTGTTTTTCCAATCAACAAAACACAGTTATATAAGCACGACCCACCAAAACGAAAGAAACTGTAAAACGGGTATTTTTAGTCTCCAAAAAAATAGGATTTATTGACCCCAGTAAAAAACACTTGTATTAAAAAATTACTAATCAGGTAGTTTTACCTATAAAATTATTTTGTCATTGTTATAACTTGCAATGTAAATACATAAAGTCAACTAATAAATTACTGATATCATCTGAGAAGGGGAGTAATTAAAATTTAGGGTTCTTAATAAGGAAAAGAGGCTTCTATATTGTAAAGCAAGTAGAAGCCTTTTTGATTATAAAATGAATGGAAGCGACATTAAAACAATTAATATTGTCAATAAAATAATAACTCTAAACTCAAATATGGTTTTACCAAGTAAAGGTATTTTGGATGTAATCTTGTCCAGCTTAGTTAAAAACTTGTTTTCTGTTTTCGAATCTTTTATATAGCCACTTTCTTTTAAAATCTGAAAGGCCTGATCATAATCGTTAATATGAACACATAATTTAATTACATCGCTTGTTCGAATAATATTATAAACTTGCCCACTTAATTCATTTTCAACGATTACTTTAATACCTTCTGATTCAAGTTTCGTTTTGGCCATATGTGCCTCATGCACCATGTCAAACCTTAAGATTGTTAACCAATTTCCCATATTAAGCTTTTTAATATCCAATAGGAAGTCACTGGATTTGACATTTAATAGTAAACATCAAAATTAAATAAAACTTTCCTATATTTTAAAGAATAACTTATTAACGAGGGAATTATAAAATTCCCTCGTTAATAAAAAAGAATCTAATTTTCGGAGTAGGTTTTATACATTTTGTATGTATTATTCCAGTTCCAATTACTTATATGCATTATCTTAACACTTTTAGCATTTTGCTGCTTAAAATGTTTCGTTTTGCTAGGGTTTTCTTTCATATTTTTAAGTGTTACCGCATTAACCTCATGAACATAGTTCTTTATAAGTTTAAATAATTCGGGCGAAACATTTATTTCGTTATGATTCTTCAACTTAAAATATAAAATACCATCTATTTGTTCGATATGTTCACTAGCCCTTTTAAAAGCAGTATACACAATCTCTGTTTTATATTTTAGCTCTTTCTCTGTTAAACTTTTATCTCTATTCACTTGTTCAAAATCAACTTCCAAATAATGTTTGTAGGTTTGATTAGTTGTTAAATCTTGTTCATTTTGAATCAGAAATTGTTTATCTGCTTTTTCACAACTACTTAAGACAAATGATACAAACATGATAATAATTATGTATTTTTTCATAAATTTTAAGTTTTATATTAATCTCTACAATACCCTATTGCCCCTACACCATACATAGTTGGTGTTGATAATTCAAATTCCCAGTTATTTGGCAAACTGCATACGCCGCAACCAAATTCTTGTTCAGAAACAAACACGCTTGCTGTACCTCCTCTACCTTGATTTTCTAAAGTACCATCGGTACATATTAAGTTATAGACAGCAGGTATAGTACTGGATACTTCTATCAATACATTAGCCCCAGCAGTAAATCCGAAAGATGCACTATTTCCAACTGAATAAGTGTTTAAATAAACTCCACCAAGCCCGATATCCGGATTGCAATCGTAACCGCCTGAGCCACCTGAACCTCCACCTCCTCCCCATGGGTCACCATAGGTATCCTCTTCTTTATGTGTTTCAATGTAGCAATCAGATATAGGATATGCCACACAAGTTAAAACAAACCCCATCGCTATTTGGTCATCATCTAAAAACGACTGGTCAGATTGGTCAACAAGGCCCCACATAATTTTACCGGCACACGATGAACACGCGCCTGCTCTGCAAGAATAAGGTAAATTAATACCCTCTTCCTCTGCTCTATCTAATATATAACTATCATCGGGACAATCAATCCAAACTTCCCCATGCATATCACTATAAAGCCCAACTTTGTAATCTTGTCCATACGTGAATATAGAAGATAAGAACAATGGGAATATTAAATATACGAATTTTAAACTATGTTTTTTCATTTTATATTTTTATTAATTTACACAAGTACAATTATCTCCGCATCCTTTTTTATTGCTAATACTAAATGCTTGCTGAAGAAGCTGAATATCATCCAATTCTTTATTCTTTTCTTCATTTTCGCATACAGAATGATATCTCATCCTTAATTTATCCATAATTTCCTTTTTTTGTTTATTGTTTATAGTATCACTTCGCAAG
This sequence comes from Bacteroidales bacterium, assembly GCA_028282585.1. Taxonomy (GTDB): domain Bacteria; phylum Bacteroidota; class Bacteroidia; order Bacteroidales; family UBA12077; genus UBA12077. The sequence goes on along the minus strand of JANQHR010000012.1, from coordinate 631 downwards.
TACTCAAGATAATAGTACGGTTGATTAAAACCTAGTTTATTGGCTTCTTTTTTAACTTCTAATGAATCTAGCAGCAAATATTTACTAGCTCTTACCCATGAATAATTACGTACAAATTTTTTAAAATTTTCAATTCTATATTCTTTCATTGCAGTAAAATTATTGTCAAGTTTTTTTGCTGCAAAAAGAGAGTCTTCTTTCGTAAACTCAAAAGGGTAGGTATTTAATTTTTTTTCCAATTCAAGAACAAAGGAATCAATGTCTTCAGGTTCCTCGGAATTAGAACAACCATATAAATATAGCATACTGATAAATGCTATAAAAATAATTTTTCTCATAATTTTATGATTTATAGTAGAACTCCCTACTCTTTTATAGGTTTTCGGATTCCCCTTCTTGTAAAATCGAGCCCAATAACAAGTATATCAAATATAGTAAAAAAAGGAAACTAATCGTAACGTTTTACAGGCTTGTAATAAATTTGGAACGATTATAAATAATGCAACGGTTTGTAGGTACCAGCCTTACGTTTTAAACCTTAGAAAAGAAAAAAGAAGCCGTCTCAAAACTAATTGAGGCGGTTTTTTATTATTTAGTTTGTTTTCAAACGCCTTTTTACTTTAAGAACCCT
>JANQHR010000136.1 GCA_028282585.1 Bacteroidales bacterium | reverse complement strand
ATTGACTCGTTTATTAATTTCTTTTATATATTTAATTTTAGATAAAATCTTACTTGATCAAAGTAATTTAACTATAATTCAGCAAAAAAGAAGACAAACTATTACTCCTTTAATCAAAAGCGTTAGTAAATATTTTATTTATTTCTCTGCAGCTATTATTCTCTTAGAGACTATTGGGGTTAATCCAGCACCAATTTTGGCAGGTGCGGGGGTTGTTGGTTTAGCGTTGAGTTTGGGAGCACAAAATTTAGTTAATGATATTGTATCTGGCTTTTTTATTTTATTTGAAAATCATTATTTGGTGGGTGATTATATTGAAAGTGAACAAGCTTCTGGATATATAGAAGCGATCGAATTGAGAACTACTCGTATTCGTCATGAAAATGGACAAGTTTATATCTTAAGAAATGGTGATATTAATACAATTGTTAATTATTCCATAGATTATGTTTATGCTGTTGTTGATTTAGGTGTTGATTATAATACTAATTTAACTTTAGTTTTTGCGATTATCCAAAGAACTGGTGCTCTCCTTAAAGAGGAAAATCATGATATCCTAGAATCGACACAAGTGATAGGAGTAGAAGAATTTGGGGATATTCGCTTATCTATTCATACTAAAACTAAGGTAAAACCGGGTAAACATCTAGAAATCCAACGTATTTTGAGAAAAGTTTTTAAAGAAGCTTTCGATCGTGAAAACATTTATATTCCTATTGGCGAGACTACAACTAAAGATGAACGGTTAATTCCCTTCCAAGAGGATGAAGGCAGAGTATCTAATAGCTAACTTAATACCTTTAATTCGGAACCACAATCTCCTTTATCAACTTCAATCCAAGTGTCAAATGCTTCTTTAAATTGTTGCATATGGGTTACAGTTAAAATACAAGCGAAGTCTGAAGCAATAGCATTGATAGCGGCAATCAAACGATCACAACCTTCAGCATCTTGGGTACCGAAACCTTCATCAATAATTAGCATTTGTAAAGAAGTGCCGGCCCTTTGGGCTAATAAACGTGCCAATGCTAAACGAATGGCAAAGTTAATGCGAAAGGCTTCTCCTCCTGAATAAGTCTCATAAGGGCGTGTGCCGGAAGCATCGGCAATTAATATCTCAAGAGTATCAATCATTTTAGTAGTTTTTTTCTTTGATCGAGTAGCACTTCCCTTTTGAGTTAAGAACTGAAGATGGTATTGATTCCCTGTTAATCGAGCTAAAATATGATTTGCTTCGGCTTCTAATTGAGGTAAAACATTTTCGATCATCAATGTCTGAATACCATTTTTACCAAATGCTTGTGCTAATTCTTGATATATTCGGTATTTTTTACTAATTATTTTAGAGCGATTACCTAATTTTTCGTATTCAAGTTTGGTTTTTTCTAATTGACCAAGGGATTGTTCTAAACTTCCTTGTTGAGCAAATAATTCATCCATTTGACGACGATCGGTTTCTATTTTGTCTTTTAAGGTTTGAATTTCTTGTCGATTATCATCAATTTTGGGCATTTGAGATCTAAATTTATCCAATTCTTGTTTTACTTTAGTTTTATGTTCGAGATTTACCTTTAACCTTGTCTCTAAATCTTGAAAATAACTAATAACTTTAGGATATTCTTCTTTAGCTGATTGCAGTTTTTGATAATCATTTTGCATTATTTGCCCTTGACGCACTTTTGTGATAAGTTGATTATGTAAAGTACGATCGTAACCCAATATACTAAGCTCTGTTTCAATGTCTTTTATTTGTTGTTGGAGGGGAGAATCTTCAAGTAATTGATTTTTTTGGGTTTCTAAATGGAAAATATCGGCTAATAACTGAGGTTTAGTAGCATATATCTCTTTTATTTCACGATTAGCATCTTTAATTTTTGATTGTTCAAATTCAGCAAAACGTCTTCTTTTAACTTCTTCCCTAATTAAAGCATGATTTTTATCATCATATTTTATTTTATCTAATTCTTCGTTTAATAATTTTAATTCTAAATGTAAATCTAGAGCATAACTATTACTATTAAGAGAAAGTTCTAAGGTTTCTGCTTCAGCTTTAAATTGTTCTGCTTTCTCGTATATTTCACCAATCGTTTCCAATTCGGCTGCCAATTGTCCATATTGTTGCTGCAAAGAAACATAAGGAGTTAATTCATCTTTTAATTGAATATATTCTTGTCGTAATTCATTGATTTCTCTTTCACTAACACTTATTTCTTGGAGGATAATTGAAATTTGTCCTTGGAGATCTCGAAATTGTTTAGTAGTTTTTTCCATCACATAAGCATGATGATGCTGATCTAAATGTTGTTCACATAGAGGACAAATCGCATCTTTAGTATTTAATAACTCTATTTTTTGTTTTAATTCTGCTAATTGTTTTTCGCAATAAGTTTTATTTTCATTTAGTCTTGCTACTAGATTCTTTTTTTCGACTCCTTTGCTTTCTACTCTTTCTTGATAAACTCGTTTGTTATCTAATTTAGTGATTTCGGCATCTACTGTTAATACTTGTTTTCGTTTTTGAGGTATTTCTGCTAATTGTATAGAAAGTTGAGTTATTTCGAGATTTAATTGTTCTAATTTTGCGTTTACTTTGGCTTTTTCTTTCTCTATTTGTGTTATTAATTGTTGCTGGCGTTGTTGTAAAGGGAAGTTTTTTTGTTGCAATTGATCGATTTCTTCTAGTTGTTGTCGATAGTGGTTTAATTGTTTAACTTCTTCTTCTATTTTGCTGGCTTTACTGAGTATTTGGTTGCATTTTTCTTCTTGTTTAGTAATTGTTTCTAGTTGGGTTTTTTGTTGTTGAATTTGTAGATTAAGTTGGTTTTGTTGTTGGAATAATTGTTGTTGTAATTGTTGTTTTTTATCGGTGAGATTTTGATAGGTTTGGAATTTTGCTGATTGATTTTCTTCTTCTTTTTGTAATGCTAATAGTTGGTTATAACCAACTATTAGCA
>JANQHR010000032.1 GCA_028282585.1 Bacteroidales bacterium | reverse complement strand
TTAGTCGTGTTTCTCTAAGATAATCAATTTGTTAGACAAAATAAAGATTATGTCAATTTATTTAAAAAAGAAAGCTGCCCTTTTGAGACAGCTTCTTTTCTGTTTTATATTAAAAATTACTCTACCGTTACCGACTTAGCCAGATTTCTTGGCTGATCAACATTACAGCTTCTTAGCACAGCAATGTGATATGAAAGTAATTGTAATGGAATTACCGTTAATAAAGCAGAAAGTTCTTCTCTTGTTTCAGGAATCTCTAAAACGTGATCTGCCATACTTTCAATTGTTTTATCTCCTTCATTTACAACAGCAATTACAATACCTTTACGAGCTTTTACTTCCTGAATATTACTTACAATCTTTTCATAAGATTTATCTTTGGTTGCAACAACTACAACAGGCATCTTCTCATCAATTAATGCAATAGGCCCGTGTTTCATTTCTGCGGCAGGATAACCTTCAGCATGAATATATGAGATCTCTTTTAGCTTAAGAGCACCTTCTAATGCTACCGGGTATAAATAACCTCTGCCTAAATAAAGGAAATTGGTTGCGTCTTTATATAAATCACTTACTCTTAAGTATTCATCGTTATTAGTTAATATCTTCTCAATTTTTGCAGGAATATCATGTAACTCAGAAATAAGTTTTGAATAAGTTTCATTGTCTAGAATCTTTTTTTGATATCCTAATGACATTGCAATCATAGCAAGAACCGTTACTTGTGCAGTAAACGCTTTGGTCGAAGCAACTCCAATTTCCGGACCTGCATGCGTATAAACACCACCATGCGTTTCTCTGGGAATACTTGAACCAACAACATTACATATTCCTAATACAGTTGCACCTGCCTGTTTGGCCAAGCGGATTGCTGCTAGAGTATCTGCCGTTTCACCACTCTGACTTATTGCGATAACTATGTCATCTTCATTAATTACCGGGTTCCTATATCTGAATTCCGATGCATACTCAACTTCAACCGGTATTCTGGCTAAATCTTCAATTAAATATTCACCAACAAGTCCTGCATGCCATGAAGTTCCGCAACCAATAATGATGATTCTTTTTGCATCAATCAGCTTGGGCATTACATAATGTAAGCCGCCTAAATGGATTTCATTTTTATCAAGAGAAACTCTTCCTCTGAATGTATCAAGAATTGAACGCGGTTGTTCAAAAATCTCTTTAAGCATAAAATGATCAAAACCATTCTTTTCGATTTCTCCAATGTCTAAATCAATTTTTTGAACTTTTGGAGTAAGTTGATCATTTTTAATTGTTTTTAATGTAAGGCCATCACGACCTAGAATTGCAACATCATCGTCGTTAAGGTATATAACACTTTTCGTATGTTCTACAATCGGAGTAGCATCCGAAGCAATATAATATTCACCCTTGCCAACTCCAATTACAAGAGGACTCCCTTTTCTTGCTGCAATTAACTTATCCGGTTCATCCCTGCAAATAATTGCCAGGCCGTATGCTCCAACTACTTTAGAAAGCGCAAGCCGAACAGCTATTTCTGCACTTACATTACCTTTTATATAAATATATTCTATTAAGTTTGCTAAAACTTCTGTGTCCGTTTCTGTATTAAATTCATAACCCCTGTCTTTTAATCGTTCTTTTAAACGACTGTAATTTTCGATGATCCCATTATGAATTAAAACAAAATGACCATTCATCGAAACATGGGGATGTGCATTTATGTCGTTTGGTTCACCATGAGTTGCCCAACGTGTATGACCAATTCCGATATTTCCCGTAATATCCTCTTTAGCTACATGATCTTCTAAATCACAAACTTTCCCTCTTTTTTTATAGATTTTTAATTCTTTGTTCAACAACGATATGCCTGCTGAATCATATCCTCTGTATTCAAGCCTCTTTAATCCATTTACTAAGATTGGATATGCTTGTTTATTGCCTATGTAACCTACAATTCCACACATATTTTTAATGTTTAGTGTATGTAAACTTTAACTTAATATTATCTCCGGTTCTTAATATTACTCTATTAGGGTATGTGGTTTTTTTGTTTATTGTTAAATTTATTGTTTGGATCTCAATATCCTGATTTAAGATACTCATTAAATGTTTAGGTATAAAGAATCTATAATAACCGTTTTCAGGATCATAACTGCCATCAAAAAAGCCGTTATTATTTAAAAAATCAGCATAATCCCATATTAGGACGTTTGTAGTATCAGGTGTATAATACATATAAAGATTAGAAGGAGGATTGAATAATTCGTAATTAGGATCTTTGTAAACGGGAATAAATAGTTCGGCATTTATAACAGAATAGGCAGAATCATTATCGATCCAGGAATCCAGATCTTCAAAGGTTAAACTAGAACTCAATCCATGTATTCCTTGTAGAAAAATAAGACTATCATTTTCGTTATCCGAATTTATTAAAAAATCATTTGCACCTGAAGCGCTGTAATCATTAGTATAACTGGCAAATCTGGCTCCGGAAAGGAAATGATGATTAAACATTAATGTATCGTTATAATACATTACGATTTTTGAATCAGTATTAGAAAAATTAGTTACTATTAATCCTCCTGGAGAATTTGTTATTTCAGGAACGATAGCCATTCCTTTAAAAAAGTCTAAAAAATTAGTTGGATTTTTATATATTGTATCATTATAATCTTCCGGAATAAGTTTATTTGCATATTCAGAGCTAAGTCTTATTCTAATTAAAGTATCTCCTTGAATATTGCTACTTGTACTAATTAAATCTGATTCTAAAAAGAAGTTCGATAAATCTTCATCAGAATAATAATCATTATCTTTATCTATATCATTGCTTAACTCATAAGCGCTGAACTTTAAACCACTATTTTGAGATCCATAAATGGAATCAATTAATAAATATATTACAGCAGAATCTATATCAAAAGTTGAAACCGTTGAATCAGTATCATAAAATTGGGAAGGTAAAAATTGTCCCACAAACTTACCTGTGAAATTACCAAAGTATTCATCGTCTATTACACCTAGCGAATACAATTGTAAATTGCTGGTATTTAATGGCTCATCTTCGAAAACTGACGCTTTAAAAGTTACAGTTGTGTCGTATCTATATTCAATGTTACCTGGTAAAAGATTCGACCCTAATGAACTTGGGTCGTGTTCGCATGATGTAATCACTAAAACAATAATTCCTAAAAATATATTCAATACATTTCTAGGAAATGAAAGGACAAATTTTGTATTCATAAATTTCTTAAAGTATTTTATCATAAAACTCTGAGTAAGCATCAACATATTCTTCTTCCGATTTAAAATCCAGGTAAGGTTTACCAGAATCTTTAATAAAACTTTCTAATTCCGGATTTATTGTTTCACTTCCTATGATTGTAGCATCTGACATATTAATAGCAAGCTTACTCAAATTAAGGTATGTAGGTTCTTTTAAAATTTTAACATCATTTGATGTTATATTTTCAAATATAATTTTATCCTTGAATTGTTTATTTAGAGGAGAGCTAAATTCATCATTATATGCAGAGTATACTAATTTTGAATTAGCAAATAAAGGATCTTCGTTATACGCTTTTTTAATGTATAAAGGAACAAGACTGGTAAACCACCCATGGCAATGAATAATATCAGGTGCCCATCTTAATTTTTTCACAGTTTCTAGTACTCCCCTGGCAAAGAAAATCGCTCGCTCATCATTATCTTCAAATTGCTTTCCTTCTTCATTTTGAAAAGTTGCTTTCCTATGAAAATAGTCCTCATTGTCAATAAAATAAACCTGCATTCTAGCTGCTTGAATAGAAGCTACCTTTATAATTAACGGATGATCAGTATCGTTTATAATAAGATTCATACCAGAAAGGCGAATAACTTCATGCAACTGGTTGCGTCGTTCATTTATTAATCCATATCTGGGCATAAATGTTCGTATTTCTCTTCCCTTTTCTTGAATTCCTTGTGGCAAATAACGTCCTATTAAAGACATTTTGCTTTCCGGTAAGTATGGAGTAATTTCTTGCGAGATAAATAAAACCTTCGTATTTTCCATCTGGAAACTCAAATTAATTTAAACCACCGCAAAATTAGTAAAAATTTATTAATCATCAACAAATTACTATTTCCTTAAACTTAACAAGTGAATATGTTGTTAATAATTGAAATATTATTTTTTACTTTGTGCGGCAACATTTTATTCGACTTATTTGAACGAATATGAAAATTCTAAAAAGTGCAAAAAAACTAACAAAAGAAGTTGAAAATTTAAAGTCTCAAGGTAATTCAATAGGATTTGTTCCAACCATGGGAGCTTTACATCAAGGGCATTTGTCGCTAATTGAAAACGCAAACCATTATAATGATATCATTATTGTAAGTATTTTTGTTAATCCCACTCAGTTTAACGATAAAGATGACTATGATAGATATCCAAGAACCATGGATGTTGATATTGAAAAGTTAAAAAAAGTTAAATGCGATTATGTTTTCACGCCGGAAGAAAATGAAATGTATCCTGAAGAAGATAATCGGGAATTCAATTTTGGCAATCTTGATAAAGTTATGGAAGGGGAACACCGCCCGGGACATTTCAAAGGAGTAGCATTAGTAGTGAGTAAACTTTTTGAAATTGTAAATCCGCATAAAGCTTATTTTGGGGAAAAAGATTTTCAGCAGGTTGCAGTTATAAAGCATATAACCAAGCAATTAGGATTCAATATAGAAATAGTTCCTTGCCCAATTATCAGGGAAAAAGATGGACTCGCAATGAGCTCAAGAAATACCTTGCTTACAACGGATCAAAGGATGAATGTTTCTTTAATTTCGAAAACAATTTTTGAAGCCAGAGAAAGGTCAAAAAAAATGACTGTTTCAGAAACAAAGGATTGGGTGATTCGTACAATAAACGATAATCCTTATTTAAACGTAGAATACTTTGAAATAGTTGATGAATCTAGCCTGGAACCAATTGACAATTGGAGTCAGAAAGGAGAAAAAGTGGGATGCATTGCTGTACATGTAGGCAAAGTTCGCCTCATAGATAATATTAGATTTTATTCTTAAATTTGTGCCAAAATTAGTTAACTAATCATGAATATTGAAGTTGTAAAGTCAAAAATACATAAAGTAACTGTTACAGAAGCAAACTTACAATATGTTGGAAGTATTACAATTGATGAGGATTTATTGGATGCTTCCAATATTATAGAAAATGAAAAAGTGCAGGTTGTTAATATTAACAATGGAGAACGTTTGGAGACATATGTAATCAAAGGAGAAAGAGGCTCCGGTGAAATATGCCTAAATGGTCCTGCTGCAAGAAAAGCAACGGTTGGAGATGTTATTATTATTATCTCTTATGCTTCAATGGACTTTGAAGAAGCCAAAAACTTCAAGCCCGTTTTAATATTTCCCGATACAGCCAATAATAAATTAGTTTAGATCCTTGAAACGTAAAATCCTTAGGGTAATTAATTTTTTCGTTTTTTTAGCTATAGGTATTTTTCTTTTATACATAGCATTTAAAGGCGTCGATTTTAATACTTTGGTGGATGATTTAAAAAGCGCCAACTACCTATGGGTATTGTTATCTTTATTCTTTGCTGTTATAGGATATATAAGTAGAGCCTATCGATGGAAACTTCTTATTGAGCCCTTAAATTATAATCCGCCGGTAAAAAATGTATTTTACGCTGTAATGTTTGGTTACCTGGCAAATTTTGTATTTCCAAGAATTGGAGAGGTTAGCAGATGCGGATCTTTGGCAAAATCAGATAAAATACCAATGGATGCTCTTATTGGAACTGTGATAATTGAGCGCGCAATAGATTTAGTTACTTTATTGATTTTATTATTTGTAATTTTCATTGCTAAAATTGAATCATTCGGATTGTTCATAAAGGATAATATTTTTATTCCATTTTCTAAGAGGTTTATTAATATAGTAGATTTTCCTATTTTGTACTGGCTGATTATTATAACTGTTTTTGGTTCTTCTATTTATTTAGCCTATTATTTTAGAAAAAGATATAAAAGATCAAAAATTGTTATTAAAGTTCGAAAGATAATCCGTGGGGTTATATCCGGAATAAAAACGGTAACTAAAATGAAGAATCGTACGGCTTTTCTTCTGCATACATTGCTAATTTGGTTTATGTATTTTTTAATGACTTATGTTGTCGTTTTTTCTATACCTGCCACTCAATCATTAAAACCAATTGATGGATTATTTTTATTGGTAATTGGAGGATTAGGAATGGCAGCCCCTGTTCAGGGAGGAATTGGAGCATTTCACTGGATTGTTTCACTTGCACTTTCTCTTTACGGAATTTCACGTGAAGATGGATTGGTTTTCGCAACTATCCAGCACGAATCACAAGCTATTCTTGCCATTTTGCTTGGTGCTTTTTCTGTGGTGATGTTATTTCTGGATTCTCGTAAGAAAAGAAAAAATAATATATAAATTTACTGATTCATCTTAAAAACTAGTTTATGGATAAACTGAATGTTATTCAATCAAAGATTGTTGATATAAATGATATTGAACCACTTTTAACTTACTGGAACTTAAAAAGCCAAAAAATAGTTTTTACCAATGGTTGCTTTGATATTTTGCATCGGGGTCATGTTGAATATTTAGCTCAGGCTGCAAATCATGGTGATGTATTGGTAATTGGTTTAAATACCGATAGTTCCGTAAAACGATTAAAGGGTAATACCAGGCCAGTTCAAGATGAATATGCAAGAGCAATGCTAATGGCATCCTTGCACTATGTTAGTGCAGTTATTATGTTTGATGAAGATACTCCGTATGAACTAATTAAAAAAGTACAACCGGATGTATTGGTTAAAGGAAGTGATTATAAAGTAGAGGATATTGTTGGATATGATGTCGTAAAGGCAAAAGGAGGTGAAGTGGTAACAATTGATTTTATTGAAGGTTATTCAACAAGTTCTATTATAGATAAATTGAAAATATGCTAATATGGCAAAACCTAAAACGGTATACTTTTGTCAGAATTGTGGCGCTGAATCCGCAAAATGGATTGGTCGATGCCCATCGTGTGGAGAATGGAATACATACGTTGAACAGATTGTCTCTAAGTCGGCAAAGCAAAGTCAGGCAATATATGAATCTGAGAAACAGATTCCACAAAAAATATCGGAGATAAAAGCTAAGAAAGAAGGTCGAATATCTACAAAAATTAATGAATTGGATCGTATCCTTGGTGGAGGGTTAGTATCAGGGTCAATGATACTAATAGGTGGCGAGCCTGGTATTGGGAAGTCAACACTTTCTTTACAGGTTGCTTTAAGGCTGGATCATTTAAATGTGCTTTATATTTCAGGAGAAGAGAGCCCTCAGCAAATTAAGATGAGAGCGGACAGACTAAATCTTCAAAATAATAAATGCTTGATATTAAGTGAGACTTTACTCGAAAATATATTAACACAAGCTTTGAATGTTTCTCCGGATTTGATCATTATTGACTCAATTCAAACTTTATATTCTGACAAACTAGAGTCATCAGCAGGAACAGTCTCTCAAATAAGGGAAACAGCTGCAGCATTATTGAAATTTGCAAAAGAGAAAAATGTTCCTGTGTTTTTAATAGGTCATATTACTAAGGATGGAAACTTGGCTGGACCAAAAGTTTTGGAACATATTGTAGACACAGTATTACAATTTGAGGGCGATCATAATCATATGTACAGGATTTTACGTACAACTAAAAACCGTTTCGGATCCACATCGGAGCTGGGTATATTTGAAATGGGCCATAAAGGCCTCGTTGAAGTACCTAATCCTTCAGAAATTTTAATTACTCAATCTGATGATAACATAAGTGGAACATCTATTGCTTCAACAATTAATGGAGCAAGACCTTTATTGATTGAAATTCAGGCTTTAGTGAGTTCAGCAGCCTATGGAACACCACAAAGGTCATCAACCGGATTTGATAATAGGCGCTTAGGAATGTTATTAGCAGTTTTAGAAAAACGTGCAGGATTTAAACTTGCTTTAAAAGATGTATTTTTGAATATTGCAGGAGGAATCAAAGTTGATGATCCGGCTACCGACTTAGCTGTGATTGCTTCTGTACTTTCATCAAACCTGGATATGCCAATAGAAAGAAGTGTGTGTTTTTCCGGTGAAGTTGGTTTAACCGGAGAAATTCGTCCTGTAGCAAGGATAGAGCAAAGGGTTGGTGAGGCCGATAAATTAGGGTTTAAAAAGATTTACATATCTAAATTCAATACGAAAGGTTTGGAACAAGCAAAATTTAAAATTGAAATTATAAAAATATCAAGGGTTGAAGAACTTTTTAGATCTTTATTCAAAAGGAGTTGATTTTTGTGAAATTACTAGATGTAAATAATCTAACTTTATCATTTAAAACAAAGTCTGGAAGCAACAAGGTTTTAAAAAATATTTCTTTTACTTTAAGTAAGTCGGAAACTTTAGGTATTGTAGGTGAATCAGGATCTGGTAAATCACTTACAGCATTATCAATTCTTAATTTACTTCCTAAAAATGCTATTATCAATAGTGGAATAATAACTTATCTTAACGAAAATAAGTTTGACATACTCTCCTTGAGCAATAAAGAGTTATCAGATATTCGTGGAAATAAAATCTCTATGATTTTTCAGGAACCTATGACATCTCTAAATCCCACTTTAAAATGTGGCAATCAGGTAGGCGAGATTCTTACAAATCATTCTGAAATTTCATCAAAAAACGCTAAGAAAAAGGTTATTAAATTATTTAAAGAAGTTAATCTGCCAAATCCGCAAAGAATTTTCGATAGTTATCCGCATGAAATCTCAGGAGGACAAAAGCAACGCGTAATGATTGCAATGGCAATAGCTTTAAAACCTTCTATTTTGATTGCTGATGAACCCACAACAGCGTTGGATGTTACAGTACAAAAAGCAATTTTGGAGCTGCTAAAAGATATTCAGAAAAAATATCAAATGAGTATTATCTTCATCTCGCACGATTTAGGTGTTATTTCTCAAATAGCAAATAGAGTTTTGGTAATGTATAAAGGTGAAATTGTAGAACAGGGAAGTACCTATAAGGTTTTGAAAGATCCACAGCATCAGTATACAAGAGGGTTGTTGAATAGCCGACCAGAACTTAATTCTAATAAAAAGAGATTACCCGTCTTTCCTGATTTCTTAGATTCAGAACATTCAAGTAAAAATCAAACCATAAGAAAGGAAAAAGAACGAAAAAAATACGAAAATGAGATTCTTAAAGTTACGCTCTTAAACAAGACATTTTTTTCCAAAAGGAATTTTTTCGGCAAACCCAAACAAAAGCAAGACGCAGTAAAGAATTTAAGTTTTTCTGTGTTTGCAGGTGAAACTTTAGGCTTAGTAGGTGAATCCGGATGTGGAAAAACTACTTTAGGAAGAATGATAGCACAGTTAATTGATAAAAGCTCAGGTAAAATTGGATATAAAGGAAGATCATTAAACAAATTATCACCAAAAGACTTAAAGCAGTTTAGGAAGAGTGTTCAAATTATTTTTCAGGATCCTTATTCCTCTTTAAACCCAAAACTTACTATTGGTGAAGCTTTAATAGAAACTCTTTTTGTGCATAAACTATTAAAATCAAAAAAAGAAAGAAAAGAACGAGCACTTGAAGTACTTAAGAAGGTAAGATTGAATAAAGAGAGTTTTTATAAATACCCTCATGAGTTTTCAGGAGGGCAAAGGCAAAGAATAGTAATTGCAAGAGCTTTGATGTTAGAACCCGAATTTATAATTTGTGATGAATCGGTATCAGCTCTGGATGTTTCTGTTCAGGCTGAAATACTAAATTTATTAAACGATTTAAAAGAAGAATTTCAACTTACATATATTTTTATATCGCATGATTTATCTGTGGTTAAATACATGTCAGACAGAATAATGGTAATGAAAGAAGGCGAATTAGTTGAAATAAACAAGGCAGATAAAATTTACAACTCACCCGTCTCAGCGTATACTAAAAATTTGATAGAATCTATACCTTTAATCAATTAGAAAAAGTCATCATCAAAGTTTTCTTGTTTAGTTTGATTTTCCTCAAATTTGTCACAATCAATTTCAATGTCAAAATTTAGTGGTTTCTCGAAGATATCTTCAGTACTAACTCCAACTATAGTCGAATCATTGTAAATCTTTTGCATATAAAGTGCAAAAATAGGAAGTGCCATGTTGTGCCCTCCACCTTGTCCAATTCCTTTAAAGTGAATAGCGCGATCTTCACCACCAACCCAAACTCCAGAAACCAGGTTCGGAGTTATACCAACAAACCAGCCATCGGAATGATTTTGAGTTGTACCGGTTTTACCTCCAATTTCATTGTAAAGGTTATATTTCCATCTAACTCTTCCTCCCGATCCTTCAAGCACAACGCTTCTTAGTAAGTTAGTCATTAAATATGCTGTTTGCTCACTAATTGCTTCATTTTTTGTTGAAGTAAATTCTGCCAGTACATTTCCGTTTTTATCTTCAATTTTACTAACAAAAATCGGATCCGAATGTACACCTTTATTTGAAAAAGTTGAATATGCACTTATCATTTCTTCAAGAGTGATATCGGAAGTTCCCAAAAAAATTGATGGAACAGCAACAATTTTACTATTTACGCCCATTTTACGCATAACATCAATTATAGAAACAGGATTAAACTGCTTAATTAACCATGCAGAAATCCAGTTTACAGAATTTGCTAATCCCCATTTTAAAGTTACCATTTGCCCATCGCGTGAAGTAGGCCCCGAGTTTTTCGGCGTCCAGGTTGTGTCATTCAACAAAAATGTGCTTGGTACATTTGGAACCTTATGACAAGGAGAATACCCCTCTTGCATTGCAAGTGTATAAAGAAAGGGTTTAATAGTCGATCCAACCTGTCTTTTCCCTTGCGTAACATGGTCGTATTTAAAATGCTTAAAATTGGGGCCTCCAACATAAGCCTTTACATGACCATTGTGAGGATCAACGGAAAGGAAACCAGCTCTCAAAAAATTCTTGTAATACAGTAAAGAATCTAATGGAGTCATTATTGTATCAACTTCTCCTCTCCAGGAAAAAACTCTCATTTCAGTTGGGGTATTAAATACAATTTTTACAGAATCCATCTTTATACCCCTTCTCCGCATACCCCTGTATCTTTCGGTTCTTCTTATGGCAAGATCAATAATATCTTGAATTTCATCTCCTGTTAATTCTTCGTAATACGGTGCATTAGGATTGTTTTCCTGTTCAGCATTAAAATCATCCTGTAACTCTTCTTTTAAATGTTCAACTAATGCTTCTTCGGCATACATTTGCATCCGAGAGTCTATAGTGGTGTAAATTTTTAATCCATCACGATATAAATCATAATCTGAACCATCAGGTTTTTGATTTTTTTTACACCAACCATATAATGGATTTTTTTGCCATTCAATAGAATCATTCCTATAATCTCTCCACGAAATGTAATTTTTCGGGTTAGGTTTTGATCTGTTTAGAGTTAATCGTAAATATTCTCTAAAATAAGTAGCTAAACCCACATTATGATCTTGAACTTTATAATTTATCTCTATGGGAAGTAAGCTTAATGAATCATATTCTTCAGGAGTGATATAACCATATTTATTCATTTGACTTAAAACAACATTTCTCCTTAACCTTGATCTTTCAGGATGCCTTACTGGACTAAAACGACTAGGGCCTTTTAACATACCAACCAATAATGCAGATTCTTCAGTTTTTAGAGAATCTGGAGTTTTATTAAAATATGTTTTAGATGCTGATTTTAATCCATATGTAATTCCACCGAATGGAACTGTATTTAAATACATTCCGATGATTTCATCTTTGGTATAATTTTTTTCGAGCTTTACAGCTGTAACCCACTCTTTAAATTTTGCTAATCCCAAATGTGCTTTTCTACCAATGGAAGTATTGTAAGTTGTGGTATCTCTTGGGAATAGATTCTTTGCAAGTTGTTGAGTTATAGTACTACCTCCTCCTGCTTCTCTTCTATTCATTAGTATAGTATATACAAAAACTCTTCCTAAACCTCTTGCATCAATTCCCGAATGTTTATGAAAACGTACATCTTCGGTCGCAATTAATGCATCAATTATATTCTGAGGTATTTCTTCGTGTTTTGTATAAGAACGGTTATCCCAAAATACGGTACCTAATAATACTCCATCGGACGAATAAAATTCGGAGGCTAAATTATTTTCAGGATTTTCTAATTCTTCAAAAGATGGCATTTCCCCTAACTTCTCAAAAGATATCAGAATAAAGAGTAAAATGATGGTAAATACTGGGACTACCGCCAATGCCCAGAACAATCTGATGTAAAACTTTGTTGTAAATTTTATTTTATTCATATGGACTATTTTCGACTGGTCGTAAAATTAAATAAATAATATTTAATTGAAAATTTTGATGTTAAAATACTATTTATATTAATTTTGTCTCGTTTTTTAGATATTCTTCAAAATCAAATATTTCATGATTGAAAATTTAGTAATCGTTGAGTCGCCTGCAAAAGCAAAGACAATAGAGAAGTTTTTAGGGAAAGATTTTCAGGTTAAATCAAGTTTCGGGCATATAAGAGATCTGGCAAAAAAGAATCTTGGGATAGAAATTGAAAAAAATTATGAACCTCAATATATAGTTCCTGAAGATAAGAAAGCAGTTGTTAAAGAACTCAAGAAAATAGCAAAAGAATCAAAGCTTGTGTGGTTGGCTTCCGATGAAGACCGGGAAGGAGAGGCAATAGCTTGGCACTTAATGAAAGTGCTGGATTTAGATCCTCAAAAGGTAAAAAGAATAGTTTTTCATGAAATTACAAAAGAAGCTATTCAAAAGGCTATACAAAATCCTAGAGCAATTGATGAAAACTTGGTTAATGCACAGCAAGCCAGAAGGGTTTTAGATAGATTGGTCGGTTTTGAATTATCTCCGGTTTTATGGAAAAAAGTAAAGCCTTCTTTATCGGCCGGGAGGGTGCAGTCTGTGGCGGTGAAACTTTTAGTTGAAAGAGAAAGAGAAATACTGAACTTTAAAAGCGAGTCATATTATAAAATATCCGGACTGTTTAAAACAAACAAAAATCAAGAATTAAAGGCTGATTTATCAGAAAGGATTAAATCTTCCGATAAAACAGAAGAACTAATAAAGAAATGCAAAGATGCTACATTTAATATTGTAAATGTTGTCAAAAAACCGGGAAAAAAATCCCCTGCGGCTCCATTCACAACTTCGACCTTGCAACAAGAAGCAAGCAGGAAACTAGGCTTTTCTGTTTCTCAGACTATGGCTATTGCGCAAAAATTATATGAATCAGGAAAAATTACATATATGAGAACTGATTCGGTAAACCTTTCCTCAATGGCGATAGGTGCAGCTAAAAATATGATACTTGCTGAATATGGAGAGAAATATCTGAAGACAAGAAATTTTAAAACGAAATCAAAAGGAGCACAAGAAGCACACGAAGCCATTCGACCAACTTTTTTAGATAAACAAACAGTTTCAGGAACCGATCGAGAAAAGAAACTATATGAATTAATCTGGAAGCGAACTATTGCTTCTCAAATGAGTGAAGCCCAATTAGAGAAAACAACAATTACAATTGATATTTCAAATGATGATCATAGCTTTATTGCAACTGGAGAAGTGCTTAAATTTGATGGTTTCTTAAAGGTTTATTTTGAATCAACCGATGAAGAAAATGAGGAAGAAACAAAAGGATTATTACCTGCTGTAAACAAAGGTGAAAATGTGGATTATAATTCTATTATAGCAGTTGAAAGATTCACATATTCTCCACCCAGGTATACCGAAGCAAGTTTAGTTAAAAAGCTTGAAGAACTTGGAATTGGTCGACCATCAACATATGCTCCGACTATTTCAACAATTCAAAATAGAGGCTATGTTGTTAAAGAAGATCGCCCCGGTAGAGAAAGACATTATATATATTATATCTTGGAAAATAATGAAGTAAGAAAGTCAAAAAAGAAAGAGATAACAGGAGCTGAGAAAAATAAATTATTTCCTAATGATATTGGAATGGTTGTAAATGATTTTTTAACAGATAATTTTGAGGATATCTTAAATTATAATTTTACCGCTTCTGTTGAAGAGGAATTTGATGATATAGCAAATGGCAAACTTAGCTGGTCAAAAATGATCGATAAGTTTTATAAACCTTTTCATAAAGGTGTAGAAGATACGCTTGAGAATTCTACACGAAGTGTCGGAGAAAGAATACTTGGTGAAGATCCTGTGACAGGTAAACCAGTTACTGCAAAAATAGGACCTTACGGACCAATGGTTCAGATTGGAACTAAAGAAGATGAAGAAAAACCTAAATTTGCCTCTTTACAACGTGGACAACTTTTGGAAACCATTAACCTGGAGGAGGCATTAGAATTATTCAAGTTACCCAGAGAATTAGGGATGTATGAGGAGAAGAAAGTTGTAGTGGCAATTGGTCGTTTTGGTCCATATGTTAGGCATGATTCTAAATTTGTTTCTTTAAAAAAAGAAGATAATCCATATAAGATTGATTTAGAAAGAGCAATTGAGTTAATTGAAGAAAAAAGGGAAAAAGATCGTTCAAAAACAATCAAGATTTTCGAAGAGGATACCGACCTTCAAATATTAAATGGTCGTTGGGGCCCTTATATTTCTTATAAAAAGAAAAATTTTCGTATTCCAAAGGGAACAAATGCAGAAGATTTGTCTTTAAAACATTGTATGGAGATAATTGAAGGAAATACAAAATCAGAAAAAACTAAGAAAGGAACTGCAAAAAAAACGGTGGCAAAAAAAGTAACTCCAAAGAAAACAACAAAAAAGAAAACCACAGCAACAAAGAAGAAAACCAGTAAATAATACCCGAAATGAATTTAAATGATTATTTTGATCCAATAAATATGGATGTCAAATTAACCGAATCCAATGATGTTAAAGATCAGATAATTTCGTATATAAAAATTCATTCAAAAGAATATAATATCCGATCAGTTGAAGGTTATGATTTAGCTATTTTGGGAGTGGTAAGTAAACATTCTGGTAATGAGGAGGAATCACTGATAGGGTTAACAGAAATTAGAAAATATTTTTATCGGCTAGCAAATTTTAGTAAGAGTGTAAAAATTTACGATCTTGGGAACTTAAAATCTGGTAATGCTCCAAATGATCAGGCAGTTGGTTTAAGAGATGTAATTGTCGAATTATTTAGTTTAAATATTATACCAATTATAATTGGAGATTCGGAGGATATTCTTTATCCTAATTACATGGCTTATCAGAAGTATGATAAGGAAATTAATTTAGTTTCAATCGATAGTAGAATTAGAGTTACTGAAAACAGAGAAGAACACTATAAATCATCGCTTTGGAAAATCATAGTTGAAAATAACGATTCTTTATTTAACTTTTATAATATTGGGTACCAAACACATTTTGTAAGTCCCAAAATAGTAAAGTATCTAGCAGATCAACTACATTTTGCATATAGGTTAGGATACATTAGAAATAATTTAAAGGAAGTTGAACCTATATTTAGAGATGCTGATTTAATAGGATTAAACATTTCTTCGATTCGACAGTCAGATGCTTTTGGCCAGTTTAATGCTTCCCCAAATGGGTATTATGGCGAAGAAATTTGTCAGTTAGCCCGATATGCAGGAATGAGTCCTAAGCTTTCTTCATTTGGAATATTTGACTATAGCCAGCAATCTGATATTAATTCTCAAACAGCAAATTTGATTGCTCAAATCATATGGTATTTTGTTGATGGATTTTTAAATAGGATAAAGGAATATCCTTTAGAAACCAAAGGAGAGTATAAAAAATTTATTGTAAATATCAATGATGTCAAGAATGAATTAATATTTTATAAAAGTGAAAAAACAAATCGTTGGTGGGTTGAAGTTCCTTCCATTAGAAAAAATACCACAAAACAATTTTTAATTTCTTGTACTTACGATGATTATTTAGAAGCTGGAAATGGCGATATACCTCAAAAATGGCTTAAAGCATTTCAAAAGTTAAATTAAGGTTAAAAGATTAATCAAAAAAAAATCATAAAAAAAATAATCAGAGGTAACTTTATTATTTTTCAAGAGTATAAAAGAAGTATCTTTACATGGTTATCAACATATAATTGTTGATAAAACTTGTATAGAAATATAATTTTTGTTTATTTTACTTTTGGTAATCTTTAATATAATTGAGGAACACGTAATTTAAGATGAAAAAACAGGTTTTTTTATTTTCTCTACTTTTAATATTTTCATTGCTTTTAAAAGCTCAGCAAGATCCTCAATTTACTCAAATCATGTTCAATAAATTATTGGTAAATCCTGGCTATGCAGGTAGTGAAGACAAAATTTGTGCTTATGCTATGCAGCGGTTACAATGGACAGGATTTGATGGAGCACCATCTACAACTTTATTTAATGTTGATGGCGCCGTTAAACGATTTGGGCTGGGGTTATCAATAGAAAATAGCGAAGTAGGATTTGAAAATGATTTAAGAGCTAATATTTCAATAGCTTATAAGCTACCAGTTGGGAACGGTAATTTGGGAGTTGGAATAAAATGGGGTATTGCAAATACATCGCTTGATGCTTCGTGGGATACTCCTGAGATTGATCATGGTCAGGATCCAGCCATTCCTCCAGAATCGGGAAATGATATTTCATTTATGGATTTTGGCTTTGGACTTTATTACAAAACACCGGATTTATATTTAGGCTTATCTTCAACACAATTATATAAAACAGAATTTGAATTTCAAAAGGAAGATGAGAGTTCTGGGCAAAGTTCAACAGTATCCACTATTTTAAAAAGACATTATTATGTTTCAGCCGGATATAATTTGCCCTTTTCTAATCCATTGTGGGCTTTCAAACCTAATGTATTTGTAATGTCAGACATTGCAAATACTCAGTTAGCGGTAAATGGTATAATTGAATACAATAAAAAGATATGGGGTGGCGTTTCTTTAAGAACGGATAATGCAATTTCTGGTATTTTTGGAATGGAATTATTTAACTGGGTAAAAGTTAGTTATTCATACGATTTTATAGTATCAGATATGATCGGATATAATGATGGAACGCACGAAATTGTTATGGGTTTTTGTGTTGATGTGAAAAAGGATAAGACACCAGAAAAGTATAGGAGTATAAGATTTTTATAAAGATAATTAATATTAAATTGAAGAATTATTGTTATTTTGCAAAATATAAACATTTGAAATATCATGAAAAAATTACTTATTGTTAGTTTATTATTGGCAATCTCATTCAGCTGTAGTAGATATAATGCCGGAGAGCTGACCGGAGTTCAAGGACGAAAGGGGTGGTTTGAATCCACACCATATGGAATGGTATTTGTCCCAATGGGAAGTTTTAATATGGGTCCAAGTGATCAGGATGTAGCTTGGGCAATGACCGCATATCAAAGAACTGTTTCTGTTGATGCATTCTGGATGGATGCAACGGAAATAACTAATAATGAGTATCGCCAGTTTGTATTCTGGGTTCGTGATTCAATAATGAGAAGAAAATTAGGAGATCAAATTGAAGACTTTGTAATTGCTGAGGACGAGTTTGGTAATCCAATTGAACCTCCGTATATCAATTGGGAAGTTGAGATTGATATGATGGATGAAGAAATTTCTGAAATTTTGGACGAGTTGTATTTAGCTGAGCATGAAAGGTTTTATCGTCGCAAAGAAGTTGATACTCGGAAATTGATGTATGAGTACTATAAAGTTGATATGAAGCAAGCTGCAATGAAATCAAATCGATATAATTTTGATACGAAAGAATATACTGGCTCTGCGATTAATGCTCAAGGGGAGAGAATGGATGTAGAAGATAGGTCTGCTTTTGTATTAAGAGACGTTATTAACGTATATCCTGATACACTATGTTGGATAAGTGATTTTACTTACTCATTTAACGAGCCTTATACAAATATGTATTTTTGGCATCCTTCATATGACAATTATCCAGTGGTGGGTGTAACATGGAAACAAGCAAGTGCATTTACAGTTTGGAGAACTCAATTCCTTAATAATGAATTAATGTCTGATGGTGAAGGATTTGTTCAAGACTACAGATTACCTAGTGAATCAGAGTGGGAATATGCTGCACGAGGAAATCTTGATTTATCTATGTATCCTTGGGGAGGAATGTATACAAGAAATAAGATTGGATGTTTCCTTGCTAACTTTAAACCATTGAGAGGAAATTATGTAGACGACGGAGGAATGATTCCTGTCTCAGTAGGTAGTTATGCACCAAACGAATATGGTTTATTTGATATGGCCGGAAACGTTTCTGAATGGACCGCAAATGCGTTTGATGAATCGGCTTATAGCTTTATGCATGATATGAACCCTGATTATAAATATGACGCGTTACCGGATGATCCGCCAACAATGAAACGTAAGGTAATAAGAGGTGGGTCATGGAAAGATATAGGATATTTTTTACAAAATGGTACAAGAACTTATGAATTTCAGGATTCTGCAAAATCATATATAGGCTTCAGATGCGTTCGTTCGTATCTAGGAGTTAACTAGCAAAATTTTTGGAAATTTAAACATTTTGGGTTATGATCAATATTTCAGAAATAGTTCAAAGTTCAGGTTGGAAGAACTTTATGGGCAAGTTATATGGGTGGGGAGCTGCTTTGGTTATTCTTGGTGCATTATTTAAGATTAATCACTGGCCTCTGGCAACTACTATGTTGATAATTGGAATGGGTACAGAAGTAGTTATATTCTTCTTTTCAGCATTTGAACCAATGCATGAAGAGGTGGATTGGACTTTGGTTTATCCTGAATTGGCAGGAATAAGTGAAGATGAGGATTTTAAACCCGGATCAAAAAAATTTGAACCAGTAAAAGGTGGAGGCTATGGGAAATTGGATGAAATGCTTGAACAAGCGGATATTAAACCTGAATTATTTGAACAATTAGGGAAAGGATTGAAAAACCTAAATCAAACAACCAAGAATTTAATGAATGTGGCTGATGCTGCACAAGCAACTAATCAGTTTGTAGATAATATTCAAGCTGCATCGGAATCATTATCTTCGATGACTGAATCTTATAGTGAGTCCGCAGGCCAACTTAGCGGTTCTGTGGAAGGATTAGTTGATACGTACAAGAAGTCTTCAGAAATAATTGATGAATCGAGTAAAAGTGCAGCAGAACAATTTGCGCAAGCTAGTGAAGGATTTTTATCAAATTACAAAAGTATTGAAGAAAAAATACAGACAAATGTTGAGTTAATTTCTAGTGGAAATCAAAGTTATAATGAAAAACTGGAAGCACTAAATAAAAATATTTCTGCGTTAAATTCAGTATATGAATTGCAAATGCAAAGTACAAATGAGCATTTAAAAACTTCAAAAACTTTATTTGGTGAACTAGATGGGATAATGAATAATCTAAAAGGTTCTGTTGAAGAAACAAACGTTTATAGAGAGGAAATAGCGAAGCTAAATAACAATCTCGCAGCATTAAATAATGTTTATGGAAATATGCTTTCTGCAATGAATCTAAATAATAAATAATTTAAATAGGAATTAAATTATGGGTGGCGGTAAAGAAACTCCCCGGCAGAAAATGATTGGTATGATGTATTTGGTGTTAACAGCCATGTTAGCTCTAAACGTTTCTGCTGAAGTTTTAGATGCTTTTGCTGCAGTTGATGAAGGTTTGGTTAAAACAACGGAAATTTATACGGAAAAAAATCAGGGTCTATATACCGAATTTAATCAACAGTACCTGCAAAATGAGCAAAAAGTAGGTCCATGGAAAAACAGGGCTGATGATGTTAAAAAAAGATCAGATGAATTAATTGAATATATTCAGGATATTAAAATTGAAATACTAACCAAAAATGGACAAGGAGATCCTGAGGACGGTGTTATCACAGAAGAGGGGAAAATTCATGGCGAACATATAAAAAGTAAGGATAAACATGATATTCCAACGAATGTTTTAATTGGTGAAAATGATGGTAAAGCATTTGAGTTAAGGGAGAAAATAAAGGAATATCGCGAGTTTATGTTGAGTCTCGTTGATGAAGATAATCAGACTTTAATACATTCACTAGAGACGAATCTGGATACTAGTGATCCGCCAAAAACAGAAGATGGAGAAAAGAAGAGTTGGGAGGTTAAACATTTTTATCATTTACCCCTTGCAGCAGTATTTCCTTTATTAACAAAAATACAATTAGATATTAGAAATACAGAAGCTGAAGTAGTTCAATTCCTGTTTAACCAAATATCAGCTGGTTCAATACCGTTTAACAAACTAGAAGCTACAGTCATCCCAAATACGAGCTATGTTTTACAAGGGAATCCTTATAAAGCAGATGTGTTTATTGCAGCATTTGATACAACGGCAGCGCCAATTGTATATGTAGGAAGATATGATTCCACGCTAAATGAGGAGACGGGACTATATGATTATGAGATGGTTGGTCAATATGATTCGCTTGAGATTGTTAACGGAAGAGGTAAATTTTCCAGAATGGGATCAGAGTTGGGAAAACAAACTTGGGGTGGGATTATTAAGCTACAAGATCCGGACGGAAATTTTATAACAAAAACCTTTAGAAGAGAATTTCAGGTTGCAAAACCTAATTTAGTTGTATCTCCTACAAAAATGAATTTATTTTATGTTGGAGTTGATAATCCAGTAAGTATTTCCATTGCCGGAATTCCAGGAGATAAAATATCACCTTCAATAACAAATGGTGTAATCAGAAAGCAAAGGGATGGTGAATACGTAGTAAATCCAAAAAGACCAGGAAATAGTATTATTTCTGTTAGAGCAGAAATAGAGGGAGAATCCAAGAATATGGGAGTTGCTCAATTTAGAGTAAGAGGATTACCTGATCCGGTTGTTCAGGTTGCAGGAAAAAAAGGAGGAAAAATTGAAAGAAATGTATTAGCTGCTCAAACAGGCGTATTTGCGGCTATGGAGAATTTTGAATTTGATTTGGAATTTAAAATTACAGAATTTACTGTATCAACTACAGATAGGGGTGGATATACAATTGATGCAAGCACCAAAGGTAATGTTTTTACAAAACAACAATTGGATTTAATTAGAAATTTAAGAAGATCGCAAAGATTAAATATTGAAGATGTTAAAGCTGTGGGCCCAGACGGTAGTGTAAGAAGTTTGGCTCCTATTGTATTCGAAATAATTTAAAATTTATAAAAATATAGCTATGAAAAAGTTTTTTGTTGTCTTACTGTTACTAGGTATTGTTGGTACATTTTTCAATAAACAACAAACTATTGCACAAAATGTAAATGATGGTATATATATTAAAGAAAACATACCTGGTAAAAGACCCGTGCCATATCCTGCTATGCGTGAAGCAGATATATTGTGGACAAAAAAGATTTGGCAAATCATTGATTGTAGAGAGAAAATGAATCATCCTTTCTATTATCCAATAGTTGATATGGATGACAGAAAAAGTTTAATTAGTTTATTAATCTACGGAATTAATAATGAAGGCTTAACAGTATTTCATGATGATGAATTTAAACAGTTAGCTACAAGAGATGAAGTTTATCAAATGTTTGATGCGCTTCCGGATACTCAGTTTGTTCCTGATCCTAATACCGGGGAATTAGTTGAAACTGTTATTGAAGGTGAAGTAAAGTATGATGAGGTATATCAGTATGAAATAAAGGAACAATGGTATTTTGATAAGCAACATTCTACAATGAACGTAAGAGTGCTTGGAGTTTGCCCGATTCGAAGGTACATGGATATTGAAACAGGACAAGTAAGAAAAAGGAGAACTTTTTGGGTTTATTTTCCTGAAGCAAGACCTTTATTAGCAGGACAAGAAGTGTTCAATAGAAGAAATGATGCACAACGTATTAGTTTTGATGATGTATTTTTTCAAAGGAGATTTAATAGCTATATTGTAAGGGAAACAAACGTTTATGAAAATAGAGAAGTACAAGCATATATGCAAGGTTTAAATGTTCTACACGAAGCGGAAAAAATTAAGCAAGAATTATTTGAAATGGAACACGATTTATGGGAATATTAGAATAAATAAATCAAATATAAAATAAAAAAGAGCCGTAACGGCTCTTTTTTTATAGGTACTTATCACCAAGTTTAAGTTTTACATCATTAACATATTGTTTAATTTCTTGTTCATCTTCCTTTTTACAAATAAGCAAGATACCATCCGATTCAACCACTATATAATCTTTTAATCCTTGCAAGACAACGAGTTTATCTTTAGGCATATTTACTATACAATTCTTTATATCATAAGCAAATACATTTTCACCTAAAATAGAATTTTTATCTTCATCTTTAGATATGTTCTCATGCAATGAACCCCAAGTTCCAAGATCTGCCCATCCAAAATCGCTACAGTATACATAAACGTTTTCGGCTTTCTCCATTAAACCATAGTCGATAGATATGTTTTTACATTCAAAATAAGTTTGATTAATATATTCAATCTCTTTTGGAGTATTATAAACAGCAAGCCCATCTTTAAATAATGAATTTATATTAGGTAGATGAGTTTCAAAAGCTTTATTAATAGATTTTAACGACCATAAAAAGATACCTGCATTCCAGAAAAATTCACCACTTTCAAAAAAAACTTTGGCTAATTTTTTATCGGGCTTTTCAGTAAAGGTTTTTACTTTATGGATGTTTTTATTGGTTTTTTCATAGTTAGTTCCATTAACCTGAATATATCCATATCCTGTTTCAGGTCGGCTTGGTTTAATACCAAGTGTTAGTAATGCATCTTTTTCAGCCACAAACTCTAAACCTTCTTTAATAACTTTTAAGAATTCCTCTTCTTTGAGTATTAAGTGATCTGATGGCGCAGTTACTATATTAGCATTTGGATTTTTAGTTAAGATTTTATAATTGGCATAAGCAATACACGGTGCTGTATTTCTTCTTACAGGTTCGAGAAGTATTTGCTCAGCATTTAATTCCGGTAATTGTTCTAGTATTGTATTGCTGTAAATTTTACTTGTAACAATGTAAATGTTTTCAACAGGACATATTTGTTTAAACCTGTCAAATGTCATTTGCAATAAAGTACGTCCGGTTCCTAATATATCAAGAAATTGTTTAGGCTTATCCGTTCTGCTCAAAGGCCAGAATCTACTTCCAACACCACCAGCCATAATAACACAATAGTTGTTTTTCATCTTTTTTAATTTTAATTAGAAGCAATGTATAAATTTACAAAATGCAAAAGGAATAAAAAGGATTAAGATTAAAAAATATTAATCGTTAAATATGGGTAAAATTCGGATTTATTATTTAGTATATTTGTAGATGGAAAAGGTTAATCAATGGGACTTTTTTATCATATAGGAAGATATTTTATACTGCTTTTTAGAGTTTTTGCAAAACCTGAAAAATTCAGTATCTATTACCGGGAGACTTTAAAGGAAGTTCAAAAGCTGGGAATTAATTCTATGGGAATTGTTGTTATTATTTCAGTATTTATGGGAGCTGTAATAACTATACAAACTGCTTATAATACTGAAAATCCATTGTTACCAACATATTTAATAGGATTGGGGACAAGGGATTCCATGATTTTAGAATTTTCATCAACTATTGTTGCATTGATTTTAGCTGGGAAAATTGGTTCAAACATAGCATCTGAGATAGGAACTATGAGAGTTACCGAACAGATAGATGCTTTGGAGATTATGGGAGTGAATTCGGCAAGTTATTTAATTTTACCTAAGATTCTGGCTTCTGTTTTTTTTGCACCACTTTTATGCATATTTAGCATGTTTGTAGGAATTACGGGAGGCTGGTTAGCAGGTATTTCTGTTGGAGTTGTTACCACTGAAAATTATGTTTATGGGATTCAGTATGCCTTCATACCCTTTTATATAACATATTCTTTAATAAAGATTATTGTTTTTGCATTTCTTATAACTACAATTTCAGCCTATCATGGTTATTATGCAACAGGAGGTTCTTTAGAAGTTGGAAGATCAAGTACAAAAGCTGTAGTACATAGTAGCATATTTATCCTTTTATTTAATTTAATATTAACCCAACTACTTTTGTCGTGATAGAGGTAAAAAATTTATCCAAATCATTCAGTACTGCCCAAGTCCTGAAAAAAGTAAATGTGATCTTTGAAAAAGGTAAAACAAATCTAATAATAGGTCAAAGCGGATCGGGAAAGACCGTTTTACTAAAATCGATCGTTGGATTACATGAAGTGGATGAAGGAAAAATTGTTTATGATAATGTAGTATTTAATGAATTAAATTTTAAAGAAAAGAAGGAAATGAGAAAGCAGATAGGAATGCTTTTTCAAGGAGGAGCATTATTTGATTCAGCAACAGTTGAAGAAAATGTTATGTACCCATTAGATATGTTTACCGAAATGACAAAGTCACAAAAAAGAGATCGAGCAAATGAATGCTTAAAAAGGGTAAATATTATTAATGCAAATAACTTATATCCTGCAGAAATAAGTGGCGGTATGAAAAAAAGAGTTGCAATAGCTAGAGCAATTGCATTAAATCCGAAATATTTATTTTGTGATGAGCCTAATTCAGGTTTAGACCCTCAAACTGCAATAGTAATTGATGATTTAATTAAAGAAATAACAGAAGAATACAATATGACAACTATAGTTAATACTCATGATATGAATTCTGTTATGGAAATCGGAGATAAAGTAGTTTTTATTTATAAAGGCGAAAAATGGTGGGAAGGAAGTAAAGATGAAATTTTTGAAACGAACAATGAGGAATTAAATAAGTTTATATTTGCTTCCAGTTTATCTCAAGAAATAAGAAAATTAAAAGGAAATATATAGTTAACCAAGGTCATATACTTTTTCAAGACGATTAATATCTAGGATCTCAATACTCTTTCCTTCTATTTGAATAAGCTTATCTTTTCTAAATTCTGATAAAACCCTGATAACATTTTCTGTGCTCATATCAATAAGTTCGGCTATTTCTTTACGGCTAATTGGCAAATTAAACTTTTCTGAATCATAAATATGTTTTGAGAACAATAATAGAATATAAGCAATTCTTCCTCGTAATTGCCTGGTATTAATATTGATACGCGTTTTAATTACAGCATCTGAAACTGAGCTAATTCTTTCAAAAAAATCTAAAGCAAAATTGCCATTACTTTTAATTAGATCTCTAATAATTTTTAAATCTACAAAGCAAACTACCGAGTCTTCTATGGCTGAAATTGAATAAATATGGTTTGTATTTGAAAATATACTTAATAATCCAATAAAATCTTTTGGTTTGGCTATACTTATAATATGTTCTCTTTTATTACTTTCCGTCTTGAATAGCTTTACTAAGCCGTTTTGCAGATACATAAAAGAATTGATTTCATCACCTTCGGAACAAATAATTTCACCTTTACGATAAAACTTTTCAGTTTTCTTGCAGTTTATAACTTTTAATTCCTCTTCGCTTAGATTTTTAAATGCCCAGGATTTATAGATGCAAGTTTTACAGTTGCTTGTAGTGTTTAATGTATCCATTTAATTACTTACCTTCGGAAGATATTTGTTACTTATGATATATATCATAATATGTAAAGATGTAAATATGTTTATATTTGTTAATTTTGTAACAGTAAATATTAATAACAACCTAAAAATAATATAAAAAATATCTAAAATGAAAAAGATTCTAATATTGGGCGCTGGTACAGGCGGAACTATTATGGCTAATAAGTTAAGAAAAGCCCTTGGTAGAGAAGAATGGGATATCACCGTTGTCGATAAGCATAAAACACATTATTATCAACCGGGATTTTTGTTTATACCTTTTGGCATGTACAATAAACAGGATGTAATTAAGCCAAAGGCTAATTTCATACCGTCTGGTGTAAATATAGAATATAGTGATATTGATAAAATTGTTCCTGAAGAAAATAAAGTATTGTTAAAAGAAGGTAAGGTTCTAAATTATGATTTTCTTATTGTAGCGACAGGAACAAGAATTGATCCGGAAGAGACTCCTGGGTTAAAAGGTGAATTATGGCGCAAAGAAATATTTGATTTTTATACTGTTGAAGGAGCTGTTGCACTGCAAGAATTTTTTGAAACATGGCATGGTGGAAAATTGGTAATGAATATTGCTGAATTACCATTTAAATGCCCGGTTGCTCCTCTTGAATTTGTCTTCTTGGCCGATGAATATTTTACAAATGCAGGGATAAGAGATAAGGTAGATATCACTTATGTAACACCTTTACCCGGAGCATTTACAAAGCCTATTGCAACAAAAATGTTAGGAGAATTATTAAAAGAAAAAAACATTAAGGTTGTTCCCGAGTTTTATCTGGAAAGTGTTGACAATAAGGAGAAGAAAATTAAATCTTACGATGGGCAGGAAATTCCTTTCGATGTTTTAACCATTGTTCCGGTTAATAAGGGAGATGATATGGTTGAAAGAAGTGGTATGGGTGATGACCTTAATTTTATACCTACTGACAAGCACACCTTAAAATCGGAAAAACATGAAAATATATTTGTATTAGGTGATGCTTCAAATATTCCAACTTCTAAGGCAGGTTCCGTAGTTCATTTTGCCGCAGAGGTTCTATTCGACAACTTGCTATGTGCAATTAAGGGTAGAGAGCTTAGAGCAAAATTTGATGGTCATGCTAATTGTTATATCGAAACAGGATTTGGCAAAGGTTCATTAATAGACTTTAATTACGAAACAGAACCACTTCCAGGAACTTATCCGCTTCCAGGTATTGGCCCGTTTGGTTTATTACAAAATACTAAAATGAACCACTATGGAAAGGTAATTTTCCGATGGATTTATTGGCACATGCTATTAAAAGGAAAAGAACTTCCGATAGAGAATCATATGTCCATGGCTGGTAAGAAGAAATCTTAATTCAAAATTAGAAAATGATGGAAGTTAAATCAGATAATGTTCAGGTACAAATTAATGAAATCAATCAGAAACTTGATTTATTAATTGGTTACATGAACGAGCAAAGGTTAAAAAGCGAAATGATTGAAGATTTGGTATCCGACGTTTCAATAATAAGCAAGGATGCTTTTTCGGATGTAGTTTACGAACTTGACAAGCAAGGAATAGAACTTAATGTTAATGATATTAAGCTGTTAATATATAAGTTGGTGAGAAATGTTAACAATTTTTCTCAGGTTATGGATATGTTCGAAAGCGTTACAGATTTAATAAAAGATGCAGGCCCAATTATAAATGAAGTTGGTATTGACATTACAAATAAATTACATGAGTTCGAGCAAAAAGGGTATTTTGAATTCTTTAAGGAGCTAACCAGAGTTATGGATAACATAATTTCAAGTTACCCACCCGAAGATGTAAAAGCATTAGCAGATAATATTGTTACCATTTTAGATACAGTTAAAAACTTAACTCAACCAGATATGCTGCATGCAATTAATAATGCTGTAAGTATATTTAAAAATCTTGATACGGATAATATTCCGGAATATTCATTATGGAAAGTTTTCCGTGAAATGAATACGCCGGAAATGAAACGAGGATTAGGATTTATTATGACATTTATGAAAAATTTATCAAAGAATTAATTTCAAACAAATAATAATTAACTATTAAAACAATAATTATGGCACAAAAAACAATAGCAGGTGTAAACCTTGAAGTAACGGATGAGGGGTTTTTGGTAGACTCATCTCAATGGAACGAGGATATTGCAAAAGAATTAGCTAAGGAGGAAAGCATTGAATTAACAGAAAAGCATTTCGAAGTATTAAAATTTATCCGTGAAAACGCAGGAGACAGTCTAACGATTCGTAAAGTTGGAAAATCTGGTATAGTCGATATTAAGGGATTCTATGAACTTTTCCCAGGAGGGCCGTTAAAGCTATCTTCTAAAATTGCAGGTATTTCTAAACCAACAAGTTGTGTTTAATTAATGACTTTTTATTATGGCAGAAAAAAAAGATACTCAAGTTAAAAAAGTAGCTATCATTTGTGCTAAAGGTACAATTGAGGACGTATATGCTGCTTTGGTAATGGCAAATGGCGCCGTTATGGAAGGAATGGAAGCTAAGTTATTCTTTACATTCTTTGGTTTAGACGCGATTACTAAAAAAAGAATGAATAAATTACATACCGCAACAGTTGGAAATCCTGCAATGCGTATGCCGGGTGGATTACCTTTCCCTTCACTATTAGGTATGTTACCAGGAGTTGAGGCTGGTGTTTCATCAATGATGAAAAAGCAAATGGATGCACTTGATGTACCACCGGTTGATGAATTTTTAGATATGATAACTGCCGGAGGCGGAGAAATCTATGCCTGTAAATTAGCTGTTGATATGTTTAAATTAGAGAAAAAAGATTTAAGCGATCATGTTATTGATATTATAACAGTTGGAGATTTTTATTCAATGGCAGGAGGCGAAGGATCACAAATTATTTTTACATAGTAATAAAAAAATAGGTTCACAGCCATGTGAACCTATTTTTTTATTCCAGATTTTTCCAGTTCCTTAATAAAAGTGTTTTTATCTTCGAGTTCAGAATTAGCTAAATTTTGATACCAAAAATCGACTTTTTCTCGGTTACCTGACTCATTATTAATTATGATTAGATAATAATAAGAAAGCCCATAAATATGCGAATCAAGAGTTACTTTATTTGATACTACTTTTTCAAAATACGGAATTGCAGCTTGGTTTTGCTTTTGTTTATAAAGATCAAATCCTTTTTCAAAAGCCCTTATTTTCTCATTGTGTTCATTGTCTAAAATAATTCCATTAAATGAAAAACAAGCATTGTTACAACTTTCTATTAAATCTAAAAACGTAATTTCTTTAGAAATAGGTGGAAAATAAAGTGTAAATTCCAAAGTTTGTTCGGAGTACGAAAATTCAAATTGATTTGGACAGGTAGGAATATTGTCTGATTTTATTAATTTATAAATTTCCGTTCCTTTTGAGTTTTTAATATATATATTTTCATTGGCACAAAACCACCCTCCCTGATTTAGTTTGTTAGTTACTTTCAAGAAGATTATTGTTTCTTTATCGGTAATATTAATTTTGATGATCTCTAATTCCGGATGACTCTGTTTTCCTGCAATAGGATTAATAAAAATCTGAGCATTTGCATGAACGGAAAAAAGAAATACAATTGTTAGTAGAGTTAAAATTTTTTTCATAGAATTAGAATTAAAAATGCCCTTCAATTTAATCGAAGAGCACATAATAACCAAATTATTTTATATTATTCAGACTTTTTGCCCCATAAACTGAAATCAAGGCTGAAAGCTAAGAAGAAATTATCTTTATCATACCCCTCTATAACCTGGAAAGTAGGATTTCCTAGCTGGTCTTCTGCCTGGTAAACTTTGCGCATATCATTGTATAACGTGTATCCAAAACCAACATTTGCATCAATGTTAGGTGTAATAGCATATTTACCACCAAAACCAATTGAATTGGAGTGGTTACTATAGCTTAAACCAGATTGATACTCTTCGGATACGCCTGTTTGAGTAAATAAATAACCGATACTTAATGCTAATTTATCGCTCGCCTGATATTCAAAACCTAAAGCAAGTTCATTAAGGTTTCTGTCAATTACCTCATCATTATCAACCGGAACACCATCTACTGTTTTTCCATAATTAGCATTTTTGTCAAAATAAGTGTGGTAGCCCGCGGCAACGGATAATTTGTCGTTTATTTTGTAATCTACTCCAATCGAGAACATTGCTGGCATATCAGCCCGAACCTTTGCACCATCAGGGAACATACCTATTTCTTGTAAGCTTTGATCTAATCCTGTATAGAAATCTTGCGTAGTATTATTTTCTAATTCAATTTCAGTTTTAAATTCGTACTTAATACCTATGTTTAAATTTTCCACTGGAGTTATATGCGCACCAATTATAGGTGTAAATCCAGAACCGGTTTGTTCGACATCTGCTTCTTGGTCACGTAACAATGCCGCGTTTGCATCTAAAATAACAGCAGCTGTACCCAAAGCAGCAGCAGCCTCAGTATTTGTCATTCCAGTTTGGTATAAACCCAATCCAGTGAGAGTTGCAATTCCTGTCGCATCCATAAAAGCCGCATCGCCTGGAATCAGACCGCCTTGAATAGCAGCAGCTAAACCTGCCGAAGATGCCTCAATGTCATCACTTACAGATTCAACAAAAGTTCTTGCCGGTATTTCAGTTCCACCTACGTCTAATGTTATTGAATTTAAGTATCCCGAATATGTATTTTTAGCTGTAACATAACGTCCTCCTAAATAGATTGAGAACATATCATTTATTTTATAAGATGCCCCTAATTGGTAACCCCAATAGACAGATGTACCTTCAAAATATGCATTTAATCCATATCCTTGTACTCCAGCAGTTGAATATGTTTGGGCTAAGTCAGCAACTGGTATTTCAAACATTGGCAATCCATTGTCAAATTCGGCACCACCACCACCACCAACGGGGTTCCATGCAAATGAAATTACGAATTTTCCAGTTTTATAAGCGGCATAAACACCAGGGAAAACCGGAACGCTTACTTTTCCTTCATATTCTTTTGGAGCACCATCTAATAGCATATAATCAGATGATACAAGCCTGTTTTGATAAATGTACTGGTAATTTAACGATAAATAAAATCCGTCATCAAGTTTGGTTAAACCAGCCGGATTATAAAAAACCGCGTCAATGTCCATTGATGCGTCCCTTGCAAACATACGTATGTAGGAGGCACTTTGGTTTTGGTTAGTAACTATACCTCCGGAGTAAGAGAAAAAAGGTAGGCTTAATAAACCTACTAACAGTAATGTTATTCTTTTCATAGTGAGTTGTTTTTGTTTAACAGAAATTAAAGATAAATTTTCTATAAAAAAAAAAGAAGAAATTTCGACCAAAGTTTAAACAACTTTAGACTCGGGCAATTATTAATCAGTTAATAGGTTAACATATAGATCTTTGTATGCGCTAATAAATCGAACCAAAAAATAAAAAATTCGACCGATAAAATATAGTGGTCGAATTTATATGTAATATATGGTAACTTAAGAACTTTAGAACACAGATTTCAGTAATGGAGTATCTTTCTTTTTTATTTTTTGCTTGCAACCTATTGCTACATTTAAGCCGAATCGGAAATTAACTGAAGTTGTTTTATGACCCCACAACGCCGCTGAAGCATTATCAGTTATAATGTATAGTTGAAGTGGTGCTCCTCCCAATACCAATCCAAAGCCAACATTATTATAAGCACCATTCATTACAGAATAGCTTAAACTTGCAGAAATTCCATTTACAGGTCTCACATTTGCAGAAAAGGTAAAAGCCTGATTCAAATTATTATTAAAATAATACGATCGGGAGAGAAATCCAACATCAAATTTTTTAGATACAGCAAAATTAGCACCAACGTATATCTTTGTGCCAAGTGTTGTTCTATAAGACTCGGCAGTATTTGAAATAGTGAAACTATTTTCAAGTGAATCCAACATATCATCAAAAGGTTCAGAATCCGAATCCGATTCTCCAACTTCATCACTTAAATCTACTCCTTTAAAGGCATAACTTCCTTTCAGTTCAAGTTTGGTTACATCTTCCACATCCCATTTAATATAGCCTAGATCTATTACACTTAAAGAAAGAGACAATCTTTCTATTGGTTTGATATGTACGCCAAAGTCAATACCTAATCCTAGATTCTTATGCGCAAAGGCAAGGTCAAGTAAGGAATCGGTTTCAGAGTCTTCGATATATCCCGGAATTTCAAATCCGTCGAAATCACCATCGCTATTTGTTGTTGCAATAAGTGGGGAAGAGGTATATACAACGGCATCTGCATCTAGATAAAGAGAATCACTAGATGAATACATATTTAGTTTATTATCTTCGTATGTTGAAGAAACGTTTGCATGTCCAAATAAAACTTTAGCTCGAATACCAACCGATATCATATCATTAATTTCTTTAGAAACACCCAAACCATATTCGCGATAAAAGCTAGCATTAACTCCTAAATAACTTAAATCAGCATTCGTATTTATAAATGGTTCGTTTCCATATAAAGCTAATTCCATTAAATCTTTCGGGTAGTTTATTGTTGTATTAAATTTTTCCGATAAATTAAACGAGAAATAAAAGGTGTTTACTCTAAAGCCAAACGAAAGTAAATCAGTTCTAAAGTCTTTATAGAAAAAGTTGTTTTCTTTAATATTTGAAAGGAAATCATTTTTATCAAACTCTGCATCAGGATGCAAAAAAGTTATTAAAGAATCATTAGTTGGATGTTGCATGATAACATCTGTTAATGCTAAACGGTTATTACCGGCTTCAATTTGTAAAGAAGAAATAACGGGTAATCCAACAAATACATTGCATTTTGGTTGCATAGCCGGATTCATAAATGTGGACTGTGGAACCCTATCCATATGGTATAAGGTTTGACTGTCTTGTGCATTAACATATCCCGAAAATAGAATACCAATTAATATGGAAACAAATTTTAGATTTTTAATATTCATAGGTTCGGTTTTTAAAAGTCCTTAGAATTAGCCTTAATATCTACGCCTACACTCATTTCAAAATCTACCGTATAATCAGTATAGAATTTTACAGAAACTAACTCATCATTTGAATCTGAAGGTGTTTTTAATCCGGCCCTAATTATTCCATATCTAACTGTATTTAAATTGGTTATTTCATCGCCCGTAAATTCAACCAAGGTAGTTTTAGATCCGGAATTTATAACATCACCTGTTGTTTCATTAATAATTGCAGAACCAATAACAGGTTGCGAATTTTCTGAGAACATTGAATCAACATGATTGTAATTTTCATCAACAAAATATACCTGGAAATCAATATCTAACGGCATACCATTAGTAACTTCAAGCTTAAAGTTTACCTTTTCAATTATATCAGCATCTTCATCAATATCTGCTAAATCGAGGTCAATTGTATCTTCTAAAGCAAAACTATCTGCCTGAAACCAAAGTGGTAAAACAAATTCAAAATCTACATCTATCTGACTATCATCCGTAACAAAATTATAAGAACCTGATTCTCCATCCGGATTTGATTGTGCTGATAAGTTATATTCCAATCTTGAAGGAAGAAAAGCAAGGAAATCTGAAATATTTGAATTTTGACCATTTATAGATATCGTTGTATCCTTAAAAATATCATTGTTAATATAGTCTGTTAAGGTAGGGTAGGCATAACCAAATGTATCGATTGATGAATCAAATGTTAATTGTATAGATTCGGTATCTCCTTTAAAACCGGTAAAATTGGAAATGCTCACTGCTGCCGGCACACCATATGAATTTGTTAATTTGAAATTTATTTGAGGATTTTCAAATCGAATATAACCATCCAATGTATTTTCGAAGAAACCAAGATCGAGATCTCCCATTTGTGTCAGCAGCTCATAATCTCCAATATAACCAAAGATTGCATCAAAGTCAATATTATCGATGGTCGCATTAATTTCAATTTCCTCTCCTGCATTTATTCCTGCTCCGGAATTTATAAGTTCAACTTTAAAGCCCATTTCTAAAAACATAGAGTCTGATCCAATAGAATCATTTAAATATATCGTATAACCTGCCAGGCTGGAAGAATTATTTGTTGAAAACCCTCCGCTGGGATCATCGATTACAATAGTATCAGTATAAGGAATGTTGTTTCTTTTCAGGTTATTACTGAACAGTATAATATTTCCGGTATGCTGAAATTCTGAAGATAAACTTAGGTTTAACGTAGCATCGTCTAAAATCATGCTATCTAATCTTTCTTCCTGAGAGAACGAAAACGGAAACTTCTCGGATTCCTCCAGAACCAAAGTATCTCCAGGGTTCCATCCGGGAAACCCGGGTAAAATTGTAAAATCGGATCTGATAAAATGTTGTATGAAATTTGTTGATGGTATTTCCAGTAAATCATCCGCGATAAAAGAAAAAAGAGAATCTTCATAAGTTATCATTAATAGGCCATCCGGATCGCTGGTTATGTAACTGCTACTATCAAATTCACTGATTATATCTTCCAGATTTAGCGTTCCATAAGCAATTGGAGTTAAAAAACC
Organism: Bacteroidales bacterium; assembly: GCA_028282585.1. Taxonomy (GTDB): domain Bacteria; phylum Bacteroidota; class Bacteroidia; order Bacteroidales; family UBA12077; genus UBA12077. The sequence continues at coordinate 12,453 of JANQHR010000032.1, read as the reverse complement.
TCCTTCGATTTCTATTTCATCATCGAGCTTATCAAAATTATATTCCTCTTGCATACATTGATACAATAAAAATAGTATTGCAAGTGGAATTACAATTTTTAATATTCCGGAGAGCTTTAATTTGTTCATAATCATGAAATTTTATAATTACCTAATTTACGGAATAATTGTATAAAAAGTTATACTGATTGCCAACTATTAAATTAAATTGACTACTAGAGTTTTCCAAATAACCAATTGTAAAGGGAGTATTCCCTTTTAAAGGGAATCCATCGTAAATACTTCCATCGCCATTAAATAAATAAATTTCGTTTGTTGATCTTGAAACTATACCCAATTTACGATCATCATATGAAAAGTAGTAATAAACCGGTGAAGTGTCAATAGCTTCATCAAATTTATAATCAAATATTTCCAAGCCATTTTGTTTATAAACTTCTAATTTACGGTTGTCAAGGAAAATATAATCTTTAAAACCATCTGCATTAATGTCTTTGTAATCGAAATAATGGTTAGGACTATAATTTTGAATTTGTTTAGATTCAACGGTTCCATCAAGATAAATCATTCGGATCAAACCAGATGTATCCGTTGTAACAAATCTCGATTTTTCATCTCTTTCTCCTACCTCTGCAATGAAAACATTATTTTTGGATTTAGAGAACTGGGACTTTAAGCGGATTCTTTCTTCCCCCCTACGATTTAAAACATATACTCTTGTTTTATCCGCAAATATGAGGTAATCGTTAGTTTTAATTCTAAAATGCTGAACTGGTTTTGTCACGAAGCTATCAGTTTGTCCAAATTGCCATCCATTTACCAGATTTCCTTCAATGTTATATAAATAGACATTTTTGTTTTTGCAGGGAACAAAGATGCGATAGTCTAAAGTTTTATCATAATCAAACATAGACATTCCGGCAGTTGCTTCGGAACGAAGTTTAACAGGATAACGCTCAACGTAATTTCCATTTCGGTCAAGTAAATGAATTTTATTTTTTGTACTAAATAATAACTGAAATTTCCCGTTCTTATAGTAATCCACCTGGTAAACTTCACTGTTTATTTTTTCGTCAAGTTGCAATTTCCAGAGAATTCTTCCAACTTTATTGACTAAATAGATCTTGTTATTTAAATCCTGAACAAAAATCTCATTTTCTTTGCTATAATGATTTGTGAATAATACTGGTTTAAATTTAATAGAAGTATCCAGATGGCTCTCCCAAACGGTAACAGCTTCTTCTTTAATTTCAGGAATATATTGTAAGTATAAATTATTATAAATCATATTATTGTTATGCTGAAACTGAACAGCAAAAGCTTGAAACTTCTTAAATGTCTCTATATTATCTTTAAGTCCTTTCTTAAGATTAGAATTTAAAAAATCAGAAATATATACCGGTGACCGAAACATATTTGTGTAAAAATAGAAATTCGATTTAGTAGATAAATAATTGGTAAACATCTCGAATTTCATATCATTTTCTAATGTTTTATTCAGAACATTAGAATGAATAAATTTTGATATAGAATTTTTGGAATTGCCAATAACCATAAAATTCCCTATAAAAGTAGCATAAGGACTTTTAAACTCAGGGAAAATATTGCCAAAGAAAGTTTTGAATACTGAGTTAAATGGTAATTTATAAGAATTATAAGTTGTTTCTTTATCAATTCTAATTTTGGAGGTTAGTTGTGATTTATTGATATTATCTGCATTTGCGATTTTTGAAAGAAGTGAATTGAGATTTTCTTCGACAATACTTTTTCCTTTTGTTCTAACAACAATGAAAGTATTTTCCTCTAAATCACTGTTTGGTTCATCCGTTACAACTATTCCTAATTCTTCATCCAGATTATCTATAAAGAATTTTTCAAGATCAATTGCATACTTATTTTTGAATTGATCAACTTGCAGCTGATATTTGTTTTTAATACCTCGTTTTTCAAGATAATTTTTATAATCCAGTAAATATTGATTTATATTGCTTATTCCTAAAGATAAAAATAAGGCCGTATTCGAAGGTAAGATATTGTTCATTTCATGATCAATGGGTTCTTGTTTCATAAAAATATTAAGATAATTGCTTAATGAATCACTACTAAAAGTAAATCCATTTAAAAGTATTGCATCATCCTTTAAATTAATATCAAGCTCTGCCCAATTCCCGAGATGCGAAAATTTAGAGATCAGGTCTTTTTGTTTATCATTTAAGGTAAAAGAAATTATTTCATTAAGCTTAGTAAGGTTTAAATATATGTTTGCATCAACATTTTTACCTGCTGTTTTTCTTACATGATTGAAACCTTGATCATCAGAAATTGATGTTCTTAGTTCTTTTTGTCTAATAGAGTTCTCAATTAATAAAGTTGAATTACTGTATAAGATCACTCCATTTATAAAAGCTAAATTTAATTCCTTATTGTTTATCTTTAGTTGATATATTTCTTCATCATTATAATCTCTACGATTAATCTTATTATCGGAACTAATAAGATTTGCGATTGTTTCAAGAATAAATTTCTTATCGCGTGTATTATGAAGCTTTACAAAAATTAAAAAGCCCAAATCTTCTTTACCTAACTTATGTGCAGATAAAATTATCTGGTTATCTTTTGTTAACTCCTTTATAATTTGATTTTCATTTGAAAGCTTAGTTATAAAGCTTAAACTTTCATCAAATTCTTTTACGCTGGAAAATTGAACCAGTTCTTCCCAAATTTTGTTTTCATTTCTGATTTCATCAATTTTATTTATAAAATCATTACTCTCAATAATAAATGCTGCGTCAGTAGGAATCAGTTTATAAACATTAAATTCAGGAAGTTGTTGTTTTTTAATATACTGATAACCAATAAAAAATAAAATTATAACCAGGATGATTGAAATTACAATACTGATTTTTTTAAGCATGTGAATAAAAGCTATTTAAGATTTTACCAAAAATATTAAATTATAACTGATATGTAAAATTTTAAACCAAGATTGTCAAAGCTAATCAAATAGTAGATTTACACCTTAAAAAAGTATTAATTTTGACTGTTATGAAGAAAACGATTTTAGCCCTTTTATGTTTACTTTTCACTGTTTTTTCATTCAGTCAAACACTTCAATTTAAAGATGCTGAAACTAAGGAATCGGTTGCGAATGTGGCGGTATTTAATGAGGATAGAACAAAGTCTGCCATTTCGGATATAAATGGAGAAGTTAATATAGCCGATTTTTTTTCGGATGAACTGATTACAATTCAACACGCATCCTATAAAGAAATACAATTTAAAAAATCAGAATTAAGGCAATTTGAATTTTACCTGGAAAAGAAGGTTTTTGAAATAGAAGAATTTGTGATTTCAGCTTATCGCTGGGAACAGAACAAAAATGAGATTCCAAATAAAATTACAAGAATTACCCAGGAAGAAATAAGATTTGCAAGCCCTCAAACAACAGCAGATCTATTGGCTAAATCGAATGAAGTTTTTGTCCAAAAAAGCCAATTAGGAGGGGGTAGTCCTATGATTCGAGGATTTGCTACAAATACAATTCTTTTAGTCGTAGATGGAGTAAGAATGAATAATGCAATTTTTCGCGAAGGAAATGTTCAAAATATAATTTCGTTAGATGCTAATGCAATTCAAAGTAGTGAAGTTATTTTCGGTCCGGGCTCAGTTACCTATGGTAGCGATGCTTTAGGTGGAGTAATGGATTTTCATACTTTAAGACCTAAACTATCTACCAGCGAAAGAACGGAGATTTCCGGAAGTGCTTTGATGCGCTATTCATCGGCAAATTTTGAGAAAACGGGACATATCGACCTTAACATTGGATCTTCAAAATGGGCATCAATAACAAGTTTAAGTTTTAGCGATTATGATGACCTCCAAATGGGAGACTATAATAATGAAGAATATCAAAGATCGGAGTATGTTACTCAAATAGATGGTGTTGATTCTGTTGTTAACAACAATAATCCAAACGTTCAGGTTGAGTCGGCTTTTAATCAATTTAATATCTTGCAAAAGTTACGGTTTAGGCCAGGCAAGGATCTTGATTTGATTTATGCTTTCCATTATTCAAAACTTTCGGATGTGCCTCGCTACGACAGATTAATTAGATATAGAAATGGCAATTTAGAATTCGGAGATTGGTATTATGGCCCTCAAAAATGGATGATGCATAGCTTAAATTTGAATTATTCAAAACCGAGCAAGTTTTTTAATGATTTTAAGCTAACTGTTGCTTATCAAGATTATCAGGAAAGCCGCCATGATAGAAAATATAGAAGTGAAGAATTAACAGAATCTTTCGAAAAAGTAAAAGCTTATTCTTTAAATCTTGATTTTGACAAAAACTTATCCAGAGAAAATCAGATATTTTATGGATTTGAGGCTATTTATAATTCCGTGAATTCTACAGCGCACATAAAAAACATTAATTCTGGTGAAAAGGTTAAAACTCAGAGTCGTTATCCTGATGGAGAGAACCATTATTCAACACTTGCAGCTTATCTAAGTTATAAGGAAAATTTAAGTGAAAAATTTACTACAATTGCAGGTATTCGTGCAAATTATGTAAGTCTTAATTCTACTGTGGAGGACACCAGCTTTTTTAATTTCCCTTTTAATGAAATATCAATTAACAATGGTGCGGTTAACGGTTCGTTAGGTTTGGTTTATAAGCCAAACAAGAACTGGCAATTAAACTTAAATCTATCCTCAGGATTTCATGCTCCGAATGTTGATGATGTCGCAAAGATTTTCGATCCTGAACCCGGAAGTATCATAGTACCTAACAAAGACCTAAAACCAGAATATGCATATAATGTTGACCTTGGAATACAGAAAAAACTCTGGGGAAAAGTAAACTTCGATATAACCGGATATTATACATTTTTAACAAACGCTTTTGTACGAAGGGATTTTACCTTTAACGGTCAGGATTCCATTTATTATAAAGGAGAATTAAGTAAAGTACTCGCAATTGTAAATGCTGATAAGGCATATATATACGGGTTCAGTTCTTCTTTAAACATTGAGTTTACTAAAGGCATTGAACTGGAATCTATCGTAAACTATACGCATGGTGAAGATCAGGATGGAGTTGCATTACGACATGCTGCACCATTGTTTGGAAGCACAAGTATTAAATATTCAAATGAGAAGATAACTGCTTCGTTGTTTGTAAATTATAACGGAGAAATTAAATATGAAGATTTAGCACCAAGCGAGCAGGGGAAACCATATATGTATGCAATCGACGATAATGGGAATCCTTATTCTCCGGCTTGGTGGACTTTAAATTTAATGACAGCATATAATTATAAAGATTGGGCAGTTGTTAATGTTGGATTAGAGAATATTTTAGACAATCGCTACAGACCTTATTCTTCAGGTATTGCTGCACCAGGGAGGAACTTGATTTTAAGTGTAAATTTGAAATTTTAAATATTTAGCTTAATTATAATATTTTGGTTCGAAGATTGTAATGAAATATATTAACTTGGTATTTTGTATCGGATATTTAACCAAAGTGTAAAAAGATGAAATGTTTAACAATTACTATATTAGCTTTTTTGGCTATTAATACCACGCTTTTCGCACAGGAAAATACATCAAAACTAATTGATGAGGATAAAAAGAAATTCGAGGAAAATGTCTTTAATGAGGAGTTTGATGAAAAGGAGGATGTTGACTCTGTTGAGTTGGAAAGAAAATTATTTGATAAAATTCCTGATAAATTGCCCGATTGGGTTTTTACACCACATATTATTACTGACAAAATACAAATTGTCGGATTTTCAGATCCAAATATGGGAAAGGAATTGGCGATAAAACAAGCCATATTGCGGGCAAAAGCCATGTATGCTTTATTAAGTATATCAAATGTTAGCAATATTACCGATGATTATACAAATCTGAAGGAATCTGGTAAATATTCGTTGTACTCTACTAAATTTCAGGATTTTTCGCTCTCTAAAGCTCATTTGGCTTATAATAATTCTGCAATTTTGGTAAAGGATACTTTTTATACCAAATATAATGAGGGAATTGTTTTAATTGAAATTGAGTATCAGGAAAATGATTCTTTAAATACTGACACACTAAAAGTAAAAGGAGAGCATCTTCAGGTATATATTGAAAGGAACTTTCAAAAAGAACGGGTTGAATTTTTCAATTTTTCAGTTGAAGATAACTTAAGCGAAGACAGTATAGATTTATCATCAAATTATAATTATAAAATCGTAAATCGAAATTACGATATAAATTCAAACTATAAAGATTCTATTATTTTATTTGAAGAACGTACTTATAATTATAGAACCGATCTAGAGTTTGTGAAGGATAGCTTACCAAATGAATCGAATGAATATGGATTAAACAAAGGGCTATGGAATGCTTACATTACCGGATACTTAAGTAATGTCACTACATTATCAAAACAATTAGCCAGCCAGATTAAAAACTCAAACGATTTTTATACTATTAAAAGCGAGGGACTTATTCGAACTGTTGCAAGAAATAATGTTTCTTTTGGCTTTAATGATTTTAAAATGTACGAGAATCAGTTTTATATTGATTTAAAGGGAAAAATTGTTTATTAATCATTTTTCAATTTATTATTTCGGGCTCGATTTTATAATCAATCCTTTTTATTTATTTTTGATTCTAACCTTACAGAGATTTTCTAATTAGGTTAAGTTTTCGGTTATGATGAATTATGAATTAATAGAGGTTACAAACAAGAAAACCATTAAAAAGTTTTTACAACTTCCGGTTAAATTATATAAAAATGAAAAGAACTGGATTCGTCCGCTTGACCAGGATATTGAGTCTGTTTTTGATTCAAAAAAAAATAAATTGTTTAGAAATGGTGAAGCTATACGTTGGATTTTAATTGATGATACAAAGAACTTCGTTGGGCGGATAGCTGCTTTTTACGATAAAAAAACTGCATCAAAGAATGATCAACCTACAGGAGGTGTAGGTTTTTTTGATTGTATTAATGATCAAAATGCTGCTGATACTTTATTTAATAAGTCAAAAGAATGGCTTAAAGAAAAGGGAATGGAAGCTATGGATGGCCCGGTTAATTTTGGAGATCGTGATCGTTGGTGGGGTTGTCTTGTAAATGGCTTTGATTATCCTCCAAATTATTGTATGCCCTACAATTTTCCGTATTACAGGGAGCTATTTGAAAATTATGGATTTCAAAATTATTTCAATCAATTTACGTATTATAGAAAGGTAGAATTCAAAGGTTTAAGTGAAGCTATACAAGAGAAAGCTGAACGATTAAGTAAAAATTCAAAGTACGAATTCAAATATTTGGAAAAGAAGAAGCTTGAAAAGTATACTGAAGATTTTAGAACAGTTTTTAATAAAGCTTGGGCTCGTTTTCCAGGTGTTGTTGAATTGTCGAAGGTTCATGCAAAAGGTTTGATGAAAAGCTTAAAACCAATACTGGATGAACGAATTATGTGGTTTGCATATTACGAAAATGAGCCGATTGCCTTCTTCCTTCTGGTTCCGGAAATAAATCAGATCGTAAAACACCTTAATGGCAAAATGAATTTAATTGGTAAACTGAAATTTCTTTTTTACAAAATTACCGGGGCATGCGATACGGCTTTAGGTCTAATATTTGGTGTTATTCCGGAGTTTCAGGCTAAAGGCATTGAAGGAGGAATTGTAATGGCTTTTGCCAATGAAGCATTAAAGAATGATTTTCCATACAAACATTTACAATTTAATTGGATCGGCGATTTTAATCCAACTATGTTAAAGGTACTTGATCAGGTTGGCGGTTATACCTTAAAAACTCACGTAACGTTTCGTTATTTATTCGATAGAAATAAACCTTTCGAAAGGGCCAAAAAAGTCAATATTTAATATTTATCCGGTACAAATGTTTGATCTGTAAATGGAGGCCGGACATAACCTTTGTCATCCTGCCGCGGCGGAAGCTCAATAGGCTTAGGAGTTAAATCTTCATATGGAACTATACTTAAAATGTGGCTAATACAATTTAATCTTGCTCTTTTTTTATTGTCAGCATTTACTACATACCATGGAGCTTGTTTAATATCTGTGTATTTAAACATATCATCCTTTGCAATGGAATATTCAATCCATTTTTCTCGCGAAGCTAAATCAATGGGGCTTAATTTCCACCGTTTAGTTCTGTCATCAATACGTGATCGAAACCTGCGTTCTTGTTCATCATCAGAAACCGAGAACCAATACTTGATCAGAATAATACCTGATCGTACCAGCATCCGTTCAAATTCAGGACATGTTCTGAAAAATTCCTGGTATTGTTTCTCCGTACAAAATCCCATTACCCTTTCAACCCCTGCTCGGTTATACCAGCTTCTATCAAATAATACCATTTCTCCAGCCGCAGGTAAATGCGGAACGTATCGTTGAAAATACCATTGTGTTTTTTCTCGTTCGGTTGGGGTTCCTAAGGCCACAACACGACAAACTCTTGGATTTAATCGTTGCGTAATTCGTTTAATTACACCTCCCTTCCCAGCTGCATCACGACCTTCAAAAATGATAACAACTTTCAATCCCTTTGCTTTTATCCATTCCTGTAATTTTACCAGTTCAGTTTGTAATCTTGCTAATTCATTTTCGTAAAATTCAGCACTTAATTTTTTCGGAGCTTTATTTTGAGATTCAATTACTTTCTCGTCCTTTTTGCTAGATGATTTACTCATAATTTTTGATTTTTAAACTGTTTTAATTCTTTGTTGTCGAACTAATTTGTATAGAACTAATTAGAGTAATACATAAAAGTACAAGTTTTCTTAATTAACTTCAAGTTAATGGAGATATTAAATTAATCATTAGTTTTTTAATAGTTTTGTCAGGTAATTATAATTTTATACATATGCAATCTATTCGCGAAATATATAAAACTGGATATGGCCCTTCAAGTAGCCATACCATAGGACCTGTTAGGGCATCACGAATTTTTAAGAATAAAAATCCGGATATAGATCAGTTCAGGGTAACTTTATACGGAAGCCTTGCAGCAACAGGGAAAGGACATGATACAGATACTGCAATAATTAAGATGTTTTCGCCAAAAAAGGTAGAAATTGTTTGGAAAGCAGATGAAAACCTTCCTTTACATCCAAACGGGATGGTCCTTGAATCCATTAAAGGTAATAAAGTAATTAATAATTGGACCGTTTACAGTATTGGCGGTGGAGATTTGCGAGATGAAAACGGTATCCTGAATGATGAAAAAGTTTATACACATACAACACTTTCTGAGATTTTAGATTGGTGTATTAACCAGGGAAAAACTTTTTGGGGGTATGTTGAGGATCATGAGGGAGAAGAAATTTGGGATTTTTTAAAGGAAGTTTGGAAGATCATGAAACGCTCCATAAAGAACGGTTTAGACAATGAAGGAGTATTACCAGGCGATATAAAACTGGCAAGGAAAGCAAGTTCTTATCATATGAAGGCTAAAAACTCAAAAGGAACAATTAAGAATCAAGGTTTATTGTTTTCTTATGCACTTGCAGTAAGTGAAGAAAATGCTGATGGAGGAGAAATTGTTACCGCACCAACTTGCGGTTCTTCAGGGGTTTTACCAGCTATCTTATACTACTTAAAAAGTGAAGAAAAGATTACGGAAAAAAAGATTTTAAGGGCCCTTGCAACTGCTGGTTTAATAGCCAATGTTGTTAAAAGAAATGCTTCTATATCCGGTGCAGAGGTTGGATGTCAGGGGGAGATTGGAACTGCTTGTGCAATGGCTGCAGGTGCTGCAGCACAGGTAATGGGAGGATCTTTGAGACAAATTGAATATTCGGCAGAAATGGGATTTGAGCACAATTTAGGTTTAACTTGCGATCCGATTGGCGGTTACGTTCAAATTCCTTGTATTGAGAGAAATGCAATAGCGGCAGGTAAAGCTCTTGAATGCACCGTCTATGCATTATTTTCTGATGGAGGACATAAAATATCTTTTGATAAAGCGGTTGAAACAATGGCCGAAACCGGAAGGGATATTCAGAGTGCTTATCGTGAAACCGGAATAGGAGGTTTAGCAAAAGGATGGAAACCTTTCCATTCTTAATTCAATTTTATTATTTTTATAAGCACGATCAACTTAAATAACAAAAAATGATTTCAGAAAATATATTATTTGCATTTGGATTAACCTTATTTGCAGGATTATCTACGGGAATAGGAAGTATATTAGCATTTTTTACAAAAACTACAAACACCAAATTTCTATCACTGGCTCTTGGGTTTTCGGCAGGAGTTATGATCTATGTTTCGATGATCGAGATTTTCTTTAAAGCTAAAGATGCTTTGGTATCAGAAATGGGAGAAATTGCGGGTTCCTGGATAACGGTTGCTTCTTTCTTTGGAGGAATTTTATTTATTGCTTTAATCGATAAATTAATACCTTCAGCTGAAAATCCCCATGAAATTCACAAGGTTGAGGAAATGGATGAGGCTGAAAAGAAAATTCTTAAGAATAAAAAGCTGATGAAAACGGGAATGTTTACCGCATTGGCGATTGCCATTCATAATTTTCCGGAAGGATTGGCCACTTTTACAGCAGCTTTAACTGATCCAAGCCTTGGTATTGCAATTGCTGTAGCTATTGCAATTCATAATATTCCTGAGGGTATTGCGGTTTCGGTTCCAATATATTATGCTACTGGTAACAAGAAGAAAGCTTTTTGGAACTCTTTTTTATCAGGATTGGCTGAACCTGTTGGGGCATTAATAGGATATTTAATCTTAATGCCATTTATGACTGATACCGTTTTTGGTATTCTTTTTGCAGGAGTTGCAGGAATCATGGTTTTTATTTCAATAGATGAGTTATTACCTGCAGCCCGCGAATATGGTGAGCATCATTTATCAATTTATGGCTTAGTTCTGGGGATGTTTGTAATGGCAATAAGTTTACTGATGTTTATTTAAGAAAAGCATTTATGAATAAAACCCTCCAAGGTTTTCAAAACTCTGGAGGGTTTATTTTATATTTTCAGTGGTAAATTTTAAAAAGGTTTAAATCCAATAATTTCCCGAATATCCTTAATGGTTTTAGAAGCACTTTCCCTGGCTTTTTCAGCGCCCATTTTAGCTACTTTTCTAAGGTAATCATCATTTGATTTAATATCATTAATTTTTTCTCTGATCGGAGTCACAAAATTATTAATGTCTTCAGCTAATTGTTTCTTTAAATCTCCATATCTTATTTCGCATGAAGCATATTTCTCTTTAAAGAAATCTATGGTACTTTTTTCCGAAACCACATCCATTAAAGTAAACAAATTTTGAATTGGTTCGGGCATCTCAGAATTCATTTCAGTTGGGCCGCTGTCGGTAACGGCTCGCATTACTTTTTTCTTTAAAGCTTTTTCTTCATCTATCAGGAAAATACCATTACCTTCTGATTTTCCCATTTTTCCGGTTCCATCCAAACCAGGAATCTTTATTAACGCTTCTCCAAAATTATACGGTTGAGGTTCCGTAAAATATTCAACTTTATACATATTATTGAATCTTCGTGCAAATTTTCTTGCCATTTCAAGATTTTGCTCCTGATCTTTACCTACCGGAACTTTCGCAGCGTTATGAATAATAATATCAGCGGCCATTAAAACAGGATAAGTTAAAAGTCCTGCATTTACATTTTCCGGTTGTTTACGAATTTTATCTTTAAATGAAGTGGTACGTTCTAATTCGCCCACATAGGCATTCATATTAAGCAACAAATACAATTCTGTAACTTCTGGTACATCACTTTGAAGATAAATAGTCGCTTTCTCGGGATCTAATCCACATGCTACGTATTCGGCTAAAACTTGTTTTACACTTCCATGTAAATCTTCTGGAGTTGGATGCGTTGTTAAGGAATGATAATCAGCAATGAAAAAATAGCAATTATTCTCATTTTGCATTTTTATGAAATTCTTCATTGCTCCAAAATAGTTACCTAAATGCAGATTTCCTGTTGGTCTTATTCCACTAACAACTGTTTCCATTGTAAAAGTTTATTTTGTTGATTGATTATAGTAATTTTGCAAAAGTAAAAAATGTTTATTAATAAATAGTTGTCTTTTAAATAATGATAAGTATTTATTTAATTCGTTTAATTTAAAGGTTTCTATGTTAAGATTTTTATTGGTTTTACTTATAATTTATTTGATTATCAGAGTCTTTAGTAGGTATTTTATTCGAAGATTCGCTAAAAATATGCAGCAAAATTTCGAAGAAAGGCAAAACAGATACAATCAGAGGAAAGAAGGAGATGTAACAATTAAAAAAAATTCTTCAAATGATAAAAAAATCAAAAAAGATGAAGGAGATTATATTGATTTTGAAGAAATCAAAGAATAATTAGGCAATTTCAGAAGTAAGTAAACTATAAAAATTGAGAAGCTGTAGATTAAGTTTTACAGCTACTTTTTT
>JANQHR010000071.1 GCA_028282585.1 Bacteroidales bacterium | reverse complement strand
TAGGCTGATTCGGTAGCTTAACTTTTTCCTGGGGGACACCCTCAATGGCGTCCTTCCATGCTTCAAAATCTTCTAAATAACCCATAAAATGTTATTTTTGAAATGTTAATAATTATGTCCCTTCATTGGGACCTTATTTATTGCTGACCTACCTATCGGTAGGCAAGCCGGCAGGTCCTGTGAAAACCTGTCGGTTTTTTCTTTTAAAAAATCCCTCTTCCTTATCACCTCCCCTGCGTCAGTTGACAGAGGGGTTAATCACATAAATACTCCCTTCTTCCCTCTCAAAACTCATGTAATAGGGTGAAAATCTTATTTAAACAACAAGTGTTATTTAACTGCTATGCAATATAGTGGTTTTTATGGTTAAAATCCAAATAAATCTTCTCTAATTAAGCATGCGGACCAGGTGTTGAGAATGAATATTCCAAAAATTCTTGATTCGTAAATTATTCATTCGATAACACTGCTGTCCAAGTAAAATTACCTATTAGAAAAATATCAATTAAAGACTAAAGTCCTGGATTTAAATACTGTTTACTTAGCCCGGGATTAATCCCGGGCTAAAAAGCACCTTGTCCTTCAAGGGCTTCATCCCTTGATATAACGTGAATTTCGGATTCAATAAATTGCTTTTCAATGGTTTGTATTATTTATCATAATCAATAAACCCACCTTCTTTGAGGGTGGCCATGTTTAAAGGGCTGCGCCTTGATTTTCATACCAGGAAATGTAAACTATCGTAAACAATGGGTGTCATCTTTTGGAAAGATGACACCCCTGTACAAACGTTAAAGTTAAACCATATCCTGATCTTTTAAGTATTCATCCTTCTGTTTTGTACCCGATTGAAGAATACGGAAAACAGTAGGAAACCGTCGAATACATATGGTATTCATTTATCCGGTTAATGTTTGGTTGAAGCTATATCAGAGGCTATTTTTAGCTAAACTTTTGACAAGTTCTATTAACCTCAAAATATTTTGGAAGAAATCAATTATTTATATTTTTGTTTTATACAATGATTATACCTGTAACTTAGGACTTGTAAAGTAAAATATTCTGTAGCGAACGTATCAAAATTGTTCCAGTTTGCCTTTAAGGAAAGATTTAAACTATGAAAAAAATCGCAAGCCATTATTTCGCTTTTCATCTTCGTGTTATATAAATGCACATGAATGTGCTATTGAAAAGATAACCACACGTCAGGGGCTGTCGCAAAATGACGTCAATTGTATTTTCCAGGATCGAAACGGTTTTTTGTGGATAGGAACTAATGATGGTTTGAACCGATTCGATGGTTACAATCTCAGGACTTTTAGGATCAATAAGGGAAAAGATATCAGCAAAGGACTTTCCAGTAATTTAATATCGGTTTTTAAAGAAGATGTTAATGGTAAACTGTGGATTGGGACTGCAAATGAAGGTGTCTGCAGGTTTGATGCCGATAAGGAACAATTTACTCAAAGCCGAAACTCTCAGTAACTGTTAGGAATTTATCCCTGCCTACCGTCAGCTACCGTGTGTACACATCTTTTTTAAAATTGTATATTGATAAAATTATTAACATTTTTAATTT
>JANQHR010000069.1 GCA_028282585.1 Bacteroidales bacterium | reverse complement strand
CTTATCCATAACTTGTTTATTTTTATTTATTCCCTGAAAATTCATTTTATTCTAAAATCTATACAATAATAGTAAAGATATTTTATAAATAAACACATAAGTACTAAAAATGGGTAGCTAGAATCAAAAAGAAAGATTAGATCAAGTGATTAATTTTGTTTTTTAGAGTTTTGAGATTGTAGTGGAGCTTGTAAGAATTGAAATTAATTTGTAAGAACTTTACAATCAATTTTTTATAAATTATTATACATTAGTGGTGTTTCAATAAGCGAAGAATATTATAATGTAAAGCGAATGTTATTATATCTGAATTATCTTAGTATAACATTTAAATTATGGTCGCTTAAACAGAACTATATCAAATTTATTTTAAAAGCATTATGCGTCCATTAAATAGTTTCTCGATCTGGTTAAGAGATAATGAAATGTTGTAAGGACTATATTTTAAACAATTTCATGTAGATAAAGAATATAAGATAGCAACATGTTAGAAAATGTTTCATATGAAGTATCCAAATAGCTTGCTAAATACATTTTATATGATAATTTGATTAAATTTTTAATACCAACTTTTGTTGATAATTTACTCATTAGAATAATAAATATTCTGAATAGGGATTTAAAATAAGACTAACTACTTTATCACAGACGTATTATAAAATACATTTTAAGTTTGTGTTATGCACTTACCATGCTATATAAATGTTATGGATATATAACTTTTTTGTTAAAAAGTTATAGTTTTAGTTTGATAACATTGAAATTTAAATTAAAATTTTTATTTTCGTATATAAACTTTATTTGCTTTATTAAAATGAACCAGTTTTGTGAGTTTTATAAGCGAAGCTGTGTCCTGAAATTAATATTAGGCGTTTTGTTTAAGAATATAAGCAAAAACTATAACTCTAATTTATTGACTGTGTAGCCTACAAATTGAATTCTTCTTTTATTAACTTGGTTTTTCTCCAATACTGATATAATTCGAGAATTGTTATTAGCTTACATAGCAATAGACCCTCTTTCTGTTTTTTGAACGTATAGATGATACTTTAAGGGATTTTAATAAAAGCTCTAATGGGATTTCTATGTCTGGAAATTGCTATAAGAAGAAAAAGTTTAACCTGGTTAATTTTATTAAAGTAACTTATGGATTCTATTTTTTTTACAAAGAAGTGGTACGTTTTTTACACTTATCCTAAATTTGAAAGAAAGGTGCAAAAGTACTTACAAAGAGAAGGTTATGAAACTTTTTTGCCATTACATTGGATAGTTAAAAACTGGAGTGACAGAAAGAAACGTTTACAAGTTCCTTTATTTCCCAATTATATTTTTGTGAATATTGAACGTAATAAAATCTTTGATATACTAAAGACACCAAAGGTTATTAGTTGCGTCACATTTTGTAAAGATCCTGTTTTTATAAAGCAAAAAGAAATAGATCAGATAAACTATATTATAAGTAAGAAGTCTACTGTAGAAGTTAGTGATGATTTAAAAATAGGAACTAAGGTGTTAATCAACGAAGGTCCTTTATGCGGACTGGAGGGGGTTTTACTTGAAGAGCGTGGAAGCCAAAGGTTTGCAGTTAAAATAGTTTCATTAAAGCAATCATTAATTATTAATGTACCTTCAAACTATATAGAAAGTGTTAAAATGTGTTATTCATAGTTATTTTATGCTATGTAAAAAGGCTAGTGTCAATGACTTCTCAAAATAACTTACAGAATATTTTCTTGAGATTAGGTAATTGTTCTAATAAAGGCATTACGTATATCAATAGTATTGGTAATGATTCATTTGTTTCTTATGAAGAATTGAATAAGAGGGCTATTTTTACCTTGGGAAGATTACAACAGTTTGGTATTAATGAGGGGGACGAACTGGTATTTCAATTACAAGAGCCTAATATATTTATTGAGACATTTTGGGCTTGTATATTGGGAAGAATTATTCCTGTTCCTGTTAACTATGCTTTAACCGAAGATTTAAAGGAAAAATTAAAAAATATAATCAAAGTTTTATATTCTCCTTATCTAATAACCACTAACGAGAATTATTCTAAGAATGTTAAATTAGATCAAGAACTTAAAAACTTGATAAGAGATAGACTTATTTTAACAGATGATTCCGACAGTAATGTACAAGGAGAAATAAAGGAGATTACTGAAAATGATATAGCATATATACAATTTTCATCTGGATCGACAGGAAATCCAAAAGGAGTTATTTTAACTCATCAGAACTTATATACTAATATAGAGTCAATACATCATGGAATTTATAGTCCTCAGGAGGGAGATAAGTTTTATAGCTGGATGCCTTTGACACATGATATGGGGCTTATAGGCTTTCATCTAACACCCCTTTATAAAGGTTGGAATCACTTTATAATGCCCACTGAGCTATTTATGCGAAATCCTTCACTTTGGCTTAGGAAAATTGCCGATTATAAAATTACATTTACTTCTTCTCCTAATTTTGGCTACCAATATTTATTAAAACATTTCAGGCCAGAAAAAAATCACAACATTGATTTATCAAGCTTGCGAATAATTGTTAATGGAGCTGAACCAATATCTAAAGAAATATGTCAAAAGTTTAACAATTACTTTAAAAGCTATGGATTAAAAGATAATACTATATTTCCGGTATACGGTTTAGCGGAAGCGAGTCTTGCTGTATCTTTTTCTAAACCAGAGAAAAATATATTTTCGGTTCATGTAGATAGAAATCACTTGAATATTGGTGAAAAAATTATCCATACAGATCAAAATAATTCAAGTATTCAATTTGTAAGTGTTGGAAAACAAATTAAAAATACTTATATCCGCCTTGTTAATAGAGAAGATAAAGCTTTGGAGAATGGTTATGTGGGAAGAATCCAAATAAAAGGTAAAAATGTTACTTCGGGCTATTATAATAATCAAAAGGATACTTTAAGATTAGTCACAAATGATGGTTGGGTGGATACAGGAGATCTGGGGTTTAAGGATACGTATGGTGAGCTATATATTGTCGGAAGAGAGAAAGATATCATATTTGTGAATGGAGAAAATTACTATTCTCATGATCTGGAAAGAATTGCAGAACAGGTCAAAGAAGTTGAATTAGGGAAAGTTGTAATCGTCGGAAATTATAATTCTAGTTTATCAAGAGACGAGATAATTGCATTTATTTTGTATAGAGGAATGCTTGAAAGTTTTGTCAGTATTAGAAAGTCATGTATTGAAGTTATTAATAAGAAGGTTGGAATACATTTAGATCATGTTATTCCTGTAAAAGGAATTCCAAAAACAACTAGTGGAAAAATTCAACGGTATAAACTTTTACAAAATTACCAAAATGGTCATTATGTTGATATTATATCTAGATTGAACGTGTTAATTAAGAAAGAAAGAAAGGAAAGAGTTATAGAATCATTAAGTAATTCTGAAAAAAATGTTTTACAAATCTGGCAGAGGATATTAGGTAGAAAAGATATAAACCTTGAAGATGACTTTTTTGCTATTGGAGGAAACTCTTTAAAAGCTAGTCAGTTGGTTGCAGAACTTCGAGGGGAGTTGAATATGGATATATCATTGGAAGATATATATACAATAAAAACAATAAAAGGACTTTCCAAACTTGCTCAAAGTAAGAAGAACATAGAATCGTATAAAATTGAACGTAATGAAAATAAAAGATTTAGATTATCTCATGCACAAAATAGGTTATTTTATTTTTATCAATTGAATAAACTATCGCTTGCTTATAATCTTCCCCAAGGTTTTATTCTCAAGGGTGAAGTTGAAATTAATAGATTAAAGAACGCTTTAATCGAATTAATTAATGCATATGATATTTTTAAAACAACATTTCATTTTGAGGATGGTAAACCATATCAATATGTTCATAATGAATCTGTTATTTCATTTGAAGAAATGAAGTTAAGAAGCGACGAGAGGTTTGAAAAACAGGTATTAAATTATGTAACACCTTTTAATTTAGAAATTTTGCCATTAATACGTTTGAAATATGCATTTATTAATAATGTAACTGTATTGTTATTTGATATTCACCATATTGTTGCAGATGGTAGTTCTCTTATTAAAATAATTCATGATTACTTAAATCTGGTACAAAATAGAAAAACAGAAAAAATAGAATATGAGTATGCAGATTTTGTGCTTTGGGAAGAGAAATTTTTGAATAGCAAAATTAATCAAGAGATTAAAAATTATTGGTTGAATAAGTTTAGTGATGATGTTCCTAAATTAGACTTACCGTATGATTTTCCGAAAGTAAATACAAGCAATTATGATGGAGCCAGATTTTATGGTAGTCTTGGTTCAAACCTTAATCGATCTATTGAAGACCTTTCTCGGAAAACAGAAGTTTCAAAATCTGTAATTCTTTTTGCATGCTATTCATTGTTAATGCATAAAATTACTGGACAAGAGGATATGATAATAGGTATTGCTGAAGCAGGTCGAAATCATGGTAAATTTATTGAAACTGTGGGAATGTTTGTAAATAATTTACCAATAAGATTTTACCCGAAAGGAAATACCCGGTTTATTCAATATTTAAATGATATTAATAAGGAATTTGTCCAGTCAATGAACAATAAAGATTTGCCATATAATGAGTTATTAAACCTTCTTAATCATAAATCTTCAGATGAGAATAATTCATTATTTGATACTATGTTTGTATATCAAAATATGACTTTTCCTACATTTTCTAATAACGAATTCGAGATATCTTATTTTCCGGTAGATCAGAAAACTTCAAAGTTTGATATTAGTTTAGAATTATTTGAGAATGAGAATATAGATTTTACATTTGAATATTCTACTGCTTTATTCAAAGAAGGCACTATTAAAGAATATTCTGAATATTTTATACAAATTATTAAAAGTATAATTGATAATCCAGGTTCTAATATTAAGGATATTGATATTATTTCCGATAAGAAAAAGATTGGATTAATTTCAGAATATAATAAAACAGGCTCAGATAATCCCGACGTACTTATTCATGAATTATTTGAAAATCGATCTTTAGATAATCCAGATGCAGAAGCTCTTATTTGTGGAGATGTTCAATTATCATATATGGAACTAAATAATGAAGCTAATGAATTAGCAAAAATATTGGTACATGAGGGTGTCAAAAATGAGGCGTTTGTAGCGATTTTAATGGATAAATCTATTGAATTTGTAGTATCGGTTTTAGCAATTCTTAAAGCAGGGGGGGCATATGTTCCGGTTGATATAAATTACCCGGAATCAAGGAAAAAGTACATATTAGATGATTGTAACCCCATTTTAATACTTACTACAAAAGCGACTCAAGAATCTAACAAGAATATTTTAAATGAATTCTCAAAAGATAAAATAATATGTGTTGATGATTTAAATAAGTATGATTTGAATTTACCTGAATATAAAATAAATATTAAGTCAAACAATTTAGCTTACATGATTTATACATCAGGTACTTCTGGTCAACCAAAAGGAGTAATGATTGAGCATGGAAATTTATTGAATTATATTTGGTGGGCTCAAAAACAATATGTTAAAAATGAAAAAGTTCATTTTCCATTATTTACTTCAGTGGCTTTTGATTTAACCGTTACTTCCCTATTTCTACCTCTAGTAACCGGTAATTCTATTTTTATTTATCAAGAAAATGATCGAAATTTATTAATTGAGCAGGTACTATTAGAAGATAGAGTAGGAGTAATAAAACTTACACCTTCGCACTTAAAGCTGATAAGGGATGATCATAAAATTAATCCTGAAAATATAAAAAATCTTAAGAGATTCATTGTTGGAGGAGAAGATTTGGCATCTGAATTGGCAAATGAAATTTCTTGTATGTTTAATAACAGGATCGAGATATTTAATGAATATGGACCAACAGAAACTACAGTTGGTTGTATGATTTATAAATTTAAACATAAAGAAAAATATAATAAATCTATTCCAATTGGGAAACCAGCAGATAATGTTCATATTTATTTATTGGATAAATATAATAATCCTGTTCCAAGAGGAATAACTGGAGAGATCTTTGTAGGAGGTTTAGGTGTAGGCAGAGGTTATCATAGTAAAAAAAGTTTAACATATGATAAGTTTATAACGGTTTCTGAGCTATCAGAAAAAAAGTTGTATAAAACTGGAGATTTGGCAAGATTTAATGAAAGCGGGCAAATAGAGTTTCTTGGAAGATCAGATCATCAAGTTAAAATAAATGGTTATCGAATCGAATTAGGTGAAATTGAAAAATGTATTCTGGAATTTGAGGATATTAAATCAACTGTAGTTATACAATCCAATATTGATGGTATATATAAATTATTTGCATACTATACTTCAAAAACTGATATCTGTGAGAATGCTTTGCGAAATCATATTCAAAACCGTTTGCCATCTTACATGATTCCTAATGCTTTTTTCAATATTGATAATATTCCTTTAACTCGTAACGGTAAAGTAGATAAAGAAGCACTATTGTCATTAAATTTATTAAAAAAAGGAAAAGAGATTCGCGCAGCAGAAAATGAAATTCAAAAACTGCTGGTGGAAATATTTCAGAAAGTTCTTAATGTTGATGAAATAGGAATTGATGATAATTTTTTTCAGATAGGAGGAGATTCCATAAAAGCAGTTCAAATTACATCGCGTTTATATAATAAAGGTTATTCATTATTGGCAAACGAAATTCTTGTAAATCAATCCATCGAACAAATATGTAAATGCGTAAAAAAATCAAATGAAGAGTATGATCAAGGAATTGTTACAGGAGAAAAAAAATTAAGTGTAATTGAAAAATGGTTCTTTGAACAGAATTTTAAAGATCAAAATTATTATAATCAATCCTTATTATTGGAATTTAAGAGGAATATAAACAGAAACCTTCTGGAACAAACATTTGATAAAATTATTGAGCACCATGATGGTTTAAGAATGAATTTCAATCCGAAAAGCAGATTAATGTATTTCAATAATGAATATCTTAATCAGCCATTTGAAGTTGATGAATATTTTATTAATCATAAGGATGAAATTGAAAGCTTAGGAATAAAAATTAAATCTAAATTTGATATCACGAATACTTTATTAATAAAAGCTGCTATTATAAGACAGAATGGCAAAGCCGATAGATTATTGATAACTTCTCATCATTTGGTAATAGATGGATTGTCGTGGAGAATACTATTAGAAGACTTGTACACCATATATTTGAATTTAGAAAAGAAAAGAACCTTTTATCTTCCTCAAAAAACCGCAAATCTTATTGATTGGCAGAATGCAATTAATAAATATGCAAGTTCTAACGAATTAATGGATCAGTCCAATTTTTGGAACAGAATTGAAGAAAAGGAACTTAAGCTATTTGACTATAAAGAAAATAAAACACCTTTTAGAGGAGAGGGTTCTAGGTCTCAAATTATAATTGATAAAGAAAAGACAGATTATTTACTAAAAGATGCCAATATATCGTATGGTACGGATATTCAAATTTTGTTAATAAGTTCTTTGTTAAAAACATTAAGAGAACATTACAATAAAGATACATTTATAATTGACACGGAAAGTTACGGTCGGATAATTGAGGGTATAGATGTGTCAAGAACTATAGGGTGGTTTACATCAATTTATCCTGTAGAATTTATTTTAAATAGTAATAATATTAATGATATATTAAAGCTTGTAAAAGAGCAGTTACGTAACATCCCTAAAAACGGTTTAGGGTATGGAGTATTAAAATATATCAATAAAAAATTTAATAAATTAACTAAGAGAAGATCCGAAGTTAGATTTAACTACATGGGACAGTTTGGAAAGGAATTGTCAAATGACCTATTCTCATTTATAAATGATTATACCGGAGAAGATATCTCGAATAAAAATGAATTTACTACTAATCTAGAAGTGAATAGTTTTATAATAGATGGAAAGTTAATTATCGATATTATTTGTAATAAAAGTATGCTAGATTATCATGAATTAACTGTCATAAGAGAGGGAATTGAAAGAAATATAAATGGGATTTTTCTGTATCTGTCCAATAATACTGAGATTCATTTTACGCCTTCAGATTTTGATACGGTTGAACTAAGTGAAGAAGAATTAGAAAGCCTTTTTTAACAAGCTAAAATTATTCTTATAAATATTATAACGGAAGTTTTAATGCTTGTAGTTATAAAATAATCAGTCAGTTATGAATAAGAGTTATAAGTTGGATAAAGCTAATGTTGATAATATTATTAGTTTGACATCTTTACAAGAAGGAATCTTATTTCATTATTTGAAAGATATATTCAGTAATTTATATTTTGTTCAATTATCATTAGAAATTCAAGGAAATATAGATGTTGATTATTTCAGGAAAGCCTGGTATAAGGTTATTGAATCTAATGAAATGTTAAGAACAGTATTTAGATGGGAAAAATTAAATAAGCCAATTCAAATAATCTTAAAAAAGCATGATGTTGATTTTCGCTATTTTGATTTAACAAAAAAAGAAGGTCGAGGTTCTGTAACAGAATTCCATAATATTCAATGTAAAGATTACTCTGAAAGGTTTGATCTAAGGGATGTACCTTTCCGTTTAACTTTATGCAAAGTTGATTCTAATAAATATTATTTGTTAATAAGCAATCATCATATTATATATGACGGATGGAGTAATGCTATTATTCTTAAAGAGTTTTTATCAAACTATAATAAGTTGGTAAATGGAGAAGAAGTAATAAATATCCAAAAAACACCATTTAAATATTTTATTAATATAAATAAGGAGATAGATTTAAAAAGTAAACAGTTTTGGAAAGATTATTTAAATAATTATGAAAGAAGAAATTGTTTTCATGTCAATAAAAATTCTTTATCTGATGAGGATAGCGGAGAGAGTGTTAAGTTATTAATTAGCTCAAATAAAGTTAAACAAATTGATAATATATGTAAATCATACGGATTAACGAGAGCTGATATTTTATATAATGCTTGGGGAATCTTATTAACTAAATATTCCAATAAGACAGATGTTCTATTTGCGACTACAGTATCAGGAAGAAATATTAAGTTAAATGGGATTGAAGAAATCGTAGGTTTGTTTATAAATACGATTCCAATTCGATTGAAATTTTCTCAAACAGGAAGTTTAATTAGTGATATTAAAAACAATGCAATACAATTAAGAGATAGAACAATATACGAAAATGTACCTTTACAAAAAATTTTAAGTTACGCAGGTTACAAAGAAGATGAATTACTGGAGTCAATATTTGTAATTGAAAATTATCCTATCGAAAGAAAATATATTAAAGGTAATGAAAATTTAAAAGTAAAATCATTCTCGGTTCAGGAAACTACCAATTATAAATTAACTATCACTGCTTTAGTAAGTGAAGAAATTGAAATACATTTTAATTATTCTACTACAAATTTAGCAGAGTATCAAGTTGAAGGCATTAGCAAACATCTTTTAAGCATATTAGAATCAATAATTTACCACATCGGCTCAAATGTCCAAAGCTTAAATATTCTTTCAGAGTCAGAGAAACAACAGTTGTTACATGATTTTAATGATACAAAACAATCTTACCCTAAAGATAAACTCATTCATGAACTTTTTGAGGAGCAGGTTGAGCAAATACCTGGTTATTTAGCATTAATTGATGATAATTCGTCCTATACTTATAGTGAATTAAATTCCAAAGCAAACAAAGTTGCTAATTGTTTAGTTCAAAAGGGAGTAAAAGAGAATCAATTAATTGGTTTTATAACAGGCCGTTCTTCGGAAATGATTGTTGGTATCCTTGGAATCATAAAATCAGGTTGTACTTACGTACCAATTGACCACAAGTATCCTTCAGAAAGAATTGGAAAAATAATATCGGAATGTAGAATTTCAATATTATTGACAAGCAGAGATACTCAATTTGATTATTCATTTAAAGGGACAACAGTTATAATTGATAGTGATGAAGTTAACAATTCTAGTAATGATTTTAAATCTTTAGGCAGGAATACTAGTGATTTAGCTTATGTTATGTTTACATCTGGTTCTACCGGAGAACCTAAAGGCGTTGGGATTGACCATAAGAGTGTTGTCCGTTTAGTAAAGAATACGAATTATATTCCAACGAATTTCAATCACAAAGTATTGATGACCGGCGCATTAGTATTCGATGCAACAACATTTGAGATTTGGATTGCTTTACTAAACGGGGGAACTTTATTTATTGCAAAAGACCATGTGATCTTAAATGGCGATTTATTACAAAATTACATAACTAAGAATAATATTACCACCTTATGGTTAACATCAAATTTATTCAATCAATTAGTAGACACAAATGAATCGATTTTTGATAATCTATCATATTTATTGGTAGGAGGAGACGTATTATCTAGTACACATATTTCAAGAATCAGAAACCGGAACAATCAATTAGTCATAATAAATGGTTATGGTCCAACAGAAAATACAACATTTTCAACCACCTTTAAAATAGAAAAAGAATATAACCATAACATTCCTATAGGTAAACCCATAAGCAATTCTACAGCTTATATTTTTAACAATATGCAATTACAACCCATAGGTATTGTTGGAGAATTACTTGTTGGGGGCGATGGTTTAGCACGGGGTTATTTAAATAAACCGGAATTAACAAGAGATAAATTTATTATTAATCCTTATAAAGAAGGAGAATTATTGTATAAGACCGGAGATTTGGCACGTTGGTTACCAGATGGTAATATTGAATTTTTAGGGCGTTTAGATAACCAGGTAAAAATTAGAGGTTTTCGGATTGAATTGGGAGAAATTGAGAGTTGTATTTTAAGTTACCCAAATATCGAAACCGCTTCAGTAATATCAAGAGAAGATAAAAAAGGAGACAAATATTTATGTGCT
>JANQHR010000047.1 GCA_028282585.1 Bacteroidales bacterium | reverse complement strand
AAAGAAGAATGGCAATGGAAGTGCGTAATCTCGCAATTGCAATTATCGTAACTCAGTGTGGTGGTAATCCTGATCTGATGTTTAAAACTTGACCGAAACAGCAAAAAAATGGTCGGAATTTCTTCCGACCACAAGTGACTTTAAAGTCCCTTTTATTTTATCTCCATATAAATATATCGTTTTTCTCTTTAGGTCTTAAATGTTCTAACCATTGAAAATCTTTCAATTTTGTTTGCTCTAACTCATCAAGTGGATAAAGAGTCCCTGTAGGTTCCTTTATCATATTTATTCTATTTACCTGTCCTTCTTTCATATACAAAATTATATCGCTACTTTCGGCATAGTTTACTCCCACTATTTCGTTTTCCTTTTCATCTACTGTGAAATATATAGTTTGTCCATTTCCAAAAACATCAACACGACTTAGTTTATTATTTCGTATATATCCAATCATTTGCTTACCTCGAATTTGATCAAATCTGGTAGTATCTTTCTCTGAGACAATAAATGCTGTATTGATCAGCTTAAAAAAATCAATAACTTCATTTTTAATATGAATTTCCACTTTATCCGCTGTCATCTGACTACCCTCTGACCATATAATTGGTTCGGTATGCATTGTTACAACAGAATCCTGAAAATTATATACCATAGAATCGCAGCGCGCTTGAAAATCTTCACGGAATATTTGTACTTTATGATATGCCTTTAATATTCTGTAAGTTCCTGTAGAGTCATAATTCGAAGAAATAGAATCCCCATGTAAATATAGAGAATCAGTATAATTCGACACTTGAATTAATATAGCGCTATCAGTTATTAAGAATGTTTCGGGATCCTTGGTATAATATGCATAATTGCCCTTAAGAATCATATTTTCCGTCGTATCAATCATTTCAATGTTATCAATAGCTATTCCAATACCATTGAGATCATCATAATACAAACTATCTCCAATTAAAATTTTTTCTTTATTCTGATACCTTGCATTTTCATTAAATTGAAACTTTTTTTCTTCTGATCTGTACCAACCGTTTTCGGCATATAAATGGTTTTCTTCGTTATAAATATTTGTAGGCCCCAGGAAATAGGTGATCTTTTCTTTTGTATAATATTTCATTGTATCAGTGTAAATAACATAATCAGGCGTTATTGCCACTACACTATCTTTAAAGAAAAACATATCATCGTTTGCGTAATAATATCCAACAATGCTTGTTAAAGTATTATTTTCATTAACTATTCTTCCACCCTCGAAATAGTTCGCTACATTAGAACCTGAATAATAATCTAAAGAATCAGTATAAAGGGTTGTAGAATCATTTTCGAGGCGAACATTATTTCTAAACTTTCCTATTTTGGTATTTCCATTATACACCATAAAATCGCCATATAAATGAATTGAATCTCCCCTATTAACATGTACATTGCTAAAGGCGTGAAAAATGTTTTGAGTAGTGAACAAATAGGCGCTGTCACAATACATTGTTGCGTTATCGTGTTCTAAAATAACATCACCTAGTAAACGCCTTACTCCTTCGCCAATTTCCCGGTTAAATTCTAATGAATTTGAGTTAATAATATTTATTTGCTCCTTTTGTTGAGCAGAAGCCAATAATACCCAAAAGAATAAAACAGCAACCAGAAATAAATATTTATTCATTAATATATTTTCCTGTTATTTAATCCAACCTTCTTTTAGGAACTCACAACCCATAAACGATTCATCAATATGAATGTATGTCTTTCTTTTCTTTTCTTCTATCCACTTATTTACAACTTCGAGTTGTTTTTCTTGCTTAGCCATTTGCTCAATCAATTCATAATCGTCTTCTAAATTAGCTCTGTGAGCTTCTATTTCGTTTTTGATCTGCATGATTTTAAATACAACCTTGCCATTTTCATCACGAGATTCAAATGGTTCTGATATCTCACCAGGCCTAAGGTTTTTTATAACATTATACTCATAAGTAGGTAACTCATCCAAGTTAAATTTTGTAGAAGCGTCCATTGGATTAACCATTAATCCATCATTTAATCTCGATTGTTCATCTTCCGAAAATTTAAGTGCAGCTCTTTCCAAACTTAAAGAATCCAACTGAATCAAATTAGAAATACTATCCAATTTATTCTTTGCTCCAATTTTTTCCTCGATATCTACTTCAGGAATTATTAAAATATGGCGAACATTTACCTGATTGCTTTCACTTGCAATTAGTTGTATAATATGAAAGCCATAAGCAGATTCCACGATTCGTGATATCCCTCCATCATCTGTTAACCTAAATGCTGCTTTTGCAAATTCAGGATCTAACTCATCTCTTGATCTAAAACCTAATTCCCCACCTCTTCTTGCTGAACCGGGATCCTCGGAATACAACACCGCTAATGTAGAAAATCTTTCACCATCAATAATCCTTTGACGTAAATTCAGCAATTTTTCCCTTGCTTCATTTCTTGCCTCTTCATTTTGTGATGGATAAACCATAATTTGATTTATCTCGTACTGGGTATTTACCATTGGAATACTATCTTTGGGCAAATCTTTATAATATTTTTGAACCGCTTTTGGAGATACATCAATGTTAGAAACTAATGTAGCCTGCATCATTTGTGTTTTTAATTGTTCCTCTATAAGTGGTCTAAAATCTTCTTTAATCTCTAATATTGATTTATTATAAAATTCTTCCAATTTTTTCTCAGAACCCACCTGGCGGACAAAAAACATTAACCTTCGGTCAAGTTCTGATTCTACTCTACCTAAACCAACTTCAATACTATCCAACTCAGATTGAATCAGAAGCATTTTTTGAATTAGCAATTGTTCCATTATCTCACATTCAATTTCGGATGTAGCAGGAAAACCTTGAGATATCATTTGCAGAACCTGATTTTCAATATCTGATTGTAATATTATTTTATCTCCAATGGTTGCTACAACTCTGTCTATCATCTCATTTTCCTGACCAACTGTTAATTTTACAGAAAATACTACTAATATTCCTAAAAGAGCGTTTTTAAAAAAAGAAATCTTCATTTTAAGATGTTTTATTTTAATAGATTATAAACTCGTTACGATTTAATGCGTCATTATATACGGAATTCTCAAGTTCATCAATATATGCGAACTTTCGCTTGTTTAATAAAATGCTTTTGATTTTTGATTGTGCATATTCTAAAGGTTGAACAGTACTTTTCAAAGAATAATCATTTAATTTAACAAAATAATAGTACAAATCATCCTCTGTTTCAATATGCTTATAGTACTTTAAATATCTTTCCTGATCTTCAATATTGGTTGGTAATTCAAGTAAAAGATTATTAAATGGTATCCACTTATTTTCGAAATCATCGAATTTAGTTGCATATTGATAACTATAATCCTCCAACCTAGATATATTATCAGGACTGTTAGATTTATACCACCATCGAACCTTATCAATTTCAGGAGCTTCTTTTGATACTTTTAAATAAAGTACCTTAACAATATTATGGTTTAGAATAAAATTTCCGGAATATTCATTGTAGTATTCTTCAATTTCTTCATCTGTTATAACTGTATCAAGCTTTTGATTAATAAGTTCTTGTTTGTATCTGAAAATTAACAGCGATGATCTGTAATCTTCAATTTCCTTCTCTATATCTTTACTCTTCTCATTTAAGTTTTCTTCCGCTTTTTCAAGTAATAACTGTTTTTTTACCCAATCGTTGATAAAATTTCTGGCTATAATTACACTATCTTCATTAGTAACATTAGAATTAAACAACCCCTCCATATCTGATTCATATAAATATTTATTATGAACCTTTGCTAATGGTTTATCCTCAATTTCGTTATTACTTTTTTTACATGAAAGCGTAAAAACAATAAAAATCATTAAAACGATTATTTGAAACCCAAGCTTTGTCATTTTCAATTATTTTATAGATGATAAAACTGAATTATCCACCTGTATATTGTATTTATCTCTTAAACTTTTTATCCACTCTTTATCCAAATAATCCTGGTAGTCGGATATCACTAATCCTTTACATTCAGAAAGTTCCTTTTCAGTTGGTTCAATTTTCTTTCCTTTGTATAAAATAAACTTATATTCAGGTTTATTTTTTCCTTTTTTCCAAATCAGATAATCAATTAATTCATTTTTGCCCTTTTCGTAAATGCCATTTTCAATTTTTAATACCTCTTCTTCTGTATTAATCTGATCTAGTAGATCTTGATTTGTTATTTTGTTTCCAAAACTTTTTTTATCAATAATTTTAGCTACTCTATCATATATTTGTTGATTTGAACAATAATAAAGTGATCCTTTCCATCTTTCATCCCACATATAGGATTTTCTATTCTTGTTAAAATAATCTTTTAATCCAACGGAATCTTCTACCGCCCTCGACCAAACATTTTTATCAGTTATTTCAAAAAGTAACATTCCATCGTAATATTCTTGCAAAATATACTTATAATCAGGGTATTTTTCCGTCAAACGTGATTTCTCAATTTCAAGGATCTTATTTTCAATAAATTTATCATACAACAGTTTATAATCGTATGGGCGAAGTTCATTTCTACCTTTTTGACCTTCAACGTACTCTGCAAAATCTTTTTCTTTGTAATTATTATCCAAAAAACTAAATAATGATTTATTTAAAGAAGCATTTTCCGTTAAATAGTCTTTTTTTAATACAAAAACATTATTAATAGTATCATATGTCACCGGAGCATTTTCTTTATACTCAACAAAATTATATTCTTTCTTTAGTTTGTTTATTAATGATTTTCTTCCCACATCTGCTCTTTGATCCCTACCAACTTTTCTTTTTATATCACTAATAGCCTCTTCATAACCCGGAATTTCTTTTCGATCAATTCTTTTAATAATATGCCAACCAAAACTTGTACGAATTGGTTGTGAGATTTCACCATTAAATTTTAATTCAAACGCTGCTTTCTCAAATTCTTCAACCATTCTTCCTGCCCCAAACCATGGTAACTCGCCGCCATTGCGTGCAGAACCTTTATCATCTGAATATTCTTTAGCTAATTTAGCAAAATCATTTCCTTGTTTTGCCTTATGGTATATGTCATTAATTTTTTGTTTTTTTTCTCTAGTAACTTCCGGTGTTGTTCCTCTGGGAACCGTTAACATTATATGGGCTACTTTAACTTGCCCTTGTGCTTTTCTTTTATCCTTAACCATTACTACATGATATCCGAAACGTGTTCTAACCGGTTTAGTAATTTCTCCAATTTGGGCATTATATGCAGCACTTTCAAAAGGATAAATCATTTGAAAAACAGTAAAATATCCTAAATCACCACCATTAGTTTTAACTGACGGATCATCGGAACTTCCTCTCGCAACTTTTTCAAAAGGTTCTCCCCTAACAATTCTTAAACGAAGGTCCATTGCTTTATTATAAGCCTCAAGTGTATCTTTAGGAAGTGCTTCAGGAGCAATTTTTACTAAAATATGGCTTGCCCTTACTTCATATTGCATTTGTTCGTATGCTTCTTTAATGATTCTTTCATTTACCTCCTTATCCATTAGATAAGGGCTGGCTAACTGATCTTTGTATCCTTCAAATTCTTTAACGAATGTTTTTAAAGTATCATAACCTTGTTTTTCGGCTTCTAATACTTTTAATTTAAAATTGATAAAAAGATCAAGATATTCATCAATAGGGGTAACTTCGCCTGTTGATAAGTTTGTTTTATTCTTATTATAAATACGTTGAAATTCTTCTTTTGTAATCTTTTTATCATCAATAGTTAATAAAACTTCATCGTTTACCTTTTGTGAAAAAGAACTAAAAGTAATTAACAAAGAGCAAATTATTAAGCCTACTTTTTTCATTGTTAAAGGTTTAATTCGAGTATTTAGTTAATTTAGAATTGTCTACTATAATTTGGAGCTTCACGAGTAATTGAAACATCGTGTGGGTGGCTCTCTGCAACACCTGCATTTGTTATTCGGACAAATTTCGTATCCATTAATTTTTCAATATTTTCTGAACCGCAATATCCCATACCTGCTCTTAAACCTCCAACTAGTTGATATATAACTTCAGATAAGTTACCTTTAAATGGCACTCTTGCAGCAATACCTTCCGGAACTAATTTACTGATATCATCTTCAACGTCCTGGAAATAACGGTCTTTTGAACCCTGTTGCATGGCTTCAATAGAGCCCATTCCCCTGTACGATTTAAATTTCCTGCCATTATAAATAATTGTCTCACCCGGTGATTCTTCTGTACCAGCAAATAAGGACCCTGCCATTATGGTGTATGCACCTGCTGCAATTGCTTTAACTATATCGCCCGAATAACGCAAACCGCCATCACCAATAACCGGAACGCCCGAACCTTTAATTGCATTGGCTACTTCATATATGGCTGTTAATTGAGGCAATCCTACACCTGCAATTACACGGGTGGTACAAATAGAACCAGGCCCAATTCCGACTTTAACAGCATCAGCGCCAGCCTCAACCAACATTTTTGCAGCCTCTCCCGTTCCAATATTACCAACAACCACATCAATCTCCGTAAAACTTTTTTTAACCTCTTTAAGCATATCAATAACACCTTTTGAATGGCCATGAGCTGTGTCAATTACAATTGCATCAACACCCTTTTTTACAAGAGCTTCAACTCTTTGAATTGTATCGGAAGTAACGCCAACACCGGCAGCTACACGTAACCGGCCTTTTGAGTCTTTGCACGCCAATGGGTTATCTTTAACTTTTGTTATATCTTTATAAGTAAGTAAGCCAATCAATTTATTATCATCATCAACTACAGGAAGCTTTTCTATTTTATGCTTTTGTAAAATTTCTGTTGCTTTTTCCAGGTCAGTAGATTTCTGTGTTGTAACGATATTTTTTGATGTCATTACTTCACTAATCTTTCTATCCATGTTACCTTCGAAACGTAAATCACGGTTTGTTACAATACCGATTAAGTAATACTCAGCATCAACAACAGGAATACCTCCAATTTTGTATTCTTTCATTAAATTCAGGGCATCGGCGACTGTATTATCTTTCTTAATCGTAATCGGGTCGTGAATCATTCCACTTTCGGCACGTTTCACAGCCCTTACTTGTTTAGCTTGCTCCTGTATCGTCATATTTTTGTGAATAACACCAATACCACCTTCACGAGCAATTGCAATTGCAAGCTTGGCTTCAGTAACTGTATCCATAGCTGCAGAAACAATCGGAATATTCAATTTTATATTTTTAGAAAAATAAGTAGATACATCCACGTTTCGTGGTAAAACTTCTGAATACTGTGGAACCAACAAAACATCGTCAAATGTTAGCCCGTCAATCGCTACTTTATCCTGTATAAATGACATTTTGATATAGATTTTTGTGTAATTTTAAAATTGTGCCAAATTACAAAAAATTAGCTTAATATCAGGTGAAATTCTGATAATATCGATAGATTTGATTTTTTTAACATTATTTAGGATTTTGGCTAGCTTAACTTTAATGTAATTTGAAAACTAAACCCTAAAATTCAATTTAAGTGAATAGATACGAACAAATACTAATTAAATTCTGGGGTTACTCCAAATTCAGGCCATTACAGGAAGATATTATCCGGTCTGTTATGGAAGGAAAAGATACGCTTGCCCTGATGCCAACCGGTGGGGGTAAATCAATTACTTTCCAGGTACCGGCTATGGCTAAAGAAGGTATTTGTATTGTTATTACGCCATTAATTGCTTTAATGAAAGATCAGGTTGAAAACCTGCAAAAAAGAGATATAAAAGCTTTAGCCATTTATTCGGGTATGACTCAGAACGAAATTGAAGTAGCTTTAGATAATTGTATTTATGGTGGTGTTAAATTTCTATATGTATCTCCGGAAAGAATTTCTACTGAAATTTTTAAACTTCGCGTAAAGCACATGAACGTTAACCTGGTTGCTATTGATGAAGCTCATTGTATTTCGGAATGGGGTTATGATTTTCGTCCTTCCTATTTGGAAATTGCTCGTTTAAGAGACATAGTTTCCGACGTTCCGTTTTTAGCTTTAACAGCTACAGCAATTCCTAAGGTTGTAGACGATATACAGGAAAAGTTACGCTTTACCGAGAAGAATGTTTTTAAAAAGAGTTTTGAAAGAAAAAATCTGGTTTACCTGGTTCGTGAGTTGGACGATAAAATGAAATATCTTGTTGAAACCATTAATAAAGTAAAAGGTAGCGGTATAATTTATGTCCGAAACAGAAAAGCAACAAGAGAAACCGCATTGTTTCTTCAGAAAAATAATATTTCAGCAGATTATTATCATGCTGGCTTAGAACACAATGTGAGAAATCTTAAGCAAAACGAATGGAAAGTTGGAAAAACTCGGGTTATGATAGCTACCAATGCTTTCGGAATGGGGATCGACAAATCTGATGTTCGTTTTGTTATACATATTGAATTACCTGACAGCATTGAAGCATATTTCCAAGAAGCTGGACGTGGTGGACGTGATGAAAAAAGAGCTGTTGCTGTATTATTATACAACAATACAGATAAAGTAAAAGCCGAGCAAAGGATTAAGAGGAACTTTCCGAAGATAAAAGAAATAAAGGCTGTATACCAGGCACTCGGAAATTATTTACAAGTTCCTTACGGGGGTGGAAAACATATGCCTTTCGATTTTGTCATTTCTGATTTTGCAAAGAATTACAACTTCAATGTTATGACTATTCATAGCAGTTTGAGATTTTTACAACGTGAGGGTTATATTGAAGTCACTGACGAACTTTACAGTCAGTCAAAATTGCATTTTCTGGTTGGGCGAGATGATTTATATAAGTTTCAGATTGCAAATGTTCAATTTGATGGGTTTATTAAATTGATTTTAAGGTCATACACGGGATTATTCTCTGATTATGTAAATATTGATGAAATATCGATTGCAAAAAAAGCCAATGTCGATGTTGAATTAGTTTACAAATACCTTAATAACTTAAAATCGGTAGGAATTTTAAACTATATCCCCAAAAAGAAAAATCCATTTATAGTTTTTACTGAAGAACGTTTGGATGATAAGTCTTTACACATTTCTAAGGAAAACTACGACTTTCGAAAAAACAGGTATATAGAAAGGATCAATGCAATGCTACATTATGCCTCGTCAAGTAATAAGTGTAGAAGTCAGATATTATTAAATTATTTCGGTGATAAAAATCCTGATCGTTGTGGACAATGCGATGTTTGTACCAGAAGAAATGAACTGGATTTGAGTAAATATGAATTCGACCTCATCTTAGATAAAATAAAAAACTTACTTCAATACAATCTTGTTTCAATTGATGACCTAATTGAAAAAACTAATAACAACATGGAAAAAACCTTAAAAGTTATTCAATGGCTTCTGGATAATAACAAGATTATAAAGGATAAACAAGATTTACTTACCTGGAATATGGAAGGTTAAATATAATACATCCAAAAAAGAAGTTGTTAAAAGAAGCTTTATAGTTTAGACTGACAATCTTCCTCACTCATTAAAAAATATATCTCAATGTTTAATTAAATGGACATAATGTACTATATTTGTACAATAAATTGAACATTATGGCAAAAACCAAACGTATATTATTACCAAAATCCCAAAAAATACTTTCCGAACTTGGGCAAAATATTCGATTGGCTAGATTAAGAAGGAAGTTAAGTACTTCGCAAGTTGCTGAAAGAGCAAATATAAGTAGAACAACCTTATATGCTATTGAGAAGGGATTGCCAAATGTAAGTATTGGTTCTTATTTTTCGGTATTACAGGTATTAGGGCTGGAAAAAGACTTTCTGTTTGTGGCTAAAGACGATATATTAGGAAGAAAATTGCAAGATGCAAAACTTACTCCTCAAAAAAGGGCACCAAAAAGAATGAAAAATGAATAAAAAGAAAATTTATGTTTATGCTGATTGGCAAGTTATAAATTCTCCTTTTTTAATGGGGGCCTTATATTCTGAAAGAGTAAGAGGGCATGAAGTATTTTCCTTTGAATATACCGAAGAATGGTTAAAATCGGAAAATGCTTTTTTACTCGACCCAGAATTACAATTATATTCAGGGTTACATTATTTAAACAATGATAAAAAAGCCAACTTTGGGATATTTTTAGATTCATCTCCAGACCGTTGGGGCCGTTTATTAATGAGAAGAAAAGCAGCTGCTTCTGTAAGATTAGAAAACAGGCCTGAACAAAAATTATTCGAAACTGATTACTTGCTTGGTGTTTACGATGGCCATCGAATGGGAGCACTAAGATTCAAATTAGAAAAAAATGGCCCTTTCCTAAATGATAACAAAGAATTAGCCAGCCCTCCATGGACATCTCTTAGAAAATTAGAACAAATTAGCTTGAGATTAGAAGAAGAAGATGTTATAAATGACCCCGAATATTTTAATTGGTTGAATATGTTAATCGCACCGGGTTCTTCATTAGGTGGTGCCAGGCCAAAAGCAAGTATTACCGCTAACGATGGAAGTTTATGGATTGCCAAATTCCCGAGCCGTAATGATCAGGGAGATGTTGGAGGTTGGGAGGTAGTAACATATGAATTAGCCATTAAATCAGGTATTAACATGGCCAAATCCATAGCTCAGAAATTTTCTTCAAATTATTATACATTTCTTACCAAACGATTTGACAGAAAAGAAAATAATGAACGTATTCATTTTGCATCTGCAATGACCATGTTAGGATACACTGACGGGCAAGATTATAGTGACGGAGCGAGTTATCTTGAATTAGTAGAATTTATTTCTAACAATGGTGCTAATGTAAAAAAGGACCTTGAAGAATTGTGGAGGCGTATTGTTTTTAGCATTTGTGTTTCTAACACTGATGATCATTTAAGGAACCATGGTTTTATTCTTTCTAATAATGGATGGAAGTTATCTCCTGCATATGATATAAACCCGAATGAAACAGGCACTGGTTTAAAATTAAACATTTCTGAAAATGATAATTCACTTGATCTTGGCCTTGCCATGGAAGTTCATGAATATTTTAGGCTAACAAAAGAAAAAGCAGAAAATATTATGAATGAAATTAAAAAAGCTGTTCAAGGTTGGAGGAAAATTGCCACAAGGTATGGAATTCCAAAATCTGAGCAGGATTTAAAAAACATGGCTTTCTCAAAAGCTTATGATTAAAATTGTCAGTTTATTGGGCGATTTTATTTCTTTCATCAGCTAATCGAGATAGTTTTATGGGCCAAGCTTCTATCAAAAAACAAACAAGTAGGTTTTGCACCTTTTATTTTCATGATAATTACATTAAGTTTAAAAGCCGGAAATAAATATCAAGTTGATAATAATCAGAATTACAATTTATCTATTTAACAATCCCCCAAGAATAATAGCTCCCAATCCGATTGCATAAACCGAAAGAAATTCTTCCTGAAAAAATAAAACCAAATAAATTGTAGATATAACCGGGGTTAAAAAAACAAAAGGTGCAACAAAAGATGCTTCTGATTCTTTAAGAGCCTTAATCCAAAATAAATAAGAAATACCATTTACAAATATTCCGTTTACTAAAATTGGTATAATTGTTTCTTTTGTTGGAAGAACAAATTCTGAAAAAACCAACATCGAGAAAAATGATAAAACGGTTGCAGTAAGGTAATAAATACTAATTAGTGTTAGTGGTTCTATTTTTATTTTTTTGCTTAAAACTGAAAATAAACCAAAAACAAATGCTGCAACCAATACTAATATAACAACGCGTAAGTTGCTTGGTTGAATATCAGAAAAATTACCTTTTGTTAATACCAGAAATACACCAACGAATCCTAATAAAATAGAACCAACCCTAAAAATCGTAAGCTGTTCTTTTAAAATAAAAATTGACAGTAGCACAACAAAAATGGGCCAGCTGTATTGAATTACCAGCACCTCAATCCCTTGGGCATTTGCATAACCAAAATATAAAAGAATATAATATAAATATGTACCTAACAACCCCAAAAGTATTGCCTGAAACCATGAGTTAGCTTTTAATTCTTTAATATCTTTCGGGTTTCCCTTTAAAATGATTAAAATTAAAAGTGTTAAAAACGAAACTAAGCTAGACCAAAATAAAAATTGATGGTTATCTAACCCTATTTGCCCCATTTTAGCAACAACAGGTATTAATGCCCATAGAAAAACACAGGCCAGGGCAAATGTAATAGCTTTGGATCTTGGTTTCATGCATACAAACTTATCTTAAAACCATCCAAACTGCAACAAGTACTAATAAAATTCCAAAAAAATAACTTTGTGCTTTATATGCTCTTTCCGAATTAAACTTTCTGGTAATCAAATCTCCTGCTGTAATCCAAACCATATGTCCGGCCATATTTACAATGGTTAGTGCTAACGTAAGAAACAGAACCTGCACCCAAATAACTTTTTCAGGATTTAAAAACTGCGAAAACATGATAACCGGGATAAATAGAAATTTAAAATTAAATAGCTGTAAAATTATTCCATCGATAAATCCTGGAGCTTTAGCTTCTCTTTTGTCAAATTTTGAAGACTTAAAAAACTTTACAGCTAAATAAACCATAAATGCAGAAGCTAAATACTTGAGCACTAACTGGATTATTGGATAATCGAATAAAAACTCTCCAATACCAAATCCAACCAATAAACTAATTACAACACAAACCAAGTTTATTCCGAACCAAAGAGGCAATGTATTTTTTAGCCCAAACCTTGCTCCTGTAGCTGCAAACATAGTATTCGCAGGGCCAGGGCTAATGGTTAATGGAATGATGGTTAAAAACCAGGATACAATGAACTCTGCCATCACCAAAACAATTATTTACTTTTAAACATAATTTTTTTCACGAACTCAACACTTAACTTATCACCAATCTTTAAAATTTCTTTTAGTATTATATCCAGGTCCGCTTTACGTGTCCTATGGTTTGTGTTTGCCACCCTAATGGCGTATATGCCGTTCAATAGAGTATATGAAGGTGTTGCAACTCCGCTTTCATGCAAACGCATAACCAACTCTTTGTTTAACTCATTTAATTGTGCATTATTAAGCTGGCCATTTACATACCTGAAACAAACAATATTAAGCGAAACTTCTGCAATTAATTCTAACTTTTCATTTTTGCTCACCTGTTGCCCCAGGTACCTTGATTGTTGAATATTTTGACTGATAAGTGTTTTATACTTATTAATTCCATTTTCTTTTAATGACATCCAAACTTTTAAAGCCTTAAAACCTCTCGATAATTCCATTCCATAATTTGAAAAAGCATCGGGGCCAGCTGCCAGGCCTCTATCATGAGCTAAAAGGTAATTGGCAGGAGAAGCGTACGTTTTTCTATGAAGTTCAGGATGTTTAATTAATACACAAGCTACCTCATAATTTACATAAAGCCATTTATGAAAATCAAAAGCCAGGCTATCTGCTTCCTCTATAGCTTTTAACCTATCCTGGTATTCAGGAACCAATTTTGCCAACGCTCCAAATGCACCGTCAATGTGCAGCCACATATTTTCAGCTTGCGTAATTTCCAGTAAGCTATTTAAATCATCGAATGCCCCTGTATTAACAGTACCAGCATTTCCTATAATGCAAAATGGCAGCATGCCATCCTTTTTATCTTGTTCAATTTGATTTATTAATGAATTAATATTAATTTCAAATTTATCATTTACTTCTATTTTTCTTAATTGCTTGTTGCCTAATCCAATCACTTCAATCGCTTTAGTAACACAATTATGAGTTTCTGCACTGCAATAAGCAACTAGTTTTTTTCCTACAGAATACAAGCCATCTTCTTTCATTTTCTCACAAACAGCATTTCTGGCAACAATAAGGGACGTAATATTCGCAATAGAAGCTCCGCTAACTAACATGCCTGTAGCTTGTTCGGAAAAACCCATCATTTCTTTACACCAGCTAATAACCTGGTTTTCGATATACAAAGCACTATGGTTTCCAATTGCTACATTTGAGTTCATGGTACTCGCCATAAAATCAGACAGTGCACCAAAAGCAGTCCCATTACCCTCTACCCAGGAAAAAAACCTTGGATGGACGTTTCCTTTTGAATATTCAAAAATATTCTTTTTAAACTCTTCATAAACCTCATTTATATTTGATGGATACTTAGGTAGTTTTGATTTATAGGTATTCTTTACTTCTTCAGGTATTTCTTTCCAAGCTGGTTTTTCACGTATGCTTTTTAAAAACTCAACCATATCGTCTACCATTTGATATCCTAAGCACCTTATATCTTCCCAATTTTCAGGGTCTAAACCTATCTCGTTCTTTAATTCTATTTCCATCATTTTACCAATTTTAGTTTCTGCTACAAAAATAAATGCAAAAACAGTTGCGGTACAGATACAGAAATATTAATTTTAACCAGTACAGATTAATTAAAAAGATGGAAAACAAAGCCACCTCAACGAAAGAAGTAATCTATTTAAAAATTGCCAAGCTTTTAGAAAAGCAAATTAAAAGCAATGTTTTAAGGGTAGGTGAAAAACTCCCTTCCATTAGGGAGGTATCCAGGAAAAGGGGTGTAAGTATAAGCACTGCCCAAGCCGCATATTGGGAACTAGAACGCAAAAAGCTGATCTTTTCAAAACCCAAATCAGGCTATTTTGTAA
The DNA here is from genome assembly GCA_028282585.1 of Bacteroidales bacterium. Classification (GTDB taxonomy): domain Bacteria; phylum Bacteroidota; class Bacteroidia; order Bacteroidales; family UBA12077; genus UBA12077. The sequence goes on along the minus strand of JANQHR010000047.1, from coordinate 134,088 downwards.
ATAATTGGAACAAGCATAAACACAGGCTTCCTGAGACAAGTAACCCAAACTTGGAAACCATTGATAAACAAAAAAGTGATCTATTAATTAATATTTACGATACCATTGCAGATAAAAACATCGTACAATTTTCGCTGGGAATACCATCACCCGATTATTTGCCTATTGCCAAATTAAATAAATCTGTTGTAAGAGCCACAAGAGAACTTAAAAACTGTGGAGTTGAATATGAAAATATTGAAGGAAATGCCTTATTGAGAAGGCATATTGCAAAATGGGCCATCAATTATAATTTAAATGTTAACGAAAATGATGTTATTACAACCACCGGATGTATTAACGCAGTGGCTTATTGTTTAATGGCTGTTGCAAAAAGTGGCGATGTTGTGGCTGTTGAAAGCCCTGCTTATTATGGAATATTACAGCTATGCCAAAGTCTTGGTTTAAAAATCCTTGAACTACCTACCAACCCGGCCACCGGTATTGATTTAGAGGCGCTGGAAATGGTTCTAAAAAACTACAAAATAAAGGCGTGTATTCTGATAAGCAATATGAATAACCCATTAGGTTATTCAATGCCCGATGAAAATAAGAAAACCGTTGTTGAGTTAATTACAAAATATAGCGTTCCATTAATCGAAGATGATATTTATGGCGAATTATATTTTGAAAGTAAGCGGCCGGATACTTGCAAAACCTATGATACTGAAGGGATGGTGATGCTTTGTAATTCATTTTCTAAAACTTTAGCTCCTGGTTATAGGGTTGGATGGATAATTCCCGGGAAATTTCGAGAAAAAATTCTAAAACTTAAATCAATAAATACTATATCGGTAACAGCCTTAACTCATCAAGCCGTTGCTGATTTCCTTGATTCAGAGCGCTATGAAAACCATTTGCGAAAATTAAGAAACGCTTTACATGCAAATAGTTTATTATTCCAAAAAACCATTAGCGAACATTTTCCTGCTGATATTAAACTAAGCCAACCCAAAGGAGGATTCTTTTTGTGGTTAGAGTTACATGAAGGTATAAATACCCTCGAAATTTATTATGAAGCTATTAAACATAACATTAGTATTACACCAGGAAAAATGTTTACCCTTCAGGACCAATTTTCCAATTGTATGCGATTAAGCTATGGTTTGAATTGGGAAGAAAGAACTGAAAAGAGTTTAATTTTTCTTGGCCAGATCATTACAAAACAATATAACCGGCTTAAAAACTAATATGTACAACAACTTAGTTCTTTTCATGGTTTTCTATTATTTTGATAGCTTTTTTGCAGTTTTCGTGAGCTGTCTCTATCGGTAATTTTCCATTATAAGAAGGAATAGAAACATCCGCCCCATAACTCAATAAGAATCTAAGGGCCTTTATTTTACAATTTTCAATGGCGTGATGAATGGGTGTATACCCACTCATATTCTGATAATTGATATCGGCACCATTTTCCAACAAAAACTCTAAAATTTCCACATGCCCATGCCAGGCAGCCCAATTTATTCCACTCCTGCCAGTTTTTTTTGTTCGTGTATCGAGCATGTCAATAACAGCCCCTTTCCTCAAAGATTCTTTTGTTCCTTGTAAATCTCCTTCTATAACTTCATCCCAAAATTCCATTTGGATTTCTTCATACAAAACCGGAAAACTCAATGGCAGTATTACAGAATCAGGAATTTCCATACTGTGTTCCTTCATAAAACCTGCAAGAACCTCAAACATAGGTTCCCATTCTTCAGTTAATTCATAAAAAGCACCATGCGAACCATGTATTACTTTAAGTAAATGGCTGTTGGCTAGGTAGTGATTTACTTCATAAGCATTTTCGAGTGGTGTAGAAGTATCCCATGTTCCATGAACTAGTAAAACAGGTTTATGAGAAACAACATTTGTACGAAAATCTTCTCCTAAAATATCTGTTGCCCAAATATCCTGGTTTGCAAAATATACCAGGTTTATATTGCCAACCAAATTAACCGCCGGGTTATCTTGAATCTCTTTTAGCCTAAAAGCTGTTGCCCAGGATGCAAAATCCATTGCATTGCTCATGGCACTCGGTGGATTAATTTCTTTTAGGTATTTTTCCACCTCTTTGGCAAAACTAAAATCTCTGTTATGTAAGGAAATAATATTGTTTGGCCATACTTCAAGCTTATTACGGTCACCCACCCGGTAACGGAAAATAAACTGTGCTGTTATTTTATCCAGTTCATTTATTTCGCCTTTATCAATTTTTTCAAGAACTTCTTTATATATATTCAATAAGCCTTTTCCCTCCAGTTTTTTAGCAAAATATTCGGATTTTTCGGTTTCGCCTGCTATACGTTTTATAGTATTTAATAAAGCTGTTGGGTTGTCCAGAGTATGATTAGGGCCTTCGATTCCATAAAAAACAGCACAATCTACATATTCTTCATATTTTCGTAAATAATGAAGCCCCAAATGCGAACCATAACTGCCTCCAACAAGAATTACTTTTTCATAGCCAAGGGCTTTTCTTAAATCATCTATATCGTTTGCACTTTCATCCGTATTATATGCCAAAAGTTCAACTCCTTGTGAAATCCAATAATCCCTGCATTCAGTTGCCATTTCATTCAAGGCTTTCACCAAACTTTGTTCTGATAAATCTCTTGCTTTTTTGCTTTTAAATATAGTACCGCATTCAAGGTTAGGAACAGAACGCCCCGCTCCCCTTTGGTCAAAAATTACAACATCCGAAAACTGGCTGTAAAACTTAATTTCAGCAAAACGCTCCTCTAGGTGTGCTGTGTTTAACCATGAACCACCCGGGCCTCCTGCTAATAAAAAAACCGGAGGTTTTGGGTTATTTGATTTCGATTTCAATACCTGGTAGGTAATTTCAATAGTATTGCCAGTAGTTTTTTTTCTATTTTCCGGAAGAGTGATTTTGCCTTCGGTAACCTTTAACTCTTCTCCACTTTCTGAAATGATTATTATTTCGTTTGATTCTTGTGCCGTTGTAACGCAACTAATAAAAAAAATGCTAATTAAGGCTATGATAATAATTTGACTTGCTTTCATCTTTTTTAAATCAAATTAAAGCAATCTCAATATTTTTTAACTTAAATTGGATGTGCCATTCTTATGCCATTTAAGCGCCATTGTGCATTTAACCAAATATTGTAGGCAATCCTGGCAACGAAGAACTTCCATCTTTTATAACTGGAAAAATTAATTTATTAATTATAAGGATGTAAATAAAACAGAATACCCAATAAAGTATTGCAGCAGAAGGAATATGGCCGTAAGATACCTGTAAATTGTAATTTCGTAAAATTGTAATTATGATAACAACAAATATGGGTATTAAAACAGCTGTAATTAAACTTAAACTAACCAATTTATTATAAATTAAATTACTTTTTTCGTCCCAATTGTTTCGTTTCCAAAACAAATAACCAAATATCACAAAAATCAGAGGCAAGAAAAACGAGGAGAGTTGAATTAAATTAAAAACCTTTAGTTTTCCGGCCATATTTGTTTTTTCATTTTCACTATCAAAATTAGTTTCGAGTGCTTCTTGAAGTTTTCTAATTGTATATGGCCTTGGTATAACTTCACCTTTCTCAATTCGTTGAATTGTACGTAATGAGATTCCGGATAATTCAGCCAACTCTTGTTGCGTTATATTCTTTTTATCCCTTAATATCGAAATATTTATAAACCGTTCAGATTTCATTTTACTGAATTATAATTTACCTCAACAAACAACACTTTTTTACCGTTCACTTAAGATTAAATGAAAATAGCAAAAATATCTACGTTGTGAAAATTTCAGGCATAATTGCAATTAAAAATTCCTAAAACTTTTGCCGTTATAATACTAGATGGAGAAAATCATTTCTTCTATGTATTGGCTTATGTGCAGTTAAGGCTTAATGAAATGGAAAAATTACTTTATACATTGTGTTGTATTTAGCCGCCAAAGGTTTGGCTATTTTTTTCAACCAATTCGATAGTATGCCTTAGCAGTTCTGGGCCACCGATTGCGCCATGGCCAGGAATTACAACCTTAATACCCGGGTATTGGCTTATTATTTTCTTTACAGTCACATCCCATTCTTTAACAACAGCATCAGAAAGGTTTCCTAAACTTCTTGAGTTAATTGACCTAATTAAACAACCTCCGAAAAGAATTTTCTTTGAAGGAAACCAAACCGTAATGTTATCGATAGTATGCCCGCCTCCAAAATAACGGCAAATAACAAACTCACCTTGAAATTCGAATGCCAAAGAATCATCAAATGATGTTGAAGGAATTGGCAATCCAAGTTCTTTGCATTTATCTATGGTTAGTTTATTTGCAATGGATTCAATTCCTTTGCTTTGAATATACTCCAGCCCACCCAAACAATCATCATGAAAATGGCCAATAATGAGCTTTTTTATTTCAACTCCCATCGAATCTTCAAGAAAATCCGTTAATATTTTAGTTTTATGATTGTCAAAGGGCGTATCAATTAGAATGGCTTGCCCATTCTTTACAAAGACTAATCCATTTGAAGGGAACCTACCGAATTTTTCACTCTCTTCCCACGTAATATGAGCATAAACAGAATCAACGATATAAATTAATTGTATATCCTTATTTATAAAGATATTTCTTTCAGTTTGAGCACTTAAATGGAAAACATTGATGGTTAATACCAGTAAAATAAAAATTCTTTTTGTCATTTTCTTTTTCCTATTAATAACAGCGAATCGCCTTCTTCAAATTCCTGATATGTTATTATTAAAAGAATCTCAAAATAACCTTTAAACATCCTTTTAAGGTCATCCTTTTTATGGTAATTAACAAACATACCTTTAAAATATTCAGAACCCTCTCCTTTCCAAAATGAATGACAAATAATTCCTTCAGGTTTTAAGATTTCATATTGCCTTTTAACAGAATTTGCCAACTCACCGTCTTTCAAATGATGAAGAACCTTGTTTGAGTAAATTCCATCAAAACTGTTATCCACTTTTAAGGTAGACGCATCTAATTCCAAAAACTTCTCATTTGGGATGGTTTTGTTTAAGTGGTTTAAAAATTCTTTTGAATTATCAGAACCAGTTACGTGGTAAGTTGTATTTAATATTTTCCAATCAGTTCCTGGCCCTGAGCCAATTTCCAGCAGCTCTGATTTTGCGGGCAAATATTTTTTAAGTTCTTCAATAAGTTTTGCTCCGCTTACATCTTTTGCTAGTTCAATGTACTTTTTAACTGATTCTTTGGTTTTATAATAATCCGCACCCATAACCGGTTTAATTAAATTATCGTTGCAAATATAAGGTTTTATAAACCAGTGTCAGGTCTTCTTGTTATTTTAATGCTTCTACAAACCTTTCAAAAAAGCAAAATTCTAATGATTTAACATCTAAGTCAATCATAAACAAAAAAATTATTAAAAGCAGGATTATACTTTGCCGAAACGGCGAATTTTTCCCGATAGCTGCCTATCGTTAGCGTAACAGAAAGTTAACAAATACATTGGCAAATTCAAGTAGTTTGCCAATGTATTTGTAGTTAAGTTGCATTTAGTCTGAATACTTTTTATAATTAAGTTTTAAGCTATCCGTAGTTATTATATTAACATAATATAAATTTAATTAGAATTTTGAAAGCATCTTCTCGAGTTCTTCTGCTTTAATATTTTTTGCTATAATTTTTCCTGATTTATCTAAAAGTAAATTTTGAGGTAAAGATGAAACACTGTATAATTCGGATAAACGATCGTCATCATCCAATATATGAATAAAATCACCAATATTATCTTTTTCGATTGCATCTAACCATTTGCTTTTTGGTACCGCCTTTGAAATACTAAGAACAACGAATCCCTTATCTTTATTTTTGCTATACAAGAGAGCTAATTTAGGATTTTCGACCCTGCATTCTCTGCACCAATAAGCCCAGAAATCGATAAGTACAATTTTACCTTTAAGATCTTTTAATTCAATTATTTCTCCATTCATATCGTTTGTACTAAAATTAGGAGGTGCTTTACCAATTGCAGTATTTTTTACCATATAAATCTGTTTACCTAAAGCTATTGTTACAGGACTATCTGGTATTGTTTTTTTAAAAGCACTTAGTCTTTTTTCCATAAATTCAATCTCTTTATTAAAATCAGAATATTGAGTAACAAAATAACCCGCAGGAGTTTCTCCTAAACTCTCAATCAAGGCTCTGAATTCAACCAGAAAATTACCTAGTGCTATATCAGCTTCTTTTTGAATTTTCTTTAATTCTTCCTCGTTGTTTTCCTTCATTGCTTTGTCCATTCTGACCTTTAAATCGCCAAAATATTTGGCTTGTAATTTTCCATTTTGTTTCTCGAAATCAAGCATTTTCTGTGAGGATTCTGAGCCTGATATCTTTGTGATCTTTCCCTCCAATGAAATGGAAATGTCATTATCATTCTCTATGGACAGGTAAATAGAGTGCTTTTCATCAAAACTTAATTCATACAGATTTATATTTTCAAATTTTATTTGAAAATTAAATTCTCCATTTTTAGAAATAGTCTTTGTTTCGATAATGTCATAACCTATAATATCCGAGTTGAAAACTTTGATACTAATATTATTGAAATGATCAAAACCCGAACCTGAAATATTAATCAAGTTTTGGGAATTTATGCTACTTATAGTAAAAATTAAGGCAAATGATAATAGTATTTTTTTCATGAGTATTTGTATTTAATAAATGAATATTGTATACAAATTAAACTCTTAACCATATCAGAATAGTTCGAAAACATGAAATCGAACCTTTTATTGTGGTACAAATGCGTTTGAATTTACGTTTACTAAATTCAAACTACATTTTCGTATGCCTTTTTTTATATTCTGATGGTGTAAAACCTGTTTGTTTTTTAAAGAGCGTGTTAAAAGATGATTTTGAATTAAAACCTACCTCATACATTATTTCCAGAATGGTTTCTCTTTCATCTTTGGGATTTGCTAAATGAAACATGGCCTTTTTAATTCTGTATTCATTAACAAAGCTCATAAAGTTCTTATCAAGATAAGTATTTATTAAGAATGATAATCTTCTTGGTGAGATTTTTAGATGTTCAGATAGATCTCTAAGAGTTAAATCAAAATCTGTATAAATCTCAGTATCTTCCATATATTTTTGAATCTTTTCAAGCTCTTTCTGTTCATCGCTATGTGGAAAATCATAAGAAGTTCTTTTATGGGTTTCTTTAAAGATTTCTTGTTCTAACTTGGAAATACCAAGAAATAACTGTGGTTGTTTTAATCCCTTATAAAATATCCAGTTAATAAGTATTAGTATGGTTAGATGAACTGAAGATATGCCTGCGTAGATATCCACATTTAAAAAAATATGATCAAAAATATCGAGAATTAATGCACAACAAAATATGATGAATGTCCACTGAAGCCAAACAAGATTTACCTGCCCCATGAATGAATGTGTTTTTTTCAGAATATTTCTGTAGCTTATTATTTTTATAATGGTAAGAATTGTATAAGTAATTAAGCTTATATACATTACTATACCTAATTTACCACATGAAGCATACCCTAATATTGTAATAAGAATAATTGCAATAAAAGGTATAAAGTGCATGAGATGGTTTATTTTGAATTGGAAAGATTTGTAAATTAAAGAATTGCTATATAAAAATAATAAAGGTCCATAAGCGAATCCATAGGCACACATGGTTATTTCTATAAAAGGTATTTTTGATTTAAAACTTCCAATAGTTATTGCCGTGAATTGTAAACCCAATATTATTAGGAAAACAGCAAGGTATCTGTTGCTAATCATCTTTGGACCTCTATCAGTAAATAATACAATTGCAAATAAGATACATTGAAAAGCAATAATTATTGGAATAACATCGGCAATATAAATAAACATATCAAAATAGGTTTTCTAAGTAATTATTTAAAAATAGATTTTAACAAATATATTAAAAACGCAATTTTTCGTGCATAAAAGAAAAATTAAAAGATTGAACTGCATTGAAAGGAAATGATTTACAGGTGTGTTAAAATCAGATTAAGTTTTCAACTTGTAAAAACTGTTAAACGGCAAAACATCCTAAAATTAAGTAGAACCAATGTTAAAAATTGAGCACCAACAGAAGACTTACCAGTTTCGTAGAAGTTATCAACAAAATTCAAAAATAATTTATTTAAGTTTAGATACCTGTAAAGTACTTAAAAACTTGTTGACAAAACACCTTTATTTTATGCAACTTTATCGAATGTTTCATGTTAAATTTGTATTATTTAATAATAATAAAATATGAAAATAGTCTCTCTTTTTGCAGGTGCTGGAGGTTTAGATTTAGGTTTTAAGAAAGCTGGGTTTGATATAGTTTGGGCAAATGAATATGATAAAGAAATCTGGGAAACATACGAAAAAAATCACCCTAGAACCTATCTTGATACAAGAAGTATAACAAAAATAGAATCTAATGAAATACCTGATTGTGAAGGTATCATTGGAGGTCCACCTTGTCAGAGTTGGAGTGAAGCTGGAGCATTACGAGGGATTGATGATAACAGAGGACAGCTATTTTTTGATTTTATTAGAATATTAGAGGCTAAACAACCACTTTTTTTCTTAGCTGAAAATGTATCAGGCATGCTTCTTACAAGGCATAAAGAAGCAATGAATAATATAAAGCATCATTTTAGGCAAGCCGGTATTGGATATGAGCTTTCTGTGCAACTCCTAAATGCAAAAAACTATGGTGTTCCTCAAGATAGAAAAAGATTATTTTTTGTTGGTATTAGAAAGGATATTGGCTTTAAGTTTTCTTTTCCTAAAGGAAACAATAACTACATTTTCCTTAAAAAAGCAATTGGTGATTTACAAGAAAATGTATTGCCTGCCAAAGAAGGCAATTACACTAATGGTAATAAATGCCTTGTTCCTAACCATGAGTATATGATTGGCGGATTTTCCAGTATTTTCATGTCTAGAAATAGAGTAAGAGGTTGGGATGAAGTCTCATTCACTATTCAAGCTGGAGGCAGACATGCTCCACTGCATCCACAAGCTCCCAAGATGAAATTTATTGAGCAAAATATTCGAGAATTTGTTAAAGATAAAGAACATTTATATCGTAGGCTTAGCATTAGAGAATGTGCTCGAATACAAACATTTCCTGATAATTTTAATTTCTTTTATAAGAAATTAGCAGCCGGGTATAAAATGATTGGTAACGCTGTACCTGTAAAATTAGCTTTTGCTGTTGCTAAAAAAATAAAAAACGACTTAAGCTGCATAACGGAAAGCAAACCAGGCAAAGAGTTATTATACCGAAAAAACGAAATAGCAAGTTAATATGGCAGAGCAAGTAAAAACAGGCAAAGCTTTTGAATATGCCTTATTAAAGGAATTCTATAATAGGTTAAACACAAAAGATAATAATCTTCAAGTAATAGAAAGCGAGCCTTATTTTACTGCCAAAAAAGCTTATGAAAGCTTTAATGAAACGGAACAAGGAAGATACAACATAGTATCAAGTTCTGCTGTTAATTTTTTAATTGATATTGAACCTAGACTTTCTTATAGCTTAAATAAAGAGGATATTCTACAACTTGAAATTGTTTCAGATAGTTACGGTCAAAAAGGAGATGTTCGTGATGTTTTGGCAATTCGCTTATTGCAAAAATGGGAAATTGGAGTATCAGCAAAAAACAATCACAGAGCTGTTAAACACTCAAGGCTTTCTCAAACAATTAATTTTGGGAAAGAATGGCTCGGCATTCCTTGTTCCGAAGAATATTTTAAAGAAATTGAACCAATTTTCACATTGCTTAAAAATAAAAGAAGTGAAAATTCAAAAGCTTTATGGTCTGAAATTGATAACATGCATGAAGTTATCTACAAACCTATTTTAAATGCATTTAGAAACGAACTAATGAGACTTGGTTCTGCAAATGGAAGCATTGTTTCTCAAAAGCTTGTAGAATATCTAATTGGGAATAAAGACTTTTATAAAATAATCAAAAGTAAAAAAGGAGTTGAAATACAAGCATACAATTTACATGGAACTTTAAACCAGTCTATAAAAAAGATTGAACCTAAAGCCAAAGCACCTAAATTAAAGTTACCAGATAGATTAATTGAACTAGTTTATAAAAAAGATTCTACGACAACTCTTGTTTTAGCTTTAAGTGAAGGATGGCAAATTTCATTTAGAATACATAATGCCAGTTCTAGAATTGAGCCATCTTTAAAGTTTGATATTAATCTGGTAAGTACACCACATACTTTATTTACAAATCACATATTCATTAGTGAAAACTAGATATGGCTTCCAAACAACAGAAAAAAGGTCTCAATTAATGAGTAAAATTCGTAGTGAAAACACTACACCTGAGCTAAAATTGAGAAAACTACTCTGGAACTTAGGAATTAGATATCGATTAAATGATCAGTCTCTGCCCGGAAAACCTGATATTGTTATTAGGAAGTACAAACTAGTTATTTTTGTTGATGGAGAGTTCTGGCATGGATATAATTGGGATGAAAAAAGAAAGAAGATAAAGTCAAATAGAGATTATTGGATTCCAAAAATTGAAAAGAATATGGTTAGGGATTCTAATAACACTGAAAAATTGGAGTATTTAGGTTTTAAAGTATTCAGATTTTGGGAACATGAAATTAAAAAGAACATAGGAACTTGTTTACAAAAAATTATTCAATATATCAATGAAATTGAAAATTTATAGCGGCTTATTTATAACTCAAATTAGAAGTAGTATTTGTATTTAAATTGGCATATGAAATTACTAAAATCTCTTTTGAAGACTAAATCCTTAGGTAAGCTTAAAAAGCTTGCGTAATGCCCTTCTGAAAACTCTAATTTTACTAACTATACAGAAGATATAAAAAATGTAACTATTATTTTGAAAATATAATGATAGGTATTAAAAAAACAATCATTTTTAGATATTCACGTCCTCAATGCGGTTGTAAAAATCTGTTTTGTAGCTATTACCAATTGGAATCCATTTTTCTTGTATAATAATGCGATTTCGTTGTATGGATTCAATTTTATCCAAAGCAACTATAAAAGATCTGTGTACACGAATAAAGTTCGAAGACGGAAGTTTCTCCTCGATCTTTTTCATGGTGATCAGTGTAAGTATTTTTTTTTCTTTTGTATGTATTTTAACATAATCTTTTAATCCTTCGAGGTAAAGAATATCTTTTAAATAGATTTTTACACTACTGTAATCGGCTTTTACAAAAATGTAATCATCGGTATGTGATTTTTCTTCGCTTACAGGTGTATTTCGTTTATTTTTAAGGCTATAATAATCGTAAGCTTTATTTACGGCTTTAAAAAAACGCTCAAATAAAAATGGCTTTATTAAATAATCTACTGCGCTAAGTTCGAAACCTTCAATAGCATATTCGGAGTAAGCTGTTGTAAAAATAACCAACGGTTTTTGCTCAATATTCTTTATTAAATCAATACCTGTAATATCCGGCATGTTAATATCTAAGAATATCAGGTCAATCTTTTCTTTCTGTATAATATCAATGGCTTCGAAAGCATTTTTACATGATTTTACGTAATTTAAAAAAGGAACTTTTTTTACAAAATCCTCTATTAAGTTCAATGCCAAAGGCTCGTCATCAACAGCTATACAATTCATCACTTCAGACTTATAAATAATTTCACAATAAACTTACCTTCTTCACTACTGGTTGTTAAAACATACCTGTCCGGGTATTCCAACTGCAATCGTCGTTTAATATTATTTAATCCAAATCCTGATTTTTCATCATCTCTTCTCGATTTTATAATATCGTTCTCTACACGCAACTGTAAGGAATCTTTTTTAATATCAAGGTTTATATTAATATCGCAATCTGTACTTGCATCGGTTCCATGCTTAAATGCATTTTCTATGAATGGGATCAATAATAAAGGTTGAATTTTAATTCCGTTAGGTTCGCCATCCACTGTAAAATCAACTTTCACGTTATCAAACAATCGCATCATTTGTAAATCAATATATGTATTGATATAATCCAGCTCGCTCGATAAAGTTACAAATTCCTGCTTTGACTCGTCAAGCATATAACGCATCATCTGTGAGAGTTTTACAATTGCTGATGCAGTTTTATCTGATTTATTGTTGGCAAGAGAATAAATCCCGTTTAAGGTATTAAACAAAAAGTGTGGATTTACTTGTGATTTTAACAGTGATAGTTCCGAATTCATCTTTTCATGCACCATTTCTTTTTGTTTAGATTGATCTTCAAACCATTTTTGCGCTACTTTAATACTGGTACTTAATGCCAGGATAAATATGGACATAAAAAATGCAACCGGAGGTCCTTTTCTAAAAAAAGCTCCGTTACGCCCTATATCAAGTAGGTTACTATATATACTTTCCAATATTACTACGCAAACCAATGTTAAGATTAAGGCCAGTGCAAATTTTCCAATCTTCTTGTTGAAAAGGAATCGGGGTATATACACCAGTGAATTCATATAGTATAAAATTACCATTACAGACCAACTAAAAATAAAGCGAGCTTTTAATTTTTCAGGGACAAAACCATCCGGCCTAGGTAGCCTGTCATTTAAGGATGCTTGAAATGAAAGTATTTGCAAAACTAAAAAAGTGCTCCAGACAAGTACATGTAAAAGAATTGTAAAGTATTTAGTTTCGATAAAACTTTTCTTCATAAAGGTTTTTTTAACAAAGGTAGCATCCCTAAACAGGATCGGATTATAAAATATAGATATGCAGATAAAAGAAAGACTAATGATTTGTTTTTATCGATAAACAAGAATTACTCTACCTGAAAAATCACAAATCCGTAATCTTTACTTCCGCTACTATATAGTGCAAAAAGCTTATTATCATGCATTTTAAGACTTACAAACTCTTGATTTTTACCGAGATATTCAAACACTTTCTCAGGTTTATTAGGCTCTGTTATATCAAAAATCTCGATGTACTTTCCACTTGCTACATACAAGTAATTACTATCAATAAGTAATTCCGTAGCCTTACTTTCTGTTTTAATAACATTCACTTCAAGTGGATACAATGGTAATCCCATGCTTAAAACGGAAAGCCCCCTAAAATCGTTTGCCAGATAAGCAGTTTTACCTTGTACCAGTATCTTATTAGCATCATTGTCAGTTAAATGTGATTTAGGAAACTCAGCTTGCTTAAATGTAGTAAACGGTTCCTGAAACTTAAAGATTCTTAATCCGCGAACACCACCGGAGATAACTACATAAGGTGGAAGCACCTGAATATTTTTAACCGTAAATCCACGAACATTATTTCGTGATACCATTTTTGTATTGTTTAATTCAGTAATATCTACAATTTCCAGACCCATATCGTAATAACCTAAAAGAACATAGTTCTCGTAAATTTCAGAACAAACAACATCTTCGTGTCTATAATAACCACCTATAACAAATGGCATGTTTGGATCATTAACATCAAGAATCTTTAATCCTAATGGACCGTAAGATAAATAAGCCAAACCATCAATTACATTTACATGGTGGGCAAATCCGTAAGTTTTATTACCTTTCGATCGCTTTTCATATTCAATATATTGTGATAACTCATAAATATTATCCGGCTCCTTGATATTTAATAAATGTAATCCATGCTCTCCCAAAGGAAGAAAAAGAACTGTGTCTTCTATATCAAAGTTCGTTAGAGTAACACCTTTTAAGCTAGCAGAATATTCATAAACCGGATAAATATTTTGTGACTTAACGCCTGAATTAATGGTAAGTGCAATTATGAATAAAAAAAGTAATCTTTTCATTTTTCATGTTTTTACAGCGTTATAAAAATAACATATTCTATTCTACATACACAACCAATCCTTTTAAATATTCGCTCTCCGGATGGTAAATATTTACAGGGTGATCAACTGGCTGACTTAACTGATGTAGTATCCTTACGTTTCTTCCAGTATTAGCTGCTGCAGTGAAAATTGTTTTCCTGAAATTCTCTTTACTAACTACTTGCGAACACGAAAAAGTGAATAGTAACCCACCTGGTTTTATTTGCTCTATGGCTTTTATATTTAGCCTTTTATATCCTTGTAATGCGTTGTGTAATACGTTATGATGTTTAGCAAATGCCGGAGGATCCAATATGATTAAATCGTATTTATTGTCAATTTCATTTAAAAACTCAAATGCATCTAAAGCAAAAGCTTCATGACGGCTGGTATCTTCAAAGTTAAGTCCCATGTTTTCGTTAGTAAGATCAATTGCTTTTTTAGAGCTATCAACTGAATGTACTGATTTTGCTCCACCCTGCATCGCATAAACCGAGAAACCCCCTGTATAGCCAAAAACATTTAGCACATTTTTGTCTTTAGAGTATTCGGATACTAATTTTCTATTCTCCCGTTGATCGATAAAAAAACCTGTCTTTTGTCCTTCTTCCCAGTTGATCTTGAATCTATTACCATATTCCAGAACAACACTTTCGCTAGATGAACCATAAACGTATCCATTCTTTGTTTTTATTTCCGACTTAAACGGAATAGTCGATTCGCTTTTATTGTAAATCGCGTTTAAATTATCACCATATATTTCCTTTATAGCCTCAATAATGGCTTCTTTATTTAAATACATTCCTATGGAGTGCATCTGAAGTACCGCTGTTCCGTTGTAGTAATCAATGATTAAACCGGGTAATCCATCACCTTCGGCATGTACTAAGCGATATACATTATTATTATCATTTTCCGCTAAACCGAATTTCTTACGCAAATTATATGCCTTTGAAATCTTATCTTTCCAAAACCATGAATCAATCTTTTTATCTTTAAAAGTGAGAATACGAACAGCTATTGATCCTATCTGGTAATGTCCCAAAGCGAGGAATTCATCTTTATTATCAGTAACTATTACTAAATCACCTTCGTTTACATTACCAATAATTTTCTTGATAGCTCCTGAAAAAATCCACGGATGATATCTCCTAACCGATTGATCCTTACCAGATTTTAATATTACTTTTGGATATTCCATATTACTTATTGTGATTTAGGTTCTTATAAATTTGTAAACAAGCCCATGCATCGGTAGCAGCATAAACCTGCTGTCCTTCACTAAGTTCTTCTCTTTCCCAATTTGTTACCTGTTGAGATTTAGATATTCTTTGATTTAGCACGATGGCCGTAATCTTTTTTAAACTCCTTGCTTCGATACCAAAATCTCCCACATAATCCTGCAAATCCAGAAAAGCATTTGGTTCAAATTTGGTTATGTCCTTTAAAATTTTTATATCATCTTTAATAGCCAATCCAATCTTTTGTACATTTTTATCAGCCAGAATAGTCGCTATTTCCTGTGGTAAACCAATTTTATTTATTCTTATCAAGAATGCTTGATTTGATGAAGTTAATTGTAATAAGGAAACCGGATTAACCTTACCCTTTTTAAAAGACGGGCGAGTTTCCGTATCAAAGCCAAGTATTTCTTGTTCTTGTATTAGAGGTAAAAAATAATCTAATTTATCAAAGGTATCTATTACAAATATCCCTCCGTTAAACTGATATAGTGGTAATTCGTTTATTTCTTCATTCGACAAGTTTTCTGCAAACATTTACTCCTCTCCTTTTCTAAATTCGTCCTGACGTTTTGAAATGATCCATTTTGATGTATCAACGTGATCTTCTGAGTCCTCCTCAATTATTTCAGATTCTTCTTCATCTAAATTATCTCCACTAAACAATACCCTATGTACTGCATTTAATGCATTTAGTAATTTTTGTCCCCAAAACTCTTCAAAATTTAACTGACACTCCCATAAAGCATCATTCATCATTTCTTCGGTTCCAATATTGAAAAGTGCAATAAAATTCTTTAAATCCTGATAAATATCTGCCAGGTTATCAGAGATAGACGCCGTACTTTGCTCAACCTGTTCGTGCGTTAACGGATCAAATATTTCCCGATACTCATCATGATAGCCTAACTTCTTTTTAATAGATTGATGAATAAAATCCCAGTCTTCTTCGGTTACAAACTTTTCATTTTCATCATCGAAAATAGATTCGAATTTTGGTAAAAGCGACATTTTTAAGTAAACCATGGATAATAATTTTCTTGCTTTATCCAAAAAATCTACTTTCGAAAATCGAATCGTATTTTCAGTAAACGTGCAATACTCTCCTACAACCGTTACAAAATCAGCAACATTTTGAGAATTAACCTGCTCAACATTAAAATCTTCGTTCATATTTTTTTTATAAAACAGCGCAAAGTTATAAAAGATATTTTATTTAATTCATGTTTGACCTTTGTATCCTATTTCGGTTATCCGTTTAAATAATTATATGTTTCAATTTTAAGATTTCAGATTCCATTTAACTTTACCCTAGTAACAGTTACCATTCATCTACTAAATTATCAATTAACTTTTAGTAAAATATTATAATCCAATCTATTTCACTACCCTTCCGCACGTTTTCACTAACTCTTATTTAACAATACATTTTTGTCGATAAATCTATTTTGTTAATCCATATTAAATCACTGTAAGTATATCTTATTTTATTTAGTGAATTTGCTATGTAAAATTTGCCGAAAATTAACAGTAAAAATTATGAAAGTAATTAACGTAATATTAATTATCAACATCTTAATACTCAATTTTATATTTATACAGAATTCCGGTGCTCAAGAATCATATCAGGAAAGAGCCAAAGAAATGACTGATAAATTAAATGAAGATTTAACCCTTAATGAAGATCAATACGATTCTATGCTTGTAATTAATGAAAAATATGTTCAAAAGTTTGAAGAATTGCGTGGCAAAGAAAAAGGTGGGCCAGATCCAGGCAAACTAGAGGAACTTATGAAAACAAAACAGAAATGGGATCATGAAATTAAACAAGTGCTTTCCGAAGAGCAATTTAAAAAATACCAGGAGTTCCAGAAAAAAATAGAAAAAGAATGATGGGAGGATAAATTTGTGATTGTGAAATTTAAGATTACATATTCTTGATTGGATCAAACAAATGAAAATTCTTGCAACTGGATTAAACATTTGGATTGACACTATCGCAAAAATATAAAATATATTTGGATTAAATTGTCCTATCCCCAAAGCGACTCCTAAAATAGATAAAAATTCAATAACATCTATGCTTAATTATCCTAATGGATTAAAAATATTTAATTGATAAACAAATAATTCTTTTTGTTTGAAACGAGATCTCGATTTTTCGATACAAAAAGCAAATTCGTCTTAATAAATGTTAGATTAATCTATTTGATTATTTGCATTGATAAATGATGTGTAACATTGATCTTGATTTAAATTCATTGGAATGAAAAGTTTGGTTTTATATATTATCCTTTTTATAATTTATTCATTTAGATTAAGTGCCCAAACCAAAATATGGACTTTAAACCAATGTATACAATATGCAATTGAAAACAATATTCAGATTAAACAGAATAAACTTTCAAATGAACTTAATAGAATTGATATTAAACAATTAAAAGTTAATAGAATTCCTTCCGTGAATGCCAGCAGTAATCAAAGCTTTAACTGGGGAAGCAATAATCAGGATGATTTTTACAGTAAGAACACATTTTCAATTAATTCAAGTGTTACTCTTTATAACGGACTACAAAATAATAACTCTATAAAGCAAGCACAGCTTAATTATAAGGCAGGCGAGTATTTGGTTGAAGAAACAGTTAACAATATTAGTCTTTCAATTGCCAATTCGTATTTGGAAATTATTTTTTATAAAGAACAAATTAAAATCTCAAAAAATCAATATGAATCAACCAAGCAACAACTTCAAAATATTAAAAATAAGATTGATGCTGGAATGTTGCCAATAAGTAATTATTTACAATTAGAAGCTCAACTTTATAGTGAAGAATTAACCATTACAAATACGGAAAACCAGCTGAGAATAGCTAGGTTGAACTTAATGCAACTAATGGAACTACCTGTTAATGATAATTTTAACATTGACATTCCTGAGTTAAACGTCGAAAAACATTATAAAAACCTAAATCAATCTATTGATAATATTTACCAAATTGCATTAGATATACGACCGGAAATACAGAATGCCATTTTACATGAACAAAGCTCTGAATTAGGCATAAAAATTGCAAAAGCTCAACAGCTTCCTAAATTAACATTAAACGCAAGTATCGGAACCCAATATTCAAGCTTAAACGAACAGCTTAATTATGGTGAAACGGAATCGGTTACCGTGGGTTACCTCGAAAGTAATCCGAGCGAAAATGTACTTTTCGATCAACCCTCGATGTATTATAGTAACTATCCGTTCTTTGATCAATACAATGATAACTTGTATGAAAGTATTAGTTTAAATCTCTCAATACCAATATTTAATAATTATCAGGCAAAATCTGCCGTAGAAAAATCCAAGATCAATTATCAGAGTTCTCAGCTTGAGTTAATAAATACAAGGAATAATTTAAGAAAAACAATAGAGCAAGCATATACTGATTTGCTTTCTGCGAAAAAGGAATATGATGCAAATGTAAAACAATTAGCCTCTTATAAAAGGTCATATGATGATGCTACAACAAAATTCAATGCAGGTTTACTCAATTCTGTTGATTATTTAATCGAGAAAACAAATCTGATCAATGCAGAAAATGGCTTATTACAATCGAAATACAATCTCATTTTTAAAGATATGATCATCGAACATTACCAAGGTAATCCATTAACATTATAGAAATGAAAAAAGTATACTATATATTCTTAATCGTAATAATTCTTGTTTCAATATATGCCTATGTGCGTATAGGAAATAATAAGGAAGTATTGAGTTTTGAAACTGCTGTAATTGAAAAAGGAGATATAAGTTCAATTATTACTGCAACCGGCTCCTTGGAAGCAATTACAACAGTTGAAGTAGGTACACAAGTATCCGGTATAATCCAAAATATATTCGTAGATTTTAATTCTGAGGTAAATAGTGGACAAACTATTGCTATTCTTGATACTACAACATTATATTCTGCTTTAAAAAGTGCTAAAGCTGATTTAGAACAACGCAAAGCTAATCTGGATTACTATAAGAAAAATTATGAGAGAGTAAAATTACTTTATCAATCCAAAACTGTTGCAGAATCTGAATACGATCAGGCTAAATGGAATTATGAAACGGCAAAAGCTAATTATAATGCATCATTGGCAAGCTTGGAAAAAGCACAAATAAATTTAAATTATGCTACTATTGTCTCTCCAATAAATGGAGTTATCGTATCAAGAAGTGTTGACGAAGGACAAACTGTAGCTGCAAGCTTTAATACACCTACACTTTTTTCTATTGCTCAAGATTTAACAAAAATGCAAGTTGTTGCAAGTATCGACGAAGCAGATATTGGGCAGGTTAAAGAAGGTAATAAGGTATTGTTTACTGTTGATGCATTTCCTGATGATGAGTTTGCAGGTGAAGTAATTCAAATAAGATTAGAACCCACCATATCACAAAATGTGGTAACCTATAATGTATTAATTGATGCACCAAATCCTGATTTAAAACTGATGCCCGGAATGACGGCAAACCTAAACATTATGGTGGCAAAAGAAAGTAACGTTTTAAAAATTGAAAGCAAGGCTTTGAGGTATTCTCCTTCACAAGATGTATTGATAGAAATGCGAAAGCAAATGATGTCTAACCGAAATAATGAAGGTACTGCCAGACCTATGCCGGGTGGAACTTCCAGAGGACAAATACCAACTGGTGCAATGAGAACCGGAGGAATGCAGGGAATGCTTTCTCGTGATTTACCGGATGGAGAAGCATTAGTTTGGGTCAAAACTGAAAAATTAATCAGACCAAAAAGAATAAAAACAGGTTTGTCAGATGGAAGTTATACAACCATTATAGAAGGACTTGATGAAGGCGAAGAAGTGGTTACCGGTGAAAACAAAAAGAAGAAAGAACAAAACGGAGAACAAAAAAGTCCATTTTTGCCCAGCAGACCACCAAGAAGATAACGAGCAGAATGAATAAAAATATCATATCCTTAAAATCAATAAACAAAGACTACTATTTAGGTGACATAACTGTACGTGCTTTGAAAGATGTTGATATGGAAATTAATGAAGGGGAATTTACAGCGGTAATGGGTGCAAGTGGTTCAGGAAAATCCACACTATTGAATATTCTTGGTTGTCTTGACAAACCAACACAAGGCAAATATACTCTTGATGATGAACTAATTAACAAACTAAATAAAAACCAATTAGCGTATATTAGGAACCAGAAAATAGGTTTTGTATTTCAATCATACAATCTGTTACCAAAAACAAGCGCTCTAGAAAATGTAGAATTGCCATTACTATATAATAGTACGGTTAGTTCAAAAGAACGACGAGAACGAGCTCTTACGGCACTTGAGTCTGTTAACTTATCAAATCGAAAATTTCATATGCCCAATCAATTATCCGGTGGTCAACAGCAAAGAGTTGCCATTGCTCGTTCTCTTGTTAATAATCCGGTGCTAATTCTAGCCGATGAGCCAACTGGAAATTTAGATACAAGAACAAGTTATGAAATCATGAATCTTTTTCAGGAACTAAATTCTCAAGGAAAAACTATTGTTATCGTCACTCATGAGCAAGATATAGCTCAATTCACAAAAAGGAATATTGTATACAGAGATGGTAAAATAATTAAAGATCAAACAATTAAGAATCCGAAAAATGCAAGAGAGGCTTTAGAAAATTTGCCAAAAGAAGAAGAATAAATGAAACTAATAAATCTCATAAAACTAGCTGTACAGTCATTACTTAGAAACAAGTTTCGATCTTTGTTAACCATGCTTGGGATTATAATAGGTGTGGCTTCTGTAATTGCTATGCTTGCTATTGGTGAAGGTTCTAAAAAAAGCATTGAAGAGAATATTTCCAGTATGGGTTCAAACCTGATAATGATATTCCCAAGCAGTGATAGGCGTGGTGGTGTTATGTTAGGTTCAGGTGATGCTAAGAAACTATATATTGATGACTATGAAGCCATTTTAGAAAGCTGCCCTTCTGTTAAGTCTGTTACACCAATATTGCGCACCAATGGGCAAATTATATCTGGATCAAGTAATTGGCCAACAAGTATTATAGGTGCCAATGAGTACTATTTCGAAATTACAAATCATGAAATTGAAAGTGGCCGTTCATTTACAAATGACGAAATAAGGCGAGCAGCCAAGGTATGTTTAATAGGAGAAACGATTAAAGAAGAAATCTTTGGAGAAAATTCCGATCCGGTTGGAGAAAAAGTAAGGTTTAATAAAATTCCATTTAAAATTATTGGTGTACTTGAATCTAAAGGACAAAGTACATTTGGCTCTGATCAAGATGATATAATTGTTGCACCTTATACTACTGTTCAAAAAAGGATTCTTTCCATTTCTTTTATTCACCAGATATACGTTTCTGCAATCAATGAAGATGCTTCAGAAAAGGCTGTAGAAGAAATCGAGGAAACTTTAAGGGCTGAACACAAATTGACCGATGCCGAAGAAAATGATTTTAATATCAGAACACAAGAAGAAATAATGAATATGCTTTCGTCTACAAGTGATATTTTAACTACGTTACTTGCGGCAATCGCGGGTATTTCTTTATTAGTAGGCGGAATTGGTATAATGAATATCATGTACGTTTCAGTTACCGAACGAACAAGAGAAATAGGTTTAAGATCGGCAGTTGGAGGACGAGAAGTAGATATTATGTGGCAGTTCTTGATTGAATCGATCTTTATGAGTTTAACAGGAGGCATTATTGGTATTACACTAGGAACTTCTATGGCTTATTCCGTTTCTCATTTTATGAATTGGCCTGTAGTTATTACGGTTAATTCAATATTCTTAGCGTTCTTTTTTGCTTCAATAATCGGGGTTTTCTTTGGTTGGTACCCCGCACGCAAGGCGGCAAAATTGGACCCTATCAATGCCTTGCGTCATGAGTAATCATAGGTTAGTTGAATTAGAGGAGAGCTTTTGCTCTCCTCTAATTCTATTATCTTGTAAATACCCATTCTTTTTCAGTAGACAAATCTCTGTTAAATAAATATCCTTCAGAATCAAAGGCTTTAATATCTTCAGGATTCTCAATTTTGTTTTGAATAATAAACCTACTCATTAATCCGCGTGCATGCTTTGCATAAACAAAAACAACTTTAAAACTATTTCCTTTTTGTTCCTTAAAAACCGGAGTAATTATTTCTCCTTTAATTTTCTTTGTTTTAACAGATTTGAAATATTCTTTCGAAGCAAGGTTTATGAGCACTTTATTTTTTTGTTTTTCTAACTCAGAGTTTATAAAATCGGTTATTTTATCGCCCCAAAACTCATATAAATTCTTTCCTTTTTTATTTTTTAATTGGGTTCCCATTTCCAAACGATAGGCCTGAATTAAATCCAATGGTCTTAAGATTCCATATAAACCGCTTAATATTCGTAAATGTTTTTGAGCAAAAACAAAATCGTTACCAGAGAACGTACTTGCTTTTAAACCTATATAAGCCTGCCCATTAAAAGCAAGCACTGCATGTTTCGCATTATCTGGAGTAAATGGAGTCTTCCAGGCCAAATTTCTCTCAAAATTCAAGATTGCAATCTCTTCATTAACATTCATTAACTCTGAAATGTTTTTGGGATTTAACTTCCTTAATTCATTAATAAGTAATCTTGAATCTTCAAGGAACTCTGGTAACGAAAAACCATCAAGGTTTGAAGACGTTTTAAAGTTTAAGTTTTTTGCTGGTGAAATAACAGTAATCATATATAAATCAATCTATTTATTCTTATCTTAACATTAAAAAAAATATTTTGTTCAGCAGATTATTTTCAACTAAAACAAAATTCTAAATTAAAAAAAGCGGTGCTAAGTACACCGCCACGTCTTTGAAAATTACTGCATATGCAGTATCGTTATTTAGGTTAGGGTATTGAAAACAATACAGAATAACTTGATGCTACTGTGTAGATGTACAAGTTTTAAAAAAGGTTGCGTCGTAATTAAAAAAAAGTAATAATTATTTATTTATACACAGAATTTATAGTTTTCGACCCTCTATTGGTGAATCATATTCTTCTGATCCTCAACAAATTTAGCCTTAAAATACAATACAACGGAAATTATTGCATAGAGCGGATATATTAATGCAGAGGCAAGCGAATTAAATACAACAGACCATAATCCAATGTCATAAAGTTGCCTATTAAACAATTCTAAAAAATCTCCGGATTCTTTCCAATTCTCAAAAAACATAAATACAAATGGAATTGCCATTAAGGCTGCAAAAATTAATGAAATCAAAATTATAATTAAACCGAATAAAATTAGAGATCCTAAAAGCGGCCAAAAATCTTTATGTCCTAAAGTAAATGATCTGCCAATCGTTTCTATAGCATTTTTCTCTTCTGCAACCACAATTGTTCCTCCAATGATCATTACAGTTCCTAAATATAACATAGCTACAATTGATCCGATAATTAACGCGAGAACGCCAATAATCATACCGAATACTAAAATTAATGTAGAAAGAATCAAAAAGAATATCATATGTATAGAATATTTCCTAACTGACTCTGTAAAAATCTCTCCAATATTAGGATTCTCAACGCCATCGCTTTTTAGTAAATAATTAACCAAAAATGCATTTAGAAATCCATAAATAATAATTGATGTTACGGATACAATCGCAACTTTACTCATTAATTTTGAATACAATAACATAATATCCTCTAAATTGGCGAAGTCTTGTCTGTAAAATTCCCAAAATCCTAATTGATAAAATATCATCTGTATCGCGAATACTGCAATAAAACTAGAAATAAATAATACCAGAAATTTCTTGAAATAAACTCTAAAAACTGTTGATATCACTGTATCAACTTCCATTGCCTGGTACAAACTGTGCTTTTTTATATCAATCATTGTCTTACTTTTTATTATTTGTACTAAAATAAAGCTTTTTAAAGAATTTCACTCAATGTTTTAATAATCTAATATTAAAAGTTTTGCAAAAAAATATTTAAATCTTTACTACTAATTTCTTTTTTATTAACTTAACCATCGTTTTTCAATTAAAAAATCATCATTATGGACAAGAGTTCAAAACGAAAATCGATATTTAGATTATTATTTGTAAAAGTTACGTTAATCGTACTTTTACTTAATGTCATTTTAGCTGCTATTACTATTCAGGATACAATTAATATTCAATTGCAGAGTGAACAAGAACTTAGACAAAAAATAAGAAATGAAATAATTGGTATTAGTGATTTTCAGGTTTCCGCTCTAAAAACCTTTGAAAAATCATTTTATGATCTTCAAAAAGAAGCTTTAGATAAACTCACAATTCAATACAGGGATCTTCGTTCGGTTAATTTAAATAATGAGTTAAGAGCATTAGGCCTGGATTCTACATTTCATGATTTATACATTATTGATGATAACGTTGTAGTAAATACAACTTATACACCAGACTGGGGATTAGATTTTTCTGCTTTCGGAGAAGAACATATTAATCATTTGAATAAAATTTTAAGGTCAAAAACATTTTACGCGGAAAAGTTTCAGTTTGAATCTTCTACTAAAAGATTAAAATCATATTCATACAAGCCATCACCTGATGGAGGTTTTTTAATTGAGATAGGTAGCTATTCAGAGGTAGCAGATAAAATAATGGAAATGTTCATTAATCGATTAAAGCAAATTACCGCGGAAAATAAAAATATTGTATCAGTAAATTACTGGTTTGGTAATACTGATTATCAATTTCCTCTGATTGACGAACCATTAAACAGATATATTCCTGATAGTTTAATTATAAAGTCATTTAATGAGAAAGCCGATCAGGAATCAAATTTCAATATTAGGAAACAAGAATTAAATGCGGAATTTATGTTTATTGAACAAGATCCTTCAACCAGGCTTCCTGATTTTGCATTGTCTATTATTACAGATATAACAAATAAAAATGATCCTATATTGAAAATAGTGAAAAGACAGACATTATTTGCTTTTAGTTTCTTAATACTATTAATAGGTGCCATATTCATAACCATAAAATCATTAAAAAAGCATCAATAATACAATAAGGGGCCTTAAGCCCCTTTAATTTTGGGATTTGGCTGTTCAAGTTGTATGAATACAGTATTCGTAAAAGATATTCAGTATTATAAATTTTGTTTATATGGCTTTTTTAAGAACTTACGTTTCTTCGAACCATTTTTAATTTTGTTTTTTCTTGAAAAAGATATCTCTTTTCTACAAATAGGAATTATTTATTCAGTTCGTGAAATTCTTATAAATATTCTAGAAATACCTTCAGGTATTCTCGCTGATGCATTTGGCAGGAAAAAGACTCTTACAACGTCTTTTGTTTTCTATATCATATCATTCATGATATTTCATTTTACGCAAACCTTTTTTAGTTTTATAATTGCCATAGTTTTTTATGCTATTGGTGATGCTTTCCGAACCGGAAATCATAAAGCAATGATTTTTGAGTATTTAAGTATAAAGGGTTGGAAAGATCAGCGAGCCCATTATTATGGTCATACCAGATCCTGGTCACAGTTTGGGTCCGCAATTTCATCTTTAGCAGCAGCGGGCATTGTTTTTTATAGTGGTACCTATAACACTATTTTTTTGATATCTGTAATTCCTTATATTATTGATGTTTTTCTTGTTTCATCTTACCCCAAGGAGCTGGATTTAGTTAAAGGTGAACTTTCATCAAAAAAAATAAAAGGCAGATTTATATTAGTATTTGATGAAATCATTTATTCATTTAGGAAAATAAGTATTTTAAAGGCTGTTGCAAATTTATCGGTACACAGTGGATTTCACCGATCGATAAAAGATTACCTCCAACCTGTTATCCAAACCTTTGCCCTTTCATTACCCTTTTTTCTTTACTTTACGGCTAATCAAAGATCTGCAATTTTAATCGGCATCATCTACTTTGTAATCTATTTACTTACTTCTTTTATAACCAGGAGAGCAGGTAGGTTAAAGGACCAATTAAGATCAATGGAGAATTCGTTAAATCTTACAATGTATTTAGGATTTATTTTTATCTTGTTATGCGGTATTTTCTTTCACTATGGTTTTTTTCTAGCATCAATAATCTTATATGTTCTGATTTTTCTAATTGAAAATTTAAGAAATCCAATTGGAGTAGCTTATGTAAGTAATTTATACAAAGATAACGTTTTAGCAACTGCTCTATCCTTAAATTCTCAATCCAAAAGCTTAATATCAGCTATAATTGCACCATTACTTGGTTTTATTGCTGATAAATTTGGGGTTGGCATTTCTTTAGCCGTAATAGCATTATCAATTGTAATTTTAAGTCCTTTATTTAGTGTTAAACCCCAAAAAAACTAATAAGGAAATCTTGCTAAAGGTGCTATATCCTGGCTTGCAAAATCCTTATTCAGATATTTATAATATCCTGTAATTGCTATCATAGCAGCATTATCGGTTGTAAATTTAAAGTCAGGAATAAAGGTTTTCCAACCATACTTTCCTGCAATATCTAATAAAACATTTCGTAATCCTGAATTTGCGGAAACTCCTCCGGCAACCGCTATTCTGTTAATTCCCGTTTGTTTAACCGCTAATTTCAATTTATCAATTAAAATATCAATTATGGTATATTGAACACTTGCGCAAAGATCATTCATATTTTCTTGTACAAAATCCGGATTTACTTTAATACTATCACGAATAAAGTATAAAAATGATGTTTTTAATCCACTAAAACTGTAATCTAGATCCTTAATTCGTGGTTTGCTGAATTTAAAAGCTTCCTGATTACCATTTTGAGCGTTTTTATCAACTACTGGTCCTCCAGGGTATGGTAAACCGATCACTTTAGCGCATTTATCAAAAGCTTCTCCTGCCGCATCATCAATTGTTTGCCCAATAACTTCCATCTCCAAATAATCGTTTATCAGCACAATTTGTGTATGGCCTCCTGAAACAAGTAAACATAAAAATGGAAATTCCGGAATATCCTTCTTCTTTTCTAACTCTTTTATAAAATGTACTAAAATATGAGCCTGAAGATGATTGATTTCAACTAAAGGGATATCCATTGCTAACGAAAAAGATTTAGCAAATGAAGTTCCAACAAGTAAAGAACCTAAAAGCCCTGGTCCACGAGTAAATGCTACAGCACTAATTTCATCTTTAGAGGTATTAGCAAGCTTTATGGCCTGATCAACAACCGGAATTATGTTTTGCTGATGAGCTCTTGATGCAAGTTCCGGCACAACTCCTCCATAAGCTTTATGAACATTCTGATTAGCTATTACATTCGATAATAGATAACCATTCTTAATTATTGCCGCAGAAGTATCGTCACAAGATGATTCAATCCCAAGTATTGTAATGTCCATTTAGTCCTTAGATTTTGAGTATATTATAATTTTTTTTGCTTCTTTTGCGTTAGAGATTTAATGCGCAAAAATATTAAAAAATTATATAAAATATTGATTATTTTCTTGTTGGTATTATTTGCTATACCTACAACTGCTTTTTTTATACTTCAAAATAAGCAAATCCAAACATACCTTACTAAGCAAATTGCAGAAGAGATTTCGGAAAATCTGGAAGCTAAAATTGAAGTTGAATCGGTCAATTTCAGATTCTTTAACAAAATTATCTTAAAAAACGTTTATGTGGAAGATCAGTTTAAAGATACTTTATTTTACTCTGGTGAAATGATTTGTAACCTAAGTAAGTTTGATAGAACAAAAAAGATTATTGATATTAAAAACATTGATTTATACAACGCCAGAATATATCTGCATAAATTTGATACGTTAAAACCAATCAATTTAAAATTCTCGAATGAACCATTAACTAATAAGGATTCAATTAATTTAAATGATTCAACACCTTCTCAAAAAAAATGGAAAGTTTCATTTAAAAATATTGAAATGCATCAATCCGTGTTTTGGTTTAAATCAGTTCGTAAAAAAGAAAAGCCGGAAGGAGTAATAAACTTTAATGACTTAGTATGTTATATTGAAAATTTAGACGTAAGAGATCTTAAAGTTGAAAATGGTGTTGTAGATTTCTATGCAAAGAAACTGAAATTCAGAGAAAAAACTGGTTTTGCTGCTTATAATGTCAATTTTCATATGAGTATTGGTAAGAAACACATGATTTTCAAAAATGTTAAAATCAGAACACCATATTCATATATAAATTCAGATTCTCTTGTTTTTCGACATAAAGATTATGATGTATATCAACAATTTGCAAAGAATGTTTATTTGGATTTTGCACTTCAAGAATCTAACCTTAGCTTTATTGATCTTGGCTATTACGCTGGAGTTTTCAGAGGAATTGAACTTAACACAGTGCTTTCAGGAAGAGTCCATAGTAAACTTAATACCTTTAAGGGAGAAGATGTTACATTTCACATCGGTGAGCAAACCGAATTAATAATGGATTTTGGACTCAACGGTCTACCAAACCATAATGAAATGTTCATTTTTGCCGATTTCAAAAAATTAACAACACAAGCACAGGATCTTGAAATTATAAACAGATTTTTTAAAAATAAAAAAGGAATCTCCGTCCCCGAGAGTTTCGAAAAACTTGGCATTGTCCATTATAAAGGAAATTTTGCAGGTTTTTACGATAATTTTGTTACTTATGGAAAATTTACCTCTAATTTAGGTAATGTGTCAACTGACCTATCTTTACAACCAGACACTTCGCAAACACTAGCTTTTAGTGGTAATCTTGCAACAAAGAACTTCAATGTTGGAGAATTGTTCCCTCAAACCGAACGGGTCGGAGAAATTAGTATGGATGCCAATATAAATGGATCAATTAATTCGAAGAAAGAAATTAACGCAACAACAAAAGGAATAGTTCACAATATTGAAATTAATAAATACAACTACCAAAATGTTAAGATAGATGGTCTGCTTACGGAAAGAACTTACGATGGTTTTGTAAGTATTTCCGACCCAAATATTGAATTAAATTTCCAGGGAGGAATTGATTTCTCAAAAGAAATTCCAAGTTTCAATTTTACTGCATCTGTTCCAAATACAGATTTATATGGCTTAAATATTGACACCAAAGATAGTACGGCAAATTTATCGTTTAATGTTAATGCAAATTTTGAAGGAATTGATATTGATAATGCGGTAGGAGAAATAAAATTTAGTAACACTAAATTAAGAAAATTAAATACCGATATGGTATTTGACACTTTAATGCTTATATCTGAACATATTGCCGATACGCATAGAATCGAACTAAAATCAGATTATATTGATACTAAGCTTATAGGAACATACAAATCAAGTACATTAATTCAATCAATTAAAAATCTTTATTTTAATTATCTTCCTAACTTAGTAAAAAATCCTGATGATACATTAAGGGTTGATTACAACAATCACTTTTCATTAAACTTAAATTTAAAAAAGACTCACTTGTTAAGCAGCTTTTTTCTTCCAAACGTTTATTTGGCAGATAATTCTAATATAGAGTTAAGTTATAATGCCGATGAAAAAAGTTTGTATTTAAATGCCTTCACCAAAGAATTAAAATATAAAAACCACACCTTTTCAAATTTAACCGCATCTACTTTCTCTAATGATAGCATATTTACAGCATTTACTAAATGCGAAAGCTTTTTTTTAAATAACTATTTTGAATTAGAAAACTTTAAAACAACTTCCCTAACCCACAGAAATAATATTGATGTGAAAATTGATTGGCAAAATGCCGATACAACAGCCTATGAAGGAAAAATTCTTGCATCAACACTAATTAAACAAAAGGTACCGTATGATGATCCGTCTTATAGAATCACCATATTACCTTCACAAGTTATTGTAAGCGATTCTCTTTGGTATATCAGCAAATCACAAATAAATATTGATACAACTTCAATTTTCTTTAATCAATTTAGAATTAATCATGGTAATCAAAATTTTGCCATAGATGGTAAAGTATCTGAAAATCCTGTTGATACTTTATTTTTTGAGTTCGAAAACTTAAACTTATCTCATCTTAATATTATTACTAAAGAAAAGAAATTAGATTTTGAAGGCATTATAAACGGAAAAGCTAACTTTTCAAGTATTTTTAATAATCCGTTGTTCTATTCAGATATTGAAATTGACAACCTTGTATTAAATGATGAAGAATTCGGACAAACCCAGATATATAGCAGATGGATTGAAAGCATCAATGCGATTCAACTGGAAGCCTCTACTTTACGTAACAATCAAAGAACTATTAATATTTCCGGGAACTACTACCCCGAGGAGAATAACATAATGTTCAATATAGTTTTAGATAAATTGGGATTAAATGTCTTAAACCCTTATTTAAGTGGATTTGCGTCGGATATTTCGGGTCAAAGCGATGGAACCGTTCTTGTGACAGGGACATTAAACAAACCTGTTTTTAATGGAAGCTTATATATGCAGGATGCTGCCATGAATATCGATTATATCAAAACCAGATATAATTTTACGACTGAAGCATTTGTTGAAAACAACTCATTAGTTTTTAAAAATGTTGACGTATTTGATCCTTTCAATAACAAAGGAACAACAAATGGTTTTGTAAAGTTTGGCAACAATAAAAATATAGATTTCGATTTCAGAATAGATGCCGACAATGTCTTATCTCTAAATACCGATAATAACGATAATGAGTCATTTTTTGGTACAGCTTTTATGTCTGGAATTGTAAAAATAACTGGTGATAGGGAAAGTACATTTTTAGATATTTCTGCCAAAACAGAAAAAAATACCAAAATAAACATTCCATTAACAAGATTTCAGGATAGTGAATATGGAAACTTTATAACATTCGTTAACAAAAAAGAAAATGTAGAACCTAATGAACCTGAATACAATTTTAATTATTCTGGTTTTAGGTTAAATTTTGATCTTGAAGTTACTCCGGATGCTGAGGCACTATTAATTTTTGACTCTAAAATTGGCGATATAATACGTAGTAAGGGAGAAGGCGATATTAAGATGGAAATCAATTCAGATAATGATTTTAAAATGTATGGTGATTTCAATATTGAGGAAGGAGATTATTTGTTTACACTTCAGAACGTAATCAATAAAAAGTTTGAAATTGAAAGAGGTGGAAGTATTGTCTGGAGTGGAGAACCTAATGTAGCTAATATTGATATTGAAGCAATTTATAGTTTAAGAACGTCATTAAGTACCTTAATCGATTCAACAACTTCTTATTATTCTGATGATGATTATCGAAGAAGAATCCCTGTTGATTGCCAGATTTTCCTGACTAACCGATTATTAAATCCTGATATCAGGTTTAACATTGACCTTCCAACTGCTGATGAAGAAGCTAAAACATTATTACAAACAGCAATAAATACGGAAGAAAAACTTAATAAACAGTTCCTTTCATTACTTGTATTAAATACATTTATTAGGGAACAAAGTGATACGGAAAGTTCTTCAGCTTCTACCGGTTCTGCCGGATTAGGAACCGTAACAACTAGCGAATTACTATCAAACCAGTTAAGCCATTGGTTATCTCAAATAAGTGATGAATGGGATCTAGGAGTAAATTACAGACCAGGAGATGAAATTACAAGAGACCAGGTTGAAGTAGCATTATCTACCCAAATATTTGATGACCGGGTAAGTATTGATGGTAATGTTGGATATGGTGGACAAACAGTTGATCAAGCCAGCAATATAGTAGGTGACGTTAATATTGAAGTAAAATTAAATAAAAGCGGAAAACTACGTTTAAGAGCATTTAATGAATCTAACGATAAGCAAATATATGAAGATGCTCCTTATACTCAAGGTGTTGGCATTTTCTACAGAGAAGAATTTAGTTCATTTTCGGAATTAATGAATAAATTTTGGAACAAAATTAGCAGGAAGGAAAAAGAAGAAAAAAACGATTGATGTTTTTTATAACTTTGTATGGTTTAATTCTAAAATATTAGTTCGTTTAAATCGTTTAATAAACAAATTAAATATATCATAATATGACAAATCTATTCATGTTATTGCAAATTAGCTTAACTGATACAACAAACACAAATATTGCTGAAACTGGGGGTGAACTAAAATTACATTTTTGGGAACTTGCATTTAAAGGTGGTTGGATTATGGTTCCTATAATAATTTTATCTATTGTCGCAGTTTATATTTTTATTGAAAGATACTTTGCCATTAAAAAGGCATCTCAGACTGATATAAATTTCATGAATAAAATTAAAGATTATATACATGACGATAAAATAGACTCAGCGATGGCTTTATGTCAATCAACTCAAAGTCCGGTGGCCAGAATGATTGAAAAAGGATTACAGCGCATTGGTCGTCCGTTAAATGATATTAACGCTGCTATTGAAAATGTGGGTAATTTGGAGATTTCTAAATTAGAAAAGAATTTGCCTGCCTTAGCGACAGTTTCGGGTGCTGCTCCAATGATTGGCTTTTTGGGAACTGTTATGGGTATGATTCGCGCTTTCTACGATATGTCAAATGCGGGTAATAATATAGATGTTAGCCTGTTATCAAATGGTATTTATACAGCAATGGTAACAACAGTTGCCGGTCTGATGGTTGGAATTATTGGATACTTAGCGTATAATATTTTAGTTGCGAGAGTGGAAAAAGTTGTATTTCAATTAGAAGCTAATACATCTGAATTCATGGATCTGTTAAATGAACCTGTAGAGTAAATAATTATGGCTTTAAAAAGAAGAAGTAAGGTAAATCCAAATTTTAGTATGTCGTCGATGACTGACATTGTATTTCTATTGCTTATATTCTTTATGGTAACATCAACCTTAATTGCACCTAACGCGTTAAAGCTGTTATTGCCTAAAAGCTCTCATCAAACTTCTGCAAGTGCAATTACAACAATATCTATAACTGAAGATTTAAATTATTATGTTGAAACTACTCAGGTTCCTTTTGAAGATATAGAAGGAATCTTACTGCATAAATTTCAATCTCAAGGAATTGAAGAACCCACAATTTCTTTACATTGTGATCAAAATATTCCTGTGCATGCAATGGTACGTGTAATGAATATTGCAAAAGATAATAAGTGGAAATTAATTCTGGCAACACAAGCAAATTAATATGAGTTACTTTCAGGAACATAGAAAAGGTATTATCGGAACCATAATTTTTCATATAATTTTGGGAGCAATACTTATGTTCTTTGGATACACTACTCCTCTTCCGCTACCCGAAGAAGAAGGAATACTTATTAATTTTGGCGACGACAATGAAGGATCCGGGCAATTTGAACCGCGATACTCTGAATCAGAACCAAGGGAAGCCATACAAGCACAGGAAGAATCAGAACCTGAAGCTTCAACCCCACCAGCAGAAGAAGGAAATATTACTCAGGATTATGAAGATGCTCCAGCGATAAAAGAACAAGGCAAAAAAGAAGAAAAAAAGGAAGAACCAACAGAAGTTAAACCAAAACCAACAGAAGAAAGACCGGAAGAAATAAAAGAGGAACGAAAAGTTAATGAACGAGCTTTATTTCCAGGTCGAGACAGGAGTAATGATAATAATACTAGCGAAGGAGAAACACAAGGCAATAATAATCAAGGATCAACCACTGGATCAGTAGATTCGAAAAATCATGTTGGTGGTGAAAGTATGGGAACAAGCGGCACAAGCTTCAGTTTAGCAGGAAGAAACCCAGAATCCCTACCAAAACCAGCATATAATCAACAAATTGAAGGAAAAGTTGTAGTTGAAATTACGGTTGATAAGCATGGTAATGTAACCAATGCAGTACCTGGTGTAAAAGGTAGTACAACGCTTGATGCCAATTTATTGGCTGCTGCAAAAAGAGCTGCCTTAAAAGCTAAATTTGATAAAAAACCTGATGCTCCTGCTTATCAAAAAGGAACAATAACTTATTTCTTTAAACTACAATAGATTTCTTTCTTTAATGCTATAAATCTACCCTTCTGGCATTTAAAAACAATTAATGGTTCTTTTAAGCAACCAAATTGAAATATTATACATCTGATAAGTACATAAATTTACCATTTAATTAACAATGAATGACGAAATAGATTTAATAGAAGTTTTCCTAAAATTAGTACGATTTATAAAAAGTAAAATAAAAGTTATCCTATTTGTATTAATAATAGGGGCTCTATTAGGTATTAGTGTTTACTATTTACAGCCAGATAAATTTGCATATAAAGTAAGTGCTTATTCCCCGTATATCAATAAAGACGTAATTTTAAACGGTATTTCCGAGTTTTCTTCTAAATTAAAAAATAGTGGGTTAAACGAAGAATATAACAAAATGCAACTAATGGCGATTAACACTATTGAAACAAATATTGAAGAAGGAATTATAGAAATTAGCGTTATTGCAAGTAACAAAATAGATATAAATGCATTTGTTAGTTCATTAGATAAATACATTTCAAAAAATTCATTTATAAACGAAAAAATACAACATAAAAAAGATCAATTGAGCAATACAGTTACTTTTTTTGACGATCAAATTAAAAAACTTAACAACCAGTCCGAACTTAATATAAATGATAACAACATAATCATTAGTGAAGAAACAGCAGCCTCATTATATCTTAAAAAAGTAAGTTTTGAAGAAAATCTAAAGTTCCTTAAACCGTTAGTCTTTACTAATTTTTCTCATCCGCAAAATGAGAAGTACAGCCTTCCGGTTTGCATATTCACTGGAGCTATCCTTAGCTTATTCTTATTATTCGGTTATTTTTTTCTTTTAAAAATTAACTCCCTCGCAAATACGACATACTCAGGAAATACGCAAATAAATCTTTTTAAAGAAACGGCATAAACTAAAATATAAAGTCTAGAACCCCTATTAGTTTAAGGGCAGAAACAAAAATGGCAATAAGTAGTATATAACGTACAAACTTTGGCCCCCAACTTATTGCAACTTTAGTACCAATTAAGGCTCCAAGCATACTTCCAATCGCAAGTACAAAACCTAAAATGTAATTCACCTGATCATTAACTATAAATATGATCAAAGCTGGTACCGTAAATAATAAGGTTATAAAAACTTTTATCGCATTGGCCTTTACCAGATCATAACCAGCACCTAATACTAATCCACCAAGTAAGAAAAAACCAACACCTGCCTGAATAAATCCACCATACAAACCAATTCCAAAAAATATAACAATTTGCAATATGGATGGTTTCTCTTTTACCTTACCTGCTTGTCCTTTGATCCAGGCATCCGGCTTATATAAAATAACAAAAAACATAACAATCAATAAAACCGCGATGAATATTCTCATTATCTCATCAGTTAAGTTTACCGCCCATATAGAACCGGCTATGGCACCTAATATACTAGGAATTCCTAACCAGAGACCTACCTTTGTATCTAATACTTGTTTCTGTTTGAAACGACTTGTTGCAACAATACTCTGAAATAAAATTCCAATACGATTTGTTCCGTTTGCAACGTTTGGTGGTAAACCAAGAAACATTAATAATGGTAGTGTTAAAAGAGATCCGCTACCTGCCAATGTATTAATAAATCCGGCCACAATACCGACACCTATTACAGCTAAAATAAGATACCATTCCATAGTTTGATTTGCTTGTTTTTATAAATATAGAATTAAAACCATAAGAAAAGCTGCTTATCCCAATAGTCATCGGGAGGCAGCTTTAAAACATATTATCCTTTTTTAATAAGCAAACAATGGGAATTTACTCATCATATCTTTTATTTTGTTTCCAACTTCGTTAATAACTCCTTCATCTTCTATATTACTAATTACTTGATCTACAAAATCAACAACTGCCGGTATCTTATCATCTTTTAATCCTCTAGTTGTAATAGCTGAAGTACCAACCCTAAATCCAGAAGTTTGGAATGGTGAACGAGAATCAAAGGGAACCATATTTTTATTAATAGTAATATGTGCTTTTACTAATGTGTTTTCAACTACCTTACCTGTAATTTCAGGAAATTTAGTTCTTAAATCAATTAACATTGAGTGATTATCAGTTCCTCCTGAAATTACCTTATAACCTTTATTGATAAATTCTTGAGCCATTACAGCTGCATTCTTTTTTACCTGGCTTTGATAAACTTTAAACTCAGGAGCTAACGCTTCACCAAAAGCAACAGCTTTTGAAGCAATTACGTGTTCAAGCGGTCCACCTTGTGTTCCCGGGAACACTCCCGAATCAAATAATGAAGACATTTTTCTTATTACACCTTTTGGAGTAGTTTTTCCAAATGGGTTCTCAAAATCTTTACCCATTAAAATAATGCCTCCTCTTGGTCCGCGCAATGTTTTATGGGTAGTAGAAGTAACAACATGTGCGTATTTCAATGGATTATCTAATAAACCAGCAGCAATTAAACCAGCAGGATGCGCCATATCAATCATTAAAATTGCTCCAATTTTATCAGCTATCTCTCTCATTCTTTTATAATCCCACTCTCGAGAATAAGCAGATGCTCCACCAACAATCATTTTAGGCTTTTCTTTAAGAGCAACTTCTTCCATCATATCATAATCAACCATTCCGGTTTCTTCTTTAACTCCATAAGATACAGCCCTGTAAAGAATACCGGATAAGTTTACGGGAGAACCATGAGACAAGTGGCCTCCGTGTGCTAAATCTAATCCTAAAAATGTATCTCCCGGATTTAAAATTGTCATAAAAACAGCAGCATTAGCTTGCGCTCCTGAATGAGGCTGTACATTAACCCATTCAGCATCATAAAGTTGTTTCAATCTTTCCCGAGCTAAATCCTCAGATTGATCAACTATCTCACAACCTCCGTAATATCTTTTTCCCGGATAACCTTCTGCATATTTATTAGTCATTACAGACCCCATTGCTTCGAGTACTTGTTCACTTACAAAGTTTTCAGAAGCAATAAGTTCTATACCATTTATTTGTCGTTCTTTTTCTTTTTGAATTAAGTCAAATATTTCTGTATCTCTATTCATGATGTATAATTTAATTATATTTCAAAACAATTTTCCAAAATTAGAGAATTATGCAATGAATAAAAAATAAATTTTATGTTATAGAATAGATGTTAAAAAGGGTAGTAATATTCTAATTTCTAAGCACTAAATAATGCTCAACCATTCTTACGATCTTATTAATATCAAATGGTTTTGCAATAAAATCGTCACATCCTGAATCATAACAATCTGTAATTCCTTGTGAATGTGCATATGCAGTAACAGCTATTATCGGAACTGTTGGATTAATTTTCTTTATTTTTTGTGTAGCCTCATATCCATTTAATTTCGGTAAACGGATATCCATTAAAACCAAATCATAAGCTGAATCACTTTTATTAAAGTTTTCTATTGCTTCAACGCCATCATAAGCTCTGAACAACTTTACAGGATAGGAAGATAGTATCTCGTTGAGAAGCATATAACTAACATCATCATCTTCAACAACCAATATACTGTAATTATGGCTTAGGTCATTTACAGTATTCTTTTCGATAATTGATTTATATAGTTCCATTCCTCAGTTTGTAAAAAACAACCAATATTAATTATATATATCCTAATTTCCAATTATTTACCAATGTTTTTTTCTAGTTATATTAACATTTTATCAACATAATGTTATTTATAACTGATGAACCATATTAATTAAAATTAATGTTAGTTAGTTATACACTTTTTTTTTATATTTAATCTAGAATTATAAACTCAAATATTTTTATTATGGAAGAACAAAATGTACAAACTACGGCTAAAAGACCTGGTTTCTTAACTGTTTTATGCATCTTAACTTTTATCGGCAGTGGACTTGGTGTTTTATTTAGTCTATTAGGAATTTTTGGGCTTGGAGCCATGAACAGCTTCTTATCAAATTACGGTGGCGTAACTACCGAAGCTGGAATGCTAAAACCAATCTTAATGACAATATTCAGTGCCGCTTCTCTATACGGTGCTGTTATGATGTGGCAATTAAAGAAAATGGGTTTCTACCTTTATGTAGCAGCTCAAATTTTAATCGTTGCATTTGGATGGAGCATTATGGCGCTTGTATTTGCTTTATTATTTATTATTCTATATGGACTGAATTTTAAACACTTACAATAAAGATAAAAAAGCCGCTATTTGCGGCTTTTTCTTTTAATGTCCGTGATGATGGTGATGATTTGCACACGACTCTCCCGAATCTTTTATTTCTCCGTTTAGATACTTTTCAACAATATTATCAACATTTCCATCACAACCTCTGATTACTTCAATTCCAAAAGCATTTAGTTTACTTAACGCCCCTGCCCCCATATTTCCTGCAAGCATCCGATTTACTCCTTTTTGCTGTAACACACTAGCAATGTTTGATTTACAGCCACACCCCTGAGGTGATTCTAAGACTTCTTTTTCAACAACTTTATTCTCTTTAATAGAATAAATAGTATAAAATTCACAATGTCCGAAATGACTATCAACATTGTTTTCTTTTGTTGGAACAGCTATTTTCATGTTCAATTATTTTAAATTATTATTAAATAAAGTACTACTTCGTAGCGTTTTCTAATCTTTTTAATTTATGCTGATCTTTTATTAATCCTTACTGATTTAACCAGATTTACTAAACTTTCTTTACTTCTACATTCCCACCTTCAATTCTGATAGCTTTACCATTTAATAAAGCGTCTGCTATTTTTTTGCGAGCAGATTCAATAATTCGACCAAATGTTTGTCGTGATATATTCATTTTTTTTGCTGCATCTTCCTGATAATTCTTTTCAAAATCAGCGAGTTTAATTGCCTCAATTTCATCTAAGTGAATAATCACTTCTGTTAAATTTCGCATTGGAATACCGGCAGGCTTATAATAAGTTATATTTGGACTTCCACCTACCTGGCGAATACATTTCTTTCTGGGCATAAGCTCATTATTTTAATAACAAAAATAAGCATATGCTCAATATATGCAAATAACATTTTATATTTTTTATATGTTATTCATCAGAAATTTCGAGAAGAAGATTTCGGTAGGCAGAAAAAAGCTTTGATTTAGAAACCATTCCAATATATCTTGCGTTATCAATTACGGGTAAATTCCATGCCCTGGTTGTCTCAAATTTTTCTATTACCTCTTTCATAGTATCTTTATAACCTATATAAGCAGGAGGTAAAATCATTAAGTTACTCACTTTGGTAGTATCGTACATTTCGCGTTCAAACATAATTTCACGGATATTATCCATTAAAATAATGCCATTTAAAATACCATCTTCATCCACTACAGGAAAAACATTTCTATTTGATTTTGAGACCAACTTTACTAAATCACCCAAAT
The DNA here is from genome assembly GCA_028282585.1 of Bacteroidales bacterium. Classification (GTDB taxonomy): domain Bacteria; phylum Bacteroidota; class Bacteroidia; order Bacteroidales; family UBA12077; genus UBA12077. The sequence continues at coordinate 94,705 of JANQHR010000047.1, read as the reverse complement.
TAGAATTAACATGAACTGTCGTAAAATCTTTTTCAATAACTGATTTTAACTTCATAAATGTAAGTACGGCTTTATCTTTATGGTGAGTTATAAGCTCACCTCTTTTGGCAAGTTGAATTGTAAATATCGAATTTGGTTCAAAAAACTTTACTGTTACAAAAGAAATGGTAGACACAAGCATTAAAGGAACAATTAACTCATATCCTTTTGTAGTTTCCGCAATTAGGAATATACCTGTTAACGGGGCATGTAAAACCCCGCTTAAAACACCAGCCATTCCTACTAAAGCAAAGTTACTTTCAGAAATATTCAGACCTAATAAATTTAAACTATGCGAAAATAACATCCCCGTAATGGCTCCCGTAAACAGAGAGGGAGCAATTATTCCACCGACTCCTCCACTTGTAATTGTTATTGATGTTGCAAAAGCTTTTAATATTAAAAGAGATAAGAAAAAGAAATAGAAGAACCATTGATAATTTGATAATTCAAGGTTCAGGTTTGTTTTCATGACCGCAGAAAAATCTTCTGCAAATATTGCTTTAATTATTTGGTAGCCTTCGCCATATAGCGGCGGAAATAAAAAGAGGATCACTCCTAATATAGCTCCGCCAAGAAATAATCTTTTTATATCGGAAAGTCTGTTTGCTAAGCTTTCAACTTTAAAAAAAACCTTTGAGAAATAAACTGATATCAAACCTGTTAAGATACCAAGCAATATGTAAAAGATGGTATGTTGTACTTGATAAGGATCCTTTAATACAAACTCAAATAAAATTTCATCCTGAAAGAAAACATTGGTTACAATTGCCCCACTTACGGAAGCAATTAAAAGCGGAATTAAGCTAAATCGGGTTAAATCTATAAGCAGTACCTCAATTGCAAAAACGATTGCTGCCAAAGGAGTATGAAATATAGCGGATATAGCTCCCGCTGCTCCACAAGATAGTAATAAAGTAACTTCTTTATAACTTAATTTCAAAATTCGCCCAACATTTGAACCAATTGATGAACCAGATGATATAATCGGCGACTCCAATCCTATGGAACCACCAAATCCGGCAGTTAGTATACCTCCTAAAATCGAAGAAAATATTTTATGGGCCCGCATTAAACTATTTCGCTTTGAGATAGCATATAATATTGCAGCAATATTATGTTTTATAGGATCTCGAAGAATGTATTTAATAAAAAAGAAAGTTATAGCTATTCCAATAAACGGGTAAATAAACATCAATAAGTTATATTCGTCAAAACCTTTATCCTGTAATAATAATTCATGTAAATAAAATACTGAGGTTTTCAATATCAATGCTACTATACCGCCAGCCAGACCAACAATGAAACTCAAAATAAGTATAAAGTTTCTCTGGCTTATATTTTGCTTTCTCCAAATTAAGAACCTGATTAAAGGAGTTTGTTTTATCATTAAATCCTGGCTAAGGTTATACTTAACACTATAAATTTAACGTTTTTTTACATTAAAGGAAAAGATTGTTAATATTCAGAAACCTGAACTAAAACATCGCGATATGAATTAAATATTTTTGATTTTGACACGAAACCAAAATATTTTCCTTCTTTTAAAACAGGAAGATTCCATGCACCTGATGAAGTAAATTTCTTCATCACCTTATCCATATTATCTTCTGCATTAACAATTTCGGGTGGTGAGATCATCACATCAGACACAAATGTTTCATCATACTTTTCACGCTCAAACATGACTTCCCTAATATTATCCAAAAGTACAATTCCAACCAGCTCCTCCTCATTATTGAGGACTGGAAAAATATTTCTCTTAGATTTTGAAACGGCCTTTATCAGTGTGCCTAAAGAATCTTCAATACCAACTGGTACAAAATCTTTTTCGATAATACTTTCCAGTTTCATTAAGGTAAGCACAACTTCATCCTTATGATGAGTTAAAAGTTCTCCTCTTTCTGCTAATCTATGTGTATAAATAGAATGCCTGGTAAACCAAAGTATAGTAATATATGCTATAGTTGAAGTAATCATTAAAGGAATAAACAAGCTATAACCTCCGGTAATTTCTGCTATTAGGAATATCGCCGTTAAAGGTGCATGCATAACACCAGCCATTAATCCCGCCATTCCAACCAAAGCAAAATTACCCTCTGGTAACTTTACAAAACCAAGTGAATTTATAAAATACGAAAGCCAATAACCGGTTACACCTCCAACAAACAAGGTCGGACCAAAAATCCCTCCAACTCCCCCGGTTCCGTTAGTAAAAGACATTGCTACTACTTTAAATAACAAAAGTAGTCCCAAATATATAAGCACATACCAATTATTCTGTAATACAAACGAGAAAATCTTATCTTTTGGAATACCATCTGTATTACCATTAAGCAATGATTGCAAAGTTTGGTTTCCTTCTCCATATAAAGAAGGAAATATAAAAATCAATCCAGCTAATACAACACCACCTATAAGAATCTTTACAAACGTATTTTTTATTTTGCTTAATGATGATTCTATTGAAATAGTACTTTTTGTAAAATAAAATGATACTAAGCCACACAATAACCCAAGCAATATATAGAAAGGAATATTGTGTAATTCGAATGGTTGTGTATTGATAACAGACAATACAACTCCCTCGCCCATTAAAAAATAAGCGATTGTAGCACCTGTAACCGAGGAAATCAAAAGTGGAACAATAGATTTTAAAGTCAGATCTAGCATTAATACTTCTAAGGTAAATATCATTCCCGCTATCGGAGCTTTAAATATGCCTCCAATAGCTCCGGCTGCACCACAAGCTAAAAGTAGCGCAATAGATTTAAAATTTAACCTAAAGTAATGTCCTAAAGTAGATCCAATTGATGCTCCTGTTAATACAATCGGCGCCTCAGCTCCAACAGATCCTCCAAAACCAATTGTTAATGTACTTGCAACTATTGATGAATAACTATTATGACCTCTTAATCGTCCGTTATTTTTAGAAAGTGCATATAAGATGCGTGAAACACCATGTCCTATTTTATCCTTTACCACATATTTTACAAACAATACGGTTAGAAAAATACCAATTACAGGAAATATCAATAAAGTATAATTAAATCCTTCTTCAAATCCTTCTGTTAAGCGATTGTGTGTATAGTGAACGGCTGATTTCAAAAATACGGCAGCTAATCCACTTAATATTCCTATAAAAAAACTTAAGATAAGTACAAAATTACGTTCACTGATCTTCTTATTTCTCCAGATAAGAATTCTTCTGGAAAACCTTTGTTGTTTAAAATTAATGTAAGAAAACATTCAAGTTGAAATTAAAACGCAAAATTAATCAATTGATATTTTTATATTAGCTTTTAATAGAAATTTTTAATCTTCCGAAAACTTTTTCAGTAAATTTCTATATGCTGAGAATACATTTGCACGGCTTACAAAGCCAACGTACTTGCCATTATCTACCACTGGTAAATTATAATGATTCGAGATTTTAAATTTCTTTGCAACATCTTCCATAGATTCATCAGGAGTAACAATGGGTGATGGCATATACATTAATTCATGAACATAAACAGAATCGTATTTTTCTCTTTCGAACATTATTTCACGGATATCGTTAATGAAAACAATTCCCAATAATGTGTTATCTTTATCAATAACCGGCACAATATTTCTTTTTGATTTAGCAATTACTTTCACTAAATCTCCTAGTGTTGCATCCTCATGAATGGTTAGAAAATTAGTTTCGATTAATTTACTAACTTTTAAGATAGATAATACAACTTTGTCTTTATCATGGGTAAATAATTCACCTCTTCTTGCTAATTGATATGTATAAACCGAATATCTTTCAAAGATTCTTGTTGTCGCAAACGAAACACTTGCACCTATCATTAATGGCATGATCAAGCCATAACCTCCTGTAATTTCGGCTATTAAAAATATTGCGGTTAAAGGTGCATGTAGAACGCCTGCAATTAACCCAACCATTCCAACCAAAGCAAAATTGCTATATGATAAGTTTTTTAATCCAAAATATTGAATTGCCTGAGCAAATAATAGTCCTGTATTTGCACCAATAAATAAAGTTGGTGCAAAAATTCCGCCTACGCCTCCTGCACCAAAAGTAAAAGCTGTAGCAAAAACTTTAAATAAAATAACCAGAATAAAAATAACAAATACCCAGATCATGTTATCTTGTAAGTTATAAAATATACTATTGTTAAATAAGTGTTCATTTGTTCCGTTTAAACAACCGTTAATTGCTTCATAGCCCTCACCATATAAAGAAGGAAAGAAGAAAATCAATATTCCAAGTGCTGAAACACCCACTGCCCATCTGTAAAAACTATTCTTTTGTTTATCAAACCAGTTCTGTAAAAATCTGTAAACTCTGGTAAAGTAAACAGATACTAAGCCAGCTAAAATCCCTAGTAAAATGTAATATGGAATTTCATTAATATTAAACTTTTCAACAACCTGTATGGGGTATAACACATCCATTCCCAAAAACAAATAAGAAGTAATAGCTGCAGATACTGAAGCAAATAACAGTGGTAATAAGGAAGCTAGGGTTAAATCTAACATTATAACCTCCAGAACAAAAACAATGGCTGCAATTGGAGCTTTAAAAATTGCCGACATTGCTCCTGCTCCGGCGCAAGCTAACAATAATAGCACCTGCCGGTAATTCAAATGAAAAAACCTTCCAATATTTGACCCCCATGCAGCTCCTGTCGCAACGGTCGGTCCCTCTAATCCAACAGAACCGCCAAATCCTACGGTCAATGCACTTGTAACAATAGAGGAAAACATATTATGTTGCCTAATTTTTCCATTATTTTTAGAAATCGCATAAAGCGTCGTAGGAATACCATGTCCGACAGATCTTTTTATTATAAACTTTGTAAAAATGTATACCAGAAAAATTCCAATCGCCGGGTACGCAAAATACATATAATTATGATACTGAAGAGCAAAATCATTGGTTAGCAGATTTTGTATTAAATGAACTGAATTTTTAATTATTACGGCAGCTAATCCAACAACTATACCAACTAAAATACTTAAAAATATCATAAACTTTCTATCATCGATCTTTTTAACCCGCCAAATCAAGAAACGTTTTATCAATGATGAAATAACTACCATAAATTTTTCGGTTTATTTTACAAGTCTGTAAAAAAAAACATTTTTTTACAAAATCCTTTAAATTAATCAACATTTATCTGAACAACTTATATCCTATCTGTTAATTATATATGTTTGTATTCTGATTCAATTTGAAAGTATGATAAAATTTGAAAAATTTACGTTGGATAATGGTTTAAGATTTATAGTTCATAATGATCCATCTACAACCATTGTCGCATTTAATGTTTTGTATAATGTTGGTTCACGCGATGAAAATCCTAACCGTACTGGTTTTGCACATTTGTTTGAGCATCTTATGTTTGAAGGAAGTAAGAACATTCCATCATACGATAACCCACTTCAACAAGTTGGTGGAGAGAATAACGCATTTACATCCAACGATATCACCAATTATTACATTACAGTTCCAAAAGAAAATATGGAAACCGCCTTCTGGCTGGAATCTGATAGAATGTTAGGTTTGGATTTCTCAGATAGAAAATTAGAAATTCAAAAAAATGTAGTAATTGAAGAATTTAATCAAAGATATTTGAATCAACCTTACGGAGATGCATTTTTATTACTCAGACCTTTAGCATATAAATTACATCCTTATCAATGGCCAACTATTGGTAAAGATATTACTCATATTAAAAATGCCGATTTAACTAATGTAAAGGACTTTTTTAACCATCATTATGCACCTAACAATGCAATTGTTTGTGTAGCTGGAAATGTTACAAAATCAGAAGTTCGCTTACTTGCAGAAAAATGGTTTTCAGATATTCCTGAAAGAAACATTGAATCAAGAAATCTTCAAAAAGAATCACTACAAAAAGAAGCAAGAACTTTAACAGTTGAAAGAAATGTTCCTTTTAAAGCAGTTTACAAAGCTTTTCACATGAGTTCTAAATATAAAAAAGAATACTATATAACTGACTTAATATCTGACCTTTTAGCCAATGGGAAATCTTCCAGATTATACCAAAATCTGGTTAAAAATAAAAGATTATTCAGTGAAATAAATGCCTATATTACTGGTGATATAGATCCTGGATTATTTATTATTACCGGCAAATTAATGGAAAAAGTAGGATTTGAAGAAGCTGAAGAGGCTATTAAATCCGAACTGAATCAGATTATTGATGGAAATTTCACGGATTATGAGATGGAAAAAGTGAAAAATAAATTCGAATCTGTATATCAGTTTAGTCAATTAAGTGCACTTAATAAAGCAATGAGTCTATCATATTTTGAATTATTAGAAGATGCTGAGCTAATTAACCAGGAAATTGATAAATACAGAAGTGTGCAACGAGGAGAAATCGTAAAAGTAGCGTCCAAATTATTTAAAACCGAGAACTCTTCTACTCTTTATTATCTTCCTAAAAATTAAAAAATGAATTTAAACAGAAAAGTACACCCGGAATATAGAACCATTAATAACATAAACATTCCTGTTCCAGCTATTTTAAACCTTGACAACGGAATCCCAACTTATGTAATAAATGCAGGCACTCAAGATATTATTAAAATTGACATACAATTTAATGCCGGTAACTGGTATCAGACTAAACCTACAATTTCAAGAACAACTAACGAAATGTTGCTTGAAGGTACACAAAACTTATCTTCTCAGGAAATAGCAGAAAAGCTGGATTTTTACGGTGCTTTTATTCATCCGCAACCGACCAAAGATTTTGCTAATATTGCTTTGTATACCTTAAAAAAATATTTGCCGGAAACAATAAACATCCTTGAAGAAATAATTAAATATCCAACATTTCCAGAAAATGAACTAGATACCTATTTAGCCAAACACAAACAAAAGTTTCTAATTGAACTTGAGAAAATTACTAATTTGGCTCGTCGCGAGTTTAACGAACAACTATTTGGTAAAAACCATCCTTATGGAGCCAAAGTTCAAATTAAAGATTATGATAATATCTCAAAAAAGGATTTATTAGATTTCCATAAAAAGTTTTATAATTCTAATAATTGTAAAATTATCATATCAGGAAAGGTTGACGATAAAGATATACAGCTTATAAATCAACGTTTCGGGAAAGATCAATGGAATGATCAAACCGAAATTAAAAATCCACGTTTTGATTTTCCAAAACTTTTAAAAAAGGAATTTATTGTTGAGAAAAAGGATGTAACACAATCTGCTATAAGACTTGGAAAAATAATTATAAACAATGACCATTCTGATTATCATAGGTTAAATGTGGTGAATACTATACTTGGTGGTTATTTTGGGTCTCGCTTAATGAAAAAAATTCGCGAGCACAAAGGTTACACTTACGGAATTAACTCTGTGTTAGTATCATTTAAGAACACAGGTTATTTTGTAATTCTTTCTGAGGTAGGTGCTAATGTTACCAAAGTAGCTATAGAAGATATTTTAGCTGAAGTTAAAAAACTTCGGGAAGATGCTGTTTCTGATGAAGAACTACAACTAGTCAAAAATTATATGCTGGGAGATTTATTACGTTCAATTGATGGAGCATTTGAGATTGCATCATCTTTTAAACCGGTTATTGAGCTTGAGCTGGACTTAAACTATTACAAGAAACAAATTGAAACAATAAAATCAATCACACCAGATGAAATTATAGCTATTGCTAATACCTATTTACACGAAGATACACTGGCGAGAACTATTGTGGGGAAATACGATTAACCAAAAAATATCGTTTAGTCTTTAGCAACATTCCAGCGAATGAAAATAAAAAATAGTTTACTTTCATTGTTGGGGTTGATCCTGACGAGAGTTTCCAGAGAAAGTTTCGTCACCCTGAAGAGCAAATTTGTAGTTTAAATATCAAATTTGGGATTAATCTTTGTATTTTCGTTATTAGAATATATCTGTTTTTTTATGCAAAAATTATTAAGGGTTATAATATTTCTAACATCTGCTTGTTACTTTGGTCAACTTAATGCTCAGCTAAATCTTGATCCTCCAATTTTACAAGAGGTTAGTGTATTAAGCGGTACAGGTAATGTTTATTTAAATTGGGAATTACAAGATTCTTCTGATGTATTCATTTATAGAAACAAAATACCACCTACTAGTCAATCTCCTGAATGGGAGCTTATTGCAACTATGACAGACACTTCAATTACAAACTATATTGATTTTACCGCTAATGCTGATACAATGGTCAGGATTTATAAATTAAGAGCCGAATCAGATGGTTATGATTCGGAAAGGTTTCCAACCACATATCTTACTTCAGTATTCGATTCTTGTAATTCGCAAATAAATTTAAACTGGACCATATATGTAAATAATATTTATGATGAAGGTGATATAACAGTAAACAGTTATGAAGTCTATCAAATTGAAGAAGGTGGCGCTCCACAACTATTAGGTCAATTCAGTTCGGATGTTAAAACGTATACTGCTGAAAATGTTAATCCAAATACCAATTATAGTTTTTTTATAAACTTGATTCCACAACATGCTTTTTCGTCCAGATCATCGTCAAATTCCAATGATATTTATACAGAAATGTTGTTAAGTCCTTCATACATAAATGCTACAGTTGCCTCAACTAATGGATCAGAAATTAATCTGAAATTTGAAATAGACCCAGCATCTGAATTGGACACGTATAGACTGTTACGGTCAGATTCACCTGCAGGGAATTACGATACACTGGAAACAATCACCACTACATCATCAACAATTACTGCTTTAGATGCCAACGTAGACCCAAATAACTCCATTTATTATTATAAACTGATCTCTTTAAATGAATGCGGTATTGAAACTACAAATTCTGATGTTATCAATAATATTTTACTTGAAATAGATAATAGGTTGTTTGATAACTCACTTAATTGGAATGAATTTAAGGAGGGTTCATTCATTGATTATAAAATCTACAGAGTTATTAATAATCTTGATCCTGAATTAATTAGTGATAATAATTCTAATAATTTTGATGATAATATAGAAGATTATCAAAACTACACACAGTTTTGTTATTATGTACTAGCTCTGGAACCAGGAACTCCTTCTGATGATTATAGCCAATCTAATATTGCGTGTGTGTATTTGAAACCAAAAGTTTACATCCCTGAAGTTTTCACACCAAACGGAGACGGAACAAATGATGAGTTCAAACCCATGTTTAGTTTTATTCCTAGTTCTTACGTATTAAAGATTTTTAATCGATGGGGAAATACGTTATTCGAGACTTCCGATTATTCCAAACCCTGGAATGGAACTGAAGCCAACGGTAACTCTGCTCCGACAGGTGCGTATATATATTATGTAAAATTAACGACAGAAAACGGGCAAACCGTTGAACAAAGGGGAAATGTTGTGGTTATCTATCCATAATAGTATCGCTCCTGGAACGTAATTCATCAAATTTTCACTAACTTTGCAGTACACTTTAAAGTATAGCTATGAGTGGCATAATTACCGATATAAAGACCGATATAACCGACGAAGACGCTTATGCAGAAAAATTGTATGAGGATTTGGTCGCGAGCTGCTCACAGCATGTCAAAAAAAAGGATTTAAAACTTGTTCGTAAAGCTTTTGATTTAGCTAAAGAATCACATAAGGGTGTTAAACGTAAATCTGGAGAACCATATATTGTTCATCCTGTTGAAGTAGCTAAAATTGTAACTTCAGAAATTGGTTTAGGTGCTGTATCCATTGCATGTGCATTACTTCACGATGTAGTTGAAGATACTGAATATACGTTGGACGATATTGAACATCTTTTTGGTGAAAAGATTGCATCTATTATCGATGGTCTAACTAAAATTTCCGGAGTTTTTGACAAACGATCTTCATTACAGGCTGAAAACTTTAGGAAGATGTTATTGACACTTTCTGATGATGTTCGCGTTATTCTTATTAAATTGGCAGACAGATTGCATAATATGCGAACGTTGGAATCGATGCCAACTAATAAGCAATTAAAAATTGCGGGCGAAACCATTTATCTTTACGCACCCCTTGCCCATCGATTAGGACTTTATGCAATAAAAACCGAACTTGAAGATTTAAGCTTAAAATACCGCCACCCTAATGTTTTTGATGAAATTGCCTTAAAAATAAAAGATAACGAAAAGAAGCGTCAGCAGGAAATTAATCGTTTCTCATTACCAATTATCGAAAAACTGGAAAGAAACAATATTGAGTTTGATATAAACGGTCGTCCTAAATCTATTTTTTCTATCTGGAATAAAATGCAAACTAAAAATATTCCGTTTGAAGAAGTTTATGATTTAATGGCAATAAGAATCGTTTTTAAACCTCTTAATGTAGAAACGGAAAAAGCACAATGTTGGCAAATCTATTCATTAATAACTGACATATATACTCCAAAACCAGATCGAATTCGCGACTGGATAAGTTCCCCTAAAGCTAATGGTTATGAAGCATTGCATACAACAGTAATGGGACCTAATGGTAAATGGGTTGAGATCCAAATTCGTTCTAAAAGAATGGACGAAATAGCAGAACGCGGATTTGCTGCTCACTGGAAATATAAAGGCGAAAGTTCGGGCGAAAGTGAACTTGATAAGTGGATAAAAAAGATCCGGGAAATGCTTGAGAATCCGAATTCTGATGCATTAGAATTTCTTGATGAGTTTAAGATGAATCTTTTTGCAGCCGAAATAATGGTTTTTACGCCTAAAGGAGATCTAAAAACTTTGCCAAAATATTCAACTGCCTTAGATTTTGCTTACGATATTCATAGCGAAATTGGAAATAAAGCCATAGGTGCAAAAGTAAATCACAAACTGGTTCCTCTGAATTATGTTTTACGCAGTGGCGATCAGGTTGAGATAATTACTTCCAATAAACAAAAAATCCAAAAGGAATGGTTAAAACACGTAAAAACAGCTAAGGCAAAGTCAAGTATAACCGATGCTATTAAAGCAGAAACAAAAGATCGCATTCAAAAGGGAAAGACAATACTTGAAACCAAGCTTAGAGAATTAAAAGTGCAACCGAGCGGTCGTGTATTAAAGAAGATATTACCTGAATTTGAAGTTGTTACGAAAGATGAGCTTTATAGTAAAATAGGAAGTGGTATCATTAAACTTGATAATCTAAAAAAGATTTTAAAGAAAAATACCAAAAATAAGATCATACGTTATTGGGGCTTACAAATAGCAAAATCAACTACTTCCAGTAAATCCAAAAAAGAAAATTTAACCCCTAAGCGAAAACAAAAATTCAGCTATAAAGATCCTCTTATTATAAAAGATTCATCAGAAAAAGAGCAAATAAATATTGAGTTTGCCAAATGCTGTAATCCGATCCCAGGGGATGAGGTTATAGGGTATAAAAATCCTGATATTGACGACGTTGTAATACATAAATCAAAATGCCCAAATGCTATTGAATTAATGTCAATGGCAGGCAATTATATTGTCCCTGTAAAATGGACCTCACAAAAGTATCTATCATCATTAGCTAAACTAACTTTAAATGGTATTGACCGAATAGGTATCGCTGCTGATATAACGGCTATTATTTCAACTGAACTTTCGGTTAATATTCGTAAAATATTCATCGAAACACACGATGGAATTTTCGAAGGTGAAATTGAGCTTTATGTCCATAACGTTACTGACCTAAACAACCTTATTATGAACATAAGCAAAATAAAAGGTGTTGATTCGGTAAAAAGAAAGGAAGAAATCACTAAGTAATTTTTCTTTAAATTAATTCTAAATAAGAAAAAAAATTCATAATTTTAGCCATTGATAACAAAATGTATGTTATGATTTGTGTCGATACTAAAGATGTTGTAAAGCAAATTTTCACAGAATATCTGGAAAAACGTGGACACAGGAAAACTCCTGAACGCTACGCTATTTTAGAAGAAATTTATTCTCGTGATAATCATTTTGATATAGAGTCTCTATATATTTCAATGAAAAATAAGAATTATAGGGTAAGTCGTGCAACTTTATATAATACAATTGAATTATTGTTAGAAAGCAATTTGGTAATTAAGCATCAGTTTGGTAAAAACATTGCTCAATTCGAAAAAGCGCATAATTGTAGACAACATGATCATCTGATTTGCCAGGATTGTGGAAAAGTATTGGAGTTTTGTGACCCCAGAATACATGAAATACAAGAAACGGTTGCAGAGCTAATGAATTTTAATATTAGTTATCATTCGCTTTACTTTTATGGTACTTGTAAAGATTGCGAATTAAAAAAAACTAAAAAGGAAAGTTAATAAAAAGTTCATAAAGTATTTTCAAATCTCCATAAAGAACATGGGGATTTTTTTATTTTTAAGGTTTTGTTGTAATTTGCAAACGTTTTTATAAATCAGATAAATAGATGAAATTAGATGTATTGTTAGGTCTTCAGTGGGGTGATGAAGGCAAAGGTAAAATTGTGGATGTGCTTGCTCCAAAATATAATGTTATTGCAAGATTTCAAGGTGGGCCAAATGCGGGTCATACTCTGGAATTCAGTAAAATAAAACATGTTCTTCATACTATACCGTCGGGAGTTTTTCGTGAAGAGACAGTAAATATTATTGGAAACGGTGTTGTTATCGACCCTGTTATCTTTAAACAGGAAATTGAAGATCTTGAGGAACTGGATGTTGATTTAACAAAAAACCTATATATTTCTAAAAAAGCTCATTTAATTCTTCCGTCACATCGAATACTTGATGCTGCATCTGAAAAAGCAAAAGGGAAAACTAAAATTGGCTCAACGTTAAAAGGTATCGGTCCAACATATATGGATAAAACCGGACGTAACGGTCTTCGTGTGGGAGATATTATAAATCCCGGATTTGAAGAAAAATATAATTTCCTTACTAACAAACATAAAGATCTTATTAAACTTTACGATTTTGAGTATAACCTGGAAGAATATGAAGAAAGCTGGTTTAAAGGAATCGAAATAATCAAGAAGTTTAAGTTAATAGAGAGCGAACACGAAATCAATAAATATTTTAACGAGAAAAAACTAATATTAGCTGAAGGTGCGCAAGGTACTTTATTGGATATTGATTTTGGTTCTTATCCTTTTGTAACTTCGTCAAATACAATTTGTGCCGGAGCTTGTACTGGATTAGGCGTAGCTCCCAATAGAATAGGAAATGTAATTGGAATTTTTAAGGCGTATTGTACTCGTGTTGGAAGCGGACCTTTTCCTACTGAATTGGAAAATGAAGAAGGAGAAACTCTTCGTAAACAAGGTCACGAATTTGGTGCAACAACAGGACGCCCAAGACGTTGCGGATGGTTGGATTTACCTGCCCTGAAATACTCGGTTATGCTAAATGGTGTAACAGAATTAATGGTTACCAAAGCGGATGTTTTATCTGGTTTTGATACCATAAAAGTTTGTACTCATTATAAACTAAATGGGGAAGAAATTGATTACCTGCCATTTGAAATAAATGAACCGTTAGAGCCCGTATTAAAGGAATTTAAAGGCTGGAAAGAAGATATATCGAAAATTGATTCCTTTGGAAATTTACCTCCGGAATTTAAAGACTATCTTTTATATATTGAGGAAGAAGTGAAAGTTCCGGTTAAACTGGTATCGGTAGGTCCAAACAGAGATCAAACTATATTTAGATAGATAAAGCTCCATAAGGAGCTTTTTTATTCTATTTCAACTTTAAGTACAAGCTTAACTTTTGATGATACATTAATATTATTTTCTGTCGCAGGAACCCAGTTACCTAATTCTAAAATTATTCTTTTTATTTCATTACTAAACATTGCATCCGGAGTATTGCTAAAATTGAAATTAAATAACGAACCATCCTCTCCAACTGTAAACGAAACTTTGATTTTATGTTTACCGGGAAACCCTGAGAATTTGCTATAATCTAACTCCTCCAATATTTGCTTTTTATATTTACTTTTAATTAAGGACGCAGGAGGCTTAGCCGATATACTTGTAGAAATTTCATCTCTCTTTTCACCTGCTCCATATCCCGTTACTACTACTTCATCCATTGCGAGCACTTCAGGCTCCATATAAACTAAAAGTGTGGAGTCATCATTTAAGAAGATTTCTTGAGTTTTCATTCCTACAAATGAAGCTATCAAAGTCATAAGTTCTTCATCGTCCTTAGGAACTGTTAATTGAAATTTTCCATCCAGGTCAGAAATAGTACCAATACTTGGGTTATCTTTTAAAATTATAGATACTCCGGGAATTGATAAATCATCTTCTGCCCCAACAATCACACCATTAATAGTTTTATAGTTAAAGCTATTTTTTGATTCGTATTCATTCAACTTATATGATCTAGTTTTTCTTGATCCTTTTTTTGACAAAGAATTTACAGATTTTTCATCTTTTGATTTTTCAACTATCACTCCATTTACGTTTCCTTCTAATGAAGTTATTACTTCGGAATCAACTGATAATTCTCCATTTTTATCTTCATAGCTTTCAGTTAAATCCTTTGCCTCAACTGTCACAACTGCATTTGCAACTCCTTCTTTTCGCGCTGGAGATTCTGCAATTATGATTACTTCTTCAATATTCTCATCCTCTTCAAATTCTGTAATTTCTATTGTTTCATCCAAATCAGCCTCAGTATCATCATATATTTTTAAATCCTCCGCTACTATAACCTCATCCTCAACAATTAATGGCTTTGTTTCCTCAGGTTTAATTTCACTTCTTTCGATAGATTCTTTACTTTCTGCTATTAACTGTTCAGGCTCTTTCTTAGTTGTATCAGACTTTTTATCTAATTTTTGCATTTGCCGTTCCGCTTCAATAATCACACTATCAGCGATTTCAATTTCATGAGAGACCTGTTCTTTTAATATGGAATCCTGCCAGTATTGGCTATTCAAATAAACAACCGTAATACCTACACCTAATAATATAATAACACTTGCCGCATATCTAAACCAAACCGGAACTATTCTTCTATTCTTTTCTGTTCTGTGAAAAATACCAGCTTTTAGTTCTGCAACATCATTTCTTAACTCATCTTCGTTTAACCGGGATAAACCATCGTAAGCTTCCTCCTCAAAAACATCACGCATCAATTCCTTTTCGAAATCATGCTTATCCTTATTCTGCAAGTTATTGCTGAAATAATTCAAGAAATCCTTATATGTCAATTTTCGTTTAGACATTTTGTTTTTCTTTATATTCTTCCAAACATATCTTTAAATTCCGTTTCCCATTTTGTATAAAACTTTTTACTTTTTTTTGCTCAAGATTCAACTCATTTGAAATTTCTTTATAGCACTTTTTATTAAAATAAAACAATACAATACATTGCTTTTGTTCCTGTTTTAGCCTTTCGAGGCAGTTTTTCAGATTTTCATGTAAATCATCATCCGAAGCTTCATCAATAGGATGCGAAATATCTGTCGAATCCATAAAAAAATCTTCAGAATATTTTTCAAATCGTTTTTTTTCTATCTTCTTTTTTCGAATTTGCATTAAGCAATAGTTCTTTGTAACCACATATAACCAGCTTCGGAAATTTTGTATCTCAAATTTAGGAATTTCTATAATTAGATTTTCAAATATCTTGTTTACAGCATCTTTACTTTCTTCACGATCATTTAAATATTTTAAACATACCCCATAAACAAGGTGTATATAATTATTATATAACTCACCTAAGATTTCCAGATTTCCAGATTTCAAATATTGATTTAGCAGCTCAGAATCGGATGTTGAATTGATATTTCTATTTGCTCTTTGCATTATAAAATTCTAAACCACAGGCTTTTAATAATTAATCGCAAAAAAAAATAACCGTTTTTATGGAATTTTTTCTTTATCTGCACCCTTTAAGAAAACGAATTAATAATTTCTAAATTTTAAAGTTATGAAAAAAAATGTATTTATTATCTCGATTTTAGCAGTACTTATAAGTATAAATTTAAGTGCTCGAACCATCACAGGAACTGTAATAAGTATGGATGATGGATTAGCAATACCAGGAGTTTCGGTGATTCTAAAAAATAACCCAAGTATTGGTACAACTACTAATATAGATGGAAGATACTCTATTGAAGCCTACAATGAGGATATTTTAGTTTTTAGCTTTGTAGGTATGAAAACAACCGAAATAAAAGTTGAAAATCAGACCATTATTAATATCTCCATGGAACCTGAAATACTCGCAATGGATGAAGTCATCGTAACAGGACTAAGTAGTAAAGTAAAAGGTCTAAGAGCATCCAGACAGAAAAGGTCATATGCCAATTGCGAAATGTCAGCTGGTGCCATCATGTATGTTAATCCTCAAGAACCTTTTAATAGAGAAGGTTATTCTACAATTCATGAGAATGGATTTAAAGAAGCTATTAAATCACCGCTTTCAACTTTTTCAATCGATGTTGATGCGGCTTCTTATGCAAACGTTCGCCGTTTTTTAAATAATGGACAAAAGCCTCCGGTTGATGCTGTTCGAATTGAAGAAATGATTAACTATTTCAATTATGATTACCCACAACCAGACAATAATCATCCGTTTGCTATTTATCAAGAGCTGGCACATTGCCCGTGGAATGAAGAAAACATGCTTTTACATATAGGATTACAAGGTGAAAAAATTGCTATGAATAATTTACCTCCTTCTAATATAGTATTCTTACTTGATGTTTCGGGTTCAATGAGTTCACAAAACAAATTGCCTTTACTAAAAAAAGCATTTAAGTTATTAGTTCATCAGTTAAGAGAAGAGGATCGTGTTGCAATTGTTGTATATGCCGGAAGTTCAGGTTTAGTATTACCTTCAACTAAAGGTAGCAATAAACAAAAAATTATTGAATCATTGGAAAGGTTAAATGCCGGTGGTTCAACTGCTGGAGCTGCAGGTTTAAAACTTGCATATCAGGTTGCTACGGAAAATTTCATTAAAGATGGAAACAATAGAATTATTCTTGCAACCGATGGCGATTTTAATGTTGGACAATCAAGCAATGCAGAAATGGAGAGATTAATTGAAAAAGAACTTGAAAAAGGAATATTCATCTCTGTTCTTGGCTTTGGAATGGGCAACTACCAGGATAACAAAATGGAAATTATTGCAGATAAAGGAAATGGCAACTATGCTTACATAGATAATATTATGGAAGCTAAGAAAGTTCTTGTAAATGAATTTGGAGGAACTTTATTTACCATTGCTAAGGATGTTAAAATACAAATTGAATTTAATCCCGCTATTGTTGAATCTTACAGGCTAATAGGTTATGAAAACCGTTTGCTAAATGATGAAGATTTCGAAGATGATAAAAAAGATGCGGGTGAATTAGGTTCCGGACACACTGTAACCGCTTTATATGAAATAAAGGTTGCCAATAAAGAATCTTTGAAAAAGAACACCTTAAAGTATCAAACATCTAATTTAAATAATCTGGCTAAAGAAGGCGATGAAGTTGCAACCGTTAAATTCAGGTATAAAAAACCAGACGGGCATAAAAGCATTTTGCTTGAAGAAGTTATTCCTTTCAAAGATCAATACATCCATGAAATGTCTGACAACTTTAAGTTTTCTGCGGCGGTTGCTAGTTTTGGAATGTTACTTCGTAATTCCGAACATAAGGGAGATATAACATATAAGTCCGTTATTGATTTGGCTCAAAGCTCTAAAGGTAATGATAAAGAAGGATATAGAAGTGAGTTTATTCAACTAATAAAATTATCGCAACACTTATAAAGTTAATTTTAGTTTTCTTTCGCAACTTCGCTTTAGGTTAGTACTTTACTCCTGTTTTTGAAATTGAAACAGGAGTTTTCTCATAGATTTAATATTTTTTTTGTTCTTTTAAATTCATCTTGCAAATTTGCACTTATTGTAATTTCCTGATCCGTTTTTGGATGGGCAAATTTTAATTCCACGGCATGAAGCATCATAGATGTCATTTTAAATTTCTCTTTAAAAATTTTATTCTGTTTATTACAACCATGTGGGCGATCTCCTATAATTGGATGCATGATATGAGCAAAATGTTTTCGAATTTGATGCATTCTACCAGTTTGTGGTAACAATTCAACTAATGAATAACGCGAAGTTTCAAATTTACCTGCTGGAATATTTAATTCTGATTGTTTTAATGTCTCATAAACCGTAACTGCGTCTTGTATTTTTCCTTTTTCGTTAGTAAGAGGATAGTTAATTACTCCGCTTTTGAGGGTGTATCCCCTTACAATTGCCAAATATTTCTTCTTAATTTTATTTTGGGCAAAAAGTGTTTGCACCTGACTGTTTGTTTCATTATTCAAAGCAAAAAGCAAGACTCCTCCTGTTTTTCTGTCAATTCTATGACATGGATAAACTTTTCTCCCAACTTGATCCCTTAACAACTGAACGGCAAACTCATTTACATTTTTGGCATAAGAAGATTTATGAACTAATAAACCATGTGGTTTATTAATTGCAATCAAACATTCATCTCTATGTATTATTTTAAGGTGCAACTTTTTTTATTTAGTGAGGTCTATTTATTGGATTTCCAATGTAAACAAAAAGTAAAAATAAAATGTTAAAATGATTGTTTTATTATTTATCAATAAAAAATATTGTACTTTTAACATTTCAAACCCTAAAACAGTTAATTATTAACCGATAATTTAAAAATTTTAAAAAAATGAGAAATCGATTTTTTTATTTGGTCCTGGTAAGTCTTATTAGCGTGCTATGGGCTTGTAATTCCGGATCTAACTTTAAAGTTGGAAATGTCTACCATGGTTTTAAATTGGTAGAAAAGAAATTTGTTGAAGAAGTTAACTCTGAATGTTTATATTTCATCCATGAAAAAAGTGGTGCAAGATTATTAAAAATCGCTGCTGATGATAATAACAAACTTTTCAATATTGCTTTTAAAACAGTCCCAGAACATGATTATGGAACACCACATATCATGGAACATTCTGTATTAAACGGATCAAAAAACTTTCCTGTTAAAAGTCCGTTTGATGTTTTGGCTAAAGGATCTTTGAATACTTTCCTTAATGCAATGACTGGATCGGATATTACACTTTATCCCGTTGCAAGTATGAATGACAAAGATTATTTTAATTTAATGCACGTTTATTTAGATGCAGTTTTCAATCCTATCTTGCATGAAGATCCTCGTGTTCTCAAGCAAGAAGGCTGGCATTATGAATTGGATGACATTGATGGAGAAATTGTTTACAAAGGTGTTGTTTATAATGAAATGAAAGGTGCTTTTTCAAATCCAGCAAGAGAATTAGGTTTCCAGGCTGAAAGAATTTTATTCCCTGATAATACTTATGGAGTTTCTTCAGGTGGTTATCCTACTGAAATCCCTGGGCTCACTTATGAATATTTTAAAGAATTTCATAAAAAATTCTATCACCCATCTAATAGCTACACTTTATTATATGGTGATGCTGACTTAAATAAAGAGTTAGAATTTATCGATAGGGAGTATTTCTCTAACTATGATAAATCTGATAAAAAGATAGAAATTCCATTACAAAAACCTTTTGAAGCAAAAAAAGAAGCTATAAAACCTTATGCCGTTCCAGAAGGAAGCCCAACCGCAGATAATACTTATTTAGGTAAATTTTTTGTTACCGGGTTAAATACTGATGAAGAATTAGTAATGGCTCTTAACATACTTAGCGAAGCTTTGGTAAACCATGAATCAGCTCCAATTAGGCTTGCGTTACAGGAAGCCGAAATAGGTAAAGAAATCCGAGCTTTTGTGGATAATTCAAAGCAAAATATTTTCCAAATCAGAGTTCAAAATGCAAATCCTGAAGATAAAGACAGGTTTGATGAAATCATTTATGAAACTTTAGAGAAAGTTAGTAAAGAAGGCTTTGAAGATAAAATGATTAGCGGAATAATTAATCGTTGGGAGTTTAATATGCGCGAAGGCGATACTCCTCAAAAAGGATTATGGTATGCGATGAGAAGTTACAATGGATGGTTCTTTGACGAAGATCCTTTTGTAGGGTTAGAATTTGAAAAGCCACTTGCTAAAGTAAAAGAAGGTATTAAAAATGGTTTATTGGAAGATATTATAAAGGAACATTTCATTAATAACCCTCATGCTTTATTAATGGTATTAAAACCAGAACCTGGTTTAGAAAAACAAATTGCAGAAAAAACCAGAAAAGAACTTGCCGATTACAAAGCGAGCTTAAGTAAAGAAGAATTAGAAAAATTAGTGCAGGAAACAAAAGAATTAAGAGAATACCAACAAAGAGAAGATTCTCCTGAAGCTCTTGCTACGATTCCGATGCTATCACTTTCTGACATTAACCCTGAAGTTGAATGGTATTCTTTAGAAGAGAAAAAAGCAGGAAGTATCCCGGTTTTATATCTCGAAGACTTTACGAGTAATATAGTGTATACAAACTTATTTTTTGATCTCCGCGCACTTCCACAAGAGTTAATTCCATACGGCACTCTTTTATCTGAAGTTCTGGGTTTATTAAATACTGACAACTATACATTTGGAGAATTAGATAATGAGCTAAATATTCATACAGGAGGTTTTTATACTTACCTAAATACTTATTTAGAAGATGAATCTGTTGATAAACTTAAACCATACTTAGTAGTTAGATCTAAAGCCTTTACAGAAAAAGGGGCAAAAATGTTTGAACTTACTGAAGAAATCATCAATAAATCAAAATTTGATGATGCTGAAAGATTAAAGGATGTTTTAATTCGTCATCAATCAAGAACAGAATCAAACGTTAAAAATTCTGGTTTACGTTATGCCATGACCAGGTTAAATTCTTACCATTCAAATGAAGGTATGTTCAATGAACTTACTAATGGTTTGGAGTATTATAGATTTATCACTGATCTAACTACGAATTTTAATGAAAAACAAAAAGAAATTTCTGAAAAACTAGCAAAAACAGCTAACATTCTTTTTACCCAGAAAAATATGATTGCTGCCGTAACATGTTCTAAAGATCAATATCAATCGTATATAGAAGCATTGAACGTATTAACTTCGGCTATACCAGAAGGAGATGGAGAAATTAGTGAATGGACATTCGAATTGACTCCAAAAAATGAAGGGTTAATGTCTGCTTCAAAAGTTCAGTATGTTCTTAAAGGATACAACTTTAAGAAGCTTGGTTATGAATGGGATGGTAAAATGCGTGTTTTAAATCAAATTATCTCGAGAGACTGGTTACAAAACAGAGTTCGTGTAATGGGTGGAGCTTATGGAGGTTTTGCAGGATTCTATAATTCCGGTGAAGCATTTTTTGCATCATACCGTGATCCAAATCTTTCTAAAACCCTTGAAAATTATGATGCAACTCCTGAATTCTTAAGTGAATTTGATGCTGATGAAAACGAAATGACAAGATTCATTATTGGAACAATAGCAAGAATGGATCGTCCAAACACTGCCTCTCAAAGAGGTAGAATAGCCTATGGAAGGTATTTCAGAAATACTACTTTAGAGGAACTTCAAGCTGAAAGAACTGCGGTATTAGGAACTAAACTAGAAGATATCAAAAATTTTGAAGGGATGATTAGAGATATTTTAGACCAAAATGCAATTTGCGTTTATGGAAACGAAAATAAGATCAAAGAAAATAAAGATTTATTTAATGATATCTATACAGTAATTTACTAAAAAAAACCAAATAAGATAAAAAAGGCTCGAATAACTCGAGCCTTTACTTTTTCATTACTAGTTCATTCCTTTTTCCTGAAACAACTTCGAATATTTCTTGTCTGTTCCCATAATGTGTTTAAACAACCAATTTTTAAGATAAGTTGCCAAATCTATTACAGCTGTCTTGTTTTTAACAGATACAATTTCTTTATAATTTTTGATTTCTTCGACGAACTTTTGATGTTCAGCCTCATGCACTTTTAAATCATCGTAATTATAAATTTTCATAAACTTTTCTTCGTAAGAAAAGTGGTAAACTGCATATTTCTCCAAGTCACCAATTAATACTTTAAGGAACTCATCAGTTATTCCATTATAAAACTCTGTGTAGAAATTATTGATCATTTCAACTAATTTCTTATGTTGATCGTTTATCGAATGAACACCAACAGAAAAACTATCTTTCCAGGTAATAAAGCTCATTTTTACATTTAATGTTTGGTTAGTTATACAGTTTAAGAATTATACATTTAAAAAGCACCGATCAAAAGGTTAACCTATCATAATCTTTACTTTTTATTTAATGGGAGTTCAATCCCCAGCCCCTCTTTCTTATCGATATGTTTTAAAAGAAAAGCGAATATTACTCCGACAAGTCCCAATAAAGCAAACATTAACATAGTTTGTGTATAATCATATGAAACATTTTCACCCGCTTTTATCGCATCTGAAACTCCTGGGTTTGTTTTATCTAATATATTCCCTGCAATTATTGGAAATGCCCATAATCCCAAATTTTGAATAGAATACATCAAACCATATGCTGTTCCGATTTTTGATTCGTCAACCAATTTAACAACTGTTGGCCACATCGAAGCTGGCACTAAACTAAAGGCAATGCCCAGTAAGATCATAGGCAAATAAGGTGAAGCATTGGTTAATCCGAAAGTTAAATGAACTAATAAAAGTATTACTGATCCGAAAATCATTACAGAAGCACTTTTCCCTTTTCTGTCGATAAAAAATCCAAACAAAGGTGTAACAATTGCAGTACTTAAAGGCACCAAGGAAGAAATTCGTCCACTTAATGCTAACGATACGCCAAATTTGTTGTGAATAAAATCCGCTGCAAATGATAAAAACGGAAATACTGCAGAATAAAATGTTACACATAAAATAGCAATATAAATAAACGTTTTATTTGTAAGTAAATCTATAATGTCTTTAAACTCAAATTTATCTGGTTTTGTTAGTTCTGTTGATTTTTCTATTTGCTTGTCTAAAGTTAAATCCATGACGCTATAAATGAAGAAAACCAGTAATCCTATGCCTACCAGAATTGCTGCGAACCAAACAGCAAAACCTACTTTTTCTTCACCAATAGCCAATAAAGGAGATAAATTTAAAGCAGCCATAGTTCCTAAACGACCAAAACCAATCTTTAATCCAAATGCTAAGGCCAGGTTTCGTCCTTTAAACCATTTAACTAAGATTTTACTGATTACAACAATACTTGTTTCTGCGCCAAGGCCATAAAAGAAACGACCTACACTCATCATTTTTAACTCGGGTGAATAATTTGTCCAAAAAGAATTCATCCAATTGTAAAATGGTCCGCCATTTTTATATATTTCGCTTGCTCCATAAGCCGTTATCAATCCTCCAATTGCCATTAAACTAACAAATAACAAACCTGTTTTTCTAATTCCAAGCTTATCCAAAATAATCCCTCCTATTACAGCCATTGCAAGGAAGGTGTTCGGAAACGAATAAAACGAAACAAATAAACCATATCCTTGACTATTAAATCCTAGATCCTTTTCTAAAATTGATTTTATTGGAGAAAGGGCATCATATAAGTAATAATTGGTAAAAATAACTATACCACCAAGTAATAAGACAAGCCATCTTAATAAGGCATTATCTCTTAAAGTTGTTTTTAAATCAGACATATTCAGAATATTTAATTTTTTGAATCACAATGATACAAATAAAAATAAAAAAAGCTGCCTTGATAAGCAGCTTTTGAAACATGAAGTTATATATAAATTTAATTATTTTCTTTGTTTGGAGCTTCAACTCCAGAAGGCAATTCAAGCCCGTAACCTTGTTCTTTATCTGCTTTCTTTAATAGAAAAGCCAGGAATATTGATATAACACCGCAAATTACCAATATAAAAATCGGAATTGTATAATTGTAATTAGCTTCTCCCGCTCTAATTGCATCAAGGTCATTCCTGTTTACAAAATCTAATAACGCACCGATTCCCCAAAAGAATAGCCCTAATCCCCAGTTCTGGACTGTAAACATTGAAGCATAAGCAGTGCCTAATCTTGATTCAGCAACAATTTTAGCAACAGAAGGCCACATTGCTGCGGGAACTAATGAAAAAGCTACACCCAAACTAAATAGGCCTAAATAAGCTAAATAAACACTGTTAAATAACGATAATGATACATGGGCAAATATCAACAACAGAGCTCCTAAAATCATAAGGGATGCTGCTTTACCTTTTTTATCAACGAAGTTTCCAAAAATTGGAGTAAATAAAATTGTTCCAACAGGTATTAAACTTGCTGTTTTTGGCCCATTTTGGAACCAAATGTTCAATTGAGTTTTTATCCCAACTATATATACAACAAACACAACAAAAACTAAGGCAATGAATGTGTACCTACTTGTTTTGTTAGCAATTTTTCCAGGAACAACGGAAAATAAAATGGCGAAGATAAAGAATGCTATATAAACACTTGCATTCCCTAATGTTGTACTGCCAAATAAAATAATATTTCCTTCTGCAACTAAATTATTTGAAAAGTTGAATTTATTAATTAATAAATCCGGAGCATACTGGATAAATGGAAACACTGCCGCGTAAAATGATACACATAATAAAGCGATAAACAAGAAAGACTTATTAGAAATTAACTTTATTAAATCAGAGAACTTAAATTCATCATCGCTTGATCCCTGTTTCTCAGATTTTAATTGCTTATCCAGTTTCATATCAAAGAAAAGGTAAATCACGAATAATAATAAAGAGATTCCAATTATCGTTGCTGCTAAGGATACAGCTGTTGAAACATTTCCTCCTGCAATATCTCCAGAAAGGGCAATACCCATTGCACTTCCTAAACGCCCAAATCCCATGCTAATAGCCATTGCAAGTGCAAGCTCATAGCCTTTAAACCACTTTACTATAGTACGGTTAACAACCACACAAACAACTTCAAGCCCTGAACCAAATAGGATACGCCCAAAGATCATCCAACCTAACATTGTTGAATGCCCTTCACCAAAAAAACCTTCTGTTGCCAGTGCAGAAACAACTCCTCCAAGAACCGCTAAACCTCCAAATAAAAGCCCGGCTAAACGAACCCCCCACTTATCGAGGATCATACCTCCAATAATAATCATACCAAACATATTGGCAATTGTTGTTAAGCCAATAATTCGCCCAAATTCTTCACTTGAATAGCCTAATTCACTTTCCATTAATCCTTTTAGACCTCCATAGAAATCCTGAAACCAATAGGTGCTAAATAATAAAGAACTTATTAAAATTAAAACTAACCATCGTAAAGCAGTAGAATCCTTAATTGTCTTTTTTATTACTTCTGTCATTTTACTTAATTTTTATACTTAATTGTTTAATTAATTCTATGTAGATAATTGGTAAATGTACAAAAAAGGCTGCCAAAAATTAGCAGCCCACATATAAATATAAATTATGTTATAAAACCTATTTCTTAATATTTGGCAATTCAAGGCCATAACCTTTTCGTTTATCTTCAGCTTTTAATAAAAATCCAAATACTGTTGCTAAAATAGTTAACACAACAAAAATCAACCAAGTTGAAGAATAATCAAACATAGGAATTTCTCCGGTTTCTCTAAGAGTTTGAATTTTTCCGGTTATTTCATTTGCAGGAACTCCTTGCTCTCTAAAAGTTGCAATAGCAGTCTCAATTTTTTCATTAACACCTGGGTTAGTTCTATCTAGCACAACCCCTAATAAAATAGGCACCAACATTAAACCAATATTTTGAACATAAAAAATTAGGGCATAAGCTGATCCCAATTGTTTTTCGGGAATAATTTTTGGAACAGATGGCCACATTGCTGAAGGAACCAAAGAAAATGCTATACCTAAAAGTACTACAGCAAATATTGCAACCCAAGTTGCAGTTAGAGATGGAACATAAAAAATTGAATGAACAATTACTAGTAAAATAGCTCCTAATATCATTATTGAAGCACCTTTTCCTAATTTATCATATATATAACCAAAAAGTGGAGTCAGTAATATTGTACCAAATGGTAAAATTGAAGGAATGTCTCCAGCTGTTGACGGATCAACACCAAATTTATTAACCATTAATCCTGATGAAAATTTATAGAAAGGGAAAACCGCAGAATAGAATAACAAGCATAAAATAGCAATATACCAGAAGCCTTTACTTGTAATAATTACTTTAATATCTGAAATTTTAAATGGTTCTTCATCTGAAGCATCTTCCTCAATTTGTTTATCTAATCTGTTATCCATTACACAATACACAAGGAACAAAATTAGACCTATACATAGAGCAATAGCTCCTACTAAAACTGATGTTGGAATATTAAAACTATCTGCTATACGCGGAGAAAAAAACAAAGCTGTAAATGATCCTAAACGAGCTAATGCCATTTCAGAACCCATTGCCAGTGCCATCTCTTTACCTTGAAACCATTTTACAATTATCCTTGATACCGTTATTCCTGCTCCTTCCGCACCAACACAAAAGATTGCAAAACCTGCTGCAGATGTAAACACTCTTGAATCAATTCCAATTATTGTTGAACCAATTTCAAAGTTTCCTGCAAAAGCATAGTACTTAATGAAAGCACCAAGAATCATAACTATGCCTGAACTAACTGCAGTAAACTTAATACCCATTTTATCTAATACTATACCTGCAAATATTAACATAAATGCAAATACATTTAAATAACCTTGAGCTCCGGTTACAACTCCCCAATCTGTTCCGCTCCAACCATATGTGCTTTGAATAAGAGTTTGTAATGGTGAAAGCACTTCCATAAAAGTGTATGCAATAAGCATAGTTATTGAAACAAGTATTAATACAAACCAACGAGCGGCTGCATTATCTCTTAAAGTAGACTTTATTATTTCTGTCATAATTATTTAGTTAGTTAATATTTTCTTAATATATGCGAATATAAAATAATTCATAATTTAAAAAAACGATTTAACCTAATTATAGTTCTAAAACGCTTAATAATTATTTATAAACAAAAAGAGCCAACAAATATTGTCGGCTCATAAATTATTCTTTAAAAGTAAGTTATTGTCTTATATAAATCCATGATGTTGGTTCAACGGCATCTCTGGCTTTACCCAATTCCGTAACTGCTTCTCTCCATGATTTGTATGCTCCTATACTCACCATCCGGAAATTATAATTATTAGTTATAATCTCTGTTTGGTATCCTTTTTTACCCATTAACTCGTTATAAGCTGTAGCATATTGCGGAGTTTTAAAACTTCCTACAATTACATGAAACTTATATAATTTACGTCTCTCTTCTTCAGCTCTTCTTGCTGCTTCTTTTTTCGCCTGCTCTTCTTTTTGTTTCTTAAGCTTTTCTTCTTCCGCTTTTTTCTGAACAGTTGCTAAACTATCTTTTTTTCTTTGAGCTTCAATTCTTTGCTGTTCTTCTCTTTTTTTCTTGCCAATTATATTACAGCCTGAACTGAAAATTACTAATAAACTTAGCGCTATTACAATCTTTCTCATTATAATTAGGATTACGTTGATTTTGAGTTTTATAATACAAAGATATATAAAAATACCCGTCAGATTCAAATAATACAACATAAATTTCTGTATTTAAAATATTTATGAAAACTACAAACTATAATTATTAAATTGGAACCACCTAAAATACTGATTTATTTACATATAGCTCTTAGCTCCCGTTATTACTACAATATAAAACTTTACATGTTGAGTATTTTTTTTAAATTGTGAAATCAAAATCTAAATAAACCAAATATGACAACGATTATTGATCTTTTTGAAAATAGTGTAAACAAATATTCATCGAATCCTTTTTTATGGGAGAAGAAAACCAATAAATATGAATCACTTACTTATCAAGCAGTTTTAGAGAAAACAAAAATATTAGCTGCCGGATTAATTACCTTAAACATAAAAAAAGAAGATCGTATTGCTTTGCTATCCGAAGGAAGAAATTATTGGGTAATGAGTGAATTAGCAATTCTGTATACAGGTGCTATCAATGTTCCTTTATCCGTGAAATTGGATGCTGGAACTGACCTTAAGTTCAGATTAGAACATTCGGGAACTAAAATGATATTTGTTTCAAATGCTCAGGCACAAAAGGTAAAACAAATTAAAAATGACTTACCTGAACTTGAGAAAGTTATTTACCTTGATCCTCAGGATAATTATGATAATGATGAAACTTTTATTGAAAATATATTTAAACAAGGTGAAGAATTTTTAAAATCCAACCCGGAAGAATTTGATAAAATAATAGTTAATGTTAAACCTGGTGATTTAGCTAATATTAGTTACACATCGGGGACAACAGCCGATCCAAAAGGGATTATGCTTACTCATAGAAATTACACGGCGAATGTTGAGCAAGCATGCAGTCTTATGGAAATTCCGGAACACTATAAAACTTTAACCATTCTTCCATTAGATCATTCTTTTGCTCACACTGCCGGGATTTACAGCTTTATGGCTTATGGTGCGAGCTTAGCCTTTGTTCAGTCTGGAAAAACCGTTATGGAAACTTTAAAAAATATTCCAGTTAATATTAAGGAAACTAAACCGAATATAATTCTAAGTGTTCCTGCTTTAGCTAAAAATTTCAAGAAAAACATAGAAAAGGGTATTACAGATAAAGGAACAACAGCAGAAAAGTTATTCAATTTCGCGTTAAGGATTTCTTATAGTTATAATAAAGAGGGATTCAATAAAGGTGGATTTTTACATTTTTGGAAAAAACCCTTAGTAAACTTATTTGATAAAATCTTATTCAGCAAAATAAGAGAAGGTTTTGGAGGAGAATTAAAGTTTTTTATTGGAGGGGGAGCTCTACTTGATATAGAACTACAAAAATTCTATTATGCTATTGGAATGCCAATGTTCCAGGGGTATGGATTATCAGAATCAGCTCCGATTATATCATCCAATTCTATGAAGAAGCATAAGCTAGGTTCGTCCGGTTATCTGGTGACAAATCTCGACTTAAAGATTTGTGATGATGATGGAAATGAACTTCCGGTTGGACAGAAGGGAGAAATTGTTTGTCGTGGTGAAAATATTATGGTTGGTTACTGGAAAAATGAAAAAGCCACTAACGAAACATTAAAAGATGGTTGGCTACACACAGGCGATCTAGGGTATATGGATAAAGACGGTTTCCTTTACGTATTAGGTAGGTTCAAAAGTTTATTAATTGGAAATGACGGTGAAAAATATAGCCCTGAATCAATAGAAGAAGCTTTAGTGGAACAAACAAAATACATTGACCAAGTTATGTTGTTCAACGATCAAAGTGCTTATACGGTTGGATTAATTGTTCCAAAGAAGGAAGCTTTAAAAAAGGCTGTTAAGGAAAATAATCTGGGCATTAATACAACCGAAGGGCAAAAACTCGTATTGCAAAAACTTCAGGAAGAAATAGATGAATTTAAAAAAGGAGGTAAATTTGAAGGGCAGTTCCCCGAGCGCTGGTTACCATCAGCCATAGCTATTATCGCTGAGCCATTTTCTGAAGAAAATAAACTCATAAATACGACGTTAAAAATGGTACGAGGTAAAATAGTTGAATATCACAAAGATAAGCTTGAGTACCTATTTACACCTGATGCAAAAGAGATTATTAATACTAAAAACCTCGAAGAAGTAACTAAGTTTTAATGAAAAAAGAATAATGAATATGGATTAACGAATTTCGATTTAAGAATAGGAGGGTATAAAACCTGCAAGATTTAAGAATAAAAATAAATTTAACAAGAAATTCAAAATTCATCATTCAGTGTTCTATATTCGTTATTCAAAAAATGTTATAAGATTAAATTAAGAAGAAGAAAGCCCGGACACCACTCCGGGCTTTTAGTGGCTTTCACCACAAACGTGCTAACAATCAAACCGCCTATCTAGCGTAAAAGAAAACGTTACTTAGAAACTAAAATCTATAGCCAAATCCAAACTTTACATTCCAAGAGTAGGCGTTCTCTTGTATTTGATCTTTGGCTGGGTCTATTTTGTTGTTGTTGTTGTTCTTACCTAATCGAATACCCGTAAATGCACTGGCATTGATAAACAAATGCTGAAAAATATCTTGTTCTAAACCCATACCAACAAAGTGTTGAATTAAAATCACTTTTTCAGGTTCTTCGAGATCTCCAACATAATAAAAATCACTTTCAGTTATAATTAAATTATTATTTTTCTGCGTATTGCTTAATTCTCTTAGATATACCAGGTTATACACAAGAAATGGGCGTAACGAATAATTTCCAATATTGTAATCGTCCGATTGGTCTTTCTTATTTAAGAATATCTTATGCATAAACTCAGCTCCATTAATACCTTCTTCTTCATCAATAATAGCAGCCAACTCGTATGTTCTTCTAGCCTTAACAATATTTAACCCAATTGTTAAAACACCACCATCTATTTCGTTATTAATTGATTGGTTAATTGAACTACCCACAACCAATGGAATAAAACTTTCTTGAGCTTTAGAAACACTAATTTGCAAGCATAGTAATAGAATAATAATTGTATAACGTTGTATTCTATGTTGTGGGTAGCAGTTCCTCATATAATTTTTTATACTAATTCTACCGTTTTTCTTATTTTTTCCAATAACTCATCAAACTGAATTGGCTTATTAATAAAGTCTTTTGCTCCTAATTCTAGGGATCTGACCTTATAATCCGTATCCGCACTTGCCGTAATTACAATCACAGGTGTCTCAATTTGGTGCTTATTTAAATGATTCAAAAAATCAAAACCACTAAACTCTGGCATCATAACGTCAAGTATAACCAATTCAATTTTTTCTTTTGAGAGAATATCAATGGCGTCCGGGCCATTAAGAGTAGTAACTACCTCAAACTTATTTTCTTCAAGAAAGTTCTGAAGTAAAATATTGTTTATTGTTGAATCGTCGACTACTAGAATTTTCATTTTGGTATAATTTATTAACCCGGTTTTAAAATATTCAACACTTATACCAAAATTTTCAACTAAATGATAATCAAATTTTTAACTATTTAAACACGTTCTAAATAGTTGTAGTTGTAAGAAATTAAACAAAAAAAGAAATAAAATTGTAAGAAATCTTACAATTTTAATATTAAGTAATAAATTTGTTAAAATAGTCAAGGAATTTGAACTGTAAGAAAACTTACACTTAGTTTAATTTAAACCGATTATACAACTGTTCTCTTTTTAGTCCCAGATATTTAGCTGCTTTTGTTTTGTTTCCTTCAAATTTTTTAAGTGCAGCTCTAACAATATCAAGCGTGAACTCTTCCACATTAAAGGAATTTTCCAGGAGTTTTTCTATTATGTTTTCTTTACTATAAGAATCAATTTTAATATTAGTAGACATTTGTTCTGTATGCAGTCTATCCAGTTTATCTTTTATCTGTAAATGCTCAAATTTAATAGTATCACTTTCTATAAATATCATTACCTGCGTAATGAGGTTCTTTAACTCCCTAATATTACCAGGCCAATCATAGTGATAGAACAACTTTAAAACCTTTGCCTCAACAAAATTTATGTTTTTACCAAATTGTTTGTTTAAATTTTTAATAAACCAACCTAACAATGGGATAATTTCATCTTTTCTATCTTTTAAACCCGGAACATTCAGCTCTACAATATTTAATCTGTAAAATAAATCTTCTCGAAACTCTCCCTTTTTAACCAACTCTCTTATATCTCTATTTGTAGCTCCTATTATCCGGCAATTTACATTATAACTTTTATCACCTCCTAATCTGTAATATTCTCTTTCCTGAAGTACTCTTAATAGTTTTACCTGTACATCTCTTTCCACTTCAGTTATCTCATCTAAAAATAAAGTACCATTTTCTGCTAGTTCAATGTACCCTTTTTTTCCATCACTATTGGCGCCCGTAAATGCTCCTTTATTGTAGCCAAATAGCTCTGCCTCGAACACTTCCTTGTTAACATTTGAGCAGTTAATCGCTACGTATGGTCCTTCATTATTATCAACTTCGTACTGTATGTATTTAGCAATTACTTCTTTTCCGGAGCCTGTTTTCCCTGTAACTAATATAGGAATTTGTTTTTTATTGTGAAGCTTCTTTAATTCTTTAAGTTTTTGATGAACCTCTTCGCTAAAAACACCATATTCCATTAGATTTTTGTTTTCGAAAGAGTTAAGTGATCTTTTTGAAAACTTACTTAACGGAATTATTGTTTCATCAGAGAGTTCTAATATGTTTTCATTTTTTATACTCAAAACCTAATAATTCAAAGACATTACATATTTACGATTCCAATTTTTGCAAGTTACCTAATCAAAAAGAGAGATAACAATAATTTACATGAATATACAATTTTATTAGATAAATAAACTATATGAATTTACAAAAGTTTTAACATAAAAATATCATTTGTAAATCTTTAGGTACGATAATTTTTAGTAAATTATAAGCCTGATTATTATTAACAGAACTCCATTCTTATGATAAAAAATCTTTTGCTTGCAAGTTTGATTTTTGTACTGTTTATTCTAAACGATACAACTCTTGCTCAGGACGGAACTCCCTTTATAACGCATTTTAAAGAGAGTAAGGAAATTGAAACCAAAAACTGGTCTATAAGTCAGGATAATCAAAATGTTATGCTATTTGCAAATCGAAAAGGTATAATTACATTCGATGGTCAAAATTGGGATCTTATAAAACTTCAGTTTATTCCATTCGCTATCAAGAAGAATCCAATAAATCAAAAAGTGTACGTAGGTGCGAACAACAACTATGGTTTTTTAGAAAGAAATAGCAAAGGAGAAATTGAGTATAATTCACTGATTCCGGATACAACCGATGTTGGAATGATAACTAAAATATTTTTTACAGATTCAACAATTTTTTTCTATGGGGAAAGTACAATAACCAGGCATTCAGTTAATAATTATGATGAATATAAACGTTGGAATGCAAAAGATAACAAGCCTTTCACAGGTATGTTCACAACTCATAAAAATACTTTTTTTAATGTTTTTAGCGAAGGTCTATATCGTTTGGAAAGTGACACTTTATTTCCTATAGTAACAGGGTTTTATACTGAAAGTAGTGAAATCCTTTTTAGTTTACCTTATAATGATAGCAGAGTATTAGTTGGTACCGATGAAAGTGAGCTTTATACTTTTGATGGAATAAAATATTACAACTATGATATAAATGATGAAGGTTATTTAGCGGAAAGTATACTTGCCGATGGACAAATAATATCGGATACTTTATATGCCTTTGGAACGTTATTCGGTGGAGTTGAAATTGTAAATAAAAAAACCGGTAAAATAGTTTACACAGTTAATTATCAAAATGGATTACTCGATGACGAAATCTATGCTTTAGGTCTCGATAATAATAATGGATTATGGATAACGCATGAATTTGGCGTTAGTCGGGTTGACTTCAATTTACCTTTAAGAAATTATACCACTTACCCGGGATTAAAAGGAAATTTAATATCATCGGTTTGGCATAACAACGAGCTGTATGTTGCTACAAATGAAGGTGTTTATTACTTATCGGAGGTCAAGGATTATAATGAAGTTGATGTTTGGGTAAAATCAAGTCCTGCAAGAAGAAAAAATACAACAGCCAGTGCTTCGACAAAAACTTCAACTCAGTCAAACGTAGAAAAGAAACCCACTAAAAAACTTTTTTCAAGACTTTTTGGAAAAAAAGCGGAAGAAAAAAAAGCTACTGAAAAGGAAAGCGAGCAAAAACGTATTCAATTACCAATTAAAAAATCAACCAAACCAACTTATGTAAAAAAAACAGTTAGTACGTTAAAATCTATCAATTACATTTATAAAAAGATTGAAGAGCTGGACGATAAGTGTAACCAGTTAGTTTCAACAAAACATGGTATTTTGGTAGCCACAAATAATGGTCTTTATCATATCGACAACTATAAAGTAAAAGAAATAGTTAAGAACAGATATATCAATCAAATAAGTAATATTAGCAAATCAGGCAGTTACTATATTTCTACAGAAGATGGTCTTTTTTCAATTGTCTATGAAGATAAAGAATGGAAACCAGAGTATAACTTTGTTGATTTTATTGAACCGGTTTACTCTGTAAATATTCTTAATAAAAACAATGCCTGGTTAGGAGGATATAACCAGGTTTACTCGTTTTTGATCGATTCATTAGGTGAACCAAAAGATTTAAAATATTACAACGTTCAAACGGATTTTCCTGAACAATACAAATTAGATTTTGTCAATGATTCACTATTTTTATTTCTTGAATCAGGATTATATTATTTTGATGAGAAAGTGGATTCATTCTTAGCCTATAAACCAGATTTTTTCGAAGAACAAACAAGGACAAAATTCATTCTTAATCAACAAACATATCCATGGCTTAAAGTAAGTAATGAATGGTCATGTTTAAATAATGAATCGGTGTGGTCCGATCAGGAAAAATCAATTCTTAAGTTATTTGATGATATTTCGTCAATAGTTGCTGACAACAAAAACAATATTTGGATTATCAATAATAATAACCAGTTATATAAGATCAACCACTCAAAGTTTCATGTTTTAAGACCCGATTTTAATATATTTTTTAATCAAATTCAGAACGAAAAGGGAATATTATTTGAACTTTCCGATTTGAGTTTCGATCCGGATAATAAAGCAATATATGTTCAAATAATTGCTCCATTTTATATCAAGAAAAACTCTACACGTTATCAATATTTTGTTGATGGATTAATGAATGATTGGTCGGACTGGAGTACAAATCAGGATATTAATTTAATAGTTAAATCCGGTGAATATACTTTAAATGTAAGAGCACAAGATATCTGGGGAAATAAAAGCGAAATTAAATCTGTAAAATTTACTATTGAGCCTCCATTTACTGAAAGTATCTGGTTTTATATTCTTATCGCGGCTGGTGCAATTGCTATTTTCATGTTCATTTCAAAAGTACGAGAGCGCAAATTAATTCATGATAAGAAAGTGCTTGAACAAAAAGTTCATGAAAGAACTATAGAGATTCAGGAAAAAGCAGAAGAAATTGAAGCCCAGAGAGATGAAATTACGATACAGCGAGATGAAATCCTTCGGCAAAAAGAAGAAATTACGGATAGTATAAATTATGCAAGTAGAATACAAACTGCTATTTTACCATTAAAGGATCATTTCCAAAAAGCATTTGTTGATCACTTTGTTCTATTTAAACCCAGAGATATAGTAAGCGGTGATTTCTACTGGATTGCCGAAGATAAGGATAAACTATATTTTACTGCTGCCGATTGCACAGGTCATGGAGTTCCCGGGGCATTTATGAGTATGCTGGGTGTATCATCATTAAATGAAATATTCGGTAACGAAAATAATGGTTTAACTGCTGCAAGAATACTAGAACTGCTGCGTACCAAAATTAAATTTTCATTACGACAAACGGGTAAAGAAGGTGAGAATAAAGATGGAATGGATATGGCCATGTGTATATTGCATAAAGGCAAAAATATTTTAGAGTATGCAGGCGCGTATAATCCATTGTATTTATTCAGAGATGGTGAACTCCAGGTCTATAAGGCTGACCGAATGCCAATTGGAATATATCATGTTGAGAAAGATCATTTTACAAATCATGAGATAAAGTTAAAAAGTGGTGATTGCATTTATATCTTCTCCGATGGTTATGTTGATCAGTTTGGAGGACCTGTTCAAACTAAATTTAAAAGCGGAAACTTCAAGAAACTGCTAGGTGAAATTCAAAATCAACCCATGAGTAAACAGAAACAAATTCTTGAAGAAAAGTTTTATAAATGGAAAGGAGAATTAGACCAGATAGATGATGTAATTGTTATTGGAATAAAATTCTAGATATGATAAAAACCTGCTAGAGCAGGTTTTTTATTCATCTCTATTAACGGTATCGGGAGAAAAAGCAGGCAGGCAAATTGCAACATACTCTGCACCGCCTTCAAACGGCGTACTATATTGTACCCATTCATTTTTTCCAATTAATATTCCTTGTCCAGCTGTAACATTGTATTCTTTCAATTTCGTTTTTACATGTAAAGTCCCTTTAAGTACAATTGTATATTCATCAAATTCAGGCTTTTGTCCTGGCTCCTCCCAATCTTCGGGACTTTTCATTCTAGCTATACTTACATTTGAATCTTCAGAGTTTATTATTCCAAAAAACTCTTCAATAATTTTTTCTTTTGTTCCGGCAGCCTTAATTATAGATGGCTTATCAACTAATTTTATCATAGTTTTTTAAATTTATCCTTCGTAAAATCCTTTTGCAGTAAAAACTATTATAATAATCACTACAATAGAAATTATAAGTGAATACAATAAAGTTATACCAAATGTTTTAAAAAAAGCACCAACAATACTTCTTTTATAAAATCTTCGTATGCCAAACATCAGGTAAAGTGGGTAACCCCAAAATAAATAAGATAAATAAGGAACTAATTTCTCGGGTAAAATCATTCCTAATACTATTAGTAAAGAAGAAAAACCAAAAATAAACGAGTGGTAATTAATAGAAAATATCAAATGGTGCACATATAATTTTTTCGATCTCCACAAAGTAAGTGCAAGAATAAGTGCAAAGAATGGCATTAAAAGAAATAAGACATAAGAGGCATTATTAAGAAACTTATCCCAGAACAGGTCCATTTTTTCCGTAACATTTAAAGTGCCACCAACAACCTCTTTCACACCCTTCGAAAGAGTTGTATCTGCTTCTATCTCATCCTTTAACTTTTGTATTTCTTCAGGAGAAAAATCATTTAATGATCGTTGGGTAGTATCGCGATTTGTTTCAGTAGTCCACTGTACATTTTTTGGAAACCATTTTGCTGTATCTTTTAAAACTTCCGCGTATACCACATTACTTGAATCCAAAGGAATTCCTGCTTGCTCTATCCCTATTTTAAATTGATTTTCGGCCTCGGTAATTGCCATGGATACTTCATGGTTAATTGAATCCGTCATACTATTGCCAGTTACTTTACCCATTTCCTTTAAACTATCTAAATCGGTAAACTTTGCCAAAAAGAAAAATAAAACACTAAACAAAATATACATTCGCATCGGAGGAACGTATCTTCTTCTTTTACCTTTAAAATATTCTTGAGTTAAATAGCCTGGTTTAAAAAAGAAAGGTACTAAAGTTTTAATCAAACGGATATCTAAATTAATTGAATCCATTAAATCGCTGAAGATTTCTTTCAGTGGTTTATTATAATCTTTATTGAATTGGCCACAATTAGGGCAATATTTTCCAACCTCTTCAGTACTACAATTAGGACAAATTAAAAAATCGTATTTTGTAACTTCTCTGTTATCGGGCTTAAAAGGTTGTAAATCTTTATTTTGGTCCATCATGATTCTCTATTTTCAAAAGTGAAAATAAATACATTATTTGAAAAAAAGAAATGATTCTTTCTACATCTTAGATTTTACGTACTTTTCACCCTTTTTTCTCTGCTTCAAGATCTTCCTTAATTCTCTTTTTGTTGGATCTAAAAAATACTTCGAGGCACCTTTGATAGAATCAGTAGATACTTTAATTTTAGTAATTCCTTTAATGCTTTTGATATCTTCTTCCTTCAATATAAAATCAAACTCTAATGTATCACCAACTAATCTTAATATCTTAACTTTCCAGTAATCATTAGTATCTTTATAGTTTAAAAAGTAATAACTTTTATAGGCTCGTAGTAATTGGATTTCCGATATTTTAAAAAGTTCCTCATCTTTACTTGAAAAAACTTTAATTGAATCACCGTATGATCTGATATCAATTTTCCAGTTATCTGTAAACATAAAAGAAGTATCTTCCGAAATAGTATCTCCTACCTCCTCTCTAAATTCAATTTTTGTCATAAGAAGATTCTCTCTATATTCTCTTATGATTTTATCCTTCTTTATTCTAATAACATTGGTATCAACTAAGGATGCATATTTGCCTAATACAAGGTCAGGAAATTCGGTTAAATTTTTACCTCCGGCAGGTTGTGGTACTTTAAACCATATATAAGGGCCGCATCCTAGGAATAAAGCAAGTATTATAAATACCAGATATTTCTGTTTAGTTCTCATAGCAAACTGATTTTTAACCAATTTACTAATAAAAACTTGTAAAGTAAATTTTGAGTTTATTTTATTCAAACAATGACATTGAGCCATCATGTGATTAACTTCAATTTACTCAAACAAAAAAGGTGCTAACTTCAAAAAGCTGCACCTTTTTAGAAATTCAAAATATATTATTTTTTTGGAATGTTCTTTAGAGTCTCCAATAAGAAATCGTAAAACATTTTAACTGTCTCAATATTTACTTTCTCATCTGGAGAGTGAGGGTAACGGATGGTTGGCCCAAATGAAATTGTATCCAAGTTTGGATAATTTTCCATTATAATTCCACATTCCAATCCAGCATGAATAGCTTTAATTTCAGGCACTTTACCCCATTTATTGTTGTAAACATCCTGCATTGTTTTAAGAATTGGAGAATTAATGTTTGGTTTCCATCCCGGATATGCACCTTCATGAACAACTTCAGCTCCTGCCAGCTCAAGTATACAACGAATCATGTTGGCTAAATCTTCTTTTGCACTTTCAACGGAACTTCTTTGTAATGATGCAATCTCAATCCATTCCTCATGCATTTTAATAACCGCAAGGTTTGTAGAAGTTTCTACTAAACCCTCCATTGCATCACTCATACGAATAACACCATTCGGAAAACCGTAGATTGCTTTGATTAAATTATTGCTTGTTTTCTCGTCAATAACTTTTTCCGGCATATCAACTTCGCTAACTGCAACTTCCATATCAGGTTCAGTAACTTCTAATTCAGCCTTAATTTGAGGAACAAGTTCTTCTATTATTGTGTTGAATTCACCTGCCTGTGATCCTGGAACTGTTACAACAGCAAAACCTTCACGTGGAATAGCATTTCTCAAACTACCTGATTGTATATCTGCCAATCTTACATCCAAAGATTTATTTGTAGCATATAAAAGCCTGTTCAAAATTTTGTTTGCATTTCCTCTTCCCAATGGAATATCCATTCCTGAGTGACCACCTTTTAATCCTCTAACATCAATCCTGAATACTTTTGAGTCAGCAGGTACATCTTCTTTTTCAAAATGAAACTTTGCATTGGTATCAATTCCACCAGCACAACCAATATACAGCTCACCTTCATCCTCAGAGTCAGTATTGATCATTATATCAGCATCTAAAATGCCAGCCTCTAAATTTTCAGCACCTGTCATTCCGCTTTCCTCGTCAATCGTAAGAAGAACCTCAAGTGGTCCGTGCTCAGCATCTTTTGATTGTAAAACAGCCAGTGCAGCAGCCACTCCCATACCATTGTCAGCACCTAATGTTGTGTCTTTTGCGGTAACCCATTCACCGTCAATATAAGGCTGAATTGGATCTGTTTCAAAGTTATGGTCAATATTACTGTTCTTTTGAGGAACCATATCCAAATGTCCTTGTAAAACAACAGTTTTTCTGCCCTCCATTCCTGGTGTTGCGGGTTTTTTAATAATTACATTTCCAATCTTATCAACGATTGTTTCTAATCCAAGATTCTCACCAAATTTTTTTGCAAATTCTACTGCTTTTTGCTCTTTCTTCGATGGACGTGGTATATCACATAAATCCTGAAATATTCCCCATACAGCTTTGGGTTCTAAATTGCGAATTTCACTCATTTAATTAATCCTCCGTTTTATTGTTTTTAATTATTTAATCAGACTAAGATTTAAAAGAATTGTTTAATTCTCAAATTTAAATTTAGCAAGCTCAAATTTAGAAAAAATAACTTTTTAACTAAAGTACAACTTTACCAAATTCGGTTTTTAACAAATCTTAACATTAAAATGTATGCCTTGATATAACTTTTTTAGAAGTTTTTCGTCATATAATAACCCTTTATGGATTGCAAAAATATTAGATTTATGCAACAAAAAAGTTTAAATTTGTGTTTACTAAATAAGTATGTATATAGTTACATAACTTATTTTTCTAAATAAAACCGAACCAGATATGAAAAAATGGACGATAAGCTATATCGCTATATTCCTTATTACGTGTTTAAATGTTAGTGGGCAGGAAAACGAGGTAAAATGGTACAGTATTGAAGAGGCGATCGAGCTAAATAAGAAAGAACAAAGAAAAATTTTTATTGATGTTTATACCGATTGGTGTGGGTGGTGCAAAAAAATGGAAGCAACTACATTTACCCATCCAACTATTGCTAAGATTCTGAACGAAGAATATTATGCAGTTAAGTTTGATGCAGAATCAAAAGACACGATTAACTTTGCAGGGCAACTTTTTGTAAACGATGGAAATGGAAGAAGGTCACCCCATCAGTTAGCAGTTGCTTTATTACAAGGTAAAATGTCTTACCCTTCCATGGCATATTTAAATGAAAACAATCAGCTACTGACAGCAGTTCCAGGATATTACACAGCTGACGCTTTGGAACCGGTTCTAATGTTTTTTGCCGAAGACGCCTTTAAAACAGTATCTTTTGATGAGTACAAAAAAAGTTTTGAAAACAAAACCAATTAATTTTAAGACAAAATATAAGAAAAAATCCCTTAAAGTTTATTGAGGAATATTTTTACATATTTATAGAAGTTCTACATTTATTAATAAAATTGATATCTAACAAGTTAACTAAAATATGAGATTACAATTAGGTATTCCAAAGCTTGAAACAATGCTCATATTTTCGTATATTACTTCGCTCTGCTTATTATATTGAAATAATTTAAATCCAACATTTAGGGTATTCATTAACTTAACTAAACATGGAAAAACACACACAAAAGAATGGTGCTGGTGGCGGTACAACCAACCGTGATTGGTGGCCAAATCGATTAAATTTGAATATTCTCCGACAACACTCTTTACTGTCTGATCCTATGGGTGAAGAATTTAATTATGCAAAAGAATTTAAAAGCCTTGATTTGGCTGCTGTTAAGAAAGATATTTTCGAATTAATGACTTCTTCACAGGATTGGTGGCCCGCAGATTACGGTCACTATGGTCCCTTATTTATAAGAATGGCATGGCATAGCGCTGGAACTTACAGAGTTTCCGATGGGCGCGGTGGTGGCAATACGGGTAACCAACGTTTTGCGCCCCTTAATAGCTGGCCTGATAATGTAAACCTCGATAAAGCACGAATTCTGCTTTGGCCTGTTAAGCAAAAATATGGCAGGAAAATATCGTGGGCTGATCTCATGATTCTTGCCGGTAATTGTGCGTTAGAATCTATGGGATTTAAAACATTTGGTTTTGCTGGAGGTCGTGAAGATATTTGGGAGCCTGAACAAGATGTTTATTGGGGTTCTGAAAAAGAATGGCTGGGTGATAACCGCTACTCGGGAGACCGCAAGTTAGAAAAACCTCTTGCAGCTGTTCAAATGGGTTTGATCTATGTAAATCCGGAAGGTCCAAATGGTGAACCGGATCCGGTGGCATCGGGAAAGGATATTCGGGAAACATTTGCCCGTATGGCCATGAATGACGAAGAAACCGTTGCTCTTGTTGCCGGTGGGCATACCTTTGGCAAATCTCACGGTGCCGGAGATGCTACTCTGCTTGGTCCTGATCCTGAAGGTTCTCCAATTGAGGAACAAGGTTTAGGATGGAAGAGTAAGTTTAGAAGCGGAAAAGGTATAGATACAATTACCAGTGGTATAGAAGGTGCATGGACTCCGAATCCGATTAAATGGAATAATGAATACTTTGATGTTCTGTTTGGATATGAATGGGAGCTCGTAAAAAGTCCTGCAGGTGCATACCAATGGGCACCTAAGGATGGTACCGGTGATAATACCGTACCTGATGCACATGATCCAAATAAGCGTCATGCTCCAATGATGACCACAGCCGACATGGCTTTAAGAATGGACCCAATTTATGAACCTATTTCAAGACGTTTCCATGAGAATCCGGAAGAATTTGCTGATGCATTTGCTCGAGCATGGTTCAAGCTTACACATCGCGATATGGGACCGAAAGTACGTTATTTAGGGCCTGAAGTTCCAAATGAAACACTGATATGGCAAGATCCAATTCCTGAAGTTACTCACGAATTGATAAATGATAATGATATTACTACTCTAAAAAATAAAATTCTTGATTCAGGATTTTCAGTTTCAGAATTAGTATCAACAGCCTGGGCATCTACTTCAACTTTCCGTGGCTCCGATATGCGAGGTGGT
Source organism: Bacteroidales bacterium (assembly GCA_028282585.1). Classification (GTDB taxonomy): domain Bacteria; phylum Bacteroidota; class Bacteroidia; order Bacteroidales; family UBA12077; genus UBA12077. The sequence goes on along the minus strand of JANQHR010000047.1, from coordinate 52,462 downwards.
GCCAACGGTGCACGTATTCGTCTGTCACCGCAGAAAGATTGGGAAGTAAACAATCCTGCCCAATTAAAACAAGTTCTGGATAAGCTCGAAAATATCCAAAACGAATTTAACGGAGATCAATCAGGTAATAAGATGGTTTCATTGGCTGATTTGATCGTTTTAGGTGGATGTGCAGCAATTGAAATGGCCGCAAGAAATGCAGGACATGAAGTTAGCGTGCCATTTACACCAGGACGAGGAGATGCATTACAAGAGCAAACAGATGTTGATTCGTTTGCAGTACTTGAACCATTAGCGGATGGATTTCGAAATTACATGGATGTGAAATATTTAGGCTCTGCAGAAGAGATGTTGATTGATAAAGCACAACTATTAACACTGACTGCACCGGAAATGACGGTTTTGATAGGTGGTATGAGAGTTCTTAATGCAAATTACGATCAGTCTAAACATGGTGTTTTTACAAATCGTCCTGAAACTCTTTCTAACGATTACTTTATCAATTTACTTGATTTGGGTATAACATGGAAAGCCAGTTCCGATTCAGGAGAATTATTTGAAGGCTATAGCCGCGCAAATGGAGAGCTGAAATGGACAGGCACTCGTGTGGATCTTATATTTGGTTCTCATTCTGAACTACGAGCTCTTGCTGAAGTTTATGGCTCTGAAGATTCCCAGGACAAATTCTTGATGGATTTTGTTGCTGCATGGAACAAAGTGATGAATCTGGATCGTTATGATCTCTAGATATCCAAAAGAAAAATGGTATATCCATTATACATAATCATAAGGGGGTGTCCAAAAAGTACAATAGTTAAATCTTGTTCGTATTTTTTACTTTGAGTAACTTTGTGTCTTCTCTGTGGTTCTCTGTGTAACAGCCTTTTATAATTATACCACATAGTTTCGCAAAGCAGGCACAAAGAACACTAAGAATTTTTGGACACCTCCTTTTATTTTGGATCGAGCGACATTACATAATCGCAGCTTTCATTCAGATATTTTGCCAGTTTATCAAGATCCTTCCAGAGGATTTCAGGTATTAACACATAACCCTTCATGGTGGCTCCATAAGATTTAAAATAATCAGTTCCCAATTCTTTTATATATTTTTCCTGAACTTCTCTAGAGAATCTGATTCCTAATTCTCCTTCTTTATTTAACGTGGAAAACATATGCCCGTTTGCAGAAGTATAAAGCATATTTTTGCCTTTAAGTTCAAACCTCGGACATTTATTTAATAATTCCTTATAAAGTACTTTCTTATCCATCAGCTATTGATCTGAATTTATATTATTGTAATAGTTGTCTACAATTTTTTTGGCAGCTTCGTAATCCTGGTTTGGGACAACGACCTTTACTGATCCTGCCGCTCCGGGCGCAGTATGAAAAGGAAACAAAGTTCCCATATATTCGTCCTTTAGGAATGCCTCAATTCCTTCACTTTTTAGTATGCTTTGCACCATTTGTGCTTGAACAGTTGTTCCGGCAAATATTTGTACCAGGTCGAATTCTTTTTTGTTTGTCATATAATTTATAATGTACCGTATGCTCATTGAACTATGGTTATATAATTTGCATAGATGAATTAATGCAAATATTGTTACGTCTAATTCTTGAACATTATAGTTTAGTAATATGTGAAACTCTTTTTTCTATAATTTATTTTAATAAATATGCCAAACCACCACTTATAAATACTGCAATTATATCCTTCCAATCAAAAGTACCATGAACACCTATTAAGCCTAACGCTCCCAAATAACTGTATAAACGAGCATAGCCAATATAATATGTTTGTTTTTTTCACTGTTAGGGTAATTTTTAAAAGACCAAAGGAAAAAACATACTGCAATAACCGATGCTAAACTTCCAATTGCATCAGCAAATCCATAATCATTAATATTATTGTTATACAATAAATGGCCTATACAAATAGGTCAATAAAAGTGCCGTAAATACAATAAAAATCGATAATATCAAATATGTTTTTTGCTTCTTATCCATACAAATCTCAAATAGTTTTGCTCATCTTCTTCCCTGTAAAACTCGATAAACCTTATCAATACCAGCAATAAGATGAGTTCTGTGGCTTTTAAAACTAAACCCTTATGGTCAATGCATTAATTCTAACTCTTTTAACATTGGAAATTGTTGTTTCCATAAATTATAATAAAATCCTCTTCCATCAATTAGTTCCTGATGATCTCCATTTTCAACTACCTTACCTTCATTTAGAACAAAGATTTCATCTGCATTCATTACGGTACTTAATCTATGAGCAATGACGATTATGGTCTTATTTTGATTTTTTAAATATTGTATGGCTTGTTGAACATATTGTTCTGAAGCAGAGTCAAGTGAGGATGTAGCCTCATCTAATATTAATACTTCCGGATTCTTATATAAAGCCCGAGCAATAGCAATTCTTTGCTTTTCACCTCCTGAAAGTGAAACTCCATTCTCTCCAACATAGGTTTGAAAACCACCTGGTAGCTTCTCGATAAACTTCATAATTCCTAATGATTGGCAAATATCTATTGTTCTTTTCATATCAGGCTCTAAATCTCCAATGGCTATATTCTCAAGTATACTGCCTGCAAATAAATCAATCTTTTGAGGAACAACACTTACCATTTCCCTAAGGCTTTCATTACTTATGTAGTTAAGGTTATATTTTCCGAATTCAATATTCCCGGATTGCAAAGGATAAATGTTTTGTAACAGTGATATAAGCGTTGTTTTACCCGAACCACTTTCACCGACTATGGCTGTCATTTTATTCTTTTGAATCGTTAAATCCAGGTTTTCAAAAACGGTAACTCTGGAGCCATACCTAAAGGATACATTTTTGAAATTAATATCTCCTATCATATCAGGTGTCAATATCATCTTTTCTTTCTCTGTTTCTTCCATCTCCAAATCCATGATCTGAAATAAGCGGTCTGCTGCAATCAAAGCATCCTGAACCACCTTGTTAGTATCAATTAAACCTGCAAGTGGACTTAGAATATAACCTATTAAAGCATAAAAAGACATTAATTCACCCGGAGTCATTTCCTGACTTACTACACTCCTAGAACCTATCCAAAGAACGGCTATTGTGACTGCACCTGCTATAAAAGTAGTCGAACTACTTGAAAAGATGGAATTTTTTACAGAATGATAAGTGGAACTTAATAACTTTATAAAACGAGTCTCTGTTTTTAAATTGGCAAATTTCTCCAATCCAAATCTTTTAATGGTAGATGATGCATTGATGGACTCAACCAGTTGTGATTCTAGTTCTGCAGCATTTTCCATATTTCTTCGCAGGTATTTCTTATTTAACTTATTATAAATAAGATAAATTACAATATATAACGGAATAGCCGCCAAAACAATTAAAGCTAACTTCCAGGAGTAAATAAACATTAACGAAAAGGTGAAAAATACGATCATGACATTAACAGCCAAATCGAGCGATACATTGTTAATAAATGTTCGTATTTTAACTGCATCATTTATTCTTGAAATGACTTCCCCTGTTCGCATAGTATCAAAAAAACGTTGAGGAAGTCTCATCAGGTGTTTGTAATAACCCAATATTAAAGCGGCATCCATCTTTTGTCCCGTTTTCAAGGCAAAAATACTTTTCATCACTCCGATATAAACTCGCAAGAGTAATAAAGCAATCATAATTGTGCTTAGAAGGTTAAGCAAGTTTAAATTACCATCTACCAAAACATAATCAACTATTTTTTCAACATAGATTGAAGTAGATAAACCCAAAATACTGTATATAATGGCTCCAAAAAGTGCCTGGATCATGATAGTTCTGTGCGGGCGTATTAATTGAAAGAAACGTTTTGTTATGGAAGTTTTTTCATTTCCTTTTTTAAAAGACTTATCAGGCATAATGAGAATTAAAATACCTGTCCATTCCTTTTTAAATTCCTCATGCGTTTTTTTATGAATCCTGCCTGTGCCCGGATCCATAATAATAATATATTTTTTTGTTGTCTTATATATAACTACATAATGGTGCAATCTTTCTTTTACAATGATATGTGCGATCGTTGGTTTAGGAATCTTAAACAAACTTTCAAAAGGACCTTTTACACCTTTTGCAGTAAATCCCAACTTTTCTGCTGCTTCTATTACTCCCAAAACATTGGTTCCTTTTTGATCGGTTGAAGCATATTGCCGTATTTTTGATATAGGTAATTTTAATCCATGATGTGCTGCTATGGATGCCAGGCAAGCCGCCCCACAATCGGTAATATCATGCTGTTTGATTCTTACTGATTTTTTCATTCTGATATCTGTTGATTACTTCTTGGAATTGTTGTTTTGGGCAGGATTTAACCAGTCATTTACATTATCAAACAATAGCTGGTATAAGGACCTTTTTGCCAACAAAAACCTTGCTCTAATAGTCATGCCTTTTTTTACGTCTCCTGTTATCCCATTTCTCAGGCTAAGTTGATTTTGCTCCATTTTACAACGGATTTTAAACACCGGTTGATTTTCTAGCAAAATATAGTCATCTGAAATATTAATAATCTCACCTTTGATCATTCCCCAGTCGTTGTAATTAAATGCATCAACCTGAATATTTAAGGGAGTTCCTTCTTTAAGGTAACCGATATCTTTAGGTGATATGTAAACTTCTGCAATTAAATCGGTTTCCGGGCTTATTCCTGCAATAATTTGACCCGACTGAATATTGGTTCCTTCATAAATCCCTGCAAATTGCTCAATGGTACCGGTTACCGGTGCTTTTATTACATAAAACTCTTGTTCTTTTTGTAGTTGTTCTAACTGTGATTTTAGGTCTTCCATAGTTGACCTGCAACGACTTAAATCTGACTTCCAAACACTTAACTGATTGGTAACGGTCAAATTGTATTCATTGTCTGCTAATAGGTATTGATAATTTAAATCGTCGTATTCTTTTTTGCTTATAAACTCTTGTTCAAGTAAAACTTTGTTTCTGTCAAGTTCTCTTTTTGCTTTTTTTCGTTTATTTTTTACTTGTGTAATCTGTTCTTTGAATTTAAAATACTCTCCCTGGTATTTATCTGAATTAAAGGTTGAAGCTTTAAGAATTACCAATTTTTCTAAATCGCTTATAAAATCCCTTTTTTCTTTTATTTGTTTTTGAAGTAAATTATGCTGACTACTTAATTTATCGCTTTGAACAATTAACACAGTATCTCCCTCTAAAACTTGTTGCTCATTCTCTATAAAAACATTTGCAACTCTACCTGAAACCAATGCTTTTACCTCTGTTTTTTCTGTAACCGGTCTTACAATACCACCTCCTTGTACTGTTATATTTATATAAACAAATGGTAACAAGGCTATGGCAACAATAAATGCTAAAATTACTGTAATATATATTACCTGGCTTTTGGTCGAGTTTTGCGTTAGATGGTATTCGACTGTGCTTTCAACTATATCTGTTGGATATACTTTTTTATTCATGTGGATAAGTTAAATATTCATAAAACTCTTCATTATCATCTAAATTTGCCCTAATTTCAACAGGCTTAATTTTAAAATTTCATCTTTTATATCTACTTTTTTAAAGTAATACATAAACTTTTATACAATTTTACCATTTCCATAATATTAGGATCATAATAGTAATTTGTTATATTTTTTGGAAAATTCAATGAACAGATAACAGATTAAGGCTGTTCATTTAGATAATTTTTCAAACGCCTTACCAAATTGATCAAGTTAACTAACGTAATTATAATAAATAAAAGGCAGAATTACGGCTTTTTAAATAATTTGACTTTTTGTTGAGTTTTTTGCTAAATGGTATTTAGCCGTGCTTTCATTAATAGCCGCAAGATATAAACAATTTCCCCTATTTATATTAAAAGATCTTTTTATATAAGTCAAGAACAAGAAAGGCTAATACAACAAAAAAATTTACAATAAACAACTTAAGGTCTAGAAAAATAAACTTTTTTTGATGAAAGCCTTCAATCAAAGATTTTATAAAAGCCCAATTAGCAATAATTAAATGAAAGAAATACATTGCTATAATTATAACTATGTATTTTAATAGAATTGATTTCATATTTGATTTCATTAATTAGTAATTTATGTTCCGCAATTATAAAACAAATTACGGAACATAATAGTAATACAAATTTATTTAAAGTATACTAATTGACCAATCTTCCCAAAATTTGGCAGTAAGCATTGTTCCAATAGCATAACCTACATCATATCCAAACGATGTATCTCTTGTTGGTTCACCTCCATTAATATTACTTAATTCTTCTATTCTTAATAATTCTAAATTTTCCATATTATTAATTCTTATTGATTATCAGCAATTCCATCCATTATTCCATTTTTAAAGCCTGCCCAATCACTAATGATAGCACCTAAAACAAGTCCAGCAGCAAATATTGCCCAAGGGTTGCCTCCTTCAGTTTCTTGCATTTCTTTCGTGTCCAAAGAAACTACTCCATAATTTTCTAAATTTTCCATTTTATAATTTTTAAGTTTAATACCTACTCTTTTAAGGCTTTTCAGTATCCGCCCAAAACGGATATATTTACCTTTGGCGCCTTATGGTTTTTATCCGTTCGTGAACGAAATTAATAAGCACCCTGTCCAATAAAATTGGACTTTCACCCTTTTTTTTAAAAAATGCAGAAAACGAGTAGCATCTTAACCAAAGTAATAATAAATTTTACACCACTGCATTATATATTACCTGTCTTTTGATTGAGTTTTTAAATAAATGATATGTGGCAGTACTTCCAACAATATTTGCCGGGTATTTTTCTACCATAACCTAATCCTACCCGTTAAGAAATCTTTAAAATAACGAACTCAAGAATTCCTTTATTAACTCCCAATTTTTAAATATTATTAAAGAAACAATAATGCTTATAACCAAGACTATAAAATCTCTTTTCCGCTTAAAAATCTTCATAGTTTTTTTATCTATTAAAAGTTTATAAAAATACAAACCTAGATTTTTAGTAATAAAACCTAAGCTTGTATTACGTAAAAAATCATTAAGTGCTTTTATCCTATTATAGAGTCATAAACCCATTTCAAAACATTATAATTAAATTTAATACTAAAACCTATAATTTCTCCAACATCTTCAGCAAAACCATCACCACCATTAATATTTATAATTTCATGTTCTGAAAGTTCTTTAACCTTTGTTTCCATTTTATCATTTTTAAATTCAATACTTACTCTTTTAAGGCTTTTCAGTATCCGACTAAAAAGGATTTATTTACCTATGGCGCCTTATGATTTTTATCCGTTCTGTGAACGAATTTAATACGCACCCTGTCCAATAAAATTGGACTCTTCCATTTTGCATGATGATTTAACCATTTTGAATTATTAATATGCTTATGACTAATAAATGTTTTAAATAATCTTAAAAGTATTCACTATTCTTTCGGAAACTTAAATACAAACAAATGCTATAGCAACTATAATAAATAATACATGATTTTTGGTTGTATTATATTGGTAAAGAATATTCAATTGTGTTTTGCTTAATTCTTATAGAATATAATGTTTTATTTATATGAATTATACATATAAATCGGTACATTTTTCAACTTCGAACACATAAGTCACATTTTCATCTTATTTTTAAATATTTCAATATCAACAACATAAAGTAATTTTTTGTAGTAAAAGTTATTAACCTCATAAACCTTGCTATGAATTACAGGTCAAATTATGGGTAATAATTACCTTATCTGTACTAGCTTAAACTATGAGCTTAAAAATAAAATATATTAACAATACTATTATGGTTGAAATATAGGCGACTTGTAATGTAATATATAAACCTTGGAAATACTGCTCTACCCATATTTTATTAGGAATAAGCTTTAAAATACCAAATACAGTTATTGAAATTCCAATACTAAATAAGATTCCTAAACCAAAAAACATTCCAATGAATATATATAATGTAAATCCGATTAATAAAATATTTTCTTTTAGTTTAGTCCTTATTTGACCTCCTAATTCTTTTTTTAAAAAAACCTGTGACATAATAGAATAAGACAACAATAAGCCTATAATAATCAGCCCGTTATTTAAAACTAAATCCATTTTCTCCATTCGAATTTAATAATTTAATAATTTATGGTATGGTCAATATTAGCTAATAATGACCATACTTAATTTTCTCCAAAATGACTACTGATCTTTATTTGTCTGCTCCGGTTCATATTTATTATAACCTACCAAACACCAATTCCAAAAGCTCCAAACAGAAGTAACCGTTCTTTTTCTCCACCATTTTTATTAATAGTGTCTGATCTTTTCAGTTCTGATAAAACTTAAATCTTCTAAAATCATAAAAAAAATTATTGATCAATTATTTGGTAATAAATAAAAAATTCGCCTTAGTATTAAAAATCCTTCACCAGAAATAGTTATTCATAAGAATTAAAAATTTCATCTAAAACTGAATGTAATTTATTTTTTCTTATTTCAAGCATTATTGAATTATAAAAGATTTGCATAATAATAGCTAAGGAAATTATAACATATATAATTACATCTATATCATGTCTACCCTCATAAACGACTATAAAAAAGAAAATTAAAAAAGCCAATAAAGAATAATTACTAAAATTAAATTTTTTCGTTATACTATAAGATTTATTATTGTAACTTATTTTTAAATTACCAAAATAGCTCTTTATTAATACTGTATCATCATGTTCGATCACTTTATAGCCATAAGGCATTATTTTTTTTAGAACTTTTTCTTTCATATTTTTTATTTATAAAATAACATCATATCACTTTATAGTTATAAAGTGATATGATTATTCTTAACTACAATATTATGGCATACGAGTATTTGGTAAAATATCAGCAGCGAAATGTACCCAATGATCCCATGCCCAATGAAGAGCGTAACCAAGATCCCTTGCAATATCACCACCACCGTTAATTTGCTCTCTTTCCAAATTGGAAAGCTCCATAAACTTTATTTCTTGATTTTCCATAACTACTTTTCTACTTTAGTAATTTCTAACTATATTTTGGTTCATATGAATCCCACCCCTCTTTAATATCACTTCGATTATCGTATATCCAAATCGCTAGTGCAACGTACCAAGGCCAAGCTTTACCTCCATTAATTTCTTTTACTCCTTGTTTGTCAAGAAGTTCAACTCCGTAATTTTCTAAATTTTCCATTTTTTATTTTTAAGTTTAATACTTACTCTTTTAAGGCTTTTCAGTATCCGCCCAAAACGGATATATTTACCTTTGGCGCCTTATGGTTTTCATCCGTTCTGTGAACGAATTTAATACCTACCCAGTCCAATAAAATTGGACTCTTTAATTTTTTATAAAAATTTAACATTTTAAATTACCTGAATAGATTCTATAACTCCTATTTCAACAGAATTTGAAATTACAAAAAAGTTTTTCTTCTTTTCAAACTTAGTATCAATTTCGTATGCTTTTAAATAATCAAAATGATTAAAAAAAATACCTCGTGATATTATTCCTACTCTCCTGGCAAACTCATTTGTATTTTCAATTTTTTCTGCTATAGTAGCATAACTATATCTTTTTATCAATCATAATTTCAAATACTTTCATAAGAATTAACATTAGGCTGTTAATCCCTAAATATTGAAAGGGTGACCCTTCAATTTTTATGTTTTATAATAAGATCCCTACTTACACTAGAAATAAATCATTTAAAAAATTCCTTCCCCATCGACTTTAGTATGTTCGTAATCATTTAAAACTCTAATGGGCTGTTGAATTTTTAACTCTTTTTTACTTTCAATTACATATGAGTTTAAAAAAATATCGTATTTTATTTCAATGTCAAATGATTTTAAATAATCTAAGTAGTTAAAAAGCTGACTTCGCGATAATCCTACTTTTTGAGCAAACTCTTTTGCTGTTCCAGTTTGCTGTTCTTTAATTAATTTATAGATAAGATCAAGCCTTTCGATAATTTCGAAGATTTTCATAATCATTGGGGTTTAAGGTTAATAAATAACTTATCAATAATGGTTGGCAAATATATATAAAAATTCCTAACATATATTTTAAATTATTTATCGTATGGATAAGAATAATAAGTGTATAAAAAATCCAAATAAGCCTTAGAAAATCGAAATTATCGAAGCTGATTTTTAACCTGTAATTTTTAAATAAATCAATAAAATACAGAAAAGCATTAGTTGGTCTTTTGAAGAAATTACGTAATTAGTATTATAACGTTAATTTAAAAGACAATTTTTAGCATTTCTTTAGTGTATGGTATAATAATCGACTACTACTTATTTTGACTTTATTACATCTACTAGACTTTATTAGTTGTCGTCAAACCAGTAAAACTACCCTTTTACCTTATGCTTTAGAATTAGCTTCTACTTATTTTTTGACTTTTCTCTTAATAAGATCTGTATCAACCCCATTTGATTGCATTTTCCCTGTTGCCTCATTTTCAATTTGAGTTTTCAGTTCAAATAGTGTCGAGTCAAACTCTACATGTTTATCCATCATATAGGTCATTTCATACTCAATTTCTTCCCAGGTTGAAAAATCGGCATGATTATGTTGAAGTTGCACTTCCAGCTTATCCAAAGCATTTGCTACTTTGGATTCGTATGTTTTCTTATTCTCAAACTCATAAAACAAATCATAGATTTCCTGTCCATTTGTGGATTGTAACATTGAACGCAAGTTTTCAATGGCCTGTTTTTCATTTTCTATTTTTTCCAGTTTAATTTCAGGATTTCTTAAAACATCCAGGGCAGAAATATCTTTTGCCTCAGCTTCGACTAAATCATGTATAATGATCATTTTTAAAAGCCTGGTCATATCCACTTTTTTCTTCAACAAGGGTTCAATTAAAACAGCCATTAACGACATTCTCCAAGTATGTTCAGCTACACTTTCCTGTCTTCCGTTTGATGTAAAACTGTGCCGAAGCTCAAATTTAAGCTTCTCTGCAAGTTTAAGAACCTCCAGAATTGAGCTTATTTGTTGTTTCATTTAATGATTTTATTACTTAGCTAATCTAGAACCTTACCATGTTACAAAGCAAGGTATTATTAATTATTTTATTCTTTTAAATACTGAAGTCTTTCCTTCACTCATAAAACTAAGCTCAGATTTATCATCATTTAATTTAAACTCATACCTATGATCTTCAGTATGTGCATGTGAACGATCATTACCTTCATGAGAATGACTGTGAGCCGGAACTGCATGTTTCATAATGAAAATGTTTTCATTTACTTCAAATGTTCCTTCTTCAAGCAGTTCATCATTTTTATAATATTCCCATGCATAATCTTCGCTAATTTTAAGAAAATAATTAACTGTATCTGCTTTGGTATTTTGCCATTTCCCAATTAAATCATTATGCTTTTTACCTACCGAATTACAACTAAAGAATATAATGGCAATTACTACTGATAAAAATAAAATTGTTCTTTTCATAGTTTAAGTATTAGTTAGTTAAAATATTCAAAGCTAAGCAATCAAATATATTAAATATTAATCGAATGATTTAAATATTTCGATGTAATAGTAAGAACTTAACAAATATTTAGAAAGGATTTATTCTAAGGTGCTTTGTTTTGATCTTTATAGCTAAGATTGAATACGTAATTAATAATAAAACCGAAACAGACATTATTACAATACCAAGAAGTAAGAAAAGAAAAACAATATTTTGCGGATAAGAAATCGAGGCAAAGAGCCCGGATATAGTAAAAAATAATACACTAAGGTATAAACCCGATATAGCTTTACTTAATCGTTTAAGTTGTTTGATTTTCAAAGCGATTATTTCACCAAATAATGCTTCATTCGCTTTTAATTTTTGAACTTCAGCATTCAATGCAATTATAAAGTTGCTAGTTGATAATATTAGTAATGCTATACCAGGTAACAAAGTAATGGGTATATACCAATCCATTTTAGTTCATGTTAATTTCTTGTTTTTTCTCAAATGCTTTCTTTATTTCTCCATAATTACCATTAATAAATGGACATGTAGCAATGCATGTGCAACAATTTTTTGAAAAGTAAGGTGCGCACTTTTCTCTTTCCAAATAAATTGGGTAACCATCATCAAGAATTTTAGTTTCTTCCATAATTGCGCTTCCCGGACATTTTTTGATGCAATTGTTACAGGTTTCGCAAAACTCTTTTACCCACAGATGTTCATTTTCTTGCAATGATTTTACAGGTAAATTATCAGCATCAATGAACACCGCTGCAATACGCTGTGATGGACCAAATTCAGGTGTAATAAGTAAACCATGTTTTCCAATAACACCAAAGCCTGCATCTTGCGCAACAGGAGGAGTACATACATCACCTCCAACCGCAGGAGTTGGATGGCAGTTATATCCTCGTTCGCGTAAAAAATCGGCAAGTTTATTAACTATCAGTCCTAAATTTGAATATGTCCGCCAAACCTCGCTTGTGGCATAATCTGATGGAGCAGATTTCATAGCATCTCTTTTCATCTCCATAGTTAAAATCATGGCATTTTCATAAAGAATTTCAAAACCCTCAAAAATAAAATTGGGATTTACTTTCGTGTATGCTATTTGCGAAACTCCTAGTTCCCGAGCATACATTTCAAGTTCTTGTAATGTGTTGTTCGAGATTTGCTTTTTCCCGGTTTTAGGGTTCTTCTTTAATTCTCTAGCGCTTTTTATCATCTCCTTTATTGAAGTTATAAATGCTGGTTTTGTAGTACCCATAGCAGCTAATTTATCTTTCATACTTCCAAATTGCATCAGTACCAGAGGAATTATAACTGCCTTGCGCGATTTATTTCCACTTTTAACCGGATTATCATCCTTTCTCATATAATGTGAAGCACGCATAAAGAAAGGCGGTTTTCTCATTATTTCATATAATCTTATTTTTTTCATGATCGTTTTTTTTTGATTTTTTAATGTTGTTCAGTATTATCAATCGCAATGATTGAATGTAACTTAGAGAATATCCAACAGGGCACATAAATCTGCAGAATACATTTTTGATAAGAAAAGCAGCTATTAAAATCAGAATTAGAAATAACCACTGCAAACCAGTACCTTGCAATGAAAAAAGGGTCGAAAAAGGTTCATACAAAGCTTTGGTAGGATCATGTGTTATAAATGTAATGGTATAGTAAAGAAAAACTACCGTGGCCAATCCATATTTTAAAACAGTGTTTAGCTTTTTACCAGTTTTAATGTTAATGTCGCTGATTTGCGATAATAAATATTGAAGGGCATGGAACGGACAAATACGAAAACAGTAATAATTCCTGCCCAAAATAAGTATACCCAAAATCACTCCAATCACTAATATCCAAATATTCAAATTATTATATAAACCTGGCATTTTATTTATTGCTAAACCGCTTAAGTGGGTTGATGAAAGTTGAATCTTTAATATAAATCCCATTAATACAACCACTACTAAATACCATAATAATTTTGTTTTCCTGTTTTTAATCAGCCTGAATAGCCAGAAAGAGCAAAGCATAAAAACCAGTACAATCCATTCATTTTTATTAAAATTCATCTTTGGTTTTATGAGCCATGTTTCTTTATGAAATTGCTCTTCTAAAAGCTGGTTCATTGCTTTACTTACAGCTAATTGATAGGCATTTGAAGTTACAGTTGCACCACTGACTGCGTTTACAACGGGTTCAACATACAAAGACTCTCCACTATAAAATTTAAAAAACTCTTGATTAATAAATTTTTGATAAAATGACGGAGTTTCGGTATTTAAAAGGGGAACCACCTGCCTTATTGAAGTGTCTCTTGAAGCCAAAACTGCTACCGTTAAAGGGCCTCCATAGCCTTTGCTTTGTCCGATTGCCCCAAATCCCATTAAGGAATCGTTAACATAATATTCAAATATATTTTCATTTAAAGGGTTTATTCGATATTCAGGTAATTTTTGTGTAATTTCACTGAAATTGTCGCCTGATGTAAAATAATTTCCTAATAGTAATGACAAAAGCAACAACCCCAAAACAATCAGAGTCACTTTGCTTTTGTTTCTAATAGTACCTGTTCTGCAACTTTTACATGAATTCGGGCACATGATTGTATCCTTTATTTTGAATTGAGAATTCGTTTTCGAGCAATGAAAAAACCTATAAAAGCCGGGAATCCAAAAAATAATCCTCCAACTCCTGCTGCCTGGTTTTCTCCTTCAATAAGCGATGAGCCTGACCATGCTACGGCAAAAACTGCCAGAAAAGCTGACACTAACAGTAACCCAACTATTTTCCAACTCAATTTATATTTTTTATTATAATGAACTATAGCAACAATACTAAGCGTTGTAAGCACTCCCAAGGCAAAAAACAACAATTCTATTCCGGAAAAAATCATGATAATCTATTTTTAAATACATATTTTATAAATGATAATATCATTGCTATACATAGAAGAATAAGTCCTGATATATAAAGCAATTGACTACCTTGTACAAAAGTGTTTGATAAAATTTCTATAATTAGATCTCTTACACCCCGAGGGGCTTGAGACTCATTAATCTTTATTTCCAAATTGATAAATAAATAGTTTGTAAACATCCAACCGGTTATAAATAGCCAAAAACCTGTGAAATAGGTCGTTTTTTCGGATAATCTCAATAAATACCTCTTATTCTTGAAGCAAAGCAACAATCCTGCGCTTAAGAGTATTATTAATAGTATCCATAAATTGGCAAACTTTAATATCTTGTTAATTTTGGATTTAATAGTTGATATTCTTTCTACAGATATTTTTTCTGATAATATCTCATTAGTATTTATTTCAAGAGGAATAGTTGCATTTTCCAACTGTACAAGCATCAAATCACCTCCTTTATCAAATAGTCTATTTTCTAAAGAATCTGGTACTCCGGTCATTAAGAGATCAGGTAGGCTATTGCCAAATTTTTTTTCAACCAAACTTTCTAATTCACTTTTGGATACCTGTGGAGGGTCCATAATTTGATGTGCCCATGAAAACAGTTTTGTCCTATTCTGTTTAATATTTTCAATAAAAGCAGTTGTTTGTATTTCAATTGCCGGATAAGGTTCATCATTATCTAGCCAAATAAATAACTCCTTGCATACCTTATCTATCCAGGGTGCTG
Organism: Bacteroidales bacterium; assembly: GCA_028282585.1. Classification (GTDB taxonomy): domain Bacteria; phylum Bacteroidota; class Bacteroidia; order Bacteroidales; family UBA12077; genus UBA12077. Next base: position 37,318 of record JANQHR010000047.1, on the reverse strand, counting down.
AAGTTTCAATAGGAAGTGCCAAACTGTAGAATTCTTCCCATTTTTTTGTAGTAGCTTTTGAGAAGATAGCCATCATCATGGCTGACCTCATATCTTTAGCTTCAATTGCCTTTTCATTTACGATTGCTCTCGATAATCTCGATAAATTATTACTATCAAAAACTTGCTGTTTTAAAATGGTTTTTAGAGACTTTTCTGACAATGTATTTTTTACAACAGATTTAAAAAAAAGAGCAAAAGGCAATAATACCAGCGATACAATTATAATTGATATTCCAATTCTATTTCTCATAGAGTCACTATATTATGTTTAACTTGTTATTTATATCCCAGATATTTACGATTCTTCCTGCTCCAAAAGCATTTTATAGAAGCTTTATCATAAGTATCTCCATAGCCAAATACTTTATCCATTTCGCGCATAAAAGAGTGAACGGGCCCGGGCATCAAAGCCGATATTTTATCAACCAAACGGTGATGCCAAAAATCAGGTTTATTATATGGGCAAGCTGTGATACATGAGCTACACCCATTCCCGTTTTCCATCCAGAAATAGAAGCATTTCTTTAAGTTATTATAATACTTTTTTGTCCCGGGATTTATAAAGAAATTTTTATCTTCATTAAAATCAGGTTCAAAGGTTTTATCTATTTCTTTTGTGATAGCATCCGAAGGACATGCATCAGCGCAGCGCATACACCTTTTACAAAATTCCTCAACACCAAATGCTTTAGGTTCATCGTATTCAACAAAGTTAAAATCAGTATATACTTTAGCAATTCGAACTCTTGGCCCGTATTTATATGTAATCAACATTCCGTTGCGCCCAGGCTCACCTAATCCTGCTTTAATGGCATAAGGTATACTTAACCCTAAATCATTATTTGAAGGTATTGCCTTATACCCCAAACATTTTAAAAATATAGCAAGTTGATAAGAGGTTTTATGCATTTTTGAATACCCTTCACCGGTTGCTCCACTTGCAACATGCGTAGGTGCAGCTGCCATGGCATCATAATCCATTTCGAACGCCAAAACAATAACAGTTTTAGGCTCAAATGGAATTTCAGTCCAGTACCTTCTACCATTCATTGAATTATAAAAAGCAGAAAAATCAAACCTTTCGTCACGTTCTGTTATTCCTATCAGATCTGCTCCATAAAGCCTTGCTGCTCTTTTTATAGCATCCGTAGCTTCTTGCTTAGATTTAAATGAGGCTTTCTCCGGGTATACATAATTACCCTCCATCAATTGCGGTAGATTCGGTCCCTGAAGTTTTCCATCCGAGCCAGGTTTTAAATCGAGCATGGAATAATCAAATCTATCTTGCTTCCACTTATCGCCCATACCTAGCATTTTAAATTTCAGCGACGAACTTCCTCTTGCAAGCGCCCAATCTACCTGGCTAAAACCGGGTTGATCATTATCAAATCCGGGCCAGGTGAACTTCATGAATTTAGCTTTTAAGGTTTCGTCCCATTCCGTTGGCCCGGATGACTGATAGGTATTTTTTTCATCAAACCTACGGTATTTATAGCCCTCCTTAAACTCAATTAATGAAGCACCGTCCTTAAATAATGATTTATCGGAAGCTTTATCTACCGCTTTACTAATTTGGTTGTTAGCAAATGTTCCTGCGGATGTTGCTCCTATTACCGCACCAACTGAACCTACTTTAAGAAAATCTCTTCTACTAAACATTTGTTTTTTGTTAGTTTTCTCTTTGATCGAATAACCTTTGGGTTTATTTAGTAAATTTATCATAGTATATGTATTTACAGTTAATATATTAACTTATATTATAAAAAAATTACTCAATATTATTTTTCATTTGCTCTAAGACTTTTAGCAAATTATTAATTTCTTCTTTTTTTATATCCGTAAAGACTTGCTCCATATTGTCAGTTATTTCTGATATACATTTATCATGTAAGTTTTTCCCTTCCGGAGTCAAAAAAATCTTATTCAAGCGCCTGTTATCAGGGTCCTGGATGCGAATTACCAAATCTTCTTTTACCAAATTTTCAGTCATATTGGCAATTGCAGTTTTGGTTTTGAATAAACTATCTGCAATAAATTGCTGACAACAACCTTCATTTGAATTCACAATACTCATAATACGTAGCTTATCTAGAGTTATACCATTTGGCCTTAATTTCTTGTTGATAAAATTTTGTAAGGACCAGTGTACCTGAGAGATATTTATTCCTACTTGCAGTGTTTTATTATAATTCATTTATTAACAGTTAATATATTAACAGTACAAATTTAAACATTTATTTTTAAAATACAAATTGTTTTTTAATATTGAAGTCTATTGTCCAATAAGCTATTTGTGTAATTAATTAAAATATGATTTAATTTAGATATTTATTTATCCATTTTAAAACGTCATTCTATAACCCTCAAGAACCTGCTTTAATTATTTAACGTAAATAAGAATAATTATTTTTGATTTTCAATAATATGTGAAAACGATGAAAGAATATAACCAACCTAGTAAGCGAGAAATTAAACAACTTATAAGATTAGCATTTATAACGTCCCCAATAATTGGGATTTATGCTATCGTACCAATGCTGGTTTTTCTTCTGGCACAGCCTGAAAATCAAGAATTTCTTTATTTTATAGATTCCGGAAGGATTTTAATAGGTATATCTGTTATATCTGCTAGTTTCTTTTTACAATGGCTTTTCAATATTATTCTTTTTAGAATCCTGGATAGAAGGGAGATTTTTCAGAAGAACTCCTGGTTGAAATATATTGCATCTTATCTTTTTATAATAGTTCTAATTGCAGTGATGAGCCAAGTTACAAAAAATAGACCGAATGTAGGCTTTGTCCCCGTGGTATATCCTTATATAGGAGGATTAACAAATAATACTTTTATTATTTTATTGATTGCTGTTATAACTTCTAAGAATCAAAGGATAAGATTAGAGATTGAAAAAGCTAAGTTAGAAGTCTTAAATGTTAAAGCACAACAGGAGGACTTAAAACATAAAATACACCCCCATTTTTTATTTAATTCGCTAAACACGCTTAGAATACTAATCGGAAAAGAACCTAAAAAGGCAGAAAATTATGTTTTAAACCTATCTTCATTTTTGAGATTTTCCATATCGGAATCGGTAAAAGATACTGCATTAATTAAAGACGAAATGCAATTCTGTTTAAACTATATTGATATGCATAGAGTAAGATATAGCGACGCCATAAGAATTAAATATGATTTGCCGGAAGAAATAATCAATAATTGCCATATCCCTGTATTTACTTTACAAATTTTAGCAGAAAATGCAATAAAGCATAATGCGTTTTCCAAAAATACGCCACTATTCATAGAACTACTTTATAATAAGGATGGTACATTAACCTTTAAAAATAACCTAATTTTTAAAAAACATGAACAACCTACCACAAAAACAGGTTTACATAATTTAAAGCAAAGATTTGAGTTATTAGGTAATAAAAGTTTTATTACAAAACGGGATGAAACTCAAAATGAATTTTCAGTATCATTTAAACCCATTGTTCTATGAATGTAGTTATAATTGAGGATGAGAGTTTGATGGCAGATAATTTAGAGCAAGAAATTAGTAACGCTGATCACAGTATTTCAATTCAGGCAAAACTGGAATCCATTGCTGAAGCTTTAGATTACTTTAAAAAAAATGAGTTGCCAGACTTATTTTTTTCTGATATAGAATTAACCGATGGTTTAAGTTTTGAGATTTTTGAAAAAATAGAAAGCAAAGTCCCCGTTATTTTTTGCACAGCATACGACCATTATGCGCTTGGAGCCTTTAAGGCTAATGGGATAGATTATATTTTAAAGCCTTATAACCCAGAGAAAATATCTCAGACTTTAGAAAAATATAAAACACTAATTAAAGCTAAAAGTGAATTTTCTAAAGCATTTGAAAATGCGATCAATTCGTTTAAAAGATTTAATGAAGAAACCAGAAATAGATCCATTTTGGTGCAAAAAGGAGAAAAGATTATCCCGATTAAAGTGGCAGAAGTAGCTCTAGGGCATATAGAAAATGGGATAACCTATATTTACACAACGAAAAGTGAAAAGTATTACACCAATTATAAAATGGATACCTTAGAATCTATGTTAGGTATTAACTTCTTCAGGGCAAACCGGCAAGTAATCATATGCAGGGACTATGTTAACCATGTTACTCCATATTTTGCTCGAAAGTTACTGGTAACACCTAAAATAGAATTTCCGGAGCAAGTCATAATAAGTAAAGCTAATTCATCTAAGTTTTTAAATTGGTTGGAAAAGGGTTTGTAATTATGCCCGTTTGAATAATTAATTTGCCTGCTTCATAATTGTTTCCCTTTATAATTCTATTTTGATATGAAATATTTGTGCTAAAAAAGCATGAATATTAAAACAATTGTTATAGCACTGATTATATTATTTGCCAATTTTTCATTTGCTCAAAACAAAACCTATACAGTTAGCGGGCAGGTAACCGATAGCAGCAATGGTGAGGATTTACCTTTCGCTACGGTTGCGGTAAAAAATATAAGTGGTATTGGCACAACAACAAACGTTTATGGCTTTTATTCACTAACCCTGCAAGAAGGAAACCATACTATAATTTATCAATACTTGGGATACGAGCCATTTGAAAAAGAAATTTCGCTTACAAGCGATGTAAAAATTAATGTAGAGCTTACGGAAAGTACTCATAAACTGCAAGAAGTAGTTGTAACTGCAAAAAAAGAAGACCATAATATAACTAAAAATGAGGTTAGCGTAACAAAACTCGATGCCAAGGAAATTAAAGAAATGCCATCTTTTGGAGGAGAACCGGATATTATTAAGGCAATCAAGATGAATCCCGGAGTTAAAACGGCAGGTGAGGGTAATTCAGGATATTATGTAAGGGGTGGTGGCTTAGATCAAAACCTGGTGTTGTTGGACGAAGCTCCGGTTTATAACCCTTCTCATTTGTTAGGGCTTTTTTCTGTTTTTAACGGCGATGCTTTAAAAAGCGCAACATTATACAAAGGAGGTATGATGCCCGAATATGGTGGCAGGGCTTCTTCTGTTATGGATATTCGAATGAAAGACGGTAATATGAAAGAATATGACATAACAGGCGGAATTGGATTAATTGCATCAAGATTAACGGTTGAAGGGCCTATAGTTAAAGATAAAGGCTCGTTTATGCTTTCCGGAAGAAGAACGTATATTGATTTACTATTGAAACTATCAAGTGATGATGATTTAAGTAATACAACCCTATACTTTTACGATGTTAACCTTAAAGCCAATTATAAAATAACAGATAAAGACAGAATCTATTTATCCGGGTATTTCGGGCGGGATGTATTTGGCTTTAGCGATGATTTTGGTTTAAATTGGGGTAATGCAACAGGAACATTAAGGTGGAACCACCTGTTCTCGAGCAAACTATTCTCGAATACGTCCTTCATATTTAGTGATTACGATTATGAGTTTGGTTTTGGAGCGGATGAAGATAGAATAGCACTACAATCTGTTATTCATGATATTAACCTAAAACAGGACTTTACATACTTCCCGAATAGTAATAACATCATTAAATTCGGATTTAATGCAATTTACCATACTATTGAGCCGGGTAATATTACGGCAGGCGAAAATACAGGGGTAAATTCGGATGATGCCGAAGAAGAATATGGAATAGAAGGAGCAATTTATATTCAAAACGAGCAAAAAATAAATTCTAGATTGAGTGTAAATTATGGTTTCAGGTATTCATTTTTTGACCAACTGGGCCCTGGTACAAGTTTTAGGTTCGATGAAAATGGAGATTACCTGTCGGAAGAATATTACAACGATTGGGAAAGTATCCAATTTTACGGGGGCATCGAACCAAGGTTAACAGCTAATTATATTTTAGATTCTAAAAGCTCCTTAAAATTAGGGTATAACCGGAATTATCAATATTTACATGTTTTAACCAACTCAACTTCATCAACACCCACAGATACCTGGATAATGAGTTCTAAAAATGTAGAACCTCAGTTAGCGGACCAAGTGTCTCTGGGATATTTCAGGAATTTCAGCGATAACATGTTTGAATCATCTGTAGAGGTCTATTATAAAAAAATGCAAAACATAATTGATTACAGGACAGGGGCAAATGTGTTTTTAAATGAGCAGTTAGAAGGAGACCTGGTATATGGTGATGGCAAAGCATATGGAGCTGAGTTTTTTGTTAAAAAGAAAACCGGGAAGCTTACCGGTTGGATGGGATATACTTTATCGCGTTCGTTAAAACAGTTTGATGAGATTAATGATGGAGATTGGTTTCCATCAAGGCAAGACAGGATACATGACATTTCGATTGTAGCCCTTTATAGGTTGAGTGACAAGTTAACCGTATCAGGTAATTTTATTTATTATACCGGCGATGCTGTGACATTTCCAACAGGACGTTACGAAGTAGATGGAAAAATTAACCCTTATTATACAGAAAGAAATGGATATAGAATGCCAGACTACCATCGTTTGGACCTAGCCTTAACATGGATTACTAAAAGTACCGAAAGGTTTGAAGCAAGTTGGAGTTTCAGCTTATATAATGTTTATGGAAGAGAGAATGCCTATTCTATTACTTTCCAACCTAATGAAGATGACCCGACAGTAACAGAAGCAGTGCAGCTTTCCTTGTTTAGATGGATACCGTCTTTTACATACAATTTTAAGTTTTAAAAATAAAGACCTATGAAAAAGATAATTTATAGTACTATTATAAGCCTGTTAATAATGAGCCAGTATGCTTGCGAAAAAGTTATTGACGTAGACCTTGATGAAGCTGACCAAGAACTAGTAATAGAGGCACTTTTAGAGGAAGGCTTACACAACTTTCAGGTAATTATATCAAAAACAGCACCTTATTTTGACAATCAACCTACGGAAAAGATTGATAATGCAACGGTTACATTGAGTGATGGCGGTGATAATACCTACGCAATACCAAACATCAATGATGGCACGTATGAAGCTTTAATACATGCCGAAGCGAATAAAACGTATACCTTAAGAGTAGAGCTCGATGGTAATGAATATACTGCAGAATCATACTTGCCCGGGCAAGTCCAGCTTGATACTGTTTATGCAGAATACGAGGAGGGGTTTGGCCCACAGGATGAAGGTTATGTCGTATATTTTAAATATACCGACCCCGCAAATACCGACAATTATTACAGGGTAAGGCATTATCTCAATGATGAGCTCCAAAACACCGGGGAGGATATGCAAATATTCAACGATAATTTAAATGATGGAAACACAGTAAGGTATCCACTCTTTTTGAAAACTTTCGACTTTGAAGATACTGTTGCAGTGGAATTAATCCATTTTGATGAAGCATCTTATGATTATTTTAATTCGTTAGCAGACATTTCAGGAGCCTCAACAGGGCCTAACAGTGGTTCTGCCGCACCTGGAAACCCAATTTCGAATTGGACAGGAAATATCCTGGGTTATTTCAGCGCATATAGCAACGATAGCCTAACATTAATAATAACAGAATAAACGACAACTTAAAATTAATAAATATGACACGATTAAAAAGGCCGCTTAACTCACTTTATATTATTCTTATTGTAATAAGTTTTTTAGTGAGTTCTTGTAACAGGGCTGAACTAAAGAATGAGAATAAGAGCTTGCCAATTGCACAATACGAAACCATTAAAATTGTAAATGAAGATTTAGAAAGAAAAATTAAAATAAGAGGAAACATTGAATCTTCAAAAAAGATAAGCATTGTTTCAGAAGTACAAGGTAAAACTTTCCAGGGCGTAAATCTCTTTAATGAGGGTGTTTCTTATAAAAAAGGGGATGTTATATTATCTATTGACGATACGGATAATTTGTATAATTTAAATTCCTCAAAAAGCAAGTTTATTGGCTTGCTCAACGGGTTAATGTCAACTATTAAACTCGATTTTCCCGAGGAGTACGGTACCTGGGAAAGGTATTTAAACGAAATTGTTGAAAAAAAGAATTTACCGCAACTTCCTGAAATAGAAGGGCAAAAGTTTAGAAGTTTTCTAATATCCAACAACTTTTTCGAAACCTATTATTCCATAAAGGCACAGGAAAATACCTTGTCAAAACACCGAATAATTGCCCCATTTAACGGAACGATTACGACTACTTACATAAAAAGTGGCGACATGGCCCTCCCGCAAATGAAACTGGCGGAATTTAGCAATAATGATTTTTTTGAGCTAGAAGCTATCGTGTCCATACAAGATTATAAATTTTTAAAGATTGGGCAGAAGGTAGTTTTATATAGCCAGGATTTAGATAAGGAATTTGAAGGCTATTTACTTCGTTATAACCCTAAAATAGATAAGCAAAACCAATCATTTAAAGTATATGCCTCCATCAATTCCGATGAAATTTATGAAGGTATGTATTTGGAGGGTAATATACATTCTCCATTAAACTTAAAAGGGGCAAGAATTCCAAGGCTGCTTTTAAAAAGAAATAATGAGGTAAATATTCTAATTGATTCTGTAATCATGTCAAAACCTGTAAACCCATTGTTTTTCGAGGATAACATGGTTTTTGTGTACGGGCTTAATGACAATACTTTGTTAGTGAATGAATCTCCAAATAAACCTCTTGTAGGGCAAATAGCAATTTCAAAAAATAAATAGAAAATGAAAGACGCCATTAAATATTTCATACAGAATCCGGTAGTTGTTAATCTTATATTGATACTAATCATTATTGTGGGGGTAATAAGTTTTACCCAAATAAAGTCAACCAGCGAACCACAGGCAAAAGAAAGAAATATAAGCATTGAAGTAACATATAGAGGTGCGTCTCCTAAAGAAGTTGAGAATAGTATTGTAAATAAAATAGAAGAGAACCTGGAAGGAATCAAGGGTTTAAGAAAAGTTATTTCGGAATCCCGCGAAGGCTTTGCTTATTTGGACCTCTTAATAAAAGAGGAGTCCGACATAAATATTGTATTGCAAGATGTGAAAGATGCAGTGGGTAAAATTAATTCTTTTCCGGAAGGAATGGATGAGCCTGTAATTTCTAAAGCAGAAGTATTTAACAGGACATTCAGCTTTGCAGTAAATGGTGACGTATCCTTGTTTGAAATAAAAGATTATGCGAATCAAATTAAAGATGCCCTGCTGGATGATGATGGTATATCAACTGTTCTGATAAGCGGTTTTCCCGAAGAGGAAATTGAGATATTGGTTTCAGAAGATAAATTAAAAGCATACCGGCTTTCCATGAACGATGTTTCTAAAGCAATTAGTGAAGCCAATATTGAACTAACAGCCGGTACTATTAAAACAACCAAACAAAATATATCCATTAGGGCAAATGCTAAAGGGTATTATGCAAATGATTTAAAAAACATTGTTGTAAGAGCAAATACGGATGGAAGTATAATATTTTTGGAAGATATAGCTAGCATTGAGAACATTTTTTCGGATGCTGTAAACAAAAGGTTCTTGAATGGAAAACCCTCAGCAACTATTGAGGTACTAAGCCGAACAGACGAGAATTTATTAGAAAATGCAGAAACCATAAAGGAATATATTTCTGAATTTAACCGGAACAATAAAATTGTAAAATTAGAGGTAATCGACGATTCTTCTATCCATTTAAGAACGGTGCTGAATACGATGATTCAAAATGGCGTGATCGGTTTTTTGCTGGTTTTAATAATTCTTACTTTATTTCTACAGCGCAAATTAGCATTTTGGGTTGCTTTAAAGATACCTGTGGCTTTTTTAGGTATGTTGATACTAGGCAGTTATTATGGGTTAACCTTTAATATGGTATCAATTTTTGGGTTTATTTTAGTTTTAGGTATTTTGGTAGATGACGGCATTGTTATTGGCGAAAACATTTACCAGCATTACGAGAACTACAAAAAGAAACCTCTGAAAGCAGCACTTGATGGAGCGAGCCAGATGTTAGTCCCGGTATTTATCTCGTTATCGACAACTTCAATAGCATTTTCGTTATTTTTCTTTCTTAGTGGCAGAAGCGGGGATATGTTCTCTGAACTGGCTTTTGTGGTGATTGGAACGTTGTTTTTCGCATTAATTGAAAGTTTCTTTCTCTTGCCCGCCCACCTTTCACATTCACTATCAAGTGAAACAAAGGCTTCAAGGGCCGAAAAGTTTTTTAACAATGGTTTATTAAGGGTTCGGGATAAATTTTACATTCCTGTTTTTAGGTTTATTGTTTCAAAGTATAAGCTGCTCGCCCTATTTGTTTTCATATTGGCTCTTATTTTTACCTTAGGCTTAGTAGGGACAAACCGGGTTAAGGTATCTTTTTTCCCAACAATGGATGATAGTTTCTTAATATCTAACCTGGAACTAAAACCCGGTACCAGTGAAGAAATAACCCTAAAATCTTTACAGGGCATAGAACAAAAGGTATGGGATATTAATAAAGAACTTACGAAAGAAGCAAAATCTGCTCAAAACATAATAAAAAATACAGAACTAATTCTTGGCCCGTTAAGTAACGAAGGGCAGTTAAAAATTATTTTAATTGATAGCGATGAAAGAGATTTAAATTCTTTTGAGATTACAAAATACCTGCAAAACAGAATTGGCGAGATACCTGAGGCTATAAACTTCACAATTGGAGGTCTATCTGCAGAAACAATGTTTGGCAAACCGATATCAGTTTCCTTGTATGGCGATGATTTGGAGGAAATCAGGGAAGCCGCAAACCAATTAAAAACGAAATTCCAGGACAACCCTAAACTTAGAGATGTTAAAGACTCGGATAAAACAGGAAACCCGGAAATAAATATTTGGTTAAAACCTTTGGCTCACCACGTAGGGCTTACACACAATAACGTGATGCAACAAATAAGGAGTGGTTATTTTGGGCTTAATATCCAGAGTTTGCAAAGAAATGATGAAGAGGTAAAGGTTTGGTTGCGTTACGATGATAAAAAACGCTCAACGATTGAAGAGTTGGAAGAACTGGTTATTGTATCTCCTACCAATGGGGAATATCGTTTAAAAGATGTTGCATACCTTGAATTTACCGAGGGAGTATTGCAAATAAACCATAACAAACGAAAGACAGAAATAAAGGTAGAAGCTGATTTAGCTGATATTAACATTTCTGCGCCTCAAACCTTAGCAGAATTAGAAGAAAATGAGATACTGGAAACTTTAAGCGGTTTTAGAAATATTACATATGAAATTGGTGGCCAAAATGAAGAAACACAAGATTTAATGAATAGGATAAAGGTGGTAGGGCCTATTATTTTACTGATTATTTTTTCACTTGTAGTTTTTAATGGAAAATCCTTTTCACAGGCAGGAGCTATTTTTTTAACGTTCCCATTTGCTTTAATAGGAGTAATACTGGGGCATTACATTCATGGAGCAATGATAAACATGTTCTCTTTCCTTGGGTTGATCGCCTTAATTGGAGTTTTTGTAAATGATTCATTAGTATATACAACAACCTTAAATGATAATTTAAAAGAAGGGCTGGATTATATGGATGCATTAGTAGAAACTGCAAAATCCAGGTTTAGACCTATTGTATTAACTACGATTACAACAGTTGCTGGTTTAAGCCCTACGCTGTATTCAGACAGCTTTGCGACTATGATGCTTAAGCCACCGGCCATTTCAATAGCTTACGGGTTGATATTCGGATTAATCATGCCATTATTCCTGTTACCCATAATTCTTATAGCTACAAATTATTTTAAAAGGTTATGGATTAAAATTGTTTCAGGAAAAGTTAAAAAAGCTGAAGAGGTAGAGGCAGCAGTTAAGCAATTAAAAAGTGTAATTAAATAATTATGAAAATGAAGGTTTCAATTCTAAGTATACTATTAGTATTAACAATAAGCGTAAAGGCACAGGATTTATTAACACTAGATGATGCATTTAAAATTGCACTTGAAAATAACCTTGATATTAAAATTGAGGAAGAAAATTACCAAAAAGCACTTAATGAATATACAAGGGGAAATGCAGGATACTTGCCTGATATTAGTTTAAGTGCTAATTATGATAATAACCTTGAAAATACAGATGCAGTTTATGATTTTGGAGTTGCCGGCGATGAAAGCCAGGAAGGAGGAAGTAGTAGCGGCGCTGAAGAAAGTGCTGGAAATACTTCAATAGGTGGAGATGGCTTATCTTCAGAATCTTATCAGGTTAGCGTTAGTATGAGTTATACCCTATTTGAGGGATTTGCTAAAAGATACAGGTACAAGCAATTGGAGGGATATAGTGAGATGGGCGCAAATCAACTGCAAAATCAAATTGAAAACAGTTTGATACAGGTTGCAACGGCTTATTTTGAAATTGCAAGGCAACAAGCAGCACTTTCATTATCCAAAGAAAAAGTGGAAATTTCCAAGGAAAGGGTGGAAAGAACCAGGCTAAATGAGCAATTTGGGAACAGTACCAACCTGGCGTACCTCCAATCTCTTGCTTATTTAAACACGGATAGTATAGATTATAGAAGCTCCAAAGTATCTCTTGTAAATGCAAAGAGAAACCTGAATTTTTTATTGGGAAGGAGCTCTGATATTGAATTTAATGTTGAAAGTACACTTTTACTACAAACTAAATTGAGTAAAGACTCACTATTACAAAATGCTTTAACTAATAATGCATACATAAAATTATCACAAGAACAATTAAAAATAATCAAGTTGGATTATTCAATAGCCAAATCGGCATATCTCCCAACTTTGAGTATGTCAAGCTCATATAGGCACCTCAATCAGGAAAATGAACAAAGTTTAATTGTTTCGCAAGAAAACAGTGGTTTATACTCTGGCCTTACTTTAAGCTTACCAATTTTCACTGGCGGCAGAAGAAAGAATAACATTCAGTCAGCTAAAATTAATATCAATAAGCAAGAATTTACAGTAGATAAAACAAAGGGTGAAATCGAGAAAGAACTTTTAAATACCTATGAACAGTACGAATTTGCAACAAGCCAGTTGGAAATAGAAAAAAAGAACTTAAAATTATATGAAGACTCATTTAATAAAGCAAATAATGATTTTGTAAATGGTATTGTAAACTCTACCGAAGTTAGAGAATCTCAGAATAATTTGATTAATGCTAAAAACAGGGTTTATAACTTAACTTATAATGTAAAGCTATACGAACTTATTTTACAACAGCTCGCGGGAGAGCTGGTAAAACCCTTTAAAAATTGAAAGTATGAGAAAATTTAAAACTCCAATTATGTTAACGCTAATTCTATTTCTTAGTGCAGGATTTAATCAACCCAAAGGAAAGTTGAAAGTCTCAATAAGCAATCTAAGATCAAATAAAGGGCAGGTTTTGATTTACTTATTTGAAGATGAAAAAGGCTTTCCTAAAGACCTGGAGAGAGCATCTTTTTATGGCAAATCTGAAATAAAGGACTTAAAATCAAGCTATACATTCGAGAATCTTAATTATGGTGAATATGCTGCAATTGCTGTACATGATGAGAATTCTGACGGGATGCTGGATAAAAGTTTTCTCGGCATGCCAAAAGAAAACATAGGGTTGCACTTTAATAACAAAGAATCCACACAATTTCCAAGTTTCGACAATTGTAAATTTATTATTGATAAAAAGGAAAACACAATAGAGCTGGAAGTTAGATTTTAATTTTATACTGACCTATATGTACTTAAATCCAACCATCACATATTTGCTCGTTTTCTTGTTAGTTATGTTACTAGTATCGTTATTTTATAATGGAAACAATATATATTTTACGATTAAAGTTTGGGTTAATGAGTTAAAATCAGATAAGGGTTATGTAATATTTCTCTTATTTGATAAAAATTCAGCTCAAAAAGTATCTGATGCATTATATTTTGGAAATGTTAAAGTTGAATATAATAAGGCAAGCTATTTATTTAATAACATTCGAAAGTATACCTACCTAATCGCGATTATTCATAATGAAGGCTGTAAAGAATTATTTAATAGACCTTTAGTCGAATTGAATGGTGGTACTATTAGTTATTTCGAAGTTTACCGAAACAGGATAGGTAAGTATTGTGTAAAAAGAGCAAATGAAAAATCAAGTTTTAATGAACATATCAAGTATAAAATACAAATTGAGACATGAGAAGTAAATTAAATATACCAGCTTTTATATTAATTATTTTATTTAAACATAATATTATTAATGCACAAGAACATTTAAAACTGGAAATTGAAACAACCGGAGAACAATTAGAGTTAATCAAAATTGAAAATCAAGAGAATAAAAAGAAAGTAATCCCACTTATCATACTTTTTATAGATGATTCATTAAGTTCTTTTGAAACTAAACATTTAGTTGATTTTAGTAATAAGTACCCTGTAAATTTTATTGTTTGGGACATAAAGGCTAATGGTTTAAATGAAGGTTTACTAAAAAACTTCTTTTTTAATTATGAAGGATATAACAAAAGTAAAGTTTTTGCCATATTTCATAAATTGGAGAATTACAGTAACATCTCAGGTATTACTTATTTATTTGCTGCTACGGCAAATTTATATACGGACAGCACTTCATGTAAAAATGATAACGATTTCTGCGGAAATATTGAATATAACCTTATAAAAAACGTGTGGGGCTACTTAAATAAATATCAACTTTATGGAAGTATTTTAACTGAATTAAATAATGAAAAAAAGAATTTACATACAAAATATAAAATAATTCATCCCGGAGACAGAATTGAAGTTAGTATTAGCTCTTCATATTGGCACATACCAAATAGCTCAATGAATACAGATGATGAAACAAAATATTTTATAGATAATAATGGTATTAATTGGATTTTAAGTATACACTACTTTATGACTCATAGGTATTCGCTAGGAATTTCAACAGGTTTTGGGTTTAAGAAGGATTTACCCGAAATGGATTTATCTTCGATTTATGGAAATAATAACCAGGATTTCGAAGGAGGCGGTAGTCTTATAATCCCATTATATTTAACCAGCCGGTATTTTTTACTAAATGAAAAACAAATAAACCCATATGTTTCAGGTTCAATAGGAATGATTTCTGTGAAAGGGATTAGAATGAAAATGTCTGGAATGGATATGGATCAAAATAGTACTTACAATGCAACGATGTACTATAAATTGAACATGGGCTTAAATTATCAAATTACTTACAGAACAAAAATTCATTTTGAAATTGGATATAATTTTTCAAATAATTTCAATAATGAAAAATTAAATCTTGAAAACTTTAATGGATTAGATATTGGCTTAGGAATAGGGTTTATGTTTTTTTAATTATCTCTTTTAACCAGTCCGGATTATCTGAAAGACGCAAAAATGGTGTGAGAATACTATTCTTTTATCATTACAACCGTACCTAACATAAAAACATATACTGTCGTTAATCGATAGAAAAAAATTATATCAATAGTCAAATTATGATTAAATATTCTTTTTATAAAAATCAACGGGGGCGAAAAACACTTTTGAATTATATCCCTGATGCGATGAGACGAAGTAACTGAATTATTGTTTAGCACATTATTTGTAAAAATCTCAGAGTATGCAACTATATAGAATTTCCCTACTTTGTATGATTACATTGTTTTATTTTATTTCAATTTCATCCGTCATTTTTGTCAATATTTTTCCAGACTCAAATTCTATTAAAATTTCAAATTGGTGTTTTTCCCCAATCGAAGGATTTTCTCTGAGGTAAATATCGTATTCCTCATTTAAATAATTTTCAGAAATTCGTGGTTCATTAATACCATTAGTTCCATTCAACCTTGAATTTATTGGAATAAAGTCACCTGACCACAATGTTTTAAAGTAATGTGAGATATCGCTCCCGGCTTGATGCTCGTTATCAAAATCATGAACGGTCTTAACAGAAATGGACAGTATTTTGTCCTTTAAAATATATTCATCAGTTGGTTTTGTTAAAGCATGTGCCGATTGAATTAAATTAATGTTTATATTCCCAAAGTCAGCTATCATTTGATAATCAAAGCCTATTCTGGTTCCAAACGTTAAAGGAGCAAAAGTTAACTTGTCCGTTTGTTGATATCGTAACGATTCATTTTCATAATAAATCTCTAAATTATTCAAACTGATCTTATTCCAATCAAAATAATAAGTATCTCTATCAGAACAGCCAACCTCACTCATCATTACCATTGCTATCAGAATTGGAAAAATCAGAATTCGTTTATTTTGTTTCAATTTATTCATGTAAAAATTCTATTTATCGCATTATTATAATCTCATGTCGCTAAATAACAGCTATCGTTTGTTTTTTATCATTACATACAAGAAGTTTAAGGTAGTTACGATTCACAAACTTCTTTGAAATATTGAAGAGCTTTTGGCCAGGTACCATCAAGCATTTCTTGAAACACTTCATTAACGGTCATAACAATTTCAAGTGTCGTTACATCACTGCTCCTTTTTTTAAAGTAGTATTCCTCCGTAGAGCCAATCCACTTTATCATCATTTCGTCTTTTAATTCTACTTCAACATTTTGTGGGTTTACCATGGCAATGTGTTTAGCCCTTACGTATTCATTCGGTTTCAATTCTTCAATGATCACTTTGCTTCCACCTTGTGATTGATCAAAGAAAGAAATATGTCCACCTTCCTTCCATTCCCCCTCATAAGCCATACCTTCACCCCATGCTTTCGCCCAGTCAGGATATACCGTCTTATCCATAATTTTGTTGAATACAAAATCCTGAGATTTGTTGATTTCAATTGAGTAAGTGAGTATTTTCATAATATTATACCTAATGATTAAAAGTTATAAACAATTCACTTTCGGAACGTAATAGAAAACAGAGTATTGTTCTCATCTAAAATAAAAGAAAAAATCAAATTTATCCACTTTTTAAGAAAGCGTATATTTATTTTATATAAAGAAAATTATTTTTGAACTGTATATAACCTTTTGTAAACCTGTGCCGCCCCCTCCGATTTAAGATCATTTGTGAGATGTGACCAGCATTTACAACTGGCAGTATACTTAATTTGATTTAAACTACTTAAAGTTTACCTGCCGTTAGGCACGGCCTAAGTCTTTACATAGTAACGCAAGTTATGCAAAACTATTTTAATTCCTTTAAATTTGTAATTTCAATACCGGGTAAGCATAATTATCGCTTTTAATAGCTTTAGCATTTTAAAGCGTATTATCGATTCACTTTTTTTAATTTGTTATTGATTAATTCTTTTTCGTTTTCCTTGTTTGCAAATTCAATCGCTTTATTTAAATATTCTACTTCTTTGTCGATATTGTTATTCATACGGTAAAGTTCAGCTAACAAGCAGAAATAATGGTGATTATCTTTTAATTCTAATTTATGAGCCTCTTGAATAGCCTCATCAACAGAATTAGCCTGTGCAAGGGCGTATGTTCTATTCATAGCTATGATAGGTGAATATTCTATGGTAAGCAATTTATTATATAACTGCAATATATTATTCCATTTTCCAGTGGTTTCTTCCGTATGCCAATAAGCGATTGCAGCTTCGAGGTGATACTTGCTTATAACATTTCCTGCAGCAGAAAGATTAAGATATTTCCTGCCTTTTTGAATCAGGTCTTTATTCCATTTCCTTTTATCTTGTTCATGGTACAAAAGATCAACGTTTTCTCCTGATTTTCTTGCATCTAATCTGGAAGCATGGAAACACATTAAAGCTATCAGGGCATATATCTTTTGCTTTGGAAAGATTTTTTGCTCAGACAAAAAAAGACTAAGCCGCATGGCTTCCCAGCATATTTCATAGCGGATATTTTCTTCATTAACGCTGCTGTAATACCCCTCATTAAATAATAAATATATGACTCTTAGCACATTGTCAAGTCTTGAAACATATTGGCTTGATGTAAGATTCGTTTCAACTCGATTACGTTCTTTGATTGCTTTTTTAGCTCTATATAATTTTTTATTAATTGTTTCTTTATTTGACAAAAGTGCTCTGGCGATCTCTTCAATACTAAAACCGCATAAGATTCTTAAAGCAATGCAAAGCTGTGATTCTCTATTGAGTTTAGGGTCGCAGAGCACAAATATCATTTGAAGCTGACTATCTTCAATGATCTTATCAGTGATCTCAACAAAATTAACATGCTGATTTCTAACATCTAATTCAGGAGTGATTTTTTGCTCGTAGATTTTTTTTCTTCTGTAATGTTCGTTCAATAGATTCTGAGCCACTTTCCTGAGCCAGGCCTTTGGGAATTCAGGAATGCCCTTATGAGACCAGGCTTTCATGGCTTTCAGAAAAGTATCGGATACAATATCTTCCGCTAATTGCAGATCAGTTAATCCATAATAATTGCAGAGTACAGCAATTAAATTGCTGTACTCAGACTTAAATATCCCGGACAGTTTTTTGTCATCCATATTACTGCATTTCCCGTTAAGAGGAATTACATTCCATCAAAAACCATAATGTCTCTGATTTCTACTTTACCGCCATTGGTTAAACCAGGACAACCCTTAGCCAATTGGGCAGCTTCTTCAACTGAATCCGCTGAGACAATAATAAAACCTCCTACAATTTCTTTCACTTCGGCGTATGGGCCATCTGTAACCGTTCCGTCTGCATGCATAGTTTTTCCTTCAAAGCCCAAAGCTTCTCCCTCATTCTTGAGTTTGCCCTGAGCAGCAATTCCTCCTATCCAATCTTGCCAAGCTTTCACTTCTTCTTGTATTTGCTCAGGGGTAGGATTAAAGTTAGGATCAGGTTCGCTGTGGAATAGCATCATAAAATCTTTCATGTCTTTTGTTTTTAAATGAATAAATAATTAATGTACATAATCATAATGATTGAAAACTTTGAAATTGGACAACAATTTAATTTTTTTTGTTTATTATTAAACTATTAACATACCTTATAGTTGCTCCTACCCAGAGATTTTTGCAAATAACAGCATGGTTAATCTGATTTAAGCTTTCACAACTCTTTCCAAAGATAAAACAAAAGAAACTTACTCAATTTGAGCCACTTTAAGTATACCTACCAATAGGCACGACCTATACCTTTACATAACATGCATTGTCGGGGACTGAAGTTTAATAATTTTCCAGTCTTGCCAACAATTCTTTTCGATAGGCTTTTCCAATTGGTAAAGATTTGCTTTTTACTATGATCTGATTCCCATCTATGTATTCAAATTTATCAATCGCCATAGCAAAAGAACGATGGATGCGCACAATATTAGGATGGGAAAGTTGCTCTAATAAATCCTGAAATGTACTATGCACAATAATTGTTTGCTCTCCGAAAACAACTTTTACATAATCACCAACCGCCTCTAAATAAATAATATCACCAATTAGAATTCTGTAAAGTTTCTTTTCTGATTTCAGAAAAATCGTCCTATTTCCACGTGAAGTCTCTTTATCAGCTAATAATGAGTATTTATTGACTGCTTTTAAGAACCTTTCAAATGAAAAAGGTTTCAAAAGGTAATCTACGGCATCAAGTTCAAAACCCTCAATAGCATATTCGGGGAAAGCAGTTGTAAAAATCACTTTAGGTGGAGACGTTAATGATTTCAATAATTGTACACCCGAAATTTTAGGCATATTTATATCAAGAAACATCAATTCCACGCTCTTATTTTTTAATACTTCATTTGCTTCAACTGCATTCTTGCATTCCGCCACAAGGTTCAGAATATCAGTATCAGAAATGTATTTTTCAAGTACTTCCCTTGATGCAGGTTCGTCATCAACTATAATACAATTAATTTTCATGCTCAATTTCTAAATAAACCTTAAACGTTTTTTCATTATCCAACACCTTTAATTTATGTTTGTCGGGATATTGTAGCCCTAATCTTTTTTTAATGTTTTCTAATCCAACTCCCCTTTGTTCGTTAGAATTTGGCTTTGTTTGAGATTTATTGTTTTCTATTTCAAAATATACTTTCTCTGTATTTGAATACAATTTTACATCTATAAAAACATTTTCAATTTCACTCCTAATACCATGTTTAAAACTATTTTCTAACAAAGTCAAAAATATTAACGGGGCAATCATCACATCATACTCAATTTCACTACTAAAACTTATCAAAACTTCATCTTCAATCCTGTACTTCTGCAAATCGATATACTTTTTAAGAAGTGATATCTCGGAACTTAATAATACCTTTTCCTGTGTTGAATCATAAATGACATATCTTAAAATATCTGACAGTTTTAAAACAACCTCTGGTGTTGATTCATCTTTTTTTAATGTTAAAGAATAAATCACATTTAAACTATTAAACAAAAAATGAGGGTTTATCTGAGATTTTAGACTTTGAAGTTCGCTATCAATCTTCTCTTTTTCAGTTTCAATAGCTTGCCGATTTATTTTTTGTAAATAGAGCCAAGATTTTAATAATTTAATGGCTGATGTTATAGTTAAAAATACTAATGCAATTAATCCTATTTCCGTATTATTAAATTGAGAAACAAAGTAATGGTCAGGAAATATCAAATCAACGAATACATTAAAAGTATATTGGTTTAAAATTATGGTAACCGCAAGATTTATTAATACAAAACCAACGTATTTTACATACCTTCCTTTATCAAACCATAATCTTATACCTAAAAAGTTGAGGTAAACACAAACAATAATTGTAGTGTGAAAAAGCAACGAGTAAATAACATCAAGATTGCTAATAATCTCTGACAAGCGGAAAATAAATGCAAACACAAATATTGAAACGCTCCAAAACAGGGCGTGAAAAAATACCTTGTTTATTCTTTTTATAATTTTGCTTATTATCATCTAATTGGCTTCAATTCATATTTATTGTCTTCATCAAATGCATTTTCATCATCGGAATATTTTATTACAAATTTCTGTAAATCTCCAGGTTTTGAAGTCAAAAGAATGTTAGAACTATTTTTCTCATACTTTATACGAATTTTATTTTCGTTCAGTTTTTGCTCAAACCATTCCGAATCAAACCAATCAATATTAATGTAATCTTCGTTAATATCTACTTTTGCAAAAGTATGAACACCTATAAGGTGAAATGCTAAAATTGTGTTATCTATCTTCCACTCTTCCGGATAAAAATCAATATATGTTTTGTCGTTTAATTTTACCAAATGTAACTGAAATTCCACTTTATCTTCAGGAGAAGAAGCGTAATATAGTAATAATGAATAAGTATAACGGTTGGGTTCTTGATGACTACCCCTGTCGTAGGGTGTATTGTATTTTTTTACCCACTTTTTATCATTGAATGAAATTTCCCAAATCAACGTATCAATATCATTCGGGTGTATACCTAATTCTTCAATTGTAGCCCACTTACCAATTATTCTATCGTCGTTTATTAATACATCATTGGTATAAAGAGGATAAAATGAAATTACGGCACAACCAGATATGAGTGACAATAGAGCTACTGCTGTAATAAAAATATTTCTTTTTGCTTTCATAATTTTCAAATTTAAAATTTTAGTAAAATCATAAAACAAATAACCTCCTATTTATCCTCTTCTTCAATTTTTTTCGTTAAACGAATGCACTTTATCGTCAAACAGAGTCGTTCAAATTAAACGTACTTTTTTCAATGGATACGCTCTTCTTGCTTTGAATCTAAAGCCAATGCTTTAAGAAGCCTGACTGCAAACCTAAACCCATAATGAAGGAAACACCATATTATAAGTTGACTTTGTTTTAAAACAATGCAAAAACGACGGGGCATGAAAATTTTACTTTTACTGGTTTACCCTTTTGTGTCCCTGGCTTCCAGATTGGAGAATTCCGCAGAACTCTAACCACTTCCTTGTCAAGTGACTTACAAATTGACTTGGTTACAACAAAGTCACTAAGTGTTCCATCTTTATTTACAACAAATGAAACATATACTATTCCATGCTGATTATACTTGAATGCTAATTTGGGATATTTCAGATTTTTCTGTACATAAACGCGGAAGTATGAAGCGTCTTTGTCTTCAAAAGATGGCATTGTTTCAACAACTTCAAAATTAGCAGTATCAACATTTTTCTTTTCAGTAGTTTCTGTCAACTGATTTACATTTTCATAATCCAAACTAAAATTATAATCAGCTACAAGTTTCTTTTCATTGCCCAGCCAACTATACCATTCAATTGGTTCTCCATTTTTATAAATTATCTCATCAATTTTGTTTCCTCTCTTATCAAAAAACGTAAACGTTCCATTTTCTACGTCAGGTTCAAGTTGTGATAAATAACCAGTCATTTCAAGGTATTTCCCCTTGAAATAATCTTTAATTACGTAAATATTATCAGCTTGTTTATATATTTCACGTTTCGTATGGAATTTTTTTACTGTAACTTCTTTCCATTCTTTGTCAAAATATTTCGTTTCAATCAATTCTTGGCTAAAGCTATCAAGTGTAGCAAATAATCCAAAAAGAAGAAAAAGTTTAAGTTTCATATTCTTTTCTTTTAGGCCGGGAGTACAAAAATGTTAATAACGGAAGCCTATATTTTTTCCTAATTGTATTTATCAATAATTCTACTTCTTCAAAAAGCGGTTCAACGATATCTTTGCCGAAATCAAATAGATCTCCATAATCAGCTTTCAACCGATAATCAAACAGCTTTGAAAATAGTTTCCCAAATTTCTTGTCAACCATTCCTGTCTTTACAAATTGTAAACCGAATTGGGTTCTAGCTCCATCATGAGTCTGCGTTTCAATGCCATTCTTTATCAACAAAGCTATAACTGTTTAGAATGAAGCATAATATAGTCTATTTAACGCCGTATTCCACCTTTCATTTTCAGCAAGCAATTTTGTATCTTCAAATGCTTCATTAGCTCTATCCAATCTGTAATTGATATAATCTTCTTTGGTCATAAGCGAATACCATCGTGAGTTACACTCTTGTAAAGAGGAGAATGTTTCAATTTATTATTCCAATAGAACTTCGGATAAATCAAAATGGAAATAATTTGTCCTGTTTCTAATTCAATATCATATAAAGAATCTCTGAACCTGTCTTCGATTCGGTTTGCAGTTTTATTCTCATCTACAAGAATAAACACATCCCAATCAGAATCTTCTCTATTATCTCCACGTGCTCCGGAACCATATAAATAGATTTCGGCATCACTATCATGCTGCTGAACAGCCAATCTAATTCTATTTAATAATTCTTTTTTTTCATGCTAAAACAAAGATATTCAATTTTTCTTAATTATTATCGCTACAGATTCCAGCTACTCATTAACGTTAATAAGCAGTTATAAGTAAAGCGATTTTTTTCAGAAAAACTAAACTGCTTTTTTTTCAGATTAATAAGTCAAGAATCATTTTTAACTGTTTGACAATTTATTCGAGTTGGAAATTTCATTTCATTCTGACTCTGAAAGATTTTTTTATTTGTAGCAGTTTGACAGTCTACTTTTTAAGTTTAGCTTGGTTGTAAAGACAAATAAAAAATTAGTACTCCAACACACTTTCTGCAATTTTTAGTTCTATTTGTGTTTCATTAATGTACATTACCTGAAAATAATCTTATTATCAACAACATCCATTACTATTTTAGATTTTGATGCTACATTATTTTCTAAAATTGCCTTTGAAATAAGATTTAGTACTTCTTTTTGAATCAATCGTTTAATTGGCCTTGCCCCAAATTGTGGGTCAAAACCTACATTACTAATGTAATCTATTGTATTCTCGGTTGATTCAATCGTAATTTCTTGTTTTGCCAATAGTTTCTCTAAAAATTTGAATTGTAGTTTAACAATATCATGAATATCTGTTCTTGATAATGGCTTAAACATGATCATCTCATCGATACGATTTAAGAATTCAGGACGAACTGTTTTTTTCAATAATTCAAATACCATTGAATTTGTTTTACTTAATATCTCATCTGAATTTTTATCATCTAAGTTTTGTAAATTATCCTGAATAATACCAGATCCAATATTAGAAGTCATTATAACAATTGTATTCTTAAAGTTTGCAGTTCTTCCTTTATTATCAGTTAACCTGCCTTCATCGAGCACTTGAAGTAAAATATTAAATACATCAGGATGTGCTTTTTCTATTTCATCTAAAAGAATAACTGAGTATGGCTTTCTTCTAACTGCTTCAGTAAGTTGTCCACCCTCGTCATAACCAACGTATCCTGGGGGAGCTCCTATTAAACGTGAAACTGCATGTCGCTCTTGATATTCACTCATATCAATTCGAGTTAACATATTTTCATCATCGAATAAGTATTCTGCTAAAGCTCTTGCAAGCTCAGTTTTACCAACACCTGTTGTTCCTAAAAACAGGAACGACCCGATTGGTCGTTTTTCATCTGAAAGACCAGTTCTGCTTCTTCTAATAGCATCTGAAATAGCCTGTATTGCTTCATCCTGACCAATTACACGTTCATGTAACTTATCTTCAATTTTTAACAGTTTTTCTCTTTCTGTTGATAGCATTTTTTGAATTGGAATACCCGTCCATCTTGACACTATCTCAGCAATATCTTCTGATGTGATTTCTTCTCTCATCAATCTTTTTCCCTGAACTTCCAATTCTTTTAATTGATCTACGAGTTGCTCTAACTTTTCTTTTGTTTGTGGCAGCACACCATAGTTTATTTCAGCAACTTTCCCAAGTTCTCCTTCTCGTTCAGCTTTCTCTGCCTGATACTTTAAATCTTCGATCTGCTGCTTGGTATTCTGGATTTGTGTAACTATTTCTTTTTCTTCATTCCATTTAGCCTTTAACTGCTTTAATTCATCATCAAAATTCGCAATTGCACTATTTATTTGAGATAATCTTTCCTTATCTTTTTCTCTTTTAATTGCTTCTTTTTCAATTTCCAACTGACGAATTTTTCTTTCTATAGTATCTATTTCTGTTGGCATTGAGTTAACTTCTAATCTCAATTGAGCCGATGCTTCATCAATTAAATCAATAGCTTTATCAGGTAAGAATCGCTCAGTTATGTATCTTCTGGATAGCTGAACAGCTGTAATTATAGATTCATCCTTGATTCGAATTTTATGAAAATTCTCATAACGTTCTTTTAAACCTCGTAAAATTGAAATTGCATCTTCTTCAGTTGGCTCATCAATCAATACCATTTGGAATCGTCTTTCTAGAGCTTTATCCTTTTCAAAGTATTTTTGATATTCATTTAGAGTTGTTGCTCCAACAACACGTAACTCACCCCTAGCCAATGCAGGTTTTAAGATATTGGCAGCATCCATAGCACCTTCGCTTGCACCAGCTCCTACCAACGTGTGTATTTCATCAATGAACAAAATGATCTGTCCATCAGAACTGATTACTTCTTTAACCACTGCTTTTAATCGCTCTTCAAATTCACCTTTGTATTTAGCACCAGCAATTAATGCTCCCATATCGAGTGTATAAATTTGTTTAGATGCCAAATCATCCGGAACATCGCCATTCACAATACGGTAAGCTAAACCTTCTGCAATAGCTGTTTTTCCTACACCAGGTTCACCCACTAAAATTGGATTGTTTTTTGTTCTTCGCGATAATATCTGTAATACCCTTCTGATTTCTTCATCCCGGCCAATTACAGGATCTAATTTACCTGAATTTGCTTGTTCAATTAAATCTATTCCATACTTGCCTAATGCATTGTATGAATCTTCTGAACTGAGACTGTTAGATTTTTCTCCTTTTCTCAATTCATTTATTGCTAGTTTAAGTTCCTTTTCATTTATACCACTATCTTTTAGTAGTTGAGAAACGCTATCTTTTACATTTAACAATGCAAGTATTAAATGCTCTAAAGAAACGTATTCATCACCAAACTCTTTTAGATAGTTTTGTGCTTTTACTAAAGCCTCGCTCGCTTCTCTTGATAAATATTGTTGTCCACCATTAACTTTAGGATAGCTTTGTATTAGCTTATCTAAGGCTTGTGTTACAATATTATGATTAACAGAGAGCTTTTTAAATAAAAATGGGATTACATTCTCGTCTATTTCAAATACCCCCTTTAGCAAGTGTCCACACTCAATACTCTGATGCCCTAAATCTAAAGAAATTTGCTGTGCTCTTTGAATTGCTTCCTGTGACTTTAATGTAAATTTATCTAAGTTCATTTCTAATAATTTTATTTTTGAATTAATAACTTTTAACTCTCATAAATAGGTGTTCAAATCATATTCCATTGAAATTAGTTTCAATACAAATACTTTCGTATCTATCTTATAATCTATTACTTACAGCAATTAGCATAAATACGATTTAACATCTATTAAATATTGATGCCAACTTGTCTTGCAAAACACAACCTAATAGTGTCATTATGACACCGTTAGGTGTAATTTTTAATAAATATGTTCTTGTTGGGAAAGTTCTGCACATCAATTGTATTTATGCAATATTTACAACAGTAATATTTATTAGAAAAGTTACACACAATGAGCCCTTTTGAGAATAGGTAAACTGCTTTTCATCTTTTCAAGTTCTTAAATCAAATTTATTTTTTTATCGGTTTGAATCTTTTGCAAGTTCAAAACTGTATCTCGGCCTGACGATAAAAGTATTATTTCTATTTGTAGGAACTTGACTGTATAGGTTTCAAGAATAGTCTATCGGTGTGATAATAAAAAAATAATCTTCCCGCCTCTTTTAGCAGCCTGTCGTGTCGGCTGCGATGTATTTTACTAGAGTACATTTGGCTTCGCAAAAGAGCTATAGGCATAATTAATTGGATTAGCTTGATGAATCTGGCAAACAAAAGCATTAATTAAACTCTTTTTAACTAAAATAAAATTAGCATGTTACAAGATTTATAATGTAAATTGAAAGTTATTAGATGTTATAATTTAAGTAATTGCAATAAAATTTCGTAATTTGCTTTTAAACTGAACATACGAAACCTCAAAGTAATTACCGTCCAGGTAAAAATGTTATAATAAAATGATTGAAGTTTACTTTAAAAATAATAAAAAAAAGAAGTTTGAATCTTTAGCTCAAATCGAATATGATTCAGAAGAAGTATTTGGTATTCGTTTTATTGATTTCAACCAGGCAAATTTGATCAATATTTCTGAAAAATTTGATCTTGATATAACTACTTTTAGTAAAAAGGAAGATATTGAGATAAGTTCCCATTTTATTGAAACATCAGATCAACTATCCTTAAATTTTACAATTCCACACTATTCTTCAGATAATTATTTTGAAGAAAATGATGTATATATATTGATTAAAAATGACGTGGTTTTTTCATTTATATCTTCAGAAATCGAAAAAAGCCTGCATCTCCTAACCAAATCTAGATATGATTTCGAAAATACCAGCTTTGAGTCGTTTCAACAGCTTTTTCTTTCTCAACTTGGTGTAATATCAGATTATTATGCTGATATTGTTGAGTTAGTTTCAAAGAAAATCAAAGACCTTTTTCAGAAAACTCTTAATTCAACACAGTTCAGTGATGAAGACTTAGATATTATTACTGAACTGAATTTTAACAACCTTTTAATAAGAGAATCGCTTTCAGAATTCCAACGTATATTATATTTATTAAAAAGAAGTCAAAACTATAAAAACGAAAAGTTTAATAAGCTAACCGAAGAAATATATGACCTGAAAGTTATTAGTGAATATTTACAGTACAACTTTAACAGACTTGATGATTTAAAAGAAAACATTAATAGTAAGATTGAATTAGAGCAAAACAAAATATTTAAAATATTAACTATAATTACAGTTTGTATTTCGTTACCTACATTAATTGCTGGAATTTATGGAATGAATTTTTTGCATATGCCAGAATTAAAATGGAGCTTTGGGTACCCACTTATTGTTCTTATAATGATTTTGAGTTTTATATTACCTATAATTTACTTTAAAAGAAAAAAATGGTTTTAATATATATCTTTAATCTTTCTCTTTCTTAAGTCCAAAAAGTTTATATGAAGTATATAATGTAACTGCTCCATAGAATATTGCTACCAGGCCTATTACATTAATAATTACAACAGCACTTTTAAAAGGTACAAATACTAGAAGTAGCCCCAATATTACTAAAATTAGATTCCGTATTAGTGTAAGCTTCATAAAATTAGGTTTATTTCTAGTTAAAAACCATATATTTTTAATTCCTATTATTAATGAAATTACACCTATGATAATAACAAAAATATTAGCTACTATATTAGGGATTATTATGAATAATAATCCTAAGCCAATATGCACTAATCCTTCATACAACCAATAGTCTGGAAGATTGCCAGACTTAAATTTTATAAGTAGTACATAGAAAACTCCACTAAGTAATAATAGTATTCCAAAAAAGCGTGTTATTAAGCCTAATGTTAATTCAGAATAAATAATTGATACTATTCCAAATATAAACATTATTAACCCATAGAGTCCTATTATCCATGGATTGTAAAGTTGTAAATATGTTTTCATAGATTTTATGTGTTAATTAATAATAAATTTTCATTTAGGGTAATCTATTATCTATTGCGATTATTTATTAGTTCGTGCTATGTACTTTTCTTTATTTCTAACGTAAATTAACTTCGACTTACCTTTTTGACTTTCTCTTTGCTCAATTTCAAACTTTCCTATTGAATGGATTAATGGGGTCAATTTTTGAAAACCATAGTTTCTAGGGTCAAAGTTTGGTCGTTTCTTTTGCAATAAACTTCCAACATCGCCTAAAAATGCCCATCCATCATCGTCTGATAAATCTGTAATTGTTGTTGCAATTAGTTTTATCTCCTTTAAACTAATTTTATCAAAAGTTTCTTTGTCGAGTTCTTTCTCATCCTCAGAAGCTTTTTCTTTTGTTTTAGTTTTCAGTATTTCAATGTATATAAATTTGTCACATGCCACAATAAATGGATTTGGTGTCTTTTTCTCACCAATTCCTATTACCTGCATACCTGCTTCTCTTAAACGAGTCGCTAACCTGGTAAAATCACTGTCACTTGATACTATACAAAATCCGTTTACTTTTTCTGAATATAATATATCCATAGCGTCAATTATCATCGCAGAATCTGTAGCATTTTTCCCTGATGTATAGCTATACTGTTGAATTGGCGTGATTGCATTCTCTAAAAGTATATTTTTCCATTTAGACAAATTAGGTTTTGTCCAGTCCCCATAGATTCTTTAAATAGTTGGATTTCCATATTTAGCAATTTCTTCCATCATTTCTTTCACAAAAACTGATGGAATATTATCACCATCAATTAATACAGCTAGATTTATATTCATTAGTTCTAAAATTATTTATCAAATGTAATATTTCAACTTTTATCAGAATTTCACCTAAAGATGCGTATTCATTTATGCTGATATCTTAATTATTTATTATCAACCATTTCTGCAAATTACAATATATTATACTAGGAAAAAATAAAAATTTTAATACAAACACATTGGCAAACTATCTTTTAGCAAAAAGTTTAAATTTTACTTACTTTATTAATATTAGATAATAAAATAAACACAATTAAAGATGAGCCAATACCGTAGAAATTCTCATCAATCCCATACAAATTAAGATTCATTAAACTCAAAATTAATGTAACAGCACCACCCGTTACCATTGACCCAAATATTGCATTTTCATTTATTTGCTTGGAATAAAATATTGCTAACACAGGTATTAATAATCCAGAAACCATTATGGAATATGAATACAACATCATCTCTAATACATTGGTCATTGACATAGCCAGATAAACTGCAGCAATTCCAATAAGTAGAGTTATTATTTGAAAAGCCTTTAGTGATTTATCTTTACGAATCCCAAATAAATCATTTGTCATTGCACCTGATGCAGCAATTAAACAACTATCGGCAGTTGACATGATTGCAGAAAAATAAGCAGCTAACATAATTCCTAAAAATCCAACTGGTAGTATTGTTTTTAGAAAAATTGGTAATCCCATTTCAGGATCCATATTAGCAACTGAGCCTCCAATTACTTCATACAATCCAATCTCAGCACCCACTCTGGCAAATAAACCTAAAACAACCCCTAAAAAAGCCATAAAAGGATATTCAAGTATACCAGCCAAGTACCATGCTTTTTTAGCTGATTTCAAATCTTTAGATGCATAAATTCTTTGGTATAAAGTCATACCAACAAACCATATTGGTAATATGGTTATTAACCAATTAAAAAATGTCTTCCAGGAAATATTTGTAAATGAAAAAAACTCTTTGGGTAGCACTTCAAACATGGATACTTCTTTATTAATGCTAATATATCCCAAAGGAATACCGACTAAAATTAGTCCAATTAATAAGATAATCCATTGTAATGTATCCGTATAAATTACAGCTTTAATACCACCCAGCGATGTATAAACTACTACTATAATTCCCATTAAAATAATTGCATATTTTAAATTAATCGCAGAAAACGCTGCCGATGCTAATTTTGCTCCTGCTAATATTTGGGAACTTGTAAAACCAATGTATCCAATTGTTGTAATTACAGCTGCAGCATAAAAAACCTTTTTCCCGGAAAGCTTTAAAAAAATCTGTGGAAATGTTAATAGTCTTAATTTTGAAGACAAAGGGTAAACTTTAGGGATAAGAAAAATTGCACTTAGCCAAGCACCCAACAAACCTGTAAATAACATCCATGAACCTGAAATTCCTAATGCAAAACCAAGTCCTCCCAAACCTATTGAAAAACCACCACCAACGTCTGTAGCAACTACAGATAGACCAATATGCCAACTCTTAATATTTCTGTCTCCAACATAATATTCGTCAGTACTGGTATTCTTCCGAAAAAAATAGAATCCGATTCCTATTAAAAAAAAGAAATAACAAATAAATATTACAATATCGATCCAATGCATTTAATGAACTGTTTATTAATTATTAACCTATTTCTCTCTAAAATTTTTATATAATTCACATTCTTTATAGATTTTATATCCTTTCTCGCATACAATATCCTTTGGTTTGCTTTTTGTAAGTGTTTCATAATATGAACACTTATTTGTATAAGGACAATGTTTTTTATATAAAACCTTGAAAACTACTTCTGCCGGAAAATCCATAATCAATATTTTTAAATATTAATGATTTATTTTTCAATTGAGTTTAAAAATTCTAAGTTCAATTCAATTAAAGAAGAGTTTTTAACATAATAGACTATTCCTATATTCTTTAATTCAACAATATGAGCAACACCGTCTCGCGCACTCAATGACAAATCTTTTATTAATCTACTAAAATTAGATCTGCCATTTGCTTTTAATCTCCTAATAATTCTTTGTTTTACTGGATTGTTTAGAATTTCTTTTATTTGAGTCTTATTTGGTTCTTTATCTATCATATCATTTTTTTCATTTAACTCTTTTCTCAATATATTTAGAATTCAATACACTTAACGTTCCCATATAATTAAGCGAGAACTCAATCAAATCACCCACTTTGTATTTCTTAGGATTTTTTCCTAAATCCAAAACAATCATATCTGAGCTTGAACCTGCTATTTCTATTTCATTGTCTTTTGGTTGTAAATGCTTTTCTTCAACATCAAGTAATCCAATATCCAAAATAGCTCTACAAGAACTTTTACCAACATCACTATCATCAAAATTAAATTCAGATCCTTCAACATTAGTTCCCATTTCACCACTTGGAACAATTGGTTTCTCAGATAATTCAATTATTTCAGCAAAAAACTGAAAAACGTTATGTTCCATATTTCTGATGGTACTATCGTTATATACATCAGTACCAAGAAAAAGTGTTTCCCCAACTCTAAAATGGTTAATACTTCTTGGCAATAAACCTTTAAAAACTAATGGAATTGTAACAGATGACCCTCCTGATACATACGAAATGTTTTTGTTAAATTTTGCTTCAATTAATTGCTCATAAAGACTGAGTTGAATTAATTTATCTTGATTTGGCAACACTCCATATAAACAAGTTAGATTTGTACCAATACCAACAACTTCGATATTTGATAGTTTAAATACAGATTCGTAAAATGCAATAAAATCTTCTCCCATTACTCCTTCTCGAAGCTCGCCCATTTCAATCATTATCATAATCTTATGGATCTTTTTCATTCTTTTAGCTTCTTCATTCAAAAGCTTAATCGTGGCAAACTCAGTGTTTACTGTTATATCAGCATATTTTACAATGCTTTTTAATGATCTTTTTGCAGGTGGTTTAATATATACGGTCTCAATATTTGGATCAATGGATTTTATTACTTTTAGATTAGTAACCCTGGAATCACATATCTGCTTTATACCAAGATTAATTACCTCTTGAATGTAAGATTTATTTCCACATAATATTTTGGAAACAACAGCCCATTCAATATTATGCTTTTTAAATAATTTATTTAAAAATGTAAAGTTATGTGCTAACTTTTCTCTATTTAAGACTATAAAAGCCATAAGTATTATTTTGTGATTACTCTTGGAATTTCCACTGGTAATCTTGTTAATAATTCATAGTTTAATTGATCACTCATTTCAGTAAACGATGATACATTAATAGATATATCTCCCTGTGCACCAATAAGTACAACTTTATCTCCTATATTTACTTTATCAATGGTAGTTACATCTGCTATTAACATATTCATATTAACCATTCCAATTACACCAACCCGTTGGCCGTTAATGATTACTCTACCCTGATTACTAAGATTTCTAGCATATCCTTGAGAATATCCAACCGGAATTAAAGCAATTTTCATATCTTTTTGAGCCAGGTAGCTGGTTCCATAGCTAACAAACTCACCTGTTTTTACTTTTTTAATTGACATAATAACTGATGTCCAGCTTAATATCTGCTTTAAAGGATCCGATTGTATATTATTATGCGTTAGAAAATGTATATAAGTTTCTACACTAGGCCAGAATCCATATTGTAAAATCCCAATTCGAACCATATCAAATTGTGTTTTCGGATACGATAGGGCAGCTGCACTACATGCCGTATGCCTTGTTTTTGGAATTAATAAATTCTTCAAAAACCGCTTATGTAATACTTTAAATTTCTTGATCTGATCGTGGATTCTTTTATAATTTGCTATACTTTCTGCTCCGGCGAAATGTGTACAAATGCCTTTAAATTGAAAGTGCTGCTTATTTTCGCTCAGTTTTTTAATTAGGCGGTTTAATTCTCTTGAGTGAAATCCAGTTCTGTTCATTCCTGTTTCAAGCTCAATATGAATTTTAGCTGGAATGCCAAGTCGTTTAGAAATCTCTAAGAATTTATCTACACGATCGTTATTAAATACAAAAAACTCAATCTGATTTGAGATGACCCATTCCATATCTTCATCATTAATCCAGCCCATAATCATTATATCAACTGGCTGCTTAACAATGTTTTTAACCTTTTTAGCTTCATCGGAACTAAACACCGAAAAGTGATCTATACCACAATCAACTGCCATTTTTAAATATGGTTCTAAACCGTGCCCATAAGCGTTTGCTTTGACAACAGAAGAAATCCTGGTATTCTCAAACTGTTTTTTCAAAAAAGTAAAATTATTTTGAAGAGCCGACTGACTAAGTTCAATTACAGAAGCTGGCATAAATATGAAATTGGATTAATAATTATTTTTTTAACCTCATTTCTAAATAAGGATTTGTAAATCCAACTTTTTCGTATAAAAACCGGGCTGGATTATCTTTTTCAACATGCAAGGCAATATCTCCTTCGCACAATTCAATTGCTTTGTTCATTAAATCCTTTCCATAACCTTTCCCTCTTTGGGAGTTATCAACTGCTATATAAACAAGGATGTTTTCTGGGATATATCCACCCATGCCTGTACGATTAATTACAACGGTTCCTACAACATTTGCATTTTCATCATATCCTTCAAGGATAAAACCACCAAAAGATGGTATTTCCTTTAATGCATATTGCACTGATCTTTCGATATCAGGCTTTTCATCACCATATTGTTCTAAGTGTTTAAATAAAAATTCTGTAGCATTTAGTTTTTCCAAAGTAGACATTTTGGTGTTTGGATTGTAAGTTTTGAATTTTAACATAACTAAAATATTTAATTGTTCTATGCAACACGTTTTCTGTTAAGATTTTTATAAAAGACATAAAAAGAATTAATTACAATGTTTCGATTAATTATTTGTTTCTATGCGACAAATTTATGAATAATTTATTGGAGCGCCAAACATAAACCATAAATACAATGGTTTTCAGGACGTGTAGAATATTAAAAGCTTAATATGTGTCGTATAGAAACTATATTTTAAGCTAAATTATCTTCAATTGTAATCATCGGTGAAGCATCAACATCTGAAATGTCCAAATAATGAATAAGAACATTTAACGCATCATCCAATTCATCAATTTTTTC
This sequence comes from Bacteroidales bacterium, assembly GCA_028282585.1. Lineage (GTDB taxonomy): Bacteria > Bacteroidota > Bacteroidia > Bacteroidales > UBA12077 > UBA12077. The sequence continues at coordinate 2,968 of JANQHR010000047.1, read as the reverse complement.
TTTTGGTAAGTTTTTTAATTTTACTGACAATCTCTCATGTAATAAGGCAGGTATTTTTTCTAATAACTTAGCCCCAAGAGAAGTAAGAGCGATATAGGTAGTTCTTTTATCTTCTTTCTTAGGAAGCCTTGCAACTAAGCCTTTTTTTTCTAATCGGTCAATTATTCCAGTAACTGTACTTGAATTTAAATTTAAATACGTGCGAATGTCTTTATGTGTTGACTGAAAATCTTGACAACTGTTAAGATGGTTTAAACATAATACTTGTGGTATACTAACACCATGTTCTTTTTGAATCTTTTTAGATTCAAGATTCATTGAACGAACAATTCTTCTTATTTTAATTAAAATTTCTGTATAATCCATTTTTCAAATTATGTTCTAAGCAAATTAAATATTTTTTCTTTAATTATTTTTGATTTTGGTGTTTTTGCCTATCTCATTTTACAAACTTAAAATCATTTTTTTCAAAACTTGTTCTGTGCCAACTAGAAAAGTATATAGCTCTGCGTATGGTGTATAACACTGGGTGCTATGTAAAGGCATACAAGTTTTGGTGTCTGTTTAAATTGAGATAAGCTAAAACTCTCGCAAATCTTTATCTCTTAAAATTGTGAGCAAGAAAGTTATTTACCTTTATACTCTTTAATTAATTGCTAAGTTGTTATGCCATTTTTCAAATTCATAATCATAAAGGATTTTTTCTCCAAATTCCCGCTCATATTGCTCTTTCTCCTTACCAGTCAAGTGTACTTTTTTAAGATGAAAGGACCAACTATTTCTTACAGGAATATAATAACCCGGCATCCACGATACTTTACATTTCTCAAAAAAGACTTTAGTTTTCATGACTTTATGATTTAACTATTTTACAAACTTCACAATGCTGCAACCCTGATTAAATCATGATTATTTAATGGCTTATGATTTGATATTATCTACACATAATCATATTCAGACTGAAACACTTCATTTATTGTATCAGGATATAAATGATAGAACTCTTTCATAACCCATTCCTTTAGTTGTTTTAATTCCATAGAGTTTAACCATGCATGTGATTTAATTAGTTCTTTCTTAAAAAATTCTTGATCGTTACTTACTCCTTTTAAAACTTTCTTTTGTATCTCAAACATAATGTAAACTTTAGGTTATTTCTAAGCTGTTTTTAACTAGGAAAACTATAATAGGAGAAATTACTATTATAGTTTAAGAGATTCTGCTATTTACAAGCCAAAGGCATAGTAATAGCTACCTGGATAGTCTTCGTAAACACCTTCTATCATAACACCACCTTCTTTACTTTCCAGTATTTCTATGAGTTTTTCAATGGTTTTTACACTTTGGCCGTCCACTTTGGTAATAATAAATCCTTCTTTAACAGCAGTATGCCTGCTCAACTTACCAATAGTTAGTTTAGTTATTTTAAGGCCGCCTTCAATGTCAAGTTTTCTGGATAGGCCTTTACCAATCTCTTCTAATTCTACGCCTAAAATTTCAAGCATATCTTCAGATCCTTTCTCACTAAAGTTAGTCTTACCTTCCTGGTTTCTTAGTGTAACATTAAATTCTTTTACTTTTCCATCTCTGTTTACTTTAAGCATAACTTCATCACCAGGATGATGTCTTCCAATTGCTTCAAGCAGTTTAGCAGATGTTTCAACTTCAATATTGTTTACATGAGTTATAACATCATTTTCTTTCACACCAACATCGCCAGCTGCACTTTTTGCCGCAATGCTATCAACGTATACTCCTTCTGTAACTTTAAGGCCTTTTTCTTTAGCTAGATTACCATCTACATCGCGTATCATTAATCCTAGATACCCCCTTTGCACCATACCATATTTTAATAAATCTTCTACTACCTTAGAAACTATGTTAGCAGGCACAGCAAATCCGTAACCAGCGTATGCTCCAGTAGGACTGGCAATTGCTGTATTGATTCCAACCAATCCTCCTTTCAAATTAACTAAGGCTCCACCACTGTTTCCAGGATTAATTGCCGCATCAGTCTGGATAAATGATTCTATTGCACTTTGATCTTGTAATATGTTTATATTTCGACCTTTGGCACTAACAATCCCCGCAGTTACAGTAGAATTTAAATTAAAAGGATTTCCAATTGCAAGAACCCATTCACCAACTTGCACCTCATCCGAATTAACTAAAGAAACATAGGGCAAATCCTTTTCTTTGATCTGAATTAATGCAAGGTCTGTTGATGGATCTGTACCTATAACCTTTGCTTTAAATACTCTATTATCATCTAAAGTGACTTCAATATCGTCTGCATTGTGTATTACATGGTTATTTGTAACAATATATCCATCAGAATTAATTATTACTCCTGAACCTGTTCCGACACGTGCTTGTGGGCCTCGTTGCTGTGGTTGTGGAGATTCAAACCTAAAGTCAGGGCCAAAAAAGTGCTTGAAAATATCATCATCGAAAAAATGACGAAAAGGATCCTGATACTCTCTGTTATTTACTCTGTATAACTGCGTTGATTTAATATTCACCACTGCAGGCATAACCTTTTTTGCCACATCAGTAAATTGCAGCGGAACAACTTCTCCGTTTTGATTAACTGTATAGGCAGCTCCTACAACTGGTGTTTCTGAAATATGTTCAATTTTTAATGATTTACTATTATCAGTTTCAATAAGTTTAAATGTACCGATTGTCAGGGCGCTGCCTAGAATAGCTGCAATTAATAATAAACTAAACTTTTTCATAGCGTTGCCCTCCATATTTTGTTATTGATTAAATTCATTTCTAATTTAAATTTTATACATATCAATCGTGCAATAATCAAGATTCTAATCATTGATTACCAGCTAAAGTATTATTGAAAATTTCAATAATATGGGGGTGTCCAAAAAGTACAATAGTTAAATTTTGTTCGTATTTTTTACTTTGAGTAACTTTGTGTCTTCTTTGTGGTTCTCTGTGTAACAGCCTTTTA
>JANQHR010000046.1 GCA_028282585.1 Bacteroidales bacterium | reverse complement strand
TATGGTCGGATATTTTAGGAATACCAGTTGGAGATATAAGCACCAATGTTAGTTTTTTTGAATTAGGCGGTCACTCCTTAAAAGCTACGATTTTAGTATTACATATAAAGAAAGAATTAGAAGTAGCTATAAATTTACGAGAGGTATTTAAGTATCAAACAATCTCAAGGCTATCAAAACTAGTTGCTTCCTCAGATAAGATCAAGTATAATTCTATTCCAAAAGCGCCAAAGCAACCTCATTATGAATTATCATCATCTCAACGACGTTTGTATTTGTTGCAATTGTTTGATCTGGAGAGTTTTGCATATAATATGCCTGTTGTAGTTCCTATATCTAAAGGAGTACCAATTGAAAAAGTCAATAGCGTACTTCAAAGGCTGGTCGAACGTCATGAATCTTTGAGAACAAGTTTTATAACTATTGATGAGAAACCTGTCCAGCATATAGAGCCAAAAATATCACTAACGGTAACAAAATATCAGATAAAAATTGAAGATATAGGCAAACTTAAAGATGAATTTATACGTCCATTTGATTTAAGCAAAGCACCTTTAATACGAGTGTTTTATTTGGATATACAAAATAGTGATAATCTATTGTTGGTTGATATGCACCATATCATAAGTGATGGTAGATCACAAGAGATTTTATCATATGAGCTAAATAATCTATTAACCGGAATTGAATTACCTCCTTTAGGATTACAATATAAAGATTATAGTGAATGGCAAAGAAGCAAAGAGCAGCAAGAAATTTTAAAGCAACAAGAATCTTATTGGTTAAACAAGTTGTCCGGAGAATTACCAGTACTGGAGTTGCCAATTGATTATACAAGGCCGTTAATTCAAGATTTTAAAGGATCAAGTAAACATTTTAAGTTATCAGAAGAAGAAGTTCAAGTCTTAAAAGATATATGTAAAGAAAATGGCTTAACCTTGTATATGTCTCTATTGGGAGTATATATTGTTTTTTTGTCTAAATTAAGCGGGCAGGAAGATATTATAATTGGAACCCCTGTAGCATCAAGGCGCCATGCTGATTTGGAAGGAATCGTAGGAATGTTTGTAAATACATTAGCGCTACGTATAGATGTTTTTGGGGATAAAAAGTTGAATGAGTTTTTCGAAGAATTAAAGATTAGTACTTTAGCTTCTTATGAAAATCAGGAGTATTTATTTGAAGACTTGGTGGAAAAATTAGCTTTAGAACGCGATACAAGCCGAAATCCAATATTCGATGTGATGTTTAATTTATTGGAATCAGAAGATATTGTTCTATCCAAAGTATTTGATAAAAATTATGATCTGTTACAGAATGTTTCTAAGTTTGATTTGAGTTTAACTGCCTTAAATTTAGGATCTAATATAAAACTTACTTTTGAGTATAGTACTAAACTTTTTAAATCAGAAACTATTGATCAATTTATTGGTTATTTTAAGAATATTATAAAGGAATTTAAAGGTGGCAACAAAAAAATAAGAGATGTTAAATTAATAGGAGCTAAAACGGAAATTGATATAATTAATTCCAGTAAAGGAACGAAATATCAAGGTGAAAATATTTTAATACATGAGCAATTTTCAAAAATTGCACTATCAAAATCCCAAAAAGAAGCAGTAGTTTATTATGGAAAATCTATTACATATCAAGAGCTTGAAGAAAAATCCAATAGTTTAGCCAGAAATTTAAGAGAAAAAGGTGTGAGACCTGATAATATTGTAGGTTTAATGATTGATAGATCCATAGAAATGATTATTGGTATTCTTGGAATTTTGAAGTCCGGAGGTGCGTGTTTACCTATAAATATTGATTATCCTGAAAAAAGAAAAGAGTTTATTCTTAATGAGTGTGATGTAAAGATATTATTAACAAATCAAAAGTATAAAGAAAGAACTAATAATAGTATTTTAGGATCATTAATCTTATTGGACTTATCTGATCCTACTAATTATAACTCTGGTTGTCAGGCTCTTGAGAGAGTTAGCCGTTTGAGTGATTTATTCTATGTAATATACACTTCAGGTTCAACAGGGCAGCCTAAGGGTGTAATGTTAGAGCAAAAAAACCTTTTAAATCTTATAGAAAATAATCGGAACTTAAATATAGAATTTGAAAAAGTTTTACAATTTAATTCAATAAGTTTTGATGTATCATTTCAAGAAATTTTCTCAACTTTATTATACGGAGGTACCCTTTATTTAATTAACGAGGATGATAAAAAGGATATAAATAAGCTTTTCAAACGGATTAAAGATAATTCAATTTCAACAGTATTTTTTCCTACATCATATGCAAAATTTATTTTTAATAATTATGAAGACTATAACCTGATTCCATCATGTATTCAACATATCATAACTGCGGGTGAGCAACTTATCATTAGTGACAGATTTAAAAAATATTTAAAAGGTACTAATACATACTTACATAACCACTATGGACCATCAGAGACACATGTTGTAACTACTTTAACCATTGATCCAAAAGATCGGATTCCGGAAATTCCATCTATAGGATTTCCAATAAATAATACGTCAATCTACGTTTTAGATCAGTATAAAAATATCTTACCATTAGGTGTAAAGGGAGAGTTATATATTGAAGGAGATTCTGTTGGTAGGGGCTATTATGGGAGATATGATTTGACAAAAGAAAAATTTATTAAGAGTCCTTATAATAAAAACAAGATATTGTATAGAACTGGTGATTATGGAAGACGACTTTTGGATGGATCAATTGAGTTTCTTGGAAGAACGGATCAACAATTAAAAATAAGAGGTTATCGAATTGAACCGGGAGAAATAGAAAATAGCCTGATAAATCATGAGCTAGTTAAGGAGGCAGCTGTAGTTGATGTCTTTGATAAAATGCAAATAAAGTATTTATGTGCTTATGTTGTTATAACTTCAGAAATTGAAGATATAGAAACAGTTTTAAGAGATTTCTTATTAAATAAGTTGCCTGATTATATGATACCATCCCATTATATTGTTTTAGATGAGATTCCTTTAACTGCAAATGGTAAATTAAATAGAAGGTTACTTCCTTGTCCTAATTTTGAAAATACTAAATTATTTGAAAAACCTGTTACAAGTACGGAAAAAGACCTGGTCAAAGCCTGGTCCGATGTTTTAAATATTGAGGAAAAAGAAATAAGTAATAATAGTAACTTTTTTGAATGTGGGGGGCATTCTTTAAGAGCAAATACTCTTGTTTTAAAAATTAAAAAATCTTTTGGAATAGAACTTCAGTTAAAAGATATCTTTATTTCTCCTGTGTTAAAAGAAATGGCATTTTTGATTGAAAATAAATCAAAAAAGGAATATCACGCTATTGATCCAATTGAAAAGAGAGAATATTATGCCCTTTCTTCAGCACAAAAAAGATTATATTTAACTAATTTATTACAAGGAAATACTACTACATATAATTTAGTATTCGCATCAGAATTGCTAGGTGAACTTAATATGGAGAATTTTCACAAAGCGATCAAAGAATTAGTAAAAAGACATGAAGTACTTAGAACTGCAATAAAATTAGTAAATGATAAACCTGTACAAGTTGTTTATGATAATATAGATTTTGATATATATTATAAAAAAGCAGAAAGAGGAGATGTAAAGGAATATATTCAAGAATTTGTAAAACCTTTTGCTTTAGAAGACGCTCCATTTTTTAGAGTTGGACTTCTAAAAATTAATCATAGATCTCATATTTTAATTTTTGATATCCATCATATTATTTCAGATGGTATTACCAGTTATTTGCTAATGAATGATTTCTTTAAATTATATGATGGAAAAAGCCTAAAAAGAGAAAAGCTTCAATATAAAGACTATTCGAACTGGCAAATTAAATTGTTAAACTCAGAATTGATGAAAAAACAGGAAAGATTCTGGTTAAATATTTTTAAAGGTGATATTCCAGAATTAAAATTGCCTCTAGATTACAACAGAGGTGTATTAGAAGAAAGAAGTGGTGAAACTGTAGAGTTTGAAATTGAAGCGAATTTAAAGAGTAAAATAGATCGATTTATAAAAGAAAATGGATCGACTTTATATCAATTTCTTTTCTCTGTTTATAATTTATTAATTCATAAATATACTGGACAGAACGACATTATAGTTGGACTGCCTATTGCTGGAAGAAATCACAATGATCTGTATAACATTGCAGGTTTTTTTATAAATACCCTGGCTTTAAGAACTAATATAAATACCAATGATAATTTTATAGAGTATTTAAATAACATAAAAATAAATACAATTAATGCATTTGAAAATCAAGATTATCCATTCGATAGACTTGTTGAAAAGCTTGGAATAGAAATAAGAAATAATAGAAATCCTTTATTTGATATAATGTTCGTATTGCAAAATTACGATCAAGAATATGAAAGTGCACATTTTCAACTTAAGGATATTCAATATGAACATAAAGTATCTCATTTTGATATCCATTTACAGGCTTTTGATAAGGAAGATCATATTAAACTCTATTTAGAGTATGCTATTAGTTTATTCCGAAAAGAAACGATTAAATTAATCAGTAAACATTTTAAGCAAATTATAAATCAAATTTTAGATAATCCTGAATTGGAGTTGAATAATTTTAAATTAAAAGAAGAAACTGAAACGGTTAAATCAATTTTTGATGAAGAAGAAGATTTTACCTTTTAATATAAAACAACTGAATTCATAAAATTACTACTTCAGTATTTAAACTCTTAAGTATTTCTCATTTATAGTAAATTAATTATTCCTATGAATACTAAAAGCGGAAGTGTTAGAAATTTGGTGCAACTTGACATATCAGCAAATCAATTTGTTAAGGAGAAAGAATATTGGAAAAACCAGTTAAGTGGAGAATTGGCAGTTTCAAAATTCATTGAAGATAAATCTAACAATAAGAATTATAATTGCAAGAGTTTCGAATTTAGCTTTAATAATTCCATAACTGAGCTTTTACATAATTTGTCTAATAAATCTGATTTAAAGTTACTCGTAATATTAGTTACAAACTTGTTTCTTCAATTTAATAAATACTTTGGTAAAAAGGATATTCTTTTAGGTACGCCAATTTTTAAACGCGAAAATGAATTTGAAGTTTATAATAAGTCTTTAATTTTAAGACATAGATTTGAAACTTCTCAAGAATATAAAAATCTGCTTTTGGAGGTAAAAGAACTGTTAGCTGATGCAGATCTAAATAGAAATTATCCAATCCTAAATTTAAAAGAAGAATTAAGTTTTGATGGTGAAACTTTCGAAAAAGAGAATTTATACGATATTGGAATATGTCTTGAAAATATTCAACATGCAAATGTATTTTCTGAAACTAAACCAACAATTGCATTTCGTTTTAAAAGAGAAAATGGAAAGATTAATGGAGTCATAGATTATAATGCCAATAAATATTATGAAGCAACAATAATATCCATTGCGAATCACTTTATTGAAATTTTAAAAAATTCTATCAATAACACACAATTTAAGATTTCAAATATTGAAATGTTAACTAGTTCAGAACTTGGTATATTAAATGGTTTTAACAGTTATGATCTTGAATACCCTAAGGAGATTACAATTCATAATCTTTTTGAAAGACAAGTCTTGAAAGTGCCAAATAATAAGGCAGTTAAAGACGATGAATGTGAGTTGACTTATACTGATTTAAATATCAGAGCTAACAAACTGGCAAATTTATTAATAGACAAAGGTGTGTCAAGAGGAGATATTATTGGTGTTATGATGAATAGATCTGCTGATGTGATTATAAGTATATTAGCTGTGCTAAAAACAGGTGCTGCTTATTTACCAATCGATACGGACCTCCCTCATGACAGGATCAACTATATGATTGAAAATTCAGGGGCTAAATTAATACTTACAAATTCAAAAAGTATTGAGAAATTTTCATTTACTTTTTTACAAAATTTTGAAAAAGAATCTAGTATTCAGGTTATTAAAAATCCAATAAGAGGCCATATTAAAGAATTTGAAGATTTGCCAATTCCAAATAGATCATTAATTAACTTAAAAAATTATAAAAATAAGATTGGGATGGCGAGTGTTACAAATTGTATGTCAATACAAACAACACGGGGGTGCCCGTATAAATGTCTTTATTGTCATAAAATTTGGTCTAAACACCATGTCCATAGAAGTGGTGATAATATTTTCGAGGAAATAAAATCTTTTTATAAAAAAGGTGTTCGGAACTTTGCTGTTATTGATGATTGTTTTAATTTGAATTTACGAGAAAGTGGCGCGCTTCTTCAAAATATTGTAAAAAATAAGCTTGATATTCAGTTATTCTTTCCAAATGGTTTAAGAGGAGATATCATGACTCCGGATTATATTGATTTGATGGTAGAAGCAGGTACCAGAGGAATTAATTTATCATTGGAAACAGCCTCCCCAAGGTTACAAAAATTACTAAAAAAGAACCTAAACCTTGATAAATTTCGTGATGTTGTAAACTATATAGCAAATACTCATCCACATGTAATACTGGAAATGGCAACCATGCATGGATTCCCAACCGAAACAGAAGAGGAAGCTATGATGACCCTAAAATTTATAAAGGATATTAAATGGTTACATTTTCCATATATACATATTCTAAAAATCTTTCCAAATACAGAAATGGAAGAATTTGCTTTGAAAAATGGAGTGCGAAAAAGTGATATAATGAATTCAAAAGATAGGGCATTTCATGAACTACCGGAAACTTTACCATTTCCGAAATCTTTTACAAGAAAGTATCAGGCTGATTTTATGAATGAGTATTTTCTTAATAAAGATCGGCTTAAACAGGTACTTCCGGCACAGATGAAGGTCTTAAATGAAACGGCCCTTATACAAAAATATAATGCTTATTTGCCTGTTGAAATTAATAATGTTGAAGATATTATGGAGCTTGCCGGATTAAATAATACACAGCTAAAATTCGATCAAAAAATAAAAATTGATGCGCCAATAGTTTTTAACAGTTCAGGTAATACAGCAAGCGAAAAAAAACAAAATCAAAAAAGAATACTGCTATTAGATTTATCTCAGCACTTCAGTAGTCACAGTATGCTATATAAGGTTGTTGAACAACCTATTGGTTTAGTATACTTATTGACATATCTTAAAAAGAAATTCAAGGATAAGATCGATGGGCTTATATATAAGGCAGGTGTTGATTTTGATAATTACCAGGAGTTGCAAACCTTGGTAAAAGAGTTTAATCCAGATCTAATTGGAATAAGAACTTTGACTTTTTACAGAGACTTTTTTCACCAAACAGTTTCTATTATTAGAAATTGGGGAATAAAGGTTCCATTAATTGTAGGTGGGCCGTATGCATCAAGTGATTACGATACTATTCTAAAAGATGAAAATGTTGATTTAGCTGTACTTGGTGAAGGAGAATATACTTTTGAAGAATTACTTAAGGAATTTTTTAAGAATGACTTTAATATTCCTGATACTAGGCAACTAGAGTCTATAAATGGAATTGTATATAAAAAAATATTACAAAAAAATGTGCTGGATACCAGGAATATTATAATTATTGATCAAATGGTTGATCAATTAAAAGATAAACCATCTTCGAATTTGGATATACCCACCAATGGTAGTGATTTGGCTTTTGTTATGTACACATCAGGATCAACAGGAGTGCCAAAAGGTGTAATGGTGGAACACAAACAAGTAAATAATTGTGTATTCTGGATGGATAAGGAATTTGGGATGTTAGAAACTGATGTAATGGCACAACGTACAAATCTTACATTCGATCCGTCAGTTTTCGAAGTATTTTGGCCATTGTACAAAGGTGCTAAAGTAAAAGTCATTAATGACATAATAAGTAAAGATGCTAACCATTTAATAAAACTTCTGTCAAAAGCTACTGAAATTACAAAGATGTACTGCACAGCATCTATGTTTACTGCTATTACCCATATTTTAGATTCCTATGAAAATGATATTAAAATTAAAATACCACTCCTGTTTATAGGAGCTGAACCTGTTGCTGCCAATGTTGTTAGAAATTTCCATAATTATTTGGAAGGTAGGGTTGTTAATACTTATGGTCCAACAGAAGGTACTATTAATAATACATTTTATCCTTTAAAGAAAGATGATACTCGAGAAATAATTCCTATTGGCAATAATGTTGCAAATAATCAAGTATATATTCTTTCGGACGATTTACAACAAAAACCACTTGGTTATTATGGTGAGATTTGTATAGCAGGAGATAGTATTGCAAGAGGATATATTAATAATTGGAAAAAAACAAATGAAGTATTTATTGATAATCCATTTGGAGAAGGGAAACTTTATAAAACCGGAGATATTGGTAGAAGGTTAATAGATGGGAATATTGAAATTAAAGGAAGAAAAGACGAACAGGTTAAGGTTAGAGGATATAGAATTGAACTTGGAGAAATAAAGAATGCTTTACAAAAACATCAGAATATTAAGGACTGTGTTTTAATGGTTAGGTCGCCAAAGGATGATAAACCGGAATTAAAATATTGTAAAAAATGCGGAATTAATTCTACTTATCCAGAGATTAAGATAGATGACAGTAATATCTGTAACCAGTGTAATTCCTTGGAAAAAAATAGTAAAGTCATTAATGAATATTTTAAATCTTTAGATGATCTTCAAACTTTTGTAAAAGAGCAAAATAAAGATAAAGAAAGTAAATATGATTGTATTTTACTTTATGCAGGAGGACGGGGAGCAGGTTATGCTTTATATCAACTGGTTAAAATGGGTTTGAAGGTATTAACTTTAACATATGACAATGGTTACTTTTCTAAATCAGATATTAAGAATATAAAATATGTAACATCATCGTTGGGTGTTGAAAATATCATTTTAAAGCACGATATATCTGATATTATACTTAAAGAAAGTATGAAATCCTTTTCGACTGTATGTAGGGGATGTTTTCATGTATCAAGTTCGCTTGCTGCTGAGTATGCTTACAAACACGATATTAAAGTTGTTATTGGAGCTACACTTTCAAGGGGTCAAATAATTGAAAACAAACTTAATATTTTCATGAAATCTGAAAATATGGATAATCAGTTAATTGAAAAGGAAATATTAAATATGCAAAAGAATACTCCAAAGATTGATAGTAAAATATTTGACTTAGTTGATATAGATGTAGTAACGGACGGTAGAATACATGATAAAGTGAGGTTTCTGGATTTTTATAGGTTTTGTGATATTAAAAATGAGGATTTAATAACCTATTTAAATAAACAAGACTCATACTGGAAAAAGAAAAAAGACTTTGCAGTTTATTCAACAAACTGTGCTATAAAAGAAATTGGAGATTATGGTTTTATGAAAGATCATGGATTTCATTATTATGGTTCAGCAACAAGTTGGGAAAAAAGACTAGATCACTTATCCCTTGAGAACGTTGAAGAAGATTTAAATTGTAAGGTCTCCGAAAAGGCATATGGTAACTTTTTAAGAAGGCTGGGGGTGAGCGAAAAAGTAAATATTAGAGATGATGAGAAATATATTGCAGCTTATTTCATTCCGGTGAATGGTTTTTCAGAAAATGTTAATTCAAATACCTTAAGAGAATTTCTATTAGAATCATTACCTGAATATATGGTACCTTCATATTTCACAGAGATTCCTTCTATTCCGTTGACAATTAGTGGTAAAATTGACTTTAAATCACTTCCTGCACCGCAAAAAGATAGGGCCATGACAGGGACAACATATGTTGCACCTGAAAGCAAAATGGAGAAGTCGGTTGAAGCAATTTGGAAAGAAGTTTTAAAACTAAATAGAATAGGTGTAAATGATAATTTCTTTGATCTCGGAGGAAGCTCTTTAAGTTTAATTTTAGTGAATACTAAACTAAACGAGTTACTCGACAAAGAAATTCCTATTACAACCTTATTTACGTATACCACTATAAAAGGATTAACAGATCATTTGGAATCTGAACAGAGTGAAGAAAATACTACTGTGAATAATTTCGAAACTTTAGAAGAAGGAAAAGATTTTATGAAAAATAGCTTTTTGAATAATTAAATTCAGTCAACTATAGTTGCAACATACTGGATACATCCATTCTAACATATATAGATTGTTTATTAAAAATAGAAAAATGAATAAAGAAATAAGTGTTGGTGTAATCGGAGCAGGGGTTATGGGAGTAGGCGTTGCTCTTGATTTTGCACTGAACAATTGTAATGTAATATTGAAGGATATTTCAGAAAATGCACTACTTAATGCCAAACAAAAGCTAGGTAGTGAATTAAGGTTAGTGAAAATGATAAAACAGGAATTTGCTCATGTAAGTACAGAGCACGTTTTGGCTAAGATTACTTTTACAAAAGAATGGGAGGATTTTAAAGAACTTGATATTATTGTTGAAAATATAACCGAAAATTGGAATACTAAAAAGAGTTTATACACAGAGTTAAAAAACGAAAAAATTGAATGGGAAATTTTTGCTGTAAATACTAGTTGTATTTCAATAACTAAAATTGCAGGCGAATTTGAAAAATCCGAAAACGTGATTGGATTACATTTTATGAATCCCGTTCCACTTAAAAATATAGTGGAAGTTGTTAAAGGATATCATACTAGTAAAGACACAATTGATAAAGCAGAGAAAATACTTAAACTATTAAATAAAAAGGCAATAGTTGTAGAAGACTTTCCAGGTTTTGTTGCAAATCGACTGTCACATTTATTTATGAATGAAGCTGCATTTTTGGTTCAAGACCAAGTTGCTAGCCCTGATAAAATTGATGAAATATTTAAGCGTGGTTATGGCCATAAAATGGGCCCGTTAGAAACAGCTGACTTAATAGGTTTAGATACGGTTGTTAATTCGTTAGATGTTCTTTATGAGGAATATCAGGATCCTAAATTTAGATGTTGTCCTTTGTTGAAAAAAATGGTACATGCTGGAGATTATGGTAAAAAAACGGGCAAAGGATTTTATAAATACTAATGTTTATCTATTAATAAGGTGGAATATAAGAAAGAGGTTAAATGTGTTATTTGGGATTTAGATAACACAATTTGGGATAATGTTTTAACTGAGTCTAAAACCATAAAATTAAAAACCGGTATAGAGGATATATTAAATACATTAGATTCTAGAGGGATTTTAAACTCAATATCAAGTAAGAATAACTATGATGATGCTATGAGAAAATTGAAAGAATTCAGCATAGATCATTATTTTTTATATCCTCAAATTAATTGGAATGCTAAGTCAGCATCGGTCGCTCAAATACAAAAAGATTTAAATATTGGAATTGATACAATTGTTTTTATTGATGATCAACCATATGAAAGAGAGGAGGTTAAATCCCAGTGTCCTCAAGTTGAATGTATTGATTCAGTAGATTATAAAGAATTATTATCTAGATCACGATTTAATCCGAAATTTATAACAAAAGATTCTCAACGAAGAAGATTAATGTATCTTGAGAATATTAAAAGAACAAGACTTGAAGAAGAGTATGAAGGACCCAAAGATGAGTTTTTAGCCTCATTAAATATGGAATTTATTATTTCAGAAGCAGCTGAAGAAGATCTTCAACGAGCCGAGGAGTTGACTGTGCGTACTAATCAATTAAATGCAACAGGGAAAACATATAGTTATAAGGAACTTAACTATTTTAGATCATCTCCTAATCATAAATTATTGGTTTGTGAATTAAAAGACAAGTATGGATCATATGGAAAAATAGGTTTGGGTTTAATACATATTACCGAAATTACATGGGAAGTAAAACTATTATTAATGTCTTGTCGAGTTATATCACGTGGTGTAGGATCAGTACTACTTTCTTATATTATGAAACAAGCAAAAACAGAAAATAAAAAGGTAACTGCAGATTTTATCAAGACGGATCGTAATAAAATGATGTACGTAACATATAAATTTTCCAATTTTAAGGAAGTATTAGTTTTAGATAACGGCTACATAAAATTCGAAAATACTCTTGAAAAAATTCAAGAATTTCCACCATATATTAAATTATCAATAAACTAAATTTTTAAAATTATGGAAACTAAAGATAAGATTAGAAAATTCATCGAAAGCAATTTAATAGTTTTTAATGATGAAGTCATTTTTTCTGATAGTGATAACATTTTTGAAAAAGGATTTGTTAATTCTCTTTTTGCAATGAAACTGCTTAGTTATGTGGAGAGTGAGTTTAGTATTTCTGTAAATAATGAAGATATTGATATCTCAAATTTTAGTTCTATTGATAATATCATTAATCTTATCAATAAAAATAGGAACTGAACATAATTGCTTTTATCGGATTAAATAATATCGTTTTTAAAATGTATATAACAACAGATTATTTATCAAAAGAAGGTTTCGAATGGGACATGTTTTTTTCAAAGGATAGAAATAAGGAACTAATCAATAGTTGTGATAAAGAAAAGCTATTTTTTCAAATACGAGAATTATTAAAAGAAGACAAATTCAGATTATCGTTTTCTTTTACTAGACTAATGCTTGAACTTTTATCAACAGAAAAAATAAAATCAAATCCTAAAATACTTGAGTTAGGAGCCGCAACTGGATTTTTAAGCCGATGGCTTTTAAATCAGTATGGAGGAAGGGCCACGCTTGTTGACAAATCAGAAGAAGCGTTTAATTCTTTTTCACTGATAAAGGATACTGTTGTTAAAAATATATCTTACTTACGTGAAGATATTTTTGACTTATCACTGGATCAAAAGTATGATATTGTAGGGAGTTTTGGGCTTATTGAACACTTTATGGATAAAACATCAATCATTGAGCAACATAAAAAATATGTAGCCGAAGATGGTGTTATAATTATCTCAGTACCTACAGATACTGTTCTAACACGAGTTTTTATGGAAATGCATCCAGAACTCAATTTAGGATACAGAGAACTATTGAAAGAGTCGGAACTGATTAATATACTGGAGAATGGAGGTTTAAAAGTGAGGCAGAGCTTGAGTAGTAATGGGTATGTCTACGATTTTACCGTTGCCATTTGCAGTTTATAACTAAAGAGGCAATGAATAATTTGATAGATCAAAATACTGTTATTGAAGAAGTAAAAGAATTTGCTCAAAAAAAGATAAGGCCTTTTGCTACTATTTTTGAAAACGAGGAAAAACTGCCAAATGATTTAATTACTAATTTAGCTAAAAATGGATACTTAACTGCAAGTATACCAAGAGATTTTGGTGGCCTTGAGCTAGATTCACTTCATTATGGATTGTTTACGGAAGAAATTGGTAAAGCATGTTGTAATACGCGTGGATTAATAACTGTTAATACCTCTTTAGTTGCTGAAACTTTGCTAAAATGGGGGAGTATTGAACAAAAGATGAGATGGTTACCAATGATGTCAACAGGAGAGAAGATTGGGGCTTTTGCTTTAACTGAACCAAATGTAGGTACGGATGCAAAAAATATTCAGTGTTCATATTCAGATTCTAATTCCGGATATATTCTAAATGGAAAGAAAAAATGGATAAGTTTTGCTGAAATTGCTGATTTCTTCATAGTTGTAGCAAGAGGAGAAAAAGGAATATCTACTTTTATTGTTGAACGCAATTATGAGGGGATAGAAGTTAAGCCAATAAAAGGTTTATTAGCTAATAAAGCTTCACATATATCAGAAATTGAATTTAAAAATGTAGAAATACCTCGTGAGAATTTGTTAAGCAAAGAAGGATGCGGCTTTTCATTTGTTGTTAATACTGCGCTTGATAATGGAAGATATAGTATTGCTTGGGCGGGTGTTGCTATTGCACAGGAAGCGTTAGATGCAATGGTGAAATATTCAAGAAATAGAAATCAATTTGGGAAAGGTATACATACCTTTCAACATATTCAGGGAATGATTGCTGATGCTACTACAAATATCCATGCAGCAAGAGCCTTATGTATTGAAGCTGCAAATAATAGAATGAATAAAGGTCATGAAGCTGTAATAAAAACTACAATTGCAAAATATTTTTCCTCAAAAATTGCAATGAATGTTGCTATTGATGCTGTACAAGTTCATGGAGGAAATGGATGTTATTCAGAATACCCTGTTGAAAGGTTATTTAGAGAAGCTAAGGTATTGGAGATAATTGAAGGAACATCACAAATACAAAAAAACATAATATCCAGTTACGCACTCAGAAAGTATTATTACAATACTAAATAATTAGACATACTTAAACCTAAGTGTTATAGATTTTATAATCGATCAATAGTTTATATCATAAACTTTAGAATATAAATACTGATCTAAATGTATTTTTATTTACTATCCAAAGTAGAGGAAGATGACTAAACAAAACTCTAAATATAATGGTCTTGAAATAGCTGTTATCGGAATTTCAGCAAGATTTCCAGGAGCTGTTAATACGATTGAATTCTGGGAAAATTTAAAGAATGGAGTTGAATCAATAACTTTTTTAACCAAAGGAGAGGTTGAAAATCTAGATATTGATCCAAAAGTAAAAAACGACAGTCAATATGTAAATTGTAAGGGAGGAATAATGGATGGTAAGGATCTTTTTGATCCTGATTTTTTCGGATACGCCCCAAACGAGGCACAAGCATTAAATCCTCAATCTAGGATTTTACATGAATCTACATGGCATGCATTAGAGGATGCAGGATATAATCCGGAGGATTATAAAGGTTCTATTGGATTATATGCCGGATCTTCCTCAGACTTTGAATGGAAAGTAATATCCATGTTAAATGAAAGAGAACTGGGTTTAGATACATTTTTTGCTTCTTTATTTAACGAGAGGGACTATTTAACAACAAGAGTTTCATATAATTTAAACTTAAAAGGACCAAGTGTTTTAGTACAGTCAACATGTTCTACTTCACTTGTAGCAATACATTTGGCATGCAGGGCTTTGTTGACCGGAGAATGTGATATGGCTGTTGCTGGTGGTGTTAATTTAAATATTTTAGAATCAAAGGGCTATGTCTATAAAGAGGGAATGGTGTTATCTAAGGATGGACATTGTAGAGCTTTTGATAAAAATGCAAGTGGTATTGCAGTAGGCGAGGGTGTAGGTTTGGTTGTATTAAAGAAATTAAATCATGCAATAAAAGATCGTGATAATATCTATGCTATTATTAAAGGTTCCTCGGTTAATAATGATGGAAATCAAAAGGTTGGATATACAGCTCCAAGTGTTAAGGGGCAGAAATCTGTAATTGAAGCTGCATTAAAGATGGCAGAAGTTCCTTCTGAAAGTGTTGGATATATTGAAGCTCATGGAACAGGAACTAAGTTGGGAGATCCCGTTGAGATTGAAGCTTTAAAAAAAGCGTTTAATAGCTCAAAGAAGTCCTTTTGCGGAATAGGGTCGCTAAAAGCAAATGTAGGCCATATGGGCACCGCATCGGGAGTAGGAAGTTTTATTAAAGGAATTCTTTCGTTAAAACATAGAATGATACCGCCAAGTATAAACTTCGAAGAACCTAATCCCAGTTTAGGTATAGAGGATTCTCCATTTTATATAAATCGAAATTTGAAGGAATGGACTAATAATGAATATCCTTTACGCGCAGGAGTTAGCTCATTTGGAATAGGAGGTACAAACGCCCATGTAATTATAGAGGAAGCGCCTGAATTAAAATATAGCAAACAAGAAAAGGAGTATAAGTTATTACTGGTTTCGGCTAATAACGAAGAATCTTTAAAAGAAAATATCAAAAAATTAACGGAATTTCTACAAAATAATTGTGACATTAATTTATCAGATATTTCATATACTTTAAGTGTTGGAAGAAAAGAATTTGATCATAGAGCATACCTTATTTGTTCTGATATTGACGATGCATTGGGCAAATTAAATAAAGTAGAGGAAAAGGGATTTATAAAGAAAATATGTCAAAACAGTAATTCTCCTATTGTCTTTATGTTTTCAGGCCAGGGTTCTCAATATATTAATATGGGGCTGGGGCTTTATAAAACAGAACCTGAATTTAGAAATGTAATGGATAACTGTTTCAAGATACTAAGTACCATTTCTGATTATAATTATAAAGAAATTATTTATCCATCAACAGAAGAATTTTTGAATGAAACTGTTATTGATAATATTGATGTTTCACCGGTTATTACTTTTGTAATTGAATATTCGTTAGCAAAGTTATTAATGGATTGGGATATAAAACCTTCTGCTCTGATTGGCCATAGTATTGGTGAGTACACAGCTGCCTGTTTATCTGGTGTTTTAACCCTGGAAGATGCACTTGATTTAGTAAGCTATAGAGGTTACCTAATGACTAAACTTCCTGAAGGTGTTATGTTAAATATTCCTTTAGAAAGTTCAAAGCTTTCAGAATATTTAAATGATCAGATTTCTTTAGCGGCTGATCATGGAGAATCTTGTATTATTTCAGGTTCGGTGGATAGTATTTCTTTTGTTGAAAAATTACTTAAAGAAAATCGAATAATTTGTCAAAGACTTAAGATAAATGTAGCAGGTCATTCTCGTGATATGGAAATGATAATGAACGAATATAAACAAAAGCTACAAACTAAAGTTCTAAGTACACCCCAAATACCTTATATATCAAATGTAACTGGCGAATGGATTACTATAGAGGATGCCGGTTCGGTTGATTATTGGGTAATGCAGTTAAGAAAAACTGTTCAGTTTAGTAAGGGATTAGAAGAGTTGTCTAAATTAGAGGATCCTGTTTTTTGTGAAATCGGACCAGGAAATTCATTAAGTACTATTACCTACCAATTTATTAAGAATGTGCCAAATAAGAAAATATTCAATACTATTAGACTGGAAAATCAAGAATATTCCGATGTATTTTATCTCGTTTCGCGTATTGGATACCTATGGTTAAATGGGATAAAGATTAATTGGCAAAAGTATTATCACGGTGAAGAAAGAAGAAGAATTTCATTACCTGGATATTCATTTTCAAAAAAGAAGTTTGAAATAAATGAATCTCTTGCGGAAAATATATTACAAAAGAGAGATATATCCGAACTTGTGCAAGTGAACGATAATATTAAAGAAAGACTTGGTATTGATAACTGGACATACTTTCCCATATGGAAACCCACAATTCTTAATTACACAGATAGTGGAGAAGTTAATTCAGATAAGGTTTGTTTAGTATTTGCTAACAATGAAAAAATTTGCTCAAGACTTATTGATAGATTTAATAAGATATATGAGTCAACAATAATTGTTAAAGAGGGTAATAAGTTTAATATAAACAAAAATAATGAGGCTGAGATTCGACCTGGAAACGAAAAGGATTTAAATAAATTAATTGAATATCTAAAAAATAAGAATACTATTCCTGAAATGGTTGTTCATTTATGGAACTTATCCAATGAAAAACACAATTTAAAAGAAATAGAAAAGGTTAAAAGATCTCAAAATCTAGGATTTTATAGTTTATTATTTCTTGCTAAAGCTTATGCAAATAACTCGATAACTAATAAAGTTGAGCTCTGTGTTGTAACTGATCAAATGCAAAGTATTTCAGGTAGCCAGATTCAATATCCGGAAAAGGCAACATTACTTGGTGCAATTAGAACAATACCGTTAGAATTATCTAACTTTAGATGTAAAAGTGTTGATATTGCTCAAAACATTGAAGGAGAAAAAGAAGAGTTACAACTCATTAATAGTATTTTAGATGAGATTTTAATTAACACTAAGGATCGTATTATAAGTTATCAAAATAACCATCGTTTTGCTTTAAATTATGAACGCGTAAATATTAATACAGGTAAAGATAAAGAGTTATACTTGAAAAAGAATGGTGCTTACTTAATTACAGGTGCATTAGGTGGATTGGGATTAGAAATTGCTGAATATTTGGCAAAAAATGTTAGTGCGAATTTAATATTAGTGAGCAGATCAAAGTTTCCTGATGAAAGTGAATGGGATAAATTGTTAAATAAACCAAACTCCGATCAAATAGTTGAGAAAATTAACAAGCTGAAATTTATAAAGTCCTTTGGGCATGACACTATAATATGTAATTCAGATATTTCTAATTATAATAGTGTTAATAATATTGTGAGAAATGGAATCAAAAAGTTTGGTAGAATTGATGGAATAATACATTGTGCTGGCTTACCCGGAGGAGGATTAATTCAACTTAAAACAACACAAAAAGTTGAAGAAGTCTTTACCACAAAACTGTATGGAACTTTAGTAATAAATAGAATAATTGAAGAACTTAAATTAGATTTAGATTTTGTTTTACTGTTTTCTTCATTAAATGCAATTTACCCAAATGTAGGAACAATTGATTATACTGCAGCAAATGCTTTTTTAGATGCTTTTGCATATTACAAAAATACTCAAAATACAAAGTATATAAGTATTAATTGGGATGCATGGCAAGAGGTAGGCGGTGCGGTAAAAACATTAAAACAACTTTCTAATCCTTTTAATGAAAATAGCTTCATTAAAAGGAAAATTGATCACTTTCTTTTCAGAAAATATATTTCAAATGAAAATGAAAGTATACTGATTAGCTATATACATTCTGAAAATGATTGGATAGTAAACGAACACAGAATACTAGATAAAGCAACAATGCCTGGTACCGGATATCTGCAAATGTTATATGCTGCCGTACAATTTTTATATCCCAAAAATGATTCTGTAGAGATAAGAGCTTTACATATTTTAAGAGCTATGGTGTTTGAAAAGGATGAAAATAAAGAAATCCATACAATTATTACCCAAAAAGGAGATTTGCTTGACTTTAAAATTCTTAGCTATTACGAAGATGAAGATAGTTGGATAGAACATTGTAAAGGTCAGGTTTCAATTTTAGAAGCCAAATTAAATATTCAGGAAAACATAGATTATTTTAAAAATCAGGAATTGAAACCAACTAAAGCACTTGAAAATAATTTACATGAAAACGAATATCTAAGATTTGGTAAAAGATGGCGAAATAATAATGTGAAAATTAAAGTAGGAGAAAATATTGGCCTTTCTGATATTATTATAGGTGAGGAATCATTAGAAGATTTGAAAGAATATTCTTTGCATCCCGGTTTAGTAGATGTAGCTTTATCTCCAATACTAAGTAAAGGAGCTTTTTTACCTGCCTATTATCATAAGATTACTATTATTAAACCACTTACAAAGAACTTTTGTAGTTTAGTTCGCTTAAATAAAAGTGAGAATGAGGATTTTATAAACTATGATTTTGTATTATCAGACGATTCGGGCACTATACTTAAGGTGGAAGGTTATAACCTGCTTGATATTAGCAATTCAGAAATAAAATCGACAGATTCAGGTGAACTATCTAATTATACAAGTAGTGATTTTATTAATTATGTATCTCCTGAAAAAATAATAAAAGAAGAAAGTGAGAAAGTTAATTATTATTTAAAGGATGCAATTAAGCCAAGCGAAGGTAAAATTATTTTTAGTAGGGCCTTAGCATGTAATCTCAACCAAATTATAGTTTCAACAATAGATTTAGAACAGAGAAAAATAGATGACAATAAAGAGCTTGAATCAAAATTAATTAATTCATCTAGCAGTGTTAAGAATCTTAATTTACGAACAAGACCAGAATTAAGTACAAACTATGTAGCTCCAAATAACGATATTGAAGAGCAATTAGTAAAAATCTGGGAAGACCATCTAACGTTTGAAGGTATAGGAGTATTTGATGATTTTTTTGAGCTTGGCGGTAATTCTGTAAAAGCAATTTTAATCATAAATAGCATTAGAGAAAAATTGAATTTCAACATTAAAATCGCTGATTTCTTTAAAAATAAAAATGTAAAAAAGCTTACAGATTACTTAAACAGAAGTTCTATTGCAGATTCAACAAATTCAATTAATATACTGCCGTCGGAAAAGAAAGAATACTATACTATTTCTTCTGCTCAAAAAAGACTATTTATACTAGATAGTTTAACTAACCGTACTATTAGTTTTAATTTACCTCACTGCTATAGAATTAAAGGAGAATTTTATACTGAAAGATTACAATGTTCAATTGAGTTATTAATAAAAAGGTACGAATCTTTACGAACATCATTTAAGATTATTAAAGGAGATGCTGTGCAAATTGTCCACGATCCAGAAGAAATATTATTCGATAAATTAAATGTTACTAAAATTGATAATAATGAATTGGAGGATATTTTTGAAAATTCAATTTTACCATTTGATTTAAGTAAAGCACCTTTGTTTAGAATTAAAGTATTTAAAATAAGTGATGATGATCATTTACTTTTTATCGATATTCATCATATTATTGCTGATGCTTATTCTTGTCGTTTATTTATAAATCAATTATTCGATACGTATCAAAGCAATTCTACCAGTTTTAAGCCAATTAATATTCAATATAAAGAATTCGGTATTTGGCAGGAAAATAGAAACAAACTTGAAGAATTTGAATCTCAAAAAAAGTATTGGTTAAATCTTTTAAATGGAAATTTACCGATTTTAAATTTACCTGTAGATTTTAGTAGACCGGTGTTGCAGAGTACTAATAGCGATTTGATTGTTGTTGAGCTTGATTCGGTTTTAACGACTAAAATTAAAGAATTTTGCACGAATATAGGTGTTACCTCTTATGTATATTTCTTATCAGTATATTACATTCTTTTGTATAAATACACGAATCAAAAAGATATAATTATTGGATCAACCATATTCGGTAGATCATCAAAAGACTTTGAAGAGTTAATAGGTATTTTTATTAATATACTTCCTATCAGAATACAAATAGATATAAAGCAAACATTATTGGATTTTTTCAATTTAATAAAAGATAAAACCATAGAGGCCATGTCAAACCAGGATTATCAGTTTGATGATCTTGTTAATGATTTAAAAATTGAAAGAGACACAAGTCATAATCCTGTGTTTGAAGCTGGATTTTCATATTTGGGTTTTGACGAAAGTAGCGAACTTAAAAACCTTTCGGATAATCTAGATATTAAACCAGTTAAAATTTTTAATAAAGAGGCAGCAAAGAATGATATTACGATATATTGTAATGAAAGTGATACAATTGAAATCTCGGTTGAATATTGTTCAGATATTTTCAGAAAGGATTTTATAAATCAGTTTACAAACCATTTTAGAAATTTACTGATAACTTTAATAGATAATTCAAGTGTACGATTGTATGATATAGAGTGTAATTTACCAGATGAGAAAAGTAAATTAATTGAAAGGTTTAATGAGACAACATACGAATATCCTCAAACAAGGAGTATACATGAGCTATTTGAAGATCGGTCAGATGATACACCAGATCATGTAGCGATATCATATGGAAAAAGCTTATTAACTTATAAAGAGTTATCAATACGTTCTAATCAGATGGCAAACTATTTACGTGACCAGGGAGTTTTACCTGGTCAAACCATCGGATTATTATCGGGCCGTTCGCTGGAGTTAATAATCGGAATATTTGGCATACTTAAATCCGGATGTTCTTATTTACCGTTAGATCCCAGTTATCCGGAATTAAGAATTAAGAACATCATTGAAAGTAGTGGAATAGACTATTTATTAAGCGACAACAGTTTGAATAAAGTTTTAACCGATAACTTAACTGTTTTAGACATAAATTATCCATTAATACACACTTATCCAGGACTTTTATCATTTCCGGATACCACAACCCCAACAGATTTAGCTTATATTATTTATACCACAGGTTCTACAGGTACTCCCAAAGGAGTAATGATAGAACATAAATCCTTGGTTAATTTTGTATATGGAATCAATAAAGAAATTCCATTTAGTACCACAGACTGCTTATTTTCTTTAACCACCATAAGCTTCGACATATTTGGCTTAGAACTATTTGTTCCCTTGCTACGTGGTTCACGATTAGTATTAGGTAACGAGCAAGAACAGTTGGATGGAGACTTGATATTGAGAAGATTGGAAGAATTTGGAGTAACCATATTACAATTAACCCCCTCACGTTTACAACTACTATTGGGATCAGATCGAGTGGGCCGATCCCTTCGTAATCTAAAATCGTTATTATTAGGTGGCGAAGAGTTAAGCTTGCAACTATTAGAAAATGTTCGTCAATTAACCAATGCAGAGATATTCAATATGTATGGTCCGACAGAAACGACGATCTGGTCAAGCATAAAGAATGTAACAAGAGAAAAAGAAATAAGCATAGGGAAACCGATTGTAAATACACAGCTATACGTATTAGATGAAAGTAATGGATTAGTTCCCCAGGGTTGTATAGGCGAATTATGCATTGGAGGAGATGGTTTGGCACGAGGCTATTTTCAAGATGAAGCATTAAGTTCAGAAAAATTTATTGAACATCCATTTGAATCAACAGGTAAACTATACAAGACAGGAGATTTAGCACGCTGGTTACCAGATGGTAATTTGATGTTTTTAGGTAGAACCGATTACCAGGTAAAAATTCGAGGTTTTAGAATTGAGTTGAGAGAAATAGAGCGAGTCATTCTGGGTCATGAAAATATTTCGGAGTGTGTTGTATTATGCAGGGAAGAAGAAGGTGATAAATACTTATGTGCATATTATGTTCCGGGTTCAAAAATAGATCAATCAGAATTACGGAATTACTTAGGAGGTATATTACCGGACTATATGGTTCCAGGTTATTTTGAAGAACTAACGAGTTTACCATTAACCAGTAATGGTAAAATAGACCGTAAGTCATTGCCAAAACCGGAAATTCGCTCTGGTAAGGACTATGTTGCACCACGCAGTACAACAGAGTTACAATTGGTAAAAATATGGTCAGAGATATTACAGATCGAAGAGAAAGAGATAAGTATAAATGATAGCTTTTTTGATTTAGGAGGACATTCTTTGAAAGCTACAATTTTAATATCAAGAATTTTTGAAGAGTTTAATGTTAAATTAACATTGTCTGATGTGTTTATTAATCAAGATATTAGTAAACTATCTGCAGTGGTAAATTCAAGTAAGAAATTAGAATATGAAACTATAAAATCCTCAGAGAAAAAGGATTATTATGAACTATCTGCTGCACAGAGAAGATTATTCTTACTGTATCAATTAAATAAAAATAGTACTAGTTATAACTTGCCTGGAATTTATTCATTTGAAGATGAATTAGATAAGGATTTGATTAAAGATATATTTTTAAAATTAATCAATCGCCATGAGAGTTTACGAACTTCTTTTAGTTATTATAATGATAAGCTTATTCAAAAAATAACTGACGATGTTAATTTTGATATTGAATATATTGACTTGCGAAATCTTAATAATCAAGACTTTAAAAAATCGAGTAATCTAAATCAGGTAATAAAGAACTTTATACAACCTTTTGACTTAAATGATCCTCCATTGTTAAGGGCATGTATTGCTCAAACAGAATCAAAAAGTTATCTTTTATTTGATTTACATCATATTATTTCCGATGCAATTTCAAATGATATATTAATTGAAGATTTTTTATCACTTTATAATAAAAAGGAGTTATTTCCATTAAAATTACAATATAAAGATTACGCTGAATGGGCTAATTCACAGCATAATTTGAATTTGGATAAACAATTAAACTATTGGTTGAATAAATTTAAGGATCCTTTTGAAATCCTTAAACTTCCAGTTAACAGAATAAAGTTAGAAGAACCTGAGTCTGAAAATTATCTATTCTCAATTGATAAGAATCTACATAAAAAGATTAGAGAATACACAAAAGGAAATAATACAACCTTATATGCTTTTCTTCTCTCGGTCTATAATATTCTATTATTTAAATATACTAACCAAGAAAACTTTTTTATTGGGACACCAGTTGCAGGTAGAATTGACAACAATTTAAATAATATAGTAGGTTTTTTTATAAATATGTTACCGGTAAAAAGTTATATAGATACTGATCTTGAATATGAAACCTATCTTAATAAAATAAAAAATGAAACTATTGTAGACTTTGAAAATCAAGACTTACCATATGACGAGTTAATTTTTCATTTAAGAAAATCCGGTAAATTATCAGAATTTGATTTGATTAATACTGTTTTTACTATGCAGTATATTGATGAGGGGACAAATCAGATAAATAATACAATTAACGCCCAAAGAGAAAAAAATCTACATAATAAAAATTTAAAATACCTTTTAACATTAGATGCTTTTGGGAGTTCATCCAGAACAAATATGCTTTTTAGGTATGCCTCAGATTCATTTAATCAAGATTTTATTTCTCAGATGGCCGACCATTTTCAAAGAATAATAGAATTAGTAATTAACAATAATTCAATTATATTGAGCCAAATCAACTTAACAAATAACTACATTTTGGCAAATAGCGAATTAATTGAAAACCACGAAGAAGAATTTAACTTCTAGTGAACATTTACAGTAATCCCTTAAATAATTTAATAACTCTTATTATGAATAATTTATTATTAGATAAAAGAGTAGCTATAGTTACTAATAATGTCCATTGCGAAAGACACACTTCTTATTATGCTACGGTTGAAAAATATTTTAGAACTAACGGGTGGAAGGTATGTGATGATTTAAATGTAGATAAAATTATTATTTGCGGTTGTGGATTCCATGATTTGATGTATGAGAAGTTTATTAAAATACTAGAAGCTGCAAGAGAAGTTAATTTTCCTGAAAAGAATATAATTGTTATGGCATGTTTGCCAAAGACACAGTCAGAAAAACTAAAAGAACAATTTGGGGGAGAAATTATTGGCATACATGAAGAGGAAATTCTTGACAGGATAATTGGAGCGAAAGTAGAATTTAAGGATGTTAAATATGTCAATGTTTTTAACAAGTATAACCTAACACCTCCAGAAAAAATTCCTGTATATTATATAAAAATCTCTGAAGGATGTCTAAGAGAGTGTACATTCTGCATTATAAATAAAGCAAAAGGATATATAAACAGTAGACCTGTTGAAGATATAATTAAAGAAGTAAAAACCGGAGTTGAAAAAGGTTACGATAAAATATATTTAATGGGAGAAGATGCTTTTGCCTATGGAATCGATAGCAACAAAACAATAATAGAACTAGTTCATGAAATAAAAAATGCTGTTCCATTGGCAAATCTTTATTTTAGTTATTTACATATTAGATGGTTAGAGAAGTACTCAACTGAAATAAAGGATTTATGTAAAAAAGGATGGATAAATGAATTGCATATAGGGCTGCAACACGTTAATGAGCACATCCTGGACCGCATGGGAAGACCTATTAACTTAACCAAGTTATACGATACAATTCAGGAAATAAAATTTGATAATCCTAAAATGCATATGGTTGCAGATATTATGGTAGGCTTCCCAGGAGAAACTATTGAAATTTTTAATGAGTTAACCGAATTTTTTAAAAAAGATAAGTGTTTTAATAAAGTTAAACACTTTGGGTACAGCGATGTAAATGGTGCTACTTCAACAGGATTCAGTAATAAAGTGGAGGATGGAGAAATTGCGCGTAGATGGAATGTACTAAATGAGGTTCTTGGAGCAAGAAGTTATTCTGATGAAGTAGAGGAAGAAAGGCATGATGATAATACATTCAGGATTACCAGATTTAAAGATTTTTCTTTTTGTGTCAATACTTTTGATAAAGATGGTATGGAGGTTATCAAGAATAATACTAAAAAAGAGGTAATTACAAATATTTCCGATATAAATGATTCTTCATTTAATTTTTAACACACTTAACAGTTAAGAAAATATCTGAATATTAATCAACGTCTATAAACAAAGTAACTCTTAGATTTCGTCGAAGTTTTAATCAAATTAAAATGGGTAATAGTAAAACTGATAAAATATTATATCTGAACAATATAGGATATAACGAAGAAAAGTACTGGTTGGATTATTTAAAAGGTTTTGAAGAGAAAACAATAATTCCATATAGTAAAGATTCTTTGATAAATAAAGAGATCGAAAAGCAGGAGTATAAGTTCAAATTTGATGAAGACCTTACATTGAAAATACTTGACATCAGTAAAGAACAGGATTTTAAAATTCAGGTATTATTAATTGCCGGAATAAGTGCGTTTTTATCTAAATATGTACAATCTGAGGATATCAGTATAGGTACATCAATTCATGAACAAAAGGTTGAGGATGAATTTCTTAACACTGTTTTATGTGTTAGAAATCAAGTGAATGGGGAGAAAAGTTTTAAGGATATTATTCTAAGTACAAAGGACAATTTAGTTAATGTTATTAGAAATCAAAATTACCCAGTTGATGCACTTGTTCAAAAGATGGGATTAAACTTAAAAAAGAATGAAAGCTTTCCTTTATTTGATATTGGTATATTATATGAAAATATTCAAAAAGAAGGATATCTTAACGAAATTAATTACAACATACTCTTTTCATTTTCATTTGAAAAAGAAAGTAAAATATTTAAAGGAAAAGTAAAATACAACTCATGTCTTTACTCTGAAGAGTTAATAAAAAATTTAGTAAAATATTATAAAGGATTTTTCAAATCTGTTATAAGTAACTTAGAAAATCCAATAAATTCTTTCTCACTAATATCATCGGAAGAAAAAGAAGAGTTAGTAAATAAATTTAATGATACTGCTAAGAAGGATTACTTAAATAATTCTATTTGTGAATTATTTGTCAGACAATGTTTGGAAACTCCAGATAATGCTGCTGTTGAATATAATGAAGAACAGCTATCTTATAAGGAATTAAATATTAAATCAAATGCTATAGCAAATTATTTAATAATGCAAGGTGTTGGAGAAAATTCGATAGTAGGAATTATGCTAGATAATTCAATTGAGCTTATTATAAGCATTCTGGGAGTTTTAAAAACAGGTGCTTGCTATATGCCTATTGATACCAACTTATCTAAGTTACGTATCGAATTTATGATGAAGGATGGAAATGTTAACAATTTAATAACAGATCTTAAATATGTAGAGGAATGGAATCATGATTATAATATAGTTAGTATAAAAAATGATAATATATTTTCAAATGGTCAGAGTTTTGATATATCAAACAAGAATTATAAAAGCGCATACATAATTTATACTTCCGGTTCAACTGGAAATCCAAAAGGAGTAATTGTTAATCATGAAAGTATTGCTAATTATATAAATTGGGCTTCGGACATATATAACATAGATGGTAATTTTAATTTTCCATTATATTCATCCATATCCTTTGACTTAACCAAAACCTCTATTTATGTTCCACTTTTAACCGGTGGTAAAATTATTATTTATGATTCGACAGATATTCCTGAAACTTTTAGCAGAATATTTGATAATAAGGATATAAATATCGTAAAGTTAACACCAGCTCACTTAAAAATATTAGATGAATATAATCTTAAAAACTCAAATGTTAGGAAACTGATTATTGGTGGAGATCAGCTTAAAAGTAAAGACTGCAGAATTGTATCAAAGGCATTTCAGAGATCTGTACAAATATATAACGAATATGGTCCAACTGAAGCAACGGTTGGATGTATGATTTATGAATACAAAATTGAAGATGACTATGCCGAAAATGTTCCTATTGGAAAACCAATATCAAATTCTAATATTTATTTATTCGATAATAAATTTAATGTTATTCCTAAAGAAATCCCAGGTGAAATTTATATTGGAGGAAACTGCCTTGCCGAAGGATACTTGAACAGAGTTGAACTTACATCTGAAAAATTTATTAATACTTCCAATAACCATATTTTATATAAAACCGGAGATAAGGCCTTTTTTAAATCAGATGGAAACTTAGAATTCGTTGAAAGGATTGATAACCAGATAAAAATAAGAGGGTATCGTATTGAATTAGGTGAGATTGAAAAGAATCTTCTAAAACATGATTTGATTAAAGATACAATTGTTGTGGATAAATTAAGTGACTCTGGTGAAAAATATCTGTGCGCATATATTATACTCCATGATAATAAAATATCAGAGCTGAATGATATTCTTAGGGAGTTTTTAAAAAGAAAGCTTCCAGAATACATGATCCCATCATTTTTTGTCATTATTGATAATTTACCTTTGACAATTAACGGAAAAGTTGATAAAGAAAAATTACCGGAACCACGTGCAGGTATTAACAATAACTATATTGCTCCTCGTAATAAGACTGAAAAACAATTAGCATCTATTTGGGCCGAAGTTTTAAATATTGAAGTTGATGAAATTAGTATTAACTCAAACTTTTTTGATTTAGGTGGAAACAGTTTACTAGCAATAAAATTATTATCAAGGATAAATCATGAATTCTCAACAGATATTGATTTTGTAGTTCTATTTTCAAAAACAACAATTCAAGATTTTGGGAAACTGATATTAAGAAGAAAAATAGAGCAATCTGATATTGCAAATATTAAGGAAATTCTACAGAAGATAGATGTAGCACCTAATATTAAACTTGATTTGATTTTAACTATGAATCTACCTTATACAAGAGTATTTGGAGGCGCTAATAAATCAAATAAATATTTGGTAGAAGAAATTGCACAACTTGGTCATAATGTAAAAGTTGTTACACCTGCACTAGCTGTTCCTAGTGATATTACGAGCCAGGAATTATTGGAAAGCTTAAAAGATGATGGAATAACCGTTGATGTTTATGATAAAAAGTATGTTTTTAATATAAAGAATGTTGAAGTACATGCAATTTTAGAAACTGATGATTTAAAAGTAGAACTTCAAAAGATAATTAAAGAATTTCAACCCGATTGGATATTTATTTCTGCAGAAGATCCATCTCAACAACTGTTAAAAGCTATTCATGAGGTTAGATCCGATAATATAATATATTTAGCTCATACTCCCCAATTACTTCCATTCGGGCCTGAAAGTCTTTACCCTGGAAAAAAGCGAACCGAATTAATAGGTAAATCAACTCAGATTGTAACAATTAGTGAGTATGTTTCTAATTATGTTAAAACACATACTGGATTCAGTACTTTTGTAAACCATCCGCCTCATTTTGGAAATGACATTTTTCCAAAGTTAGCTTCCTTTGATAATGAATATGTTTTTATGTTTAATCCGTGTGATGTAAAAGGAATTAAAATACTATTGACTTTAGCAAAATTATTACCTGAAATTAAATTCGCAATTGTTCCGGGTTGGGGTACTACGCCAACAGATATGAGGTTGATGAATGAGGTGCCTAACATTACAATAATGGAAAATAAAGAGAGTTTAAATGAACTCTTGGCTAATGTAAAGATATTATTAATGCCAACATTATGGGCTGAAGGATTTGGTATGGCCTGTACTGATGCTATGTTAAGGGGAATTCCTGTTTTAGCTAGTCAGCATGGAGGATTAATAGAAGCAAAATTAGAAACGGATTACCTGATACCTATTAATCATATTAAAGAATATAAGAATGAGTTTAACGAAAATTCTTTACCACAAGCAATAGTTCCTGAACAAGAAATAGAACCTTGGATAAAGGCATTAAAAGATTTATATTATAGCAAAGAAGTTTATGAAAAGCAGTCAAGTATTGCAAAAATTAAAGCTGAAGAGTTTGTTTCTTTATTGTCAGTAGAACCATTTATTAGGAATCTTCAAAAAATGCTTTATAATGATCCTTCTTATACTGGTAATGAATATAAAATAAAACTTATTGATTGCATCGATTTTAATAGAATTGATATCGATAAACTAAATGAATTAATAGATAATTCAACTGATTCAACAAATCAGTTAAATTACAATAGAAATGTTATTCCGAAAGTACAGCATCAGGAGTATTACGAAGTATCATATTCGCAAAAGCAACTACTTTTAATTGATGAATTATCTAAGAATAATTATGGGTACATAATATCTAACTCTTTTATCTTGGAAGGAGAAGTTGACGCTGGTGTTTTTGGAAATGTATTTAATATGTTAATTAACAGACATGAATCATTTAGAACGGTATTCGCAAAAAAGGATGGACAATTTAAACAAAAGGTATTAACTTCTATTGATTTTGAGATAGAGGAATATGACTTTAGTAAAGAAGCTTCTACAGAAAAGAAAGTAAATGAATTAATAAAAGAAGCTAAAACAAAAAGATTTGATTTATACAAAGGACCTTTGTTAAGAAGCTATCTGATTAAGATTGAAGAAAAGAAATATGTCTTTGTTTACGCAATGCATCACATTATAAGCGATGGATGGTCAATGTATGTATTTGGTAAAGATGCATTAAATCTATACAATTCTCGAATAAATAATGAAAAAGTACTAGTTGAACCATTAACAATTCAGTATAAAGATTACAGTGCCTGGCAAAATAATATAGTAAACTCGGATATTTATAGAAAACACAAAGAATATTGGCATAAAATACTTGGAGGTAAACTGCCATCTTTAAATATTCCAACCGATAAAAGTAGGACAAAAAGCAAATCACATGGAGCAGATCTTGTAAGCCTGACTCTATCCAAATACCAGGTGGATAGTTTACTTGATATCAGTAAAAGCAATTATTCTACTCCATTTATGACACTACTTTCATTAGTGAAAATATTACTTTATAAATATACAGACCAAAATGATATAATAATTGGAACTCCTGTATCAGGTAGACAAAATTATAATTTAAGAGATCAAATTGGATATTATGTAAATATGTTGACTTTAAGAAATAAAGTTGATCGAAATAAAACTTTTGAGCAATTTTTAAATAGTGTTAGAGATAATACTCAAGAAGCATATAATCACCAGGAATATCCATTTAGTAAATTAGTTGAGGAATTATCTACAGAAAGAAATTCGGTAGGATCTGCATTTTTTGATGTAATTGTATTATATAATAGTGATCGAGATTTTGTTTATGAAAATGAAACAAGTAATAGCAATCATTTAAGTTTGAAACCTTTTAAAAACAGCAGCAATAATATAAAAAGTACATTTGATTTGGATTTCATATTTCATCATAATAATAATGAAATAAAACTTTCTATAATTTACGATACCGATTTATTTTATAGAGATACGGTTAAAAGAATATTAAAGCATTTTAACAAGATAGTTACAAGTGTAGTTGAGAATAAAGATATTATTATAAATGAACTGGATATATTGACAAAAGAAGAAAAGGGTCAGATTTTAGGTAATTTCAACAATACAAAAGTTAATTATCCTAAAGAGAAATGTATCCATTATTTATTTGAAGAGCAGGTTTTAAAAACTCCTAATAAGATTGCTTTAATCTATAAAGATGAAAGAATAACATATAAAGAATTAAATGCTAAAGCAAATGAATTAGCAGAATATCTTCGACATTGTGGAATTGGGCCTGAAAAGCTAGTAGGAGTTAGTATGGATAGATCAATAGAAATGATGATCTGTATTTATGGAATCTTAAAGTCAGGAGCTGCTTATTTACCTATTATTCCAGATTATCCTGATGAAAGAATATCAATAATGCTATCAGATAGTGGATGTAACCTTGTTATAACAAAAATTCATTTAAAGGATAAGTTCGAAGAAACGGGTACAGATTTGATATTCATAGATAGTTTTTCTTATGAAAAACCTGGATTAAAAGAATTTAATCAGGCTAACTCCAACAATATAGCATATGTTATTTATACATCGGGTTCTACAGGAAAACCTAAAGGAGTTATGATAGAACATCATTCTGTAATAAACAGAATTAACTGGATGCAAAAAAAATATAATGCTTCTCCAACGGATATTTTGATTCAAAAGACTTCAATAGGTTTTGATGTTTCAGTATGGGAACTATTTTGGTGGAGTTTTTATGGGGCATCATTGGTTTTATTAGACAAAAATGAAGAAAAAGATCCAAATAGAATAATTGAGACAATAACTAAAAAAGAAGTAACAAAAATACATTTTGTGCCTTCTATGTTAAATGTTTTTTTACAGTATATTAAGGATCATAATGTAGACGTAGACAATCTAAAAAGTTTAATACAGGTATTTGCTAGTGGTGAAGCCTTATCGGCAAATAGTGTTTTATTTTTTAATGAATTATTTAAAAACTTAAAAGTTAATTTAGTAAACCTTTATGGTCCTACCGAGGCGACAGTTGACGTTTCATATTATAATTGCACCAGGGATGAAAAAGTAGATACAATTCCAATCGGTAAACCTATTGATAATATTAATCTTTTTATTTTAAATAATAACCACAAATTACAACCTGTTGGTATCCCCGGAGAATTACATATAGGTGGTGTCGGTTTAGCACGAGGGTATTATCAGAATAATTCTCTGACAAAAGATAAATTTATAATATGGAATAAAGAACGTGGTAAAATTTATTCTGAAAAAGATAACCCTAAGGATGCAGTTAGAATTTATAAAACTGGCGACATAGCAAGATGGCTTCCAAGTGGCGATATAGAATTTTTGGGTAGAATAGATGATCAAATAAAAATACGAGGATTTAGAGTTGAACTGGGAGAAATAGAATCGGTACTTAATCAATTGGATGATATTAAAGAAAGTGTTGTAATAGCAATAGATGATAACTCGGGAAATAAAAAACTGGTGGCTTATACTGTATCGAATAAAAATAAAATAGACACCAGTGTTATTATATCGGAAATCTCAAAAAAATTACCAGCTTACATGGTTCCAACTTTTTTTATTCAACTGGATAAAATACCATTAAATACAAATGGAAAGGCTGACAGGAGGCAGTTGGCAAATTTAAAAGACTTTAAGCTTGAAAGTAATAGCTATGTCGAACCACAAACCAATGTAGAAAAAAAATTAACTAAAATTTGGGAAGAAGTTCTTGCACTTGATAAAATAGGCATATACGACGACTTTTTTGAAATTGGAGGACATAGCTTAAATGCAATTCAAATTACTTCAATGATATATAAAGAATTCAATATAGAAATCCGACTTGGAGATTTCTTTGAAAACCCTAACATAAAAACAATTTCAAAACTGATTCAATTACTCCAAAATATTGAAGAAGACGATGAAGTTAATGAGGAAGTTGAAATTATTATTTAATTAATCTGATACCACCTTACTTTCTTAGATTTTAGTATAGTGTAATTTGTAAATAAAAGATAATCAAATTAATAAATATTGAAGGCTTATTTTCTTACTGTTCAAAGAATAATTAAAAGATAAGCTTAATCTGAATTAATAATTAATAAATAGAAAATGAATATCTTCGAACTGGTAGATCACCTCAATCAGAAAGGAATTAAAATTGGATTAAGTGAAAATCAAATAAAACTGAAAGGTGATAAGGAAAAAATAACGAAGGAGTTAATAGAATTAATTAGAGATAATAAGAAAGAATTAATTGAATTTCTAGTTAAGTATAATAGGCAAAATTCATTTGCTAATATAAAAAAAAGTGAAAAAAAGGAATATTATTCATTAACTTCTCCGCAAACCAGAATGTATTTATTGCAACAGTTATCTAATAATGTTGCATATAATATGCCCTTTTTCATTCCATTACCTGATGGCCTTGACAAGGATAAAATCGAAGAATTATTTTCAATTCTGATTAATCATCACGATATTTTAAGGTCATCTTACAGAATGGTGGGTGATTCCATAGTTCAAATAATTAATGAAAATATCAATTTTACTTTGAACGAGTTATATATTCAAGAAGAAGAAATTAATAATATTCAGCATACTTTATTAAAACCTTTTGAAATGGATAAAGCTCCATTAGTTAGAAGTAGTTTGATAAAAACAAATACGAACAGATCACTTTTGTTTATTGATATGCACCACATCATTTGCGATGGTATATCACACTCAATACTAACTGAAGATTTTATAAAATTGTATGAAGGGAAAAAATTGGCTTCACGTAATTTGCAATATACTGACTTTTCTGAATGGCGAAAAAGTAAACAGCAACATGATAAGAAGCTCCAAAGTGAGAAATATTGGTTACAAAAATTAGCTGGCGAATTACCTTCATTAGACCTGCCAACTGATTATTCTCGCAGCGCGAATATAAATTTCGAAGGAGCTACGGTTTCCTATGCACTATCGATAGGTGAAACTCAAAATGTAAAGGCATATATATCAAGAAATGGATTAACATTATACATGATAATGTTAGCAACATTTAAGATACTATTGTCAAAGATATCCGGACAAAATGATATTATTATTGGAACTACAAATGAAGCCAGACCTCATGTTGATTTTGCGGGAGTTGTTGGAATGTTTGTTAATACAATGGCTTTAAGAAGTTTCCCGGATGGAAATAAGAAGATTAAAGATTACCTTAAAGAAATCAAGACTTTAACAGTGGAAGCCTTTGAAAACCAAGAGTATCCTCTGGAGGAGTTGTTAGATAAATTAACCATAACAAAAAATACCAATAGAAATCCCTTATTTGATGTTGTATTTGCTTTACAAAATACCAAAGAAACTGAAATTAAAAAATCTGATCATAATACAATAAACAACCATATAAAGGGACACTCTAAGTTTGATTTAAGACTAAATGTGTATGATTACGGTAACCAAATCTTATTAAACTTTGAATATTCAACTGATTTATTTAATTCAGATACTATTGATAGATTTGGGAGTTTCTTTAAAAATCTTTCTAATCAGATTGTTCGAGATGATGAGTTGACTTTAGGACAGGTTGATCTGCTTACTTCTGAAGAAAAAGAACGGATAGTTTTTGACCTTAACCGAACAAAATCGTATTTTCCCTACGATAAGACCATTATTGATTTATTTAATAATCAGGTAGAAGAAACTCCTTCCGATATAGCATTGCAAATGCATAAAGAAACTCTGACATATAAAGAACTTGGAGAAGTGTCAGATAAATTTGCTGCATTTCTTAAATATAAAAATATCAACGAAGGTGAGATGGTCGGTGTTATGATGGAACGATCAATCGATACAATAGTTGCAATACTGGGAATACTTAAACTAAACTGTGTTTATTTACCCTTGGATACCGATATACCTGAAAAAAGACTTCGTACTATTGTAACTGATTCTCAATTATCATTGATTATAGCTTCGAAGAAAATAATTCGAGAGAGAAAAATTCAGAATATTCTTGATACCGATAATATTGTAAAAACAATAAATAGAGATCCAATTAAAGAATTTGATTCTTTACCTATGCCTAACCGTTCTTTAGTTGATTATAACTATTATACTCAATATATAGGACAAGCTATGGTGAAAAATAGCATTTCAATTCAAGCAACCAGAGGTTGTCCTTTTAAATGTGCATATTGTCATAAAGTTTGGTCTAAAAAGCATGTATTTAGATCTGCTGATAATATATTCGAAGAAGTTAATCTTTACTATAAAATGGGAATTAAAAGATTCTCATTTGTTGATGATATTTTTAATTTAAATGTTCAAAACAGTAAGCGATTTTTTGAACTGATTATTGAAAATGGATTAAAAGTAAACTTTTTTTTCCCTAACGGATTAAGAGGAGATATCTTAACTAAAGAGTACATTGATTTGATGGTAAAAGCAGGTGTTGTAAATTTTGCTTTAGCTCTTGAAACCGCGTCTCCACGATTACAAAAGCTTATAAATAAAAATATTGATTTACAAAAATTAAAAGATAATCTTGAATATATTAGTAAAACCTATCCTCAGGTTATTATTGAACTAATGACAATGCATGGATTCCCAACTGAAACAGAAGAGGAAGCTCTAATGACATTAAATTTTATTCAAAGTATTAAATGGATACATTTTCCTTATATCAATATTTTAAAGATTTATAAAAATACAGATATGCATAAAATGGCATTGGAAAATGGTATTTCTGAGAAATCTATTTCAATGTCAGAACATCTTCCTCATCATGCATTACCTTTAACTTTGCCGTTTAATGAATCATTTACAAAAAAGTATCAATCAATATTTCTTAATGAATACTTTCTTTCTAAAGAGAGACTTAAAAAAGTATTGCCATATCAATTAAAGGTATTAACGAAAGATGAATTAGTTCAAAAATATAACAGTTATCTACCTGTTAATATTAGCACATTTGAAGAATTATTGAATTTTATAGGACTTAAAGATGAAATAGAATTAGATGAGAATAATTCTGAAAGTAATAAAACAATTGACTTAAACTCAAAAATTAAAGCTCATTTTTCACATGATGTTAAATCCAATGATAGACTTAAAATACTTTTAATAGATTTATCATTATATTTTTCAAAAGATTCTCAGGATATTTATGATGTAATTGAGCCTCCATTGGGCTTAATGTATCTGGCAACATACATTAATAAAGAATTTAATAATAAAGTTAATTGTAAAATTATAAAATCACGGGTTGATTTTGATAGTCATTCTGAATTGCAAGAAATAATTGAAGAATTCAAACCGGATATTGTAGGTTGTAGGTCCTTAGTTTATTATAAACTATATTTTAACGAAACAGTTGAAAATATTAGGAAATATTATAAAGGGATATTAATCGCAGGAGGTCCTTATCCAACTAGTAATTATGATGAAGTACTTAAAAACTTAAACGTTGATTTGGTTGTTTTTGGAGAAGGTGAGAAGACCTTTGCACAGGTAGTTTCAACAATCCTTGAAAATAAGGGAAGTTTCCCTACAGAAAAGCAGTTAATTGAAATTCCTGGAATTGCTTTTAATAAGGATAGTTATAGTAAAATAAAGATTTTTGAGATAAATGATTTTTATGAAAATTTAAATAACGAAAAGCTTTTAAGCTATAAAGAAAACTTACCCGAGGGATTTACGTATAATATCGCTTATTGCATTTATACATCAGGAACTACAGGAAATCCCAAAGGAGTTTTGGTTAATCATAAGAACTTGGTTAATTACATTTGGAGTGCTAATAAGTTTTATTGTAAACAAAAGGAATCTAATTTCCCGTTATATACATCATTGACTTTTGATTTAACCATCACATCAATTTTTACTCCTTTGATAAATGGTAGTAAATTAGTAATTTACGAAGAAGCGGATATTGAGAAAGTACTATCGGATAATAAAGTGGATGTAATTAAATTAACGCCTTCACATTTAAAGCTTATTAGAGACAATCAAGGTTTGAGTGATATAATCAATAAGAGTAGAGTAAAAACAATAGTAATAGGAGGAGAACAACTAGAAACACAATTGGCACATAATATAATTGATTTATTTGCCAATAGGATAGAAATATTTAATGAGTATGGCCCAACTGAGGCTACTGTAGGGTGTATTATCCATAAATATAATACTGAAACAGATAAGAACACCAATGTTCCAATTGGTAATCCATTTCCAAATACTAAAGTTTACATTTTAAATGAGGATTTAAATCCTTTACCAAAAGGTATGGTTGGTGAATTATATATAGGTGGAGAATGTATAACGGAAGGTTATTTGAATAATCTGATATTAACTAATACATGTTATATTAAAAATCCTTTTGTTGATAATGAAAAACTATATAAAACAGGAGATTTAGCTCGAATGTTACCAAATGGCAGTTTAGAATTTATCGGTAGAAATGATTTTCAGGTTAAAATTAGAGGTTATCGTATTGAATTAGGAGAAATCGAGTCTGTTTTAAAATCACTGGATCGTATATCAGATGCTATTGTAATTGTAAAAACGGATAAT
Source organism: Bacteroidales bacterium (assembly GCA_028282585.1). GTDB lineage: Bacteria > Bacteroidota > Bacteroidia > Bacteroidales > UBA12077 > UBA12077. The sequence continues at coordinate 83,418 of JANQHR010000046.1, read as the reverse complement.
TTAAACATGCAATATTTATGTGCTTACTATGTTACAGATTATGAAATAGATTCAAATGATATAAAGGAGGAATTAAAAGATGTTATTCCTGAGTACATGATTCCTCAGTATTTCAAAGAAATTGAAAATATTTCTTTAAACAAAAATGGAAAGGTTGATAAAACTGCATTGCCAGAGATAAATATTGAAGATACAATTGAATATATACCACCTACAACAGAGTTAGAAGCTCAACTGGTTACAATATGGTCCAATATATTAGGTATTTCTGATAATAAGATTAGTATTGATGCTGATTTCTTTGAACTTGGCGGACATTCCGTAAAAGCAAATATTCTTATAAATCAAATAAATAACACCTTTGATATTAAAATACTTATTTCTGATATATTCGTTGCTACTACCATTCGAAAAATTGCGGTACTAATCGATATGATTAAGAATGTAGGTTTGGTAGAGGAAGAAATGTCAGCTGGTAAGAAAATTACAATCTAATCGTTTCTCTATTTAATTATAACTAGTAATGAGTACGAAAAAGAATATAACACTTGGATTAATGCCATTCTGGGCTCCATTGGTTCCTCCTTTTGGTTTGAAATGTTTACAAGACTATTTAGAAAAAGATGGACATAAGGTCGAAATATTTGATTGTAACATTCAAGGAGAATTTGATAATATCTATAAGGATTATATAAAGACTATTAAAAAATGGATTCCCAAGCAGAAATTAGGTAATGTTTATAACGTTGGAAATGATGTACTAAATAATCATTTAATGCTTGAGCTTAACCGGCAAGGTTTAAATTTTAATGCGTTTAATAATATGGTTGGTTTATTAATTGAAAGTAATTTTTATTTTAAAATTAGTGATAAATTAATAACTGATTTAAATTCAATTGTAAAAAACTTTTATATTAAACTTGAAGATTTTATAATCAGTATAATAGATAAAAAGGTAGATATATTTGGTCTTTCGGTTTTTAGAGGAACGCTTCCGGCATCAATGTTTGCGTTTAAATTGGTTAAATCTAGATTTCCTGAGATTAAAACAGTTATGGGAGGACCTGTTTTCTCGCAAGAACTAATTGTTGATACTCCCAATTTTAAAAAATTCGTTAACGAGACAGATTACATTGATAAAATTGTTATTGGTGAAGGTGAAATTCTTTTTACAAAGATTTTAAATGGTAATTTAAAAAAAGATCAAAGAGTATATATGTCAAGTGACATAGATAATGAGAGAGTTAATATTAATTTGCCACTTGCTCAGAATTATAGTGTGAACGATTTGGGATTTTATCCTTATATGCCAGTTTATACTTCAAGAAGTTGTCCATTTCAGTGTAGTTTTTGCTCAGAAACAATTAATTGGGGAAAATTCCGAAAAAGGTCTATTGATGTAATTATTAATGATTTTGAACATATTCAGAAAGAATATAATACACAATTATTTTTAATGGCCGATTCATTAATTAATCCTGTACTTAATGATTTAACAGAAAGCCTTATAAAACATACGGGAGTATTTTATTTTGATGCATACCTACGAGTTGATAAATACTCATGTAATTATAATAAAGTATTTCAATGGAGAAAGGGGGGCTTTTATAGGGCAAGGCTTGGAATTGAAAGCGGGTCTCAAAAAGTTTTAGATCTGATGGATAAAAAAGTTAGTATGGATCAAGTTAAATCAACAATAATAAACCTGGCTAAAGCGGGTGTTAAAACTTCCACTTACTGGATTGTCGGACATCCGGGCGAGCAAGAAAGTGATTTTATTCAGACATTAGATTTAATCGAAGAATTACGAGATTACTTATATGAAGTTGAATGTAATCCTTTTAGATATTTTAATTCAGGGCAGTCTTTTTCTAATGCATGGGATATGCAGTTTAAAAAATATTCGGTGTATCCGGATGAGATGAATAAATATCTATTATTTAAAACTTATCAACTGGACACAACTCCTTCCAGAGAAGACATTTATAATCGAGTAGCAAGATTTGTAAATCATTGTAAAAAGCTTAATATTCCAAATCCTTACTATTTGCAGGAGGTAGTAGAAGCAGATAAACGATGGTCAGACTTACAAAAAAATGCAGTCCCTAATATTATGGATTTTAAAAACGGTTATATAGATGAATGTAAGAACCTGGAAATTGAATTGGAATTAAGTATTTAAAATCCGGATAATTCTTTAAGAATTAGAAAAAAAGATTAGAATGGCCTTTGAAGAAAGAAATCAAATAAATGGGTTATGGAAAGGGAAAATGGTTAGTAAGATTGATTCTGTTAATATTTCTATATTAATTGATAATAATAAGAGCTATTTTAATTGTGACGAGATCTTAATTAATTGTTTGGTTATAGAATATTTGGAATTAAAAGATGGTATAATTCATTTTAATATTCAACCAGGTGATACTAAATTGGTTTTTAAAGGAATAGTAAATGAAAATAATATTTTAGGAAAGGTATCATCAGATAATTCATCTTCCGATTTAGAAATTGAATTTGAAGTAAATAAAAATGTAAATGAAAATTATCTTCAGGAGTGCAGTTTTGAAGAGATTTTTATTTCCAATAAGAATGATAAACTGTTTAGTCAAATTATAAAACCTGAGAAAATCCTAAAATGCCCAGCTATATTAATGTTACATGGGTCTCATACAAATTTGGCAAATCAATATATTAGCGAGGCTAAAATATATAAAAAACTGGGATTTATTGTTTTAACTTTTGATAAAAGAGGAAATGGTAAATCTACAGGCAATTATAAATCAATAACATTTAATGATTTAATCGATGATGCAATTGCTTGTTTGAAATATTTAAGATCCAGGAATGATGTGGATAAAGAACGTATAGGAATTTGGGGATTTAGTCAAGGAGCTTCTATATTACCTATGATAAGTAGTAGATCTGAAATTCCATCATTTATGATTGCTAAATCGCCGGAAATTATAAGTTTAACTGAATCTGCAATATATCAAGATAGCATTAGGATAAAAGAAAAGGGATTCTCGGAAAAAGATTGTGATGTTGTTATACAGTCACATAAAAATGTAGAAAAATTAATTTTTAATGGAGCAAAGCATAATGAAGTAGAAACATATATTAAAAATAATGCGAAAATATATGGTTTCATGAATGAAACAGCTTTGTTTGAAAATATTAAAATTCCAGAAAATGAATTTGATAGTTGGGCATGGAAAGGTAGAATAACAAAGTTTGATCCTTTTTGGAAAAATATGAATATTCCGGCTTTAGTATTTTGGGGAAGCAATGACACGTTGGTAAATCCATTAGAAAATATTAAGAAAATACGGTCATTTAATCTTAAAAACATTGAAGTAAAAATTTTCAAAAATGCTGATCATAATATAACATATACCAGCAATAATAGAATTGAAGGAATGTTTCCAAAACTTACTAAAGAATACCAACGTTTTATTAAAAGATGGCTTATAAATAAAAATATTATTAGTTGAAACAACACTTCATTTTTAATTCTTTAATTATTAATAATTTATATTTTACTTAGTTTTTATCTAGCCTAAAATGGTTGTGGTATATTCAATAAATATAAGGTTGAAATAGTTTGTTATGAGTGTACTAGATATAATTTCAAAACTTAAAAAACATGGAATAAATATGTCAGTTTCTCCATCAGGTGAACTGGATTTATTTATTAAAGGTGATAATATATTAACCGATGATTTACTCTTAGAACTTAAAAAACATAAAAGAGAAATCATTTTGTTTTTAAACGATGTTAAGGAAAAAGCTAATGATTTTAATATAAAGAACGTTGAAAAAAGAGAATACTATCCTGTCTCTTCAGCTCAGAAGCGAATGTTTTTAATTCAACAAATTAATTCAGAGAGTACATCACAGAATATGCCTGCAACTTTTAATGTTTCGGGTAAATTAAAGACATCTGATATAGAAGATATTTTTAAAGATCTTATATCACATCACGAAAGCTTAAAAACAAGTTTTAGAATAATCAATAACGAAATTGTGCAACTAATTCATAATGAATTAGAGTTTGAAGTCAAAGAAAAATATATAACATTTGATGAAGTAGAAAATATTAAAAAGGAAAATACAGTAACATTTAATTTATCAAAAGCACCACTTTTAAGAGCTACCATATTTAGAATCGAAGATTTGGACTCTATTCTTTTTATAGATATGCATCATATTATAAGCGATGGAGTAACAAACAATATCTTAATAAATGATTTTTTTAACCTTTTAAATAAAAATTCATTAAAACCTTTAAAAATTCAATATAAGGATTTCGCGAAATGGCAGAGTACTGCGGAGTACCAACAAGAAATAAAAAAGCAAGAAAATTATTGGTTAAAAAGGTTTAATGTAGCGCCTGAAGAATTAATATTACCATATGACTTTTCATACAATCTTCAAGACTCTCAAGGCGGAGCAAAAGTTTTCTTTAGTTTAGATCAAAATGAAACCGGAATTATTAAGAATATAATTCAAGAAAAGGAAATTACTCTATTTATGAGTATGTTATCCATTTTTAATATCTTACTTGCAAAACTGTCCGGTCAAAATGATATTGTAATCGGAACTCCGGTTATTACAAGGGATCATGTAGACTTTGAAACGGTTGTAGGGAATTTTATTAACACGCTGGCTATAAGGAATAAAATACCGAATGAATTTTCATTAAATGAATTTATTGAACAAGTAAAAATAAACGTAATTAATGCTTTCGATAATAAAGAATACCAATTTGAACATCTGGTTGAGAAAGTTACAGATCATAGAGAAACAACTAGAAATCCCTTGTTTAATGTTATGCTGAATGTTCTTAATCAAAAGGATTATGACATAGAAGTATCCAAAATTGTTAGTGAAGATAAATATATACACGAGCAAACTACTGCTCCATTTGACATTACATTTACTGTATTTGATTTAAACGAACAAATACTAATTAATATCGAATATAAAACTAATCTTTTTACCCCTAAGACAATAGAACGATATATTAGTTATTTTAAAAACATAATAAATCAATTAATGGATTTGAACAAATTTATATCACAAATAAATTTGTTAGGAAAAAAAGAAAAGCGCAAGATATTATATGAGTTTAATTGTTCTAAACAAACCGAATATGAAAAGGAAGGTATATATCAGTTGTTTGAAAATGAATGTAAAAAGTATCCGGATCGTATTGCCCTGATATTAAATGACGAATATATTACATTTAAAAAATTACATTCTTTAGTGGCTAATTTATCTTATATTATTAATAGTAAAACTAAAGTTAAAGAAGGTGTAATTGGTGTAAAGGTCGAAAGATCAGCCGAATTAGTAATATCAATGTTAGCAATTTTTAAATCTGGATTTGTTTATGTACCAATTGATCCAGAGCTTCCTAAAAAGAGAGTTTCATATATTATCAAAGATACCGGAATGTCTCTATTAATTGCTGATCGGTATCATTTTACTAATGATTTAGAGATAGAAAGTATCCATATAAATAAAGAACTTGCCGGAAAGTCAAGTAATTATAAAAATGTAGCACCATTAGTAAATAAATATGCTTACATTATTTATACATCAGGTACCACAGGTAATCCCAAAGGAGTAATAGTTAAACAAAATAGTATCATAAACCTAATATTAAGTCAAACCAATGAGTTTAGTTTTTCAAAAGATGAACGTATTCTTCAGTTTTCTAATTCAAGCTTTGATGCTTCGATTGAGCAAATTCTATTACCCATTTTAAATGGCCTTAGTTTAGTATTAGTTGAAAAGGAAATTTTGTTTGATCCTCTTAGGTTTAAAAAATATATTATAAAAAACTCTATTTCTCATTTAGATACAGTACCTGCATATTTGAAAAGTGTCGATGTACATGGTTGTAAGGAGATTAAACGCTTAATAGTAGGTGGAGAAGAATGTGATATTGCATTAGCTACACAATATTTTAATGAATATAAATTATATAATTTGTATGGACCTACGGAAACTACAATTACTTCAACTAAATTTTTATTAGAACAGATTAAGAAAGATCAGACCAAAGTGCCAATTGGAAAGCCAATTGAAAATACGCAAATCTATATTTTAAAGGACGATCAGATTGTGCCAATTGGAGTATATGGAGAACTATGTATCACTGGAGATGGGATTTCAGATGGATATTTAAATGATCCGGAGTTAACTAACGCAAAATTTGTAAATATACTTGATAATACGAAAATAGTATATAAAACCGGAGATATAGCCAGATGGCTTCCGGACGGAAATATTGAATTTGCAGGTCGTATAGATGACCAGGTTAAAATTAGGGGGCAAAGAATTGAGATTAAGGAGATAGAATTAGCTATCAATAAATTTCAAAATGTAAAAAAATGTTTAGTAGTAAAAAGAGAAATTAACAATATAGAGCAATTAATTACCTACGTTCAAAAGATTGGAAAAGAATTCACATTAAAGGACAATAAGTATTATATAAGCACGGTTGAGCAATGCCCTTCTCTGGAAGATTCCATTGAACAATTACACGCTTCGACATGGCCGATTTTTTTAAAGAAAGATATATACTTAAAAAAATACTGGAAAAGATTATATAAAGAATATAGTTCATTTCAGTTTGGTATTTTAAGCAGTAATGGAGAATTAGTTGCTGCAGGAAATACAATCCCGATTTACTGGGATAAAACAAAAAACAATTTACCTTCCAGTTGGAGTAGGGCTTTGGAAATGGGATTGGAACCAAATAACAATGCGAATACTTTGTTCACTCTTGTTGGAGTTGTGAGTGAAAAATACAGAAATGTAGGATTAAGTTATGAGATAATTAAATGTATGCAAAATATTGCTAAAACTTTTAATTATGAAAGAGTTTTAATTCCTGTAAGACCAGCTTTGAAGTCTAAATTCCCTTTACTAGACCTGAAAAATTATTACAAAAAATTAAATGACAAAGGTGATATATTTGATCCATGGTTTAGAGTACATAAAAAAATGGGTGGAGAAGTTGTTAGGTTTTGTGAAAATTCGCAATATATTAAAGCAACTGTTGAAGATTGGGAAAAATGGACCGGAGAGACATTTTCATCTTCAGACATATATATAATTAAAGGTGGACATACACCATTAAAGATTAATATAGATAAAAATATCGGAGAGTATTATGATACTGCCGTATGGATTACGCACAAGGCAGAAGGTATATTTGATAGAACAAATTTAAATGATATCAAGGAAGAACTAATGTTAAGTCTTCCCAAATACATGATTCCGGATTACTTTGTGGGAATTAATAAAATACCAATAACGACAAGTGGTAAAATTGATAGAAATCGTTTACCTGAACCAAAAATTATTGAAGAAAAGCAAAATGAAGCACTAAGTTATAAAGAAAGGTTACTTGCCAATATATGGGCTGAAGTTTTAGGTATATCTCAGAAAGAAATTAGCAGTAGAAAATCCTTCTTCGAACTTGGAGGGCATTCCTTGAGTGCTACAGTTTTAATAGCAAATATTCAAAAGAAATTTGGTGTAAGTATCTCGCTTCGTGATATTTTTGAAAATCAAAAAATTAAGAATCAGGTGGAGTTGATAACCAGAGCTAAGAAAGAAGATTATTACTCCATAAATAGAACAAATAAAAAAGAATTTTACACCCTGTCATCTGCCCAAAAAAGGTTATTTATCATTCATAATATGAATCCTGAAAGTATTACATACAATATGACACAGGAGTTTAGAATGAATAGTGACTTTAAAATTCAGAGGATTGAATCAATATTTAAAAAAATTATTAAAAGACATGAAGTACTGCGCACTGGGTTTGAATTATTGAATGAAGAACCGGTGCAAAAGATTTATGAAAATGTTGATTTTAATGTTCAATATATTGATTGTAAGGATCTTAATAGGGTAAATATTGATGAAATAAAGAAGGATTTTATAAAACCATTTAAGTTAAATTCACCACCGTTAATAAGAGGAGTTGTTGTAAAATCTGAAAATAACGAAAACCTGGTACTTTTAGATATGCATCATATAATTTGTGATGGAATATCACAAGAAATATTAGAGTCGGAGTTCATCAATTTATACTCTGGAATAGAGTTACCCGAATTAAAATTGCAGTATAAAGATTACTCAGATTGGCAAAATAGCGATAAGCAAATTAAAAAGGCTAAATTGCAGGAGAGCTATTGGTTAAATGTTCTTTCAGGAGAACTTCCTGTTTTGCAATTACCAACAGATTATAAAAGACCTTTAATACAAACATTTGATGGTGCTTCCGTTAAATTTCTTTTAGGTGAAGCAAATACCAATGGTGTTAGAAAAATAGCTGTGCAACAGGATATGACATTGTATATGTTGTTGCTAGCTGCGCTAAAAATATTGTTATCCAAATTAAGTAATCAAAATGATATTATAGTAGGTACTCCCGTTGCTGGCAGAAGACATGTAGATTTAGAAAACATTGTAGGTAATTTTGTTAATACACTAGCGATAAGAAGTTATCCGGATAAAAATAAGACTATAAAAGAGTATTTATCAGAAATTAAATCATCTACTATATCAGCTTTTGTGAATCAGGATTACCAGTTCGAAAATTTAATTGAAGAACTTTCGGTAGAAAGAAATGCAGGAAGAAATCCTGTTTTTGATATCATGTTTGCTTGGACTATTGCTGAATATGTTTCGGCAGAGTTTTTACCTAAGGCTGATCTAATAGATCATGAAAAAGGTGAAATAAAATTTGACATGGTGTGGAATGCAATTGATAAAGGAAGTGATATTCTGGTAATATTGGAATATAATACAAATTTATTTGCACCCCAAACAATTGAAAGAATTGTAAAATATTACAAACGTATAATAGAGCAAATATGTATTTATCCGGATGGCTTAATTAGTGAAATAGATATCTTAGATGAGGCTGATAAGAAAGAATTACTGTATAAGATTAATAATACAAATAGAAAATTCAGTGATGACAAAAGTCTAATAAATATATTTGAAGAAACAGTAGTTAAGAATCAGAATAGAACAGCCATTACCTTAAATGATCAGAATATAACATATAAGCAGCTAAATGATAGTGCGAATCGATTATCAAGATATTTGTATGAAAAAGGGATACGAAAAAATCATTTTGTAGGAGTAATGCAAGATAGATCGTTAAATCAGATCATAAGTATTTTAGGAGTTTTAAAGTCTGGAGCAGCATATTTACCAATCGAACCAGAGTATCCAATCCAAAGAATTAGAAATGTGCTAAATGATACACAGACATCAATTTTATTAACAGACAATAAATCTTTAGAAGATAAATCATTTACTTTATTAAAAGGAGATAATTATGCTCCTGTGGAAATTTGTAAAAGTTCTGTAAGAAAGCAAATTGAAGATTTGGATAATCATCCGATTCCAAATAGATCTTTAGTTGATTATGAAAAGTATAATCAACATATTGGACAAGCAATGGTTAAAAATAGTATAGTATTACAATGTTCAAGAGGTTGTCCATACAAATGTGCATATTGTCATAAAATATGGCCAAAAGGTCATATTACAAGATCAGCAGAGCATATTTTTAATGAATTAATGCTTTATTATGAAATCGGGGTACGAAGATTTGTAATTGTTGATGATATATTCAATTTAGATATAAAGAATAGTAAAAGATTTTTCCAATTAATTGTCGATAACAATTTAAAGCTACAACTGTATTTTCCAAATGGGTTAAGAGGAGATATTCTAACCAAAGAATATATTGATTTAATGGTAGCGGCAGGTACAGTTAGTTTTGCACTTGCTCTAGAAACTACATCGAAAAGATTACAAAAACTTATTGGAAAAAATTTAAATGTTGAACGATTTAAAGAGAATGTAGAATATATTAGTTCAAAGTATCCTGAAGTTATTCTTGAACTTTTTACTATGCATGGATTTCCTGGCGAAACAACAGCAGAAGCGTTAGACACTTTAAATTTTATTAAAAGTATTAAATGGTTACACTTTCCATATGTTCACATATTAAAAATATACCCGAATACCGATATGGAAAAGATCGCATTAAAAAATGGGATATCTAAAGATGTAATCAATAGATCAATAAATTTAGCTTATCACGAATTACCTGAAACTTTGCCTTTTGAAGATGAATTTACACTAATATATCAAACAGAGTTTTTAAATAATTATTTCTTGCTAAAGGAACGTCTTCTTAAAGTTCTTCCATATCAAATGAAAGTTCTTACGGAAGATGAGTTATTACAAAAATACCGAAGTTACTTACCTGTAAAAATAGATACATTACAAGAATTTCTGGAATTTGTGAATATCAATATAGAAGAGCTGGAAGATTATAATTTTATAAATGAAGATTATTCTTATGTAAATAATTTAAATGAAAAAATAAAGAAAATCTTTGTGCCTGAAGAACCAGCTAATAATGATGCGCTTAAAATTTTACTCATTGATTTGTCCCAGTTTTATTCTAACGATAGCGATATATTATATGACGTTGTAGAGCCTCCTTTAGGATTAATGTATATTTCAACATACCTTAAAAACAAGCTAGGAAAACAAGTTGAATGCAAGATTATAAAATCTCGAGTTGATTTTGATAGTAATTTAGAATTAAAACGAATAATTAAAGAGTTTGAACCTAATGTTATTGGTACTAGAACTTTAAGTTTTTATAAGGATTTCTTTCATAAAATGATTTCATTGATTCGCTTATGGGGATATGAAGCTCCAATTATAGCAGGTGGTCCATATGCAACAAGTAATTATGATGATTTATTAAATGATACCAATATAGATATGGTATGTATGGGTGAGGGGGAAGTTACTTTTTATGAGATAGTAAAAGAGATCATAGCTAATAATGGGATATTACCTAACACTGAATCATTACTAAAAATAGAAGGTTTAGCCATAAAAACAGATGGTATTCCTAATGGTGTGGCTCAAAGAAAAGTTATTGTAGTTGATGAGATTAATCTGGAAGATTATGATAATGAGAATATAAATATATCAAGTAGTACTGAAGATATAGTATATACCATATACACTTCAGGCAGTTCCGGTGTACCAAAAGGAGTGCTGATAAATAATAGAAATGTTGTTAATTTAATACAAAGCCAAAAAGATGAGTTCAAAATAAATAGTACTGAGAAAATTTGTCAGTTTTCATCAGTGTGTTTTGATGCTTCGGTTGAACAAATATGGTTGGCATTCTTTAGTGGTGCAAATCTTAATTTAGTTAGTAAAGAATCTATTTTGAATAAAGATGAATTTACCAGGTTCTTATTAAGAAAAAATATAACTCATTTGCATGCTGTTCCTTCTTTCTTAGAAGGACTTAATGAATCAAAATATTACTTTAACAGAGTTATTGCAGGTGGTGATGTATGTAGAGTTGGATTAGCTGAGAAATTTAATAAGGAATATGATTTTTATAATGAATATGGCCCAACTGAAACAACAGTTACTTCGATTGAAATGTTGGTTAAAAAAATTAATAAAGATTATTCAAGCTTACCTATCGGAAGACCAATTGGCAACACAAGTATTTATATCTTAGATGAAAAACTTAATTTGGTTCCATTTGGCACCATTGGTGATTTATATATAGGAGGCGAAGGCGTTGGTATAGGTTACATAAATAAAGTTGAATTAACAAACGATAGCTTCATTGAAAATCCATTTGTAAAAAATGAAAAATTGTATAAAACAGGCGACCGTGTTAGATTATTAAATGATACCAATATTGAATTTCAAGGGCGAGAAGATAATCAAGTAAAAATTAGAGGTTTTAGAATTGAATTAGGCGAGATTGAAAGTTGTATCCTAAAACACCAAGATGTTGAAAAAGCTTTAGTTGTTGCAATTAACGATAGCTTTGGAGAAAAGATCCTAAGAGCATTTTTGGTATTAAATAATGTAAAGCTAAAAGAAACATTACCTCAGATTAAAGTGTTATTATCACAAAGCTTGCCTCATTATATGATTCCATCAACATATAAGCAATTAGAGGAGATACCACTAAATCAAAATGGAAAAGTTGATAGAGAATTATTTAAAATTTCTGTTCATTATGAAAACAAAAATTATGTTAAACCTGAAGGTTTAATTGAAGAAACATTGGCAAAAGTTTGGGGAAATATTTTAAAAATTGATTCAGATAAAATAGGTGCGGAAGATAATTTTTTTGAGTTAGGAGGACACTCATTAAAATTAAATATCTTGCTTTCAGAGATTTTTAAGAACTTTAATATTAGAATTCCTGCTAATGAGATCTTTATTCGTCCTACTATTAAAGACCAAGCAATCTATATAGAAATAAATAATCTATCGGATAATGAATTGATTGAAGAGGAAGGAGCTGAAGAAATAAGAATATAATCATTTGATAATTCACGTTTGTACCTTAAGGTCAGAAAAGAAACAAAATTCGCTTTGTAATTTATTATTCATTATAAATTTAGTTCATAAGTATATGGAATTAAATGAATTATTGATAGAATTAAAAAAACTGGGAGTTTTTCTATCAACTGATAATGGGGAACTGGTTTTAAAACTAACTAAGAATAAAGTTCCTAACTCTATCTTATTGGAATTGAAAAAATATAAACAGCAGATAATTAGCATCTTGGACAAAGATTCGGGTAAAAAACATGATCTAATTTATGCTTGTGAAAAAAAGGAATATTATAAGTTATCCTTTGCTCAAAAAAGAATGTATTTATTACAACAATTAAACCTGGATAGTACTTCGTATAATATTTCTGATGTTATTAATTTAGGCTATGATGCTAATATAAATTATGTTCAAAAAAATCTAAAGAAACTTATAAATAGACACGAGATATTTAGAACAAGGTTTAAAATGATTAATGATGAGCCAGCTCAAATAGTAGATAAGGATTTAGTAATAAATATAGATCAGGTTAAGATTTTAGAAAACGAATTACATAAAGTAAAGAAAGAATTTATCCAACCATTTAACTTAGAAGGTGAACCATTAATTCGAATTAAGCTAATTGAAACTGAAAAGAAGCAAAATTTTTTATTGATCGATATGCATCATATTATTTGTGATGGTGGCACTTATGATTTACTAAAATCAGAGTTTAATCAATTAATGAAAAATGAGAATTTAGCTAAACTATCATTGCAATATAAAGATTATTCAGAGTGGCAGGTAAATAGTAAACGTGTAAAAGAATTTCAAAAAAGTTCATATAATTTTTGGAATAATAAATTCGATAATGAATTTAACATTAGTGAATTAGTGAAGGATTATGTAAGTGCGTTTGATGAGAATTCTGGTAGAAGTTTTGTTTCAATTCTTGATAAAAAAACAAAAACTCAATTACAAAATATAGCTATTAAATATGAAACAACTTTATTTACTATATTATATTCAGTATTTAATATTATTCTATCTTATTTTACAGGTAGCGCCGAAATAATATCAAACATAATAAGCTCCGGACGTGATAATGGCCAACTTGAAAATGTTGCGGGTCATTTTATTAATGCACTTATTTCTAAGATAAATGTATCTAACTTAGATTCTTTTGAGGATTTTATAAGAACTGTACATAGTAATCTGCTCGAAACACTTAAGCATCAGAATTATCCGGTTGAATCTATTTTTGAAGAAAAGAATTTGCAATATCCTGATTTACCTTTTGCTTTTAATATGATTCATAATTCTCAAACAACAATGAATGTTGGTAATAATAGAACTTACGGTAATGAAAATGAATCTATTAAATTTCAAGTTGAATTATTTGTTACTGAATATGAAGATTGTTTAGAAATAAACTGGGTATATGCCAGCTCAATTTATAAAAGTTCCACTATTGAAAATATGGGGAAAGCATTTTCGGATTTACTTAACTTTTTAGCATTTTCAAATGAAGAACAGAAAAATTCAATTAAGATTTTAGACCTTAAAAAAGATATAAAGCAAGTAAAACTTGAAAGACCTAAACCAAATATAGAATTTGAACCTTTTAGAAAAAATGAAAAGCAAGATAATATAATTCAAAGGTTTGAAGACATTGCAGATAAATATTCTGAGAATACTGCAATTGATTTTTATGGCGAAAAACGTACTTATAGTGAAGTAAAACAAGATATTAAAAAAACTTCTGAAATTATTCGGTATAACTATTTTGAAAAAGGTACAGGTATAGCTTTGTTATTCGAACATGGTATTGATATGATAATTGGTTTGCTTGGAGTGCTTAAATCAGAAAATTACTATATACCTATAGATCCAGAGTTTCCGCTAAATAGAATTGAATACATAATTAAAGATTCCTCAGTAAATGTTATACTTACAAATAATGAAAATATTGATGTCGCAAATAGGATTTATAATTCTTTGTCTCAGAAAATAACAATTATTAATCTCTCTGATATATATTCAGATACATTTGATTATAATTTTAGTAGTGATGAATGTCAGGAGCACAAAAATGAACTAGCATATATTCTTTATACATCGGGTTCAACAGGTAATCCAAAAGGAGTAATACAAAGCCAAAGAAATGTATTACATTTTATTCGAACCTACACAAACAGATTACATATAAATAGCCATGATAAACTTACCGAGTTGTCATATTATGGTTTTGATGCTGCTGTTATGAGTATCTATGGAGCATTATTAAATGGAGCGTCCTTATATATCTATGATATGAAAAAGGAAGGCGAAAAAACTAATTTATTAGATTGGGTAAAAAAATCTGAAATAACAATTTATCATTCTACACCAACGGTTTATAGATATTTTATTTCGCTATTTGATAAAGAAAGTGATTTAAATTTACGTTTAGTTGTTTTAGGAGGTGAAGCTGTTCTTTTAAATGATTTTATAAACTTTAAAAACTTCTTACCTGATGATTGCATCTTTATAAATGGATTAGGTCCTACTGAATCAACTGTTACAGTTCAGAACTTTCTAAATAAAGAAACCGACCAAACAAGAGAAACAATTCCAGTTGGATATCCGGTTGATGAAACACAAGTTTTTATAAACTTAGATGATGATAAAAGATCATTACCATTTATTGAAGGGGAAATAGTTTTTCAAAGCGAATATCTAGCTAATGGTTATTTGAATAATGTTGAGAAAACTCATTCATCTTTCAAAGTAAGTGCCAATAATAATGAGAGATGTTACTTCACCGGTGATATTGGTAGAATGTTAGCTGATGGTTCTATCGAATTTATTGGTCGAAAAGATTCACAAATTAAAGTTCGTGGTTATAGAGTAGAGCTTGGCGAAATTGAAAGTATTATCGACAAGCAAAAAGAGGTTTACAAAAGTGTTGTTGAGTATTATAACATAAATTTACCCGAAGGAGAAATTGTAGCATTTTATGTGGTTAAGCCTGGAACACAATTAAATGAAACAGAATTATTGCAGAAGATTAGTCGTCAGATGCCTGACTATATGATTCCTAAGAGAATTATCCAGCTTGAAAAATTCCCTTTAACAAACACAGGAAAGATTGAAAGAAAGCAGTTAAAGGAATATGATATTAACAGAAATAGTGATAATTCCAAACCTCAAAATGACATAGAGTTTAACTTATTAAATATCTGGAGTGTTATTTTAAATGTGCCAAAAGAAGAAATCGGCATGAACTCAAACTTTTTAGACCTGGGGGGCCATTCTTTAAAAGCATCAATTTTAATATCTAGATTGTTTAAAGATTTTAATGTTAAACTGAATATAAGGGATATATATACTTCAGGTTCAATTAGACAAATATCTAGTTTAATTAAACAATCAAATTTACAGCAATATTATTCTATCCCTGTTACCGAAAAGAAAGAATATTATGTACTTTCTGCTCAACAAAAAAGGATGTTCCTGTTACAGAAAATGAATGAGGAAACTACTTCATATAATATTTCAAGCTTAATTCCAATCTCAAATAGTATAAATCAAGAAAAACTTGAGAATATTTTAAATGAAATAGTAAAAAGACACGAAAATTTCCGATGTAGTTTTCAACTTGTAAATAACGAACCGGTATTAAAAACTTACGATGAATTAGAAATTAAAATTGATATTTATGAAGTTGCAGAGGGAGAAATCAATAAAATTCAGAAAAGTTTAATAAAACCTTTTGATCTTGGCAAAGCACCATTAATTAGAGTAGCATATATAAAAACCAGTAATAAATCTTACTTATTTACAGATTTGCATCATATAATTGGTGATGGCACCACAAGCGAAATATTAAAAAGAGAATTCGAACAATTAACTAATGATAAAAAGTTAAAGAAATTAAATCTACAATATCATGATTATTCAGAATGGCAAAATAGTAATCTGGTTAAAAAGCGGCTACAAGATCAGGAAATATATTGGTTAAATAAACTGAAGAATAATATTGTTAAATTGGAACTTCCTACTGATTATGAAAGGCCAATAATTGAAAGTAACAAAGGAGGATTTGTTGGAGTAATTTTAAATGAAGAAGATACTCAGTTTCTTAGGAAATTAAGTGCGCAGGAGAATGTTACATTAAGTATGTCTATCCTATCAATTTTTAGTGTTTTGATTTCTAAACTTTCCGGACAGAATAAAATAATTGTTGGATTGTCAATAGCAGGTAGAAATCATAACGATTTAGAAAATATAGTAGGGATGTTCGTTAATACGTTACCAGTAATTACCGAACTTCATAATGATAAACCTCTGTTGGAATTCATAAATGAAGTAAAGAATTCTGTTCTTGAACTTCAAGATAATCAAGAATATCAGTTTAACGATTTAGTTGATAAACTAAAGGTAAAAAGAGAAGCCGGTAGAAATCCGGTTTTTGATGTATTAGTGAATATGTTAAATATGTCGGAATCTGAATATCTAAGTGTAAATGATGATCTCTATGTCAATTTTGAGGAAGATAATGCACGAAGATTTGATATTACACTGAATGTAAAAGAATATAAGAATGTAATTTATCTAAGTTTTCAGTATTATGCCGAAATATTTAAAGCCAAAACAATTAAAAGATTTGCAAACTATTTTAAACAAATAATATCTACTATCAAGCACAATAAAAACTGTAAGATTTCTGATATAGATTTTTTAAATGAAAAAGCAGTGATAGAAATTACAAACAGACTCTTTAGTTATGGAGATAAATAAAGAAAATATATTTCCAGCATCCTTTCATCAAGAAAGAATCTGGTTTATTGATAATTTTGAAAAAGGAACATTATATAGCTCTGGTCCAATTTACCATAATATTCCAATTATAATTAATATTAATGGTAAGCTTAATTATGAAGCTCTATGTAACAGTATTCGAAATAAAATACAGGGAAATAAAATATTAAGAACAGGACTACTGATTGAAAATAATAAACCATTTCAATACATAAAAAATGAAATTGAATTTATTTTAGAACAAGAATCAATTTCAGAATATGATTTTGGTAAATTATTTGAAGAATATCTTGAAAAACCTTTCGATCTGGAAGAAGATTTATTAATTCGTAGCAAAGTTTATAGTTTATCAGATACTGAGTATATTCTTGTAATCGTTGCACATCACTTAATTATTGATACTTATTCTTTAAAACTACTTGCTCAACAAATATTTAATAATTATAATAAAACTATTAATGACAAGACTGACACTTACGGAGCTAAAAAAATTAATTATCGTGATTATACTAATTGGCAAATAGATTCTATACAAGAAATTAAAGAACAATCTCTACCATACTGGAAAAACCAGCTTAAAGGTAAATTACCTGTAATGGAGCTGCCAGAAGATAGAAAAAGAGCTAATGTACATGTTTATAAAAGTGCTGGTTGTAATTTTAAAATTCCAGATTATATATGTAAAAAAATAATGAGCTTTTGTTTTGATAATGAGAGAGATATTGAATCTGTTTTATTGTCTGCTTTTAACATTTTATTAAACAAATACTGTAATAATGATGAAATAGTTGTAGGAACAAGTTTTAATAATCGTGACATTCAACCTTTAAAAGATATTATAGGACCTATATCGAACTTAGTTGCAATAAGAACTTATTTAGACGAAGGTGTAAATTTTACAGAATATTGTAAACATGTAAAAAAAACCTTAAATGAAACTAATAAGTATAAGATCTTACCTTTTGAACAACTGGTAAATGAACTCAATCCGGAAAAGGATATGAGCAGAACAGCTTTATTCGACATTTTATTTCAGTTTAACGAAGAAGCTCTGGAAAGTCCACAAGTTGAAGGATTAAAAATTGAAATTAAGGATTTAAATTTAGGTCTAGGAAAGTATGATATTAATATAAAAATTAGAAAAGAAGGTAATAGTCTAAATGCAATCCTGGTATACAATGAACTTTATTTTAATGAAAATACAATAAGCTTATTTATTGGTCATTATATAAGTTTATTAGATAAACTATTAGATGATCCAAATAAGAAAATTTCTTCTATAGAATTAATTTCTGAAGATGAGAAAACTTCAATTTTAAACAAACTGAATAATTATAAAAATATAAACTTAAAAGAGGATACTTTACAGAATCTATTTGAAAAGCAAGTAACTAAAGTACCTAATAAAATTGCAGTTTCCTATTTAGATCAACAACTTACATATAAAGAGTTAAATGCAAAAGCTGAGAAGTGGGCAGTTAGTATTTCTACATTTGGAGTTGGTAAAGGAAATATCGTGGGTGTTTACTTAGAAAAATCTATTGATGTTATAATCGCAATTTTAGCTGTTCTAAAATCAGGAGCTACTTACTTACCCTTGGATGCCACTTACTCTAATGAACGAACACAGACTATACTTGAAGATAGTAATGTTGATATGGTTATTACAAGATCTAAATATTCTCATAATATTGTTTTCAATAAGAAATTAATTACAATTGATAATTTTCCTGAAAACGAGTCAAATCCGGTTTATACGAAAGATTGGTCTGCATCCGATGTAGCTTATATCATTTACACATCCGGGTCAACAGGTAAACCTAAAGGAGTTAAAGTACAACAAAAAAATGTTATAAGTTTATTAGAAAGTTGTAAAACATTATTTGAATTTAATAATAGCGATATATGGACATTGTTTCATTCACATACGTTTGATTTTTCAGTATGGGAAATATTTGGAACATTACTTAATGGTTGCAAGCTAGTTATAGTTGATAAAATGAATTCTGTAGATATGAGTAATTTTTATAGACTACTACAAAAAGAGCGTGTTACCGTTTTAAGCCAGGTCCCACCTATATTTTATAATTTAATCGATGAAGATAAAACTCAGGTAAACAATTTGAAAAGTATACGTTATGTGATCTTTGGGGGTGATAAATTACATTTCTCTAAGCTTGAATCTTGGATGGAAAAATATCCTTGTACTTCATTAGTTAATATGTATGGGATAACAGAAACAACAGTTCACGTAACATTTAAGAAGATTTCTTCTAAAGATGTTAAAAATGGAATATGTAATATTGGAAAACCAATTCCCGGATTAAGAATGTATATTTTAAATCGTGACATGCATGTTCAACCATTCGGAATTCCTGGTGAAATATATGTAGCTGGAAATGGTGTTAGTTTAGGATATATCGGAAGGGAAGATTTAACCAATGAAAAATTCATTATAAATCCTTTCAATTCAGGTGAAAGAATGTATAAGACAGGAGATATAGGTAGAGTACTTTTTAATGGAGAAGTAGAATACCTTGGGAGGGTAGATTCACAGGTTCAATTGAGAGGTTTTAGAATAGAGTTGAGAGAAATAGAGAATAACTTGTTAAAACATGACTCGATAAAAGATATAGTAGTGGTTGATGCGGAGATTGATGATGATAAGTTTCTATGTGCATATTACGTTAAGGAATCTCAGAATGTTGATGCTGATTTACATTTAAGAGAATTTTTATTAAATAAGTTGCCAGATTATATGGTTCCTTCATATTATATGGAAGTGGATCATATTCCTTTAACAAAAAATGGGAAAGTTGATAAAGCACAACTACCTAACATAACGATAGAACCTAAAAATAAGTTAGTTAATCCTAGAAATGATACAGAAAGGAAACTTACCGAAATCTGGGCTGAAATATTAAATCTAAACACTACAGAAATTGGTGTAAATGTAAGTTTCTTTGAAATAGGGGGGCATTCTCTTAAAGCCGCAATGTTAATAAATAAGATTAATGAGACATTTAATATTACTTTTTCATTAAAGGATATTTTTCAAGTTTCAACAATTGAAGAGATTGCAGTAATTATAAGTAACATGAAAACTTCTGATAATTTATTGGAAGATTTAGAGTACGAAAATGTGATTATATAGTATCAAACTCAGTTAAATTTTAAACTAAAATACTTTCTAATAATAAAACATAGTAATTATCTAGTTGTCTTATTAGTAGTATTTTAATCGTTTGGCAAGTAATTCCTGCTAGAATATATACATGAAAACAGATATTAATAATGTAATAGGTTTAGTAACTAAGCTTAATAATTTGGGTGTATA
Organism: Bacteroidales bacterium; assembly: GCA_028282585.1. GTDB lineage: Bacteria > Bacteroidota > Bacteroidia > Bacteroidales > UBA12077 > UBA12077. The sequence continues at coordinate 62,857 of JANQHR010000046.1, read as the reverse complement.
CATAGAAAATGTAAATGGCCAGTTAAAAATTAATGCTCCCAAAGGTGTTTTAAGTGCGGATATTTTAGAAGAAATAAAATATAATAAAAGAGATCTTTTAAATTTTCTTAGTAAGAAAGTAGTAAAAAAGGTTCATACTGGTATTTCCTGTGCTGAGAAAAAGGAATATTATAATTTATCTTCTTCACAAAAGAGAATATATATTCTTCAACAGATGGATATATCAAGTACTGCTTATAATATGCCTCAGTTACTTCCTATTAATGATATAAATATTGATGAATTAAAAGTTGTTGTAGAAAAGATTATACAAAAACACGAAAGCTTTAGAATTTCATTTGAATTGTATAATGATAATCCAAAGCAAAAAATTGTAGAGAATCTTTCTTATGACATAGATCTATTTGAAATTAAGAATACCAAGGAAATTGATTCTGTTTTCGTACAATTTGTTAAGCCATTTAAATTAAATGAAGCTCCATTATTTCGAGTTGCGTTAATAAAAGAAAAGGAAGGTAAATGTTATTTATTAGTTGATATGCATCACATCATATCAGATGGAATATCAATGGAGCTCTTAAGGAAAGATTTAATAAATCTTTTAAATAGAAAAAGTATTAAATATTCTAGGTTACAATATAAAGATTATTCAGAATGGCAAAATAGTAAACTGAATGATATAGAAACGAAAAAGCAGGAAGATTACTGGCTAGAAATTTTTAGCAATAATATTCCTACACTTGATTTGCCATATGACTTTCCTAGACCAGAAACACAGAGCTATGAGGGAGCCACTGTAAGTTTTTTATTAGGTAAATCTATTACATCCAAAATCAGAGAATTATGTAAAAAGTCTAATTCAACAATTAGCATGACATTATTAGCCTTATACAATATCTTACTTTCAAAAATAACCGGACAGCAAGATATAGTCGTTGGATTACCTATAGCAGGACGAAGCCATCCGGATTTGGAAAAAATTATAGGAATATTCGTAAATACAATACCATTACGGAATTATCCAAAGTACGACTTATGCTTTAACGATTTTCTTAAGGATTTAGTAAGTAGAACATTATCAGCTTACGAAAATCAAGATTATCAGTTTGAAGACTTAGTTGAGAAATTAAATATAACTAGAGATTTTAGCAGAAATCCAATTTTTGATACTATGTTTAATGTCTTGAATGTAGGTGATTTACAAGATAATTTCCAAAATTCTCAGAACGATTTAGTTCATGTTAAAAGTGTAGCGAAATTTGATTTGATATTAGACGTAGTTGAAACAAAAGATGATATAGTTATAAGCTTTGTTTACTGTATCAGATTATTTAAGTCTGAAACAATTGATAAAATAATAACATACTTTAAAGAGATTGTCAATCAAGTCATTAATAATACTAGTATCACTATTAATGAAATAATTGTGGCAAAAGAAAATGTTTCCCTTATAGACTCACAGTATGGTGATTCCTTTGGTAACTTCTAATAATATATAATTTAATAAATTGAGAAATTATGGAACCAGCTTTTAGTAGAATAAGTCCTGTTAACATAAATGGTATAAACACGAATAGACTTATGGTAGTGTTGAAAACTACAGGATGTGAATATGCACGACAAAATCATGGTGGTTGTACTGTTTGTGGATTTATAAAGAATGCAGGTAACAACATATCCCAAGATGATATTATAATGCAATTTGAAAGAACATTAAAAACACATGATCTTAACGATGTTGGTGAAATTGATTTACTAACACTTGGATCTTTTTTGAATGATAGTGAAGTTAATCCCCAAACAAGAGTAACTTTGCTTAAAATGATTGCAGATATTCCTCATATAAAGAGAGTTTCTATTGAGTCGAGAGCTGAGTATGTTACCATTGAAAAATTAGCTGAGTGTAAAAAAGTTCTAAAAAATAAAATATTAGATTTTGGAATTGGACTTGAAAGTGCTAACGATTATGTAAGAAACACAGTAATAAATAAAAACTTATCAAAAGAGGACTTTGAGAAAACTGTTATGACACTAAAAGAATCAGGTTGTACATTATTGGTTTATCTTTTAATTAAACCACCAACTCTAACAGAAAGTGAAGCTGTCGATGATGCGGTTCAAAGTGCAAAATATGTATTTTCAGTTGCTAAAAAGTACGAGATAAATGCGCGAGTAGCATTTGAGCCGGTTTTCATATCAGAAGATTCAAACCTTGAGAAATTATATTTACAATCCGAATATAGAATGCTAAACCTTTGGAGTGTTGTTGAAGTAATATTAAAAACACATCAGGAAGGTTGTATTTTTGTTGGTTTAAGCGATGAAAACCTTTCTAAAGATAGAATGCCTAATTCTTGTCCAAAATGTGATGAAAATATTCGGCGGGAAATCGAATTTTTTAATAAGACACAAGATGTATCAGGTTTAAAAGGATTATTCTGTGAGTGTAAAGATTTGATCGGTAAAAAGAAAGGAGCACTTGTATGAAAATTGACAAATTAATTATGGAAGACTGGTTGGCTGATAATCAATTTATTAGATATAATTTGGCAGAAAGTGGGTATGTTGATTTTACATTAAATGAAATATTAGAACTTTGTAATGAAGATATTAATAATCTCAAAAAAATTAATTTAATGAACCCTGATACTAGAGGATCTATTGAACTTAGAAAAGAAATAATTTCTTGTTATGAAAATGTCAATGTGGAAAACGTATTAGTTACTACTGGCGTTACTGAAGCATTATTTACTTTTTTTAATTCAATATTAAATCCTGGTGATGAAGTAATAGTAGAGTATCCGGAGTTTCAGACTTTATCGGAACTGCCAAAAGCCATAGGCTGTGAAATTAAATATTTAGATTTAAAACAGAAATCAAATTATATACCCTGTTTAGAAACCCTTGAATCGATAATTACTCCTAAAACAAAGTTGTTAATAATCAATAACCCACACAATCCAACTGGCTCTAAACTTGATATTGAATTAGTAAAAGCTATTTCTTATATGGCTAAGAAGCATAATATTTATTTATTATTTGACGAACATTATAAGTTTTTACCATTGCAGTCTGGTACTGATTTGATGTTGTCAGGATTTGATATATGTTATAAAATTCATAAAAAAGTTGCAGCAACCGGATCAATTACAAAATGTTTTGGTGTAAATGGTTTAAGAATAGGTTGGTTAATTTCAGATCAGGAAATTATAGAAGAATGCAGAGAATATAAGCATTATTTAACACATGTAACCTCACCTATTAGTGATTATCTGGCTTTAATTATTTTGAGAAATAGAGCTAAGTTATTACTGCATATTAAAGAACAAATATTAAGTAATGTAGCTACATTAAATAGCTTTATGCATAAATATCGTCATATTTTTGAGTATGTGGAACCTCAGGGAGGACTAGTTGCTTTTCCAAAAATTAAAGGTAACATCAATTCAAATGAATTTTGCCAAAAACTCTTAAAAAGTAAAAATGTTTCATTACTCCCCGGTAATGTTTTTGGTGAAAATAATCACTTTAGAATAAATTACGGAATAGAATCTATTAAATTCAATGAAGCAATTGATTTATTAGAGAGTTTCGTTTCAAACTAACCATCATAGTAAGATAAGCAATTAAGAAGTATAATAATAGCTTTTAATTATTGATTAGCATGAGTGTTTCTGATCTGGATAAAAGAGTCTGGGCCTTTCAGCAGTTCAGGGAAAGATCTTATTGGTTAAATAAACTTTCTGATATTGAATCTATTAGTTGTATTCCTTTTGATAAAAGAGAAAATAGAGTAAATAGTGGGAATGTTTGCAAATATGATACATATAATATTAAATTCAGTACAAAAATATCTGAACCAATAAGAAAGTTTAGTAGAGGTAACAAAGAAAGGCTTCATGTAATGTTAACATCTGGCATTTTTCTTCTACTTCAGGCATATACCGGTAATAAAGATACGGTTATTGGAATTCCTATAAAAAATGAAAGTTATACCAAGAATGTGATAAATACGGTATTACCAATATATATCGAGATTAGCAAAAGTCTTTCCGTACGATCTTTTTTATCAAATATTAGAAATTCAATTATTGAAGCTACAAGTAACCAGAATTACCCTGTTGACATACTGATAAAACAAATAGGTAAATTCAATAATAGAAATCAAAGCTCTTTATTTGATGTTGTTGTTATGTTAAATGATTTCCATCATTCAGAATCTATTGCAGATTTCAACTGTGGTTTAATATTTAATTTTAATAATGATGGTTTAAATATAGATTGTAATATCAATTATGATTCTTTTAGTTATTCGTTGGATTTAATAGAAAGAATTTCAAGAAACTTAGTACATATTTTTGAGCAGATTTTTTGTTATGATTTGAATAGATCATTAAAAGAAGTAACTAGTTTAAGTTTTGAAGAACAAAAGCTTATAATACAGGAGTTTAATGATACAAGAACCGAGTTCCCGAAGGTTAAACTAATTCCTCAACTTTTTGAAGAGCAGGCAGCGAAAACCCCTAATAGTACAGCTTTAATATTAGAAGACAAAAAAATTACTTATAAAGAATTATTTGAGAAATCTTCAAATGTTGTCTCTGACTTATGTAAAAAAGGTATCAAGTCCAATGATATTGTTTCGATTCTTTGCAGTACATCTATTGAAATGGTTATAGCAATATTAGGTGTGTTACGTGCAGGTTCAGCATATTTACCTATAGATATTTCAAATCCGGTTGAGAGAATCAATTTTATATTAAAAGATAGTAATTCAAAATACTTAATTACTGATAGGTTAACAATCAAGGAATTAGAATTACCATCGGAAAGGATAATTAATGTAAATAAGATTATAAAAACGGAATTACGATCGGAAGGCATTAATTGTAAAGGAAATGAGGAATGGTTAACCTCCATTGCATATATCATGTACACTTCTGGAACTACAGGTGTACCTAAAGGAATTTTGATAGAACATAAATCATTTTTAGAGTTTAATTTATGGGCAATAAAGGAATTTGGTCATAAAAAGGATTTTCAAGTATTATTATCTAACTCTTATGCTTCTGATGGTGCTATTCAGCAAATATTCCCTCCTTTAATTTCAGGGGGAACTTTACATCTTATTAAAAAAGAATTGAGGCTAGATATCAGTAGCTATATTAATTATCTTAGAAATAATCATATTAATAATATTGATGAGGTACCAGTTGTGATGAAAGAAATTTTTAATATGATAGAGTTAGATTCAAATAGAGAAATTTTGCCAGATCTTAGTCACCTATCCTTAGGAAGCGAATATATACCCATCGAAATTGTTAAAAATAGCAGAAAATATCTAAATTGGAATGGTAAGATAATAAATGCTTATGGACCAGCCGAAGCTTCTGTTGAAGCTACTACATATCATTTCTCGGGAAAATCAGATAATGAGATTTCATTAATTGGAAAACCGCGAAGTAACACGAGGATTTTTATTACAAATAAATATAATGAGCTGTGCCCAATAGGAGTTCCTGGAGAGATATGTATTGCAGGAGAAGGATTGGCTAGAGGATATTTAAACAAAGTAGAGTTAACTCATAGTAAGTTTATTGTAAATAAGCTTGCCGGTTCAATGAAAGATTTGTTATATAAAACAGGAGATCAAGGATGCTGGTTGCCCGACGGAAATATTGAATTCTTGGGTAGAATAGATCACCAGGTTAAAATTAGAGGATTTAGAGTAGAATTAGGCGAGATTGAAAAGATATTAAATAAAATTCAAGAGATCAAAGAATCGGTTGTTATAAATTTTGATGATAAAACAGGTCAAAAATATATTGTTGTTTATTATACTTCTGATACCGATAGTGAAAATCTTAATATAAGGAATAAGCTATCAAAGTCACTTCCAGACTATATGATTCCTTCCTTTTTTGTTCAAATAGATACAATTCCTTTAAATGCTAACGGAAAAGTTAATAGAAAATTATTGCCTGAGCCGGAGTTAGATGCATTAGACTGTAAGTTGCCTGCAAATGATAATGAGGAGAAAATGGTTGAGGTATGGTCGGAGGTTTTAGGAATTCCAAAAGATAAAATTAGTACTGATGCGAATTTCTTTGAGTTAGGTGGCGATTCCATTAAAACAATTCAAATTGCATCAAGATTAAATATGTATGGTTTAAAATTATCTGTAGCAGATATATTTAAATATCAAAAAATTGATCAAATAAGTAAGAAAATCCTAAAATGTGAAAGGGAGATAAGTCAAAGTCCGGTAACTGGAAAGATCCCATTAATCCCTATACAGTCATGGTTGTTAAATACAGGCTTTATGGATTTACATCATTATAATCAGTCTGTAATGCTGTATAAAAAAGAGGGATTTGACCTACCAATAATTAATAACGTTTTTAAAGAGTTAGTAGAACATCATGATATCTTAAGAACAGTCTTTTATAAAAGAAATAATGAATATTTCCAATATAATAATGGATTAGAGAATAAAAATTATTCGATTGAAACTTTTAATTTGAAAGGAGAAAATGAAGTTTCAAGTTTTATAGAAAAACAATCTAATATAATTCAGAGAAGTATAGACCTGGAGAAAGGTCCACTGGTTAAATTAGGACATTTTATCACAAATGAAGGCGATCACCTTTTACTTGTAATACATCATTTAATAATTGACGGAATTAGCTGGCGAATATTACTTGAGGATTTTTCCATAGCTTATAGTTCAATTCTTAAAGATGAAAAGCCTATTTTTCCTTTAAAAACAGATTCTTATAAATATTGGTCAGAGAGATTAAATGATTATTCTAAAAGCTCTAAGCTATTAAAGGAGAAATTGTACTGGCAAAAAGTTGTTGAAAGAGAAATTCCTAACATTCCAAAAGATTTTAATGTAAAAAGTGATTGTAAAAATATTGGAAATCAAATTATTAAAACAGTAAGTTTTAATAAGTCACAGACCGAGCAGATTTTAAAAAAATCAAATAAGGCTTATAATACAGAAATAAACGATATTCTATTATCTGCACTTGTAAAGTCGGTGTGTAAATGGGGAAACCTTAGCAAAATTGCAGTAGAATTAGAAGGACACGGTAGAGAAGCAATATTTGATGATGTTGACATTAATCGAACCATAGGTTGGTTTACTACTCAATATCCCATTGTTTTAGAAAATTATGAAGATATTTCAGAACTTATAAAAGAAACTAAAGAAAATTTAAGACATATACCATTTAAAGGAATAGGATATGGGGTCTTAAAATATAGCAACGATGAAAATAACGAACTATTCAATTTGAAACCAGAAATATGCTTTAACTATCTGGGAGAATTTACAGGTAGTGGAATAAGTTCCTTTGAAGAAGAAGAGTTATATAGTTTTTCAAAGTATTCTGCTGGTGATTCAATCAGCCATTTGATGGAATCTGTTTACGCAATTGAAGTAAATGGAATGGCAAGTGGAGGACAATTAAGTTTTACTTTTAGATATAACAAACATGAGAATAATGAAAATACAATAGAAAAACTAACAAATCAATTTAAGCAAAGCCTCATTGAAATAACTGAACACTGCAGGTTAAAGGAAAACAACGAATTAACACCTAGTGATTTTGGATTAAAAAACATAACTCTTAATGACTTTAATAGATTAGTTAGTGTTAATCGAAATAACATTCAGGATATGTATGAATTAAGTCCAATGCAATATGGGATGTTATTTCATTCACTAGTTGATAGACATTCGGGAGAATATTTTGAGCAATCTGAGATTATCATTGAAGGAGATATAGATTGTAAAATATTAGAAAAAAGCTTTAACGAAGTACTAAATAGATATGAAACTCTTAGAACAAAATTTGTTTATGAAGATATAGACAGGCCGCTTCAAATTGTTTTAACAAAACGTGAAGTAAAAATAAACTTTAAAGATATTAGAAACTTAGATAATGTTGAACAACAAAAAAGTATTGAAACATATAAAACAGAAGAAAGATATAAAGGCTTTGATTTAAGTTCGGATAACTTAACTAAATTGACATTATTTAAAACTGAAGATCAAAAGTTTACTTTTATTTGGAGCTTTCATCATATTTTAATGGATGGATGGTGTACAACGATTCTTTTTAGGGATTTATTAACATTTTATAGAAATGTAAAATATGGAGCTTCGTACAAAATGCCTCCAACTAATAAATTTAGAAATTATATTACCTGGTTACAATCTCAGGATAATGATAAGTCACTTGATTTTTGGAAAAAATATTTACAGAACTTTAACGGTGCTAATAGCTTGCCTAAGAAAATTAAAGAAGAACCAGAATTTAAAAAAGGAAAGTTAACTTTAAAACTTGAAGATTCTGTTAAGCAAAGATTAATTCAATTTGCATCCCGAAATGCAGTAACACCAAATGTTTTATTACAAACGGTTTGGGGATTAATATTACAACTGTATAATGATACTGATGATGTTATTTTTGGATCAGTTACATCCGGTCGACCCAGTGAAATCGAAAATGTCGAAGAAATGGTGGGGCTTTTTATAAATACTGTTCCAATAAGAATAAAGCGTAATGAAACAGATACTTTTAATACACTCTTAGATAGAATAAAAAATGAAACCTTAGAAATAAAAAAATATGAATACTCATCTCTGGCTGATATACAATCTTTTACAGATAAAGGAATTGAATTAATTGACCATATTTTTCTATTTCAAAATTTTGCAATAAATGATGGTTTTAAAGAGCTTAATAAAAGTAGCACACATATAAATGTTGGTTTTAAAGTCCAAAAAGTACATAACGAGGAACAAACTAATTATAACTTCAATATTATTATATCTCCAGGAGAAGAATTTGAGATCATAACAGTGTATAATAAAAATTTATTTGATGATGAATTGATTTCTAATGTTTTAAATCATTTTAGAAATATCCTTGAATATGTAGTGGTTAATCCTAATGAATTATTGGATAATCAAAATTCAATGTTGGAGATAGGTCTGACTCAAGCTGATTCTGATTCTTTTATAAATGAGTTAAATGATTTTGCAATTTAGAATGAGAGAGAGAGAAAATCTAAAAAAAAATAAAATTATCCTTTTAATAATGTTGCCATATTGGGATCAGCAGATACCTCCTTTAGGCATTGCTTGCCTTAAGAGTTATATTGAGAGGAATAGTTTATTTAAGGTAAAAAATATTGATGCTAATACCAATATAGACTTTTATAACTGCAAAAAAAAATACTTCTTCAATATTGAAAAAGTAATACCGGAGGATAAAAGGTTACATCTTTATAATATTGGAATGGATGTTCTTTCAGAACATATGATGGCGTTTGCTTTTAGTAAAACACAAGAAGAACTGAATAAAATTATTTATACAATATTTTATAATACTTTCTATTATGATATATCAGCGAATGATGTTGAACTATTTAATGAAATCATTGGAGAGTTTTTTAATAAGCTATTAGAGTATATTTTAGCTTTAGTTAAAAAATATAACCCTTCAAAAGTTGGATTATCAGTTAATAAAGGATCCTTTGCGGCCTCTATGTTTGTTTGTAATATAATAAAAGAAAGGTTTTCTCATATTGAAACAATATTTGGAGGGCCAATATTCTCATCAGATTTAAAAGTAGATACTCCGAACTATAATAGATTTATCAAGGTTTCTAAAAATATTGATAAAATAATAATTGGAGAAGGAGAACAACTGTTGCTGAATTTAATTCGGGGCAAATTAAAATCTAACCAAAAGGTTTATACAAAAGATGATTTAATTAACAATCTAGATACAATAAATGAGTATAAACCAGATTTTTCAGATTTTGATTTAAATTATTATTTATATCAAGCGAACTTTGCGTCAAGAAGTTGTCCTTTCCAATGTAGTTTTTGTTCCGAAACAGTTTTCTGGGGAGATTACAGGAAAAGAAATATTAAAAACGTAATTACGGAATTAAAAACTTTATACAATAAAAACAAGAAGCAACTCTTTTATATGTGTGATTCATTGTTAAATCCTTTGATTGATGATTTAACAAAAGAACTTTCTGAGAATAAACTTGCAGTTTATTTTGATGGATATCTTAGAATAGATAAAAAGTCGGGTAGGATAGAAAATACATTGTCCTGGAGAGAAGGGGGATTCTATAGAGCTAGGTTAGGTATTGAAAGTGGATCAGAGAAGATTCTTGATTTAATGAATAAAAAGATATCTCCTTTGGAAATCAAAGATGCAGTTATTAATCTGGCAAAGGCAGGAATTAAGACTACAACTATGTGGGTGGTTGGACACCCTGAAGAAACAGAAGAGGATTTCCTTGCTACTTTGAATTTAATTGAGGAGTTACAGGATTATATCTATGAAGCAGATTGTAATCCTTTTATATACTATTTTTCAGGTCAAGTTGACTCCAATAAATGGGGAAAGTATAGGGAAACATTATACCCGGAAGAATATAATAATTCCTTAATTATTCAAAAATGGAAACTGAACTATTATCCTAGTAGAGAAGAAGCTTATAGTAGGGTAAATAGGTTTATTAAATTTTGTAAATCACTTGGAGTACCAAATTCATATTCTTTAAAGGAAACATATCTGGCAGATATTCGATGGAAAAACCTTCATGAAAATGCTGTTCCAGGCCTAGTGGATTTTGATGAAAATAATATTGCAATTGATGAAAGATATTTGGTTAAGGAGACTATCGAAGCAGAGGTTACTAATATTGATTTGGATATAAATAATTGGAATTTTTAAAATATAATAAATACATAATGATTATGAATTCTACTGATGAATCTAGAAGAAATGAAAAACTGTATTGGGAAAAGTTATTATCATCCAATATTTCATATTCCTCATTTCCATATGAGAAAAATAGAAATTATACAGATGATACAGTATATGAAAATTTCATAATTAAATTGAAAAAAGAAACTACAAATAGAATTCTTAAGCTTTGTGGAAATTCGGAGGTGAAAGTTTATACCGTATTATTGTCTAATATATTTTTATTGTTACAAAAAATGAGTAATAATAATAATATTTTGCTTGGAGCTCCGATTTTTAAACAAAAACAAGACGTTGATTTCATCAATACCTTATTGTTATTATACGTAAATATTGATATACATGATAGCTTTAAGGATCTTTTACTAAAAGTCGGGCAGTCTATAAAAGATTCAACTGAAAACCAGAATTTTCCAATAAAAACTCTGATTCATAAATCCGGGATTGAATGTAATAAAAATAAAAATGAGCTATTCGATATTTTTGTATTGAATAAAAAATTACATAAAAAGGAATACATTTTTGGTATTGCTTATAATCTATTATTAATTGTAGAAAATAATGATGATAATATTTCAGTTAATATTGAATATAACTCTGTAAAGTATACTCGGTCTGATATATGTAATATAGCTACTAAACTTGAAACTTTAATTGGTGATTGCCTTCAATACCCTTACAAAAAATTAGACGAGTTTACAATTCTGTCTGAAGAAGAAAAGGAACTGGTATTATATGAATTTAATAATTCTAAAACTATTACTCCTGATAATAAAACAATTCATCGGATGTTTGAAATTCAGGCAGAAAAGAATCCTTACAAAATTGCTCTTGTTAACGATGATCTAAGTTTGACTTACAATGAGCTTAATAAGAGATCTAACTGCCTTGCTAATTTGCTACGGAAAAACGGCGTAACATCAGATGTGATAGTTGGAATTGCAATTGAAAAATCATTTGAACTTATTATAGGCATATTGGGAATTTTAAAGTCTGGTGGTGCTTATTTACCAATAGACATGAATTACCCAAAGGAAAGAAAACAGTTCATAGTTAATGATAGTAAAATTAAGTATATTGTAGCTACTGATGCAGATGACATTGATTTTGAGTTTGATGGTAAGGTAATTTTGTTGAATGAAACTGAATTATCAAAAAGTAATAATATTGACCTTAACGAAAATGAATTAAGCAATCAACCAAACGATCTTGCATATGTTATTTATACTTCAGGAACATCAGGAAAACCGAAAGGAACTTTATTAGAACATAAAGGAATTGTGAGTGAAAACAATTTATGGATAGATACTTTTAAAGTAACTCCTAATGATCATATTATGTTTTATTCCAGCCCATCATTTGATGCTTCTGTTTCCGAAATTTTTATGACACTTTTTAATGGTGCCAAACTATTTATTCCTAATAAAGAAAATAAGGTAAGTTTGATTTCATTTGAGAATGATATTTTTAAAAAAATAATATCAATAGTTACTTTACCGCCGGTTTTTGCATCTAATGTTTCAGATAATGTAATAAAGAAGTTAAAAGTATTAATAACTGCAGGCTCAGAAACAAGTGAAACTTTAATTAAAAAGTATAATCAAGAAATAACATATATTAATGCATATGGTCCCACTGAAACTTCTATATGTGCAACAGCATGGGATACTAAAAACTATAATTCCTTAGGAATAATAACAATTGGTAAGCCTATTAATAATACTCAAGTTTATATTTTAGATAAAAAATTAAGACCACAAGCTATAGGTGTTATAGGAGATATTTATATTTCTGGTATTGGTGTCGGAAGAGGTTATCTCGGGAAAGCCGAATTAACTCGGAAAAGTTTTATTCCGGATCCATTTAATCCCGGAGAAATAATGTATAAATCAGGAGATTGTGGAAGGTGGTTGTCTAATGGTGAGATAGAATTCAAAGGTCGTTTAGATGATCAAATAAAGCTTCGTGGGTATAGAATAGAACTGAAAGAAATTGAAAAATGCCTGACTAATCATAATTGTATAGAAAATGCAGTCATTAGAAAACATAATATATATAATGAAGATCAATTAATAGCTTATTTTAAGCAAAAGGAGAAAATTGGATTATGGCCTTCTCTTGCCGAGTATTATGTATATGATGATAGAATATATAAACACTTTGCTAACGATGAATTAAGAAATGAAAAGTATAGAAAAGCAATACAAAAAGTTGTTAAAGACAAAGTGGTTTTAGAAATTGGACCGGGAAGTGAGTGTATATTATCACTGATTTGTTTGGAAGAAAGTGCAAAAAGAATTTATGCAGTTGAAATAATAGAAGAAGCCTATCAAAAAGCATTTAATAAAATAAAAACCTTAGGACTTGAAGATAAGATTATTGTAATACATGGTGATGCGACGCAAATTGAGTTACCAGAAAAGATTGATTGTTGTATATCTGAAATTGTAGGATCAATAGGTGGAGCAGAGGGTGCTGCCAAGATTATTAATGAGATACATCCTAAAATGGATGAAAATTTCTCAATGATTCCTTCAAGAAGTATTTCAAAGGTTGCCGCTGTTACTTTACCAAAAAACGATTTTGATGCTTCTTTTGATGAAGTAGCTGCTTATTATGTAGATAAAATATTTGATAATATAGGTCGGAAATTTGATTTAAGATTGGTTTTATCTTCATTTAAAAAGAAAAACATCATCTCTGATATTGGAGTATTTGAAGATTTAAATTTTAATCAACTAATTGACCTGGAAGCGGAACAGAATATTACTTTAAAATTCAAAAAGGATTCTGTGTTTAATGGTTTGATTGTTTGGTTAGTTTTATATTGCGACGAACAAGAAGTAATTGATACTATTGAGGAAAAGTCTATTTGGTTACCGGTTTACTTCCCTATTTTTTACCAAGGAATTAAAGTTAGTAAAGGAAATTATTTAAAAGCAAAGATAACAAGAAAGCTTTCTGAAAATGGATTAAATCCGGATTATTTGATACAAGGAGAATTATATTTAGATAACAATAAAATTGAGAAATTTGAATATATTTCAATGAACACTCCTGACTCGTTCAAAAAGATACCATTTTACCAGGAAATATTTCCGGGAGATAAAGTGAAAATTTCAGAAAAATGTAGTGATAGAGATTTTAAAGATTTCTTATCCAGTGAATTACCGGAGTATATGATTCCCTCTTTTTATGTTGAAATTGATGAGATTCCACTAAATACAAGCGGGAAAATTGATTATAGTCGTTTACCTGATCCTGAAATTAAGTTGGAAGCAGAATTTATATTACCTGGAAATAAAATAGAGGAAAAAATTATAAAAATATGGGCGGAAGTATTGAATATTCCTCATAACCTGATTAGCACAAGTTCAAGCTTTTTCGACCTTGGAGGTCACTCACTAAAAGCAATACTTCTACAATCTAGAATAAGTAAAGAATTTGGAGTTAGCATTCCTTTGGCTGAGTTATTTGAAAAGCATACGGTAAAAGATATAGCGGTTATGTTATTTAATTTAGAGGAATTTGAAGAAGAAACGCAAGTAATAGAAATTTAATGAATAATATCTAAGACTCTGTTAGATCTTCTTTTACAATTTAGTTTAAAAATAGCAGACTAAAACTTTTTCTAGGCCTTAATAAATCTCCATTTAATAGAAAATGAAAAAGAAAATTGATTGTTTGATTGTTGGACATAATCAAATAAAATATGATGAATTTATAGATCTCATTGAACGTATTGGTAAAGATACTTCTACATATAGAGATTTAAACATGAATTTTTTAACTCATAAATCAAGAAAATATAATGCAACTGATATATATAATGATTTTTGCGTAAAACCTAATCAAAGTTTAGAACATATAAATTATATCGAAACATTTAGTACAACTATTTCTTATTTAGTGACTTATTTAAATAAAAGAGGTTTTACTTACGAGTATATCCATTCTTTTCAAGAAGAAAAAGATAACCTGATTGAATTACTACAAACGTGTGAGATTAATGCTATCGCAATTTCAACAACTTTATATGTTATATCAACACCTCTATTCGAAGTTCTTGACGTTGTGAAAAAGTATAATAAAGGATCTAAAATTATAATCGGAGGTCATTTTATTGCAACTCAAATGAGAATTTCATCTATTGAAGAACAAAAGAATTTGTTTAACAAATTAGATGCAGATTATTATGTAAATAGTTCGCAAGGAGAGAAGGCGTTAGTTGATCTTCTATCAATGATTAAAAATACAGACAAAGATATTGGAAGTATTGATAATGTTATTTACAAATCTAATGGTGAGTATATTTTTAATAAAACAAGTGAAGAAAATAATAAACTACAAGATAATTTGGTGAATTGGGATTTAGTTTCTAATAACGTAGGTAATTTTATTAATATTAGAACAAGTATTTCCTGTCCGTTTAAATGTTCGTTTTGTGGCTTTCCTGAACATGCTGGCAAATATCAGGCAATTAAAACCTGTGATATTGAGAAAGAGCTAAACACATTAAAAAATATTGATGGTATAAAGAATATATTTTTCTTGGATGATACATTTAATGTGCCGCCTAAACGTTTCAAAGAGATCTTGAATATGATGATTAAACGAAAAGATAAGTTTAACTGGCATTCATTTATAAGATCTCAATATATAGATAAAGAAATAGCATCTATGATGAAGGAAAGCGGTTGCGAAAGTGTTTTTTTAGGAATTGAATCAGGAAGTGACACTATTTTAAAAAACATGAATAAACAGGTAACTGCTAAACAATATCTTAAGGGTATAGAGATATTGTCTGATGCAGGTATCCAAACTTATGGTAGTTTTATTATAGGTTTTCCAGGAGAGACCGAAAAAACATTTCAGGAAACATACAATTTTATTAAAAACAGTGCGCTCGATTTCTACAGAGCTCAATTGTGGTACTATGAGTTTATAACCCCAATATGGAGAGAAAGAGAAAAATATAACATACAAGGAAAAGGATTTGAATGGTCCCATTCAACTCTCAATTCAGAAAAAGCTTGTGATATGATTGAAAAACTTATAATCGAAGTAAACGATCCAATTAGAGTTCCACAGTATTACTTTGATTATGAATTCTTGGTTCAATTGCAATATAAGGGTATGACTAAACAGCAATTAAAAACATTTCTAATTGCATTTAATGAGGGTGTAAGAGAGAAAATATTAAATAAAAACATATCTGAAGCAAGCGATGAGATTATCGAAA
Organism: Bacteroidales bacterium; assembly: GCA_028282585.1. Classification (GTDB taxonomy): domain Bacteria; phylum Bacteroidota; class Bacteroidia; order Bacteroidales; family UBA12077; genus UBA12077. The sequence continues at coordinate 46,810 of JANQHR010000046.1, read as the reverse complement.
TGATAAGTAAGCTAGAACTTATAGATAAAAAAAATCATAGCGAAGTTAACTGGGAACTTGGGATTCCGGAGCTTGACTTTTAATACACAACATATTGTAAAAAGTTGATTATAAGTTGTTAAAATGATAAAAAATTAAAATATGAAAATTTCAGATTTGTTAAATGAATTATATGAATCAGGCATAAAAATATCTGTTAAAGATGATAAGATACAGTTAATCTCATTAAAAAAGCAGGATATCCCAATACACCTTACTGAGAAAATTAGAAAATTTAAAAATGAAATAATAGCTTATTTTATTGAAGAGCAAAAGAAATATAAAAGAATTTTTGAAAAAATTAAAAATTCCGAAAAGAAAGATTACTATAATATTTTTTCTGCTCAGAAAGGATTATATCTTTTACAGAAAAAGAATCCGGAAAGTGTTGCATATAATTTGCCATTTGAAATTACACTTAACAAAAACGTTGACGTAAAACATCTTGAAAATACTTTTAAAAAACTTATTGAGCATCATGATAGCCTTAGAACTTCGTTTGAATTAGTGGATGGAATACCTGCACAAAGAATTCATGATACTGTTGAATTCAATATTGAAGAGTTTGAAATTGATGCTAAAGCAATAGAAAAAAATAGAAAAGAATTTGTAAAACCATTTGATCTAAATAAGGCCCCGCTTTTTAGGGCTAATTTATTTAAAGTTAAAGGTGGTAATTCTATTTTAATGTTAGATATGCACCATATTATAAATGATGGTACATCTCAAAATGTTCTGTTACAGAATTTCCATCGATTTTACAATGGGGATAACTTACCTAAAATTCCCCTACAGTTTAAAGACTTCTCAGAGTGGATAATAAAAAGTAATAACCAAAAAGCGAATATTAAAAAACAAGAAGAGCACTGGCTAAATTTATACAAAGACAATCCGGATGCTTTAAACTTGCCAACTGACTTCTTGCGGGCATCAGAGCAACAGTTTAATGGAGCAATTGTAAATTTTGCGTTAACAAAAGAAGAAACTAAAAAAGTGAAAGCTTCTTTGAAAGATCATGATATCACGTTGTTTATGTTTTTTTTCTCCGCGTTTAATATATTATTATCAAAGCTTAGTGGTCAAGATGATATTGTTGTAGGTTGTCCGGCAGCAGGTCGAAAACACTCTGATATTAATGATATTGTGGGAATGTTTGTAAATTCTCTTGCCCTTAGAACTAAAATTGATAAAAATCGATCAGTTAGGAGGTTTATTGAAGAGGTCAAATTAAAAACATTAAAAGATTTAGATAATCAAGAATATCATTTCGAAGAACTGGTTAATAAATTAGCAATTGAAAGAGATGCTAGTAGAAATCCATTGTTTGACGTTATGTTTAATGTTCAAAATCAAAGCGAAACAATCATAGATTTATCATCATTGAGGAAAGGTGAATATACTCATGAGTATAGTATATCAAAATTTGATTTAGGATTAATAGTTTGTGATTGTGGGGAACAAATATTAATTACAATAGAGTATAGCTCTAAGTTATTTAAGCCTGAAACAATCGAACGATATATAGAATCTTTTCTAAAAATAGTAGATCAATTGAATGATTGCCCAGATCGGTTGATTTCAGATATTGAAATTTTAGAAGAAAATAAGAAACGTGAATTACTTCAAAAGTTTAATAATAAAAATAATGATTATACAGGACAAAAATCGCTAATTGATTTTTTTGAAACAACTGTTAAGAAATTTCCCGATAAGATAGCTTTAGTAGCTAAAGACAAATCTATTACATATGGTGGTTTATATAAGATGGTTTGTATTGTAGCAAATCAGTTAGATAAAAAAGGCGTAAAAAAATCAGATATTGTATGCATATTAGACAATAGATCAATAAACTCCGTTATTGGTATATTAGGTATTTTGAAGACAGGCGCTGCCTATCTACCTATTGATTCTGAAACACCTGTCGAAAGAATAAAGTATTATATCAAAGATAGTTCGTCTAAGATAATCCTTACAGCAGAGGAACTAAAAGATAGTTTAGATCTTGATTTGAATATTGTTAATCTAAGTGACAATGATTATTCAGAAAACATTACAAAATATAATGAGTTATGTGAGATATCATCCTATGATATATCGCAAATAATTTATACTTCAGGTTCTACAGGTATACCAAAAGGAGTAGTTATCACTCACGGGAAAGTGTTAAATCATTTAATACCATTAATTAATGATATAAATATAGATAGTAGTGATAAAGTATTGTTATTTTCTCCAATGTCTTTTGATGCATCAGTAGAACAGTTTTGGCTACCATTATTGACTGGAGGGGAACTTATTTCGATTGAAAAATCCTTAATGCTCGATAAAATAGAATTTGAAGATTACATAAATAAAAAGGCGGTGACTTGCTTGTATATGGTGCCAGCTTACTTACAAAATTTGAAATTGAAAGGATTGAAAAATCTGGGTAAAATTGTTATGGGAGGTGATGAATGTAAATCAGATCATGTTAAAAGTTTGTATGAGCAGTTAGATTTTTATAACGAATACGGACCCACGGAAACTACCGTTACAGCTACACGCCATCTGGTTAAAGGATACGAAAAAAATGTAAAAATACCAATTGGAAAACCAGTGGCTAATAAGAATATATATATTCTTGATGAAGATCTTAAAATGCTTCCGGTTGGCATTATTGGGGAAATATTTATTGGAGGACCTTGTGTTAGTGATGGCTATTTAAATAACGTAGAATTAACTACTGAAAAATTTATAAAAAATCCATATTCTCCAAATCAGATAATGTATAAGACTGGTGATCTGGCAAAATGGTTGCCTGATGGGAATATAGAATTTGCTGGAAGAAAAGATGAACAAGTAAAAATTCGAGGTTTTAGGATTGAGCTTGGCGAAGTAAAAACGTGCTTGTTAAAAATTTATGGAATTAAAGATGCAGCGGTTTTAGTAAGAATTAAGGATAATGGAGATAAAGTATTATGTGCTTATGTTGTTACTAACGAGTTTATTACAAAAGATGAAATAAGAAATTATCTGTCAAAAGAAATACCTTACTACATGATTCCGCATTACGTCGAAATTATCGAAAAATTACCTTTAACATCTGGTGGTAAGATTAATGTAAATGCATTACCGGATATTATTAAAGATGATGTTTCCGGAAATGATGAAAAAAGAGATGAACTGTCAGAATTGGTTTATAATGCATGGAGTAAGGTTTTAAATTTGAAAACGATTAAAAGTACCGATAGATTTTTTGAAATAGGTGGAGATTCCTTAAAAGCAATGCAGCTTTCTGCAGAGCTCCAAAAATCTGATATTAAGGTAACTATGGCTGATTTGATGAAATATCCGACTATTTCAGATTTAAGCAAGTTCATTAAAACCGTTAATAGATCGGGTGCAAATAAAGGCGAAAACAGTTACGTACTAAGGCCAATTGAGAAGAAGGAATATTACCCATTAACATACTCACAAAGTTTCTTTATTAAATCCTTAATGGAAGGTGTGAATCCAAATATGAAAGGAACCATAAATTTAAGCAAAATTGATAAACCTGCTTTAAAGAATGCAGTTAAAAATTTATTAAATAAACACGAAAATTTAAGAACGAATTTTATAAAAGTTAATGGAGAACTTAGACAGAAAGTACGAAGCTTGAGTGAACTAAACTTTAATCTTGAGGAAATTGTCATAGAAAATAAAAAGGACTATATATCAGAATTGAAACAACAAATAAAAACAGATTATAATAAACCATTTAATCTGGAAAAAGATTGTTTAATAAGAATGAAACTGTTCTGTTTACCAAATGATAATTACGTTTTTTATTTTGTGATACATCATATTTTGTTCGATATATGGTCGTCTAATTTACTTATCAAGGAACTACAAAGTTTATATAAGCAAGGTATTGGCAATAAAAACAATCAAAATTTAAATCAATTAAAAATTAACTATAAAGACTACTCTGAACGCTTATATGATTTAATAAAAAGTCAATATGGTGAAGAGTTAAAGAGATTTTGGATTAAAGGATTATTTAAAGCAACAGAAAAATTAAAACTTAAGTTAGGTAATTCTTCAAATAATAATAAGAAAAAAGGAAACTTAATTACTTATCATAGTCCTATTCCTGTTGAAATTTATGAGCATATAATAAAATGTTCTATAGATAAAAATTACAATGTATATACAGTATTATTAGCTGCAATGAACCTGGTAATGTCTAAATTACAGAACGAAAAGGAAGTTGTAGTAAGATGTCCTGTTGCTTGCAGACAAAATATTGATGTTAATAAAATAATCGGATTCATTGCAAATGAGATATTTCTTCCTGTGAATATAGATGATACACATACGGGAGCCACTTATTTGGAAACAGTTAGTCGTGATTTTACTGAAGCAATGAATTATCAAATGTATCCAAGTTTACTTCTTGCCAATGATCTTGGGATATCCTATGATAATTTAAAAGATGATATGGCAATCTTAACTTTGAACCACCATAAATATAAGTCAGAATATAAAGGCTTATATAATATAAATTCCAGAAATAAAACAAAACAACTAAGCGAAGAAGTTAAAAACATTCTTTGCTTATGCCATGAATATAAGAATGGAATTGTTATTGAATGGGGGTTTTGTGAAAATATTCATACCAAAGAAAAAATGATAATAGTTGAAAAAATGTTTTTTTATTTTCTTAATCAACTATTGAATAATCCCGATGAAAAAATAAATAATTATTTAAACAAATATTCTAATTGCAATTTAGAATTGATTTTAAATAACTAATCCGTTAATCATAATAATATAATAACATGAACAATAATAAGTTATGTGTTAATTTAGTGCATTGTGGGAACAGAAGCTTAATAAACTCAAATGACCAGGATCAAAAAAATATATTCTTTATGCCTATGGGGCTCTTTCCACTCGCATCTGTCCTTAAGGATAATGGCGTAGAAGTAGAAATTATTCATACCGATTTAGAATTTAGTAAAAATATTGAAGAGATATTTAATTTTGAATCACTGGATGCAGTTGGGTTTGATTGTCATTGGATTAATGAAAGCCTTGTAGTAATTGAAACTATAGAATATTTAAAATCAATAAAACCAGATCTTTTTTGTTTTTTAGGTGGATTCTCGGCAAGTCTTTTTGCTGAAGAAATTGTTGACGAATTTAATTTTATTGATGCAGTTATTAAAGGTGATGGAGAAATACCTATAAAAGAACTTATACACGCAATTACTGAAGTAAAGTTAAAAAGTAATTTTGATAAAATTTTATTGGATAAGAAGCTTAAAAAAGTACAAAACATTACTTGGAAAAATAATGAGGGAAGAATAATTCATCGTGAAATCACATATGTTGGAAAAGAGGAGAATCTTAATTGTTTAAATTTCACTGAAGTGGAATTATTAAGGAACTGGGAATACTATAGAAGCGCATCAACTTTTTATTCACATTTTCAGCCGATTAGTCAAGAACCTATGTTTTTATTAGAAGTTGGTCGAGGTTGTCAGTATGCATGTAAATTTTGCGGTGGAAACTCAGTTGCGCAAAAGAAAATGAATAATAGGACTACTACTGTATTTCGTTCACAAGATTCTGTTATCAAAACAATTAAAGAAGCATGTAATCTTGGTTTTAATACATTCTATACATGTATGGAAAGAGAAGGCAGTGATAGGTGGTATATAGAATTATTAAAAAAAATCAAGTTAGAAAAATTAGAGTTTAATTATGGTTATGGTTGTTGGCGTTTACCTTCTAAAGAACTTATAGATGCTTTATCTGATAGTTGTAATCAAGTAGTTATTGAAGTATCTCCAGAATCAGGCGTGGAAAGTGTCAGATATCTTAATAAAGATAAAAGAATTTCTTACTCAAATGATCAAATAATAGATTTTCTGGATTATATCAAGACTAAAGAGAATGTAAAAGCGCAACTCTTTTTTGGATATTATTGTGTAGGTGATAAAAAGTCAACGATTTACGATACATTAAAATTTATTGTACACTTATTGATTAATTACAAAGGATTAGTTGAAATTGAATATGCAAATTTTTCAACAGATCCAGGATCGCTGATTTTTTTTAATCCAAAAAAGCATAACATGGATATGAAAGTAAGTAGTTTCAATGATTATCTACAAAATTTAAAAAATAATTATGTAGATAAAAATGACCAACCTGCGGACATGACATTGTTTAAACCTAAAGATATTTCTGAAAAGGACGATCTAATTATCTCAAAAATTGTAACACTCTTTAATTCAATATTTTCAATATATAGAAATTCGATGTATTGTTACTTCTTTGAGCTTGAATATAGTTTTGATACTATTTTATCAATAATTGAAGAATATGCAACATTCAACGAGAAAGAAATCAGCTTTTCCAATGAAACAATTAAGTTATGTCTGGAGAACGGATTTAAAAAGCATAATTTTTCAGAAGAAAGATTATTTCAGGTATTGCAAAAAGAATATGAAAATATCAATAGGGTAGATGTAATCTCTAAACCAACAACTCAATTATATTTTGATAATGAAATTGAATCTACTTATTTGGACTTGGTAGAAGAGGACTGGAATAGTAATATGGATTTTACTTTAGATAATGAATTTGAATTGTTTTAAATACTGTAATATTAAGTAATATGATTAAAAGTTATTTTAAATTAGCTACAAGGAATATTTTCCGAAATTCCTTTTTTATTTTAATTAATATAATTGGTTTAGCAATTGCTATGGCAATTGCGATAACTGCTTATGTTAGTTGTAAATTCCACTGGGATTGGGATACAAGTCACAGCAAATCGGATGAAATTTATAAAATTAATGTAACTCATAATGCTCAGGGATACCAGCAAGAACATTCAATTACACCATTAACCCTCGCACATAAAATAAAAAATAATATTGCCGGTGTTGATAATGTTATCAGATTTCAAAGTAATTTATCCTTATTTAAAGTGCAAAATGAACTGTTTTCACAACCTATTGGCTATGTTGATGAGAATTTTCTTGATGTATTTGATTTTCATTTAAGAGATGGAGACAAAAATGCGCTATATGAAAAAGGAGGGATACTAATCTCAGAAAAAATGGCAAACCTAACATTTGGAAATAAAAATCCAATTGGTGAAGTCATAATATTAATCGAAAATGATAAAAAGTATCCTCTTACTGTTAGAGGTATATTAGAAAACATTCCTCTAAATTCTAGTTTTAATTTTGAAGCATTAATTAGTATTGAAGATTATTTTGATATTTGGGATATTGATATAACCAGTTGGAACTATTTTACTGCTGCTACTTTTTTACAAGTGAAAAATCCCGAAAGGCTTACCTATATTGAAAAACATTTAAATAACTACATAAATGAGCAAAATGAAGGTTATAAGGACTGGAAAATATCAGGATTTTATACTGAGCCTTTTAAAAATATTGCAAGAACTGGTAGGTATATACAAAGTAACTATTTAAAAGTTAGTTTTTCGCCAGCGGCTATAGTAGTATCTATAACAATGAGTATTTTTATTCTTTTGATTGCTTGTTTTAATTTCGTAAATACCTCTATATCAATACTAGGGAAGAGAATTAGAGAGATCGGTATTAGGAAGATTTTCGGAGGCCAGAGAAAAGAGATTATTTTTCATTTCTTTTTAGAGAATTTTATAATTTGCGCTTTGTCTTTGCTATTAGGTTTAATTTTTACACACTATCTACTACCACTTTACGAATCAATTATCACTGAAGGTGCAATTAATTTTACATTAACATTTAATGATAATGCTCCTTTATGGATTTTCTTGTTTTTGTTAATATTATTTACTTCAATAATTGCTGGTATTTACCCTGTACTGCATGTTAGTAAGTACAGCCCTGTTAATATATTCGATAGTAGATACAAACTTAGTACGAAAAAGGCAGTTTCGAATATACTTTTAACGGTCCAGTTTATATTATCAATAATTAGTATCATTATTGGTAGTATATTTCTTCAAAACGCATACTTTCAAGATAAATTTGATTTAGGTTATAATGATAAAGACTTGGTAGTCGTTAACCTTAATAACTCAAATAACTTTAGTTTATTAAAGAATGAAATTGTCAATAATAATGATGTCATAAGCTTTTCTGGAAGCAAACAACACCTTGGATACAATGCCCCATCTTTTGTTATTACTTACTTAAATCAAAAAAATGAGGTTGATGTATACGAAATTGGAGAAAATTATCTCGAAACTATGGGAATTCAGTTGTTAAAAGGAAGAACATTTACTGAATCTAATAGAAATTCTGATATAAAGGAAAATGCAATTATTGTAAATGAAAAGTTTGTTAGAGACTTTGGACTAACTGATGTTATTAATAATAGAGTTTACATGAATGACTCCATTCAGATGAACATTATAGGAGTGATTAAAGATGTTTATATTAATGGAACAGCTACTCTTTTAAGCCCAGTTGCTTTTAGAATTATTGATGAAAATCAATATAGATACTTAGTGGTTAGGTCTGTTGATGTTACTATTAACCATTATTTAAAAGAAAAATGGTCTTCTATTGAACCAGATATATTTTATACTTCTTCTTATCAGGAAGATATTGCATTAAATCAAAAAAGACTCAATAATGGTTTGGTAAAAATGTTCATGTTTTTTGCTTTTATTGCATTAATTCTTTCACTTATTGGATTATATGCACAGGTGTCTTTAGCTTGTGTGCGCAGAACAAAAGAACTAGGTATAAGAACTGTACTTGGAGCAACAGTAATAAATAATATTTTAGTTATAAATAAGAATTTTATCCGAATCCTTCTTATTTCAGCTATTGCAGGATGTATTTTAGGTTATTTACTAGGCATTTCAATAATTGAAAGTATATTTACCTATTATACACAAATTAATTTATTAACTTTTATTTTACCTGTATTTTTTATTTTTATTCTGGCTGGAATTACTGTAAGCGGCAAAGTTTATGTTACAGCTAGTAAGAACCCTGTGCATTCATTGAGATATGAATAAACATAATATTCTTAGGAGACTAAAAATTATATTAAAAATAAATTTAACCGAAAATTGGGATTATTATGAAAACTTTAATAATAAAGAGCTTGCTGATTATCTTATTTGTCAATCAAATTTACGGAAGTAAGGTTCAAGGATATAATGAAAAAATTCCCGAAAATATAGATAGTATCTGCAATAAAATATATAATAAAGCGGATATCCCAGGTTTAAGCTTGATACTTGTGACCGGGAATGAAATTGCAATTAAAAACTGGGGGTATACTGACTTAAAATCAGAGTCTAAAGTTACATCAAAAACATTGTTTGAACTGGGATCAACATCTAAAGCATTTACTGCGCTAGCAATTCTGAATCTAGAGAAACAAAATCTTTTAAATTTGAATGATAATATTTCCAAGTATTTACCTTGGTTTAATGCATATTATGAAGAAAATAAAACTGATATTACAATTAATCAACTGTTACGCCATACATCAGGAATTCCTTGGGAAGCGATGACACATATACCACAAGGCGATAAAGATAATTTATTAGATAGTACTATTCGTATTATTAATAACATAGAACTTAATAATATACCTGGAATTAAGTATGAATACTCAAATATAAATTATGATATTTTAGGCTTGATTATTGAAAAACTTACGAAACTTTCATTTGAAAAATATGTCAAAGATAGTTTATTCATGCAGTTAGGTTTAAAATATACCTCTGTCGGTAAACCAATTAATGATAGTCTTTCCGATGGGTTTAAGATTAGTTTCTTTAATCCTAGGAAATTTAATGCTCCACGATTTAAAGGTAATAATCCGGCAGGCTATGTTATTTCTAATGCCGAAGATATCGCAAAATGGTTAAGGCTTCAACTTGCATTAGACTCTTGTAATTTTGAAAACCTTATTGAAAAATCTCATCAACCCGATTTTACTGTAAATCCAAGAGGATTAATTTCTTATGGTTATGGATGGGAGGTGGAACCTTATGGTGACAAGAAGGTATTTCATAGTGGTTTAAATCCAAACTTTTCATCATATATTGGTTTAATCCCCAGTAAGAGTATTGGTATCGCAATTTTGGCTAATTCGAATAGTTCTTATACGGCATATTTAGGTGACATTTTATTAAGTCAGCTTAATAATGAAGATATAAAAGAAATATCAGAACCTGATTATTCTATTGATAAGGTCTTTTCATTAATTACCTTTATTGTAGCCGTTTTTGTTATTGGGATTATATCACTTCTAATATGGATGTTAAAAGGAGTGTTTCGAAAACAAAGAAAATTTGCTGCTTTTAGTTTTAGTTCAATTCTAAGAATTCTTGGAAGTGCTATTCTTACTTTACCATTTATATATGGAATTTACTTATTACCAGAAGCTCTAATGGGATTAACATGGGAAACTACATTAGTATGGGCTCCTAACAGTTATTACTGGGCATGTCTACTATTTTTAATGGCTGTATTTGGTATTTGGGGATTAAATGTTATTTCTATTATGATACCAACTAAAAACCAATATTACAGATCATTACCTATGATTAGTATTCTTGGTATTATGTCAGGATTAGCTAATATGATTATTATTTTATTGTTAATTAACGCAATTGGTAATGAGACTAAAACAATATATATATTATATTATTTTGGATTAGCACTGATATTTTATATTGCAAGTAGAAAAATTGTTCAAACAAAACTTATTAAGATTTCACAGTTGATTGTTTATGATCTAAGAATGACACTGATACGCAAAGTCTTCTTATCGACATTTCAGAAATTTGAAAAGATTGATAATGGAAGAGTGTATGCAACTTTAAATCAAGACACTGCAACAATATCAAATTCTGTTAATATATTGATTGGTTTGATCTCCAATTTGATTACAATCGTTGGTGTTTTTATTTATTTGGGTTCGATATCATTAGTAGCAACAGGTTTTATATTAGGCATAATACTGCTTGTTGCTGCAATATATTTCTTTGTAAGTAGTAAAACTAATATTCTTTTTGAGCAGGCTCGCGATACTGCCAATAAGTTCTCAGGCTTAATTGATGGTCTTTTATATGGTTTTAAAGAACTGAGTTTATCGGGATTAAAGAAAAAAGAATATACCGATGAAGTTGAGGTATCTTGTTCGGAATTAAAGAATAAAACCGGATTAGCATTAATTAAATTCGTTAATGCATTCTTGGTAGGCGAAACTCTGCTTATAATGGTTTTAGGGACAATCGGATTTATTATCCCTTTTATTTTTCCAAAGATACCTAATTATAAACTACTTACTTTTATAATGATTGTTTTATATTTAATTGGACCAATTAATGGAGTTCTTAATTCAATTCCAAACATAGTTCAAATTAAAATTTCGTGGAATAGGATTAAAGGATTTATTAATGAAATAAAACCAGATTTGAATATAAAAGAAATATTTACACTTAGAAAGCAAAAAGTAAATGTTGATAAATTATTAGTTAAAGACTTAGTTTTTGAATATCAGAATAATAGCGAAGATAGAAATTTTAAAATTGGACCGATCAATTTAAATATTGAAAAGGGAGAAATATTATTTATAATAGGTGGTAACGGAAGTGGTAAAACAACATTAGCAAATCTTTTAACTGGACTATATACTTTTGATCAAGGATCTATCGAAATTAACGGTGTCAAGACCAAGAGTAATGACTTAGGTAATTATTACTCAACAATCTTTAGCAATAATCATATTTTTAAAAAATTATATGGTATAGATGTATCCTCAAAAAAGAAGGAAATAGAATATCTCCTAAAAACTTTAAGGTTGGATGAAAAGGTTAGTGTTGATAATGATTCATTTACAACAATTGAATTGTCTAATGGACAACGAAAGCGATTATCATTAATGAAAACCTTTTTAGAAGATTCTCAAATTTATTTATTTGATGAATGGGCAGCTGACCAAGATCCGGAATATAAGAGAATTTTCTATAATGAGATTCTCCCAGAAATGAAGGCTAATGGAAAGATTGTGATAGCAATAACTCATGACGATAATTACTTTAATGTAGCAGATAGAATTATTAAAATGGATGGTGGAAAGATTGTGGATGAATACGGCCATGAAATCTCTGACAAAGTACAAGTTGAATTAAACTAAATCGTTGCCTTAAGCAAAAATAAGGATAAAAATGAGTGACATTAAACCCATATTTTTATTTGCTGATAGTCAATTACTGTTTTATAAATTAGATCAGAATCTCTTTTTGGAGAAAATTAAGAAATTAATATTAAATGAGCCTAAGAGGGTAAATGATATAAAAGCTGCATATATTGGAGCCTCTAATGATAATAATCCTATATTTTATGACATTTTTAAAGCTGCTATGAAGCAAATTGATATAAATCATTATTGTATGATTTGTTCAGGCTCATCTGATGATGAGAAAGAATTCATGGAAAAAGCGGATATTATTTTACTATCAGGAGGCGATACAAAAAAAGGTTGGGATACAATTCATAAAAATCATTGGGACAAGATAATTATTAATAGATATAAGGAAGGTGCAGTTATAATAGGAATTTCTGCAGGAGCAATTCAACTGGGTTTAAAGTTGTATTATAACGAAACGGAAAAGGTTAGCTTTTCTAATACGTTAGGTGTAGTTCCTTATATAATTTCTGTTCATGAAGAAGATAATTGGGAAAGGTTTAAAAATCAGTTTTATATAGAAAATTCTGATATTGAAGGATTTGGTATCCCCTTTGGAGGAGGAATAGTTTATTTCCCTGATAAATCGGTAAAGTCAGTAGCAAAACCTTGTTTCCAGATAATAAAACGAAATCAAAAAGTACATTGTAAAATTCTTAAGAATATCTATTAAATTAAAAATTAATGAGTATTTATGCTATAAGTGACTTGCATTTAGCAAATTCAATAAACAGAAATGCTCTTGAGAAATTACCTGAATACCCAGGTGATTGGCTAATTTTAGCTGGTGATATTGGTGAAACAGAAGAGTATTTAAAATTTGCAATTTCAATATTAAAAAAAAAATTTGATAAAATTATATGGACTCCTGGAAATCATGATTTATGGACGTTTCCTCTTAAAGAAGATAGGCTTAAAGGAGTTGAAAAATACAATTCTTTGGTGTCAATATGTCAGGAAAATGGCATTACAACACCCGAAGATGAATACATAATATATAAAAATGATTTGAAAGATTATTGTCTTGTACCAACTTTAGTATTGTACGATCATAGTTTTAAACCTAGCCATGTAAAAAGAGGAAAGGAAAAAGAATGGGCAGCAGAATCAGGTATAATATGTGCTGATGAGGCTTTATTAAAAGTAGATCCCTTTAATTCTATATCCGATTGGTGTCATAAAAGGTATAAATATACTAATGGAAGACTTAAATTAATACCAAAGGATAAATCAATTATTCTTATTAATCATTACCCATTATTACAACGGATAGGAAAAATATATACTTTTCCCCGATTTTCAATTTGGTGTGGTACAACATTAACTGAAAAATGGTTAGATGATTTTAATATAGAAATAGTTGTATATGGACACTTACATATTCGATCAACAAAAACAATTAATGGCATTCGGCACGAAGAAGTCTCTTTGGGTTACCCGCGCGATTGGGATCTGAATAGAAATATGTCGTACTATCTTAGAAAAATAGTTTAAGAGTCTTATCTCAATAATGTTATAATGACAAAACATTGCGGGTCTTAAGAGTTCAATCTGATGGCATAGAAGTTGAAAATCATAGTCTAACTAAACGTTAGAGTTATATGAAACTTTTAAAGTCGGATTATTTTGTTGAAGCATGAAAATTGTAAAAATTTATATCAATAGCAAATACCAAAAACAATCAAATATTTACTAATCCTAAAAATTAAATTACTATGGTACAGATAGGAAATGTTCCGGAAATTAAAGCAGTAAAAAAACATTTAGACGAATTAAAAGAAAAAGGTCTTATAGCAAATTGGGAATTACCGTATGAAAATATTTTAACACGTCTTACAGCTGCTATATTCTTTTTAACACCTTCAGACAATTCTCAATTAGATGAGATATGGAAAGAGTTGGAAACTCATAAAATGCTTCAGTACAGGTTAAATGAAGAGAAGAAATTATCTGAGTTAGAGTGGAGAGTAGAGTTTAATAAAGGTTTTGAATTATAACAATTATAGTATGTAAAATAAAATTGTAAAAAATGGAAAAACAATTAAACGAATTAGTAGAAAGATTAACAAAAGAACATTTAATTGAATGTGTTCGCCCTGAAAAAAAAGCATCTGCATTGAAAGAATGTATTGACAGAGATTATGTTCATGTTATGTTTAAAGAAACGGGAACTGAACTAGGAATTCAATTAGATCGAAGATATTGTAAATTTGAAGAGGCAGATTTTGAAAATGCAAAGGGGAAAGTCTATTTAGTAGGAGGTTTAACTTTAAACTATGATAAGGTAAAATGTGTGGCAGAAATAGATTTGTCAACTTGCGAGGGTAAAGGTTATCTGGAACCGGTTAGCGATGACTATTATAAAGAGATGATGTCTCAGAGCGATAAATAGATTATTAATAACAATTAAATTTAAATCAATGAATCCAATATTTAACGAAAGAGTTGTTAAACAAGAAGTTTATCATAAAGATTATAATCTGGATAAAAAAGATAATATTGATGAATTGCCAGAAGAACCTGCTGTGTTTGGTATTTTTGGTATTATTCATGAGACTCCAATACATCCCAGGTTTATTACTTCAACCGATAATTTAAGAAAAGCTGTTCGAAATGTGTTTGAAAATCCTGAGGGAGAAGGCTTGAAGAAGTTCATGCAAGGCCCTTGGATTCAAATGTTGTGCTTCGAATTAATTCCGAATACAAACGATCAGGAAAGAAAAAAAATAGAAAAAGCATGGAAAAATGAATATAAACCTGGAGTTAATGAAGATGGCGAATATCCTGAATACAATTACGAATGGCCCTATGATGATGATGGAAATATGAAATCAGAATACGCTAATCCACCAAAAGCGAAAGTATAGTTTTAATAAAGTGTAAGAGGTATTTTAAATAACCTCTTACACATAATTATATTATCGATATGGTTAAGATAACATGGTTAGGACATGCTGCATTTAAAATTGAGGCGTCTAAATATACTTTTTTAATTGATCCTTGGGTAAAAGGTAATCCAAAAAGTCCCCTTAAAAGTTATAAGGAGATTGAAAAAGTTGATTTTGTTTTGGTAACGCATGATCATCAGGATCATGGATTTGAAGATGCTTTAAAAATATGCAAAAATACTAATGCAGCATTTATTGGTGTATATGAATTGGCAGAATTAGCTAGAAAAAAATCGTGTAAATCATATGGGGGAAATATTGGCGGAGAAATTCAAATAGATGACATAAAAGTATTTTTTACGCAAGCTATTCATTCATCTAATATTGCATCTCCCTGTGGTTTTATTGTTAACTTACATGATGTAACTTTTTATCATACAGGTGACACTGCTTTTTATAGCGATATGGAATATTTATCAAGACTTTATAATATTGATATAATGATGATTCCGATTTGTTCAAATTACATGATGGGGGTTACTGAAGCAATATGGGCTGTAGAGAAGGTTAAGCCAAAAATTGTTATTCCGTGCCATTTTAACACTATTCCAATTCTTGAAACAAATCCTTTTGAGTTTAAAGAACAGGTGGATAAATATTCGGAAGTAGAAATATTGTCGCCGGGCAAATCTAAAATATTTGAACTTTAAATCTTAATAATGTATGAAGTTATTTTGTTTTCCATATGCTGGAGGTTCAGCAGCAGTATATAATAACTGGAAATCCTTATTGAACAAAAGCATTGATTTAATTCCTGTCGAATTAGCAGGTAGAGGTAAAAGAATACATGAAAGCTTTTATAATGATTTTAGTGAGGTAATTGAAGATGTATATTCCCAGATAAGTAATGAAATAGAAAAAGAAAGTAATTATGCTTTTTTTGGACATAGTATGGGAGCTAAAATAGCTTATGAATTAACCCAGAAAATTATTAAAGATGGTTTGCCTATCCCTAAACATATATTCTTTTCAGGTAGAGGAGCACCTTATATTTCAGGCAAGGATGAAAAAGAGTATTATAAGTTACCCGATGATGAATTTAAAAAAGAAATAATGAAGTTAGGAGGTACTCCTAAAGAGTTTTTTGAACATCCAGAATTATTAGAAGTATTTCTACCCTTATTAAAAAATGATTTCAAATTATCTGAACGATCAAAAAAAACTGATAATATAAAGGCCTTACCTTTTGATATAACTGTATTTTTAGGTAAAGATGATGAGCTTACACCTGAACAAATTGATAGTTGGAAAAAGTATACATTCAAAACGTGTAATATTCACTTTTACAACGGCGGTCATTTTTTTATTAATAACAAATACAAAGATGTTATTAAAATTATAAACAATAAGCTTCAGTTAGAAAATGCACCTATATTCTATTAACAAAGCACATTATGAATTTATATGCTATAAATATTAATGAAGCTATTGATGAAGAGTTAGTACAGTTGCTTCTAACTAAAATTGATTCTAAAAAAAGAAAACGACTAGAAAAGTTCGTATTTAGAAAAGATTTACTTAGGAGCTTATATGGAGATTTAATTTTAAGAAAAAAGATTATCGAGGATTTTGATATCAGAAATGATAAAATAATCTTTACTAATAATAAATTTGGAAAACCGCGTTGTGTTAATTTACCTGACTTTCATTATAATTTGTCTCACTCAGGTGATTGGGTTATTTGCGCTATAGATAAAAGCCCTGTGGGTATTGATATCGAGAAAATTTTCACTGTTGATCTTAATATATCCAAAAGCTTCTTTTCGAATAAAGAACACGAAGATTTAATGTTAAGTAATGACCCTTTTGATTATTTCTTTACACTGTGGTCATTAAAAGAGAGCTATATCAAATTTATAGGAAAAGGGTTATCACATCCTTTAGATAGCTTCACAATGCACTTGAAAGAAAATAGAATTAAAATAGAATCTGAAGAGAGGATATTAAATGATATTTTTTTTAAGCAATATAATATAGAAGAAGGATATAAATTAGCTGCATGTGGTGAAAAAGATAATTTCCCAAAAAATCCAATATATATAAGCTTAGAAGACTTATTGAGCACATTTAAATATAATTAATATTCTTACTTGATAATAAAAAAAACACTTCTACAGAAGTGTTTTTTTATTATTTTAAGTGGAGCTGATTGGTCTCGAATTAACCTCTGATTTTCAGTGCTTTACAGATTCTGTGACCATATTGTGACCATGAATATTTGTTGTTTTTTCGAAGGGATTACTTCGGGTAGGAAAGTGTGATATTTTTTTCCGAAGTTTTGGCATTTGTTGAGTCAAATATACGAAATTTTAAGTTATAACGACTAATCGAAATGTCTTATTCCAAGTGATAATTTTAAAATAGACATTTGCCCAGGTGCTGATATTTACAGATAGGTGCTGCTGAGGGACGCCCCTGGTACAAAAAAATTATCCCGTTAGGAGTTTTTTATTGCATTATCTCATGGTTTAGTAGTTTCTATCCTCATATTTAAAAAAGTCTGGTATTGTATTTTATAAATACTGCAAATGCAAAAGTGTAAACCACAAGTGCGCTATGAAAATTTATTGAACCAGCTCCTGTCCTTTTTGAACCAAAGGTGCTATGGCCAAAACAATGGTAATATTTAACAGTGATTAGATAAAACAGTAGATTCGTTAATGAAATGTCTCAGTTTGTTCAGAATCTTTGGATGTGAGTTAATTCAGGCGCTAATTTTGATAAGAAATGATTGCAATGACTAAGAAAAAATATTTAAACAACTGGTTTAAATTCATCATATGGTTGGCATTTACCTTACTCTTTTTTGCTACCGACAGTTATTTTTCTGAAATTAAATATTCGATTACAAGAGCAATTGTATCTTCATCAATGCTATTGTTGGTATTATTAATTAATGAATACTGATTATTCCTTGCTTATTTTACAACCAATCGAAAGAAATTTATAATTGTAAATTTAATAGTAGTCCTGATACTTACATTTATTCACTTATTATTTGAGAAAACATTTATACCTAAAGAGTTAAAATTAAATATTGTTGAATTACCAGATTTTTTCCCCTTAATGGGCTCTTTCGCCATGATTATATTAGCTAATTTTTTTAGCATAACTGTTCTTTTAACATTAGAACTTAAAAGAAAAGCGGAAAGTGAGAAGATTCTTAAAGAAGAAAAACTGGGTACTGAAATTAAATTGCTAAAGGCTCAAATAAATCCGCATTTTATTTTTAATGCCCTCAATAACATTTACTCATTAACATACACTAAATCAGACATTGAAACAGAAAGTGTGCTAAAGCTCTCGGAAATGTTGAGGTACGTTTTTTATGATTGCAGTAAAGACCATGTTAAGCTTGGAGCTGAGGTTGAATACATTTCTAACTTTATAGCCTTTCAGCAGATGAAATCAGAACACGAGCAAAATATACAATTCAATTTATCGAATTCGAGATCAGACATTGAAATTGCTCCAATGCTTTTTATTCCATTTATTGAAAATAGCTTTAAGTATAGCAAAATAGAAGAATACGTTGATGCCAAAGTAAGTATTATCTTAAATACAAAAAGGGATTCATTGTATTTTAAAATTATAAATTCAATACCTCACCAAGGAAAAGCATTACCGGTAAATTGCCTGGGTATTAAGAATGTACGTCAAAGGTTGGAGATTTTATATCCAGATATATTTCAGTTAAAAACTGAAGAAAATGAAAATATATTTTCAGTGAATTTAATTATCAAAACATCATGAAAATATGATTTGTTGTAGTAGACGATGAAGCTTTAGCGCGAAAGTATTTAAAAGAATACATTGCAAAAATTCCCTTTTTAGAACTTGTTGGCGATTATAATTCGCCTTTAAAGGCCAACGAACTGCTTGAAAAAGGAAAAGTTGATTTAATGTTCCTTGATATTCAAATGCCAGATATTACCGGATTGGATTTCCTCCGAAGCTTAAACCGCAAGCCCATTGTTGTATTAACCACAGCCTTTAAAGAATACGCTTTGGAAGGTTACGAGCTAGATATAACAGATTATCTATTAAAGCCATTTTCGTTCGAAAGATTTTTAAAAGCAGTTAACAAAACAAATTCGGTTATTCAAAATAAAAAAAGAAAAGAACCTACCCGTGCGGCTAACAGGGATTCAAAATTAGATTACAACCAAACTGATTTTCATGACGAATATATTATTATCCGGGCAGACAGAAAATACTATAAAATTAACTACGATAATCTAATATATATCGAAGGTCAGAAAGCTTACGTTACTTTTCATTCAGAAGGTAGGAAAAATGTAACTGCATTGGCATCCTTAAAGGAGCTAGAAGAGAAACTACCTGAAAAACAGTTTATTCGTATTCATAAATCATATCTGTAAAGAAAATTAATTTACTTGAAGGAAACATAATTGAAATAGCAGATGTAAGACTACCAATTGGAAAAAGCTATAAACAAAAGGTTGCGGAACTTTTTGGTTTAAATGAATAATTTTTTATCATAAAAACAGTTCAAACTGCTTTAAAATAGGACGAGTAAGACTTACGTGAAGGAAAATCATACGTATAAAACGTAAAATTTTGAAGGATTTTACGACAAAAACAAAAAAATTGCATTAAATTGATAGATAATTAAAGATAAAATATTAAATAAACGAAAATTGACATTAATCAAGATTTAAGAAAATTGGAAACTTTACAAAATATAGATACATTTTTAGCAAATTATTTAGGACTAACTGATTCTGAGATACAAACCTTCAAACAAAATATGGATAAGTTAATTCTGAAAAAAAAGGATTGCTTCATAGAGCAGGGAAAACGAGCAGCAATTAAAGGTTTCGTAAATAGAGGATGTACACGTACTTATTTTACCGACCATAATGGTAAAGAAAACATAATATTCTTCTCCTTTGAAGGTTCTTGGATTGGTGACATTGAAAGTTATCACTCTAATAAACCAAGCAGAATTACAATAGAAGCAATTGAAGATTCAGAGCTATTAGTGATCTCTAAAAACAATTTTGAACTTATTCAAAAAAAAATGCCAATATTAAACCAATGGTATGAAATGAGTGCCGTTAAAATGTATTCATCTTTATTTGACAAGCTAATTGAAAGTAAGATTAGAAGCCCAAAGGATAGATATGAATTTCTTATTGAAAAACACCCACATATATTTCAAAGAATTCCATTAAAATACATCTCAGATTATCTCGAAATTGAACCGCAATCATTAAGTAGATTAAGAAAAAGACTATCTAAAAGTTAATCCACCAAAAAAGTTAACTATAGTTAAGTGTTTTGATATTCGAGGCTGGTAGTTTTGTACTATTATTTTAAATTAAATAAAGTATGAAAGTTAAGTTATCAGCACCTACTTTAGGTAAAAAAGGTTATCGCTTTTTAAAGTTTGCTCATTTAATTTTTGCTGCTTTGTGGTTAGGTGGCACATTAGCAGTGTTTTTAAGAGTAATTATTGGACACCCTCAAAGCGATGGTGAGATTAGGGCCATCTATGAAACTGCTAAATTAATAGATGATATCATTTTAATTCCAGGGGTGCTCGGATGTTTTGTAAGCGGACTTGTGTTTTCAATATTTACCAATTGGGGTTTTTTTAAGCAAAAATGGATATTGGTTAAATATATTATAAATCTCGAGGACATTATTTTTGGTGGCGCCTTCCTTGGACCTTGGGTCGATGAACTGGCTAAAAAAGCCAGTGTATCAGGTTTAGATGTATTAAATAATGAGACCTTTTTAAAAACAGAACAACATTTAATAATTTCTATGATATTTCAGATTGTATTAATTCTTTTTGTTTTCTACATATCTGTTGCTAGACCATGGAAGAAAAAACAGTAACAATTTAAATTCACAAAAAAAGAATGATATGAAAAGTTCGCGAACACTAAAACTTATTTATTGGGTTACAACTATTATTACCGTTTTATGGATGTTCTCTGGTGGAGTTGGAGCGCTAAATAATGCTGAATTTATGCTAGATGCCATTAAACAGTTAGGCTATCCCGACTATTTTCACTATTTGCTTGGAGTAGCTAAAATTATTGGAGCTACATTTATTTTTCTACCAATTAATCGGTATTTAAGAACATTCGCTTATGCAGGTGTTTTCTTCGAATTGTTAGCATCCGCACTGAGTTATGCGTCTTCTGGTTTATTTTTAGAAGCTTTTGCACCGTTAATATTATTAGTAATAGCAGGGATATCATGCTACACATGGTTTAAAAAAAATAAGTTAAGTCTTAAAGCCAATATCGATTTGCCAGTAAAATCTATTAAAGGATTTCGCCCCGAACTGGTAGCTGACAAGAAATTTGTTCGTCTCTATACCACTTTCAAAGTAGAAAGCAAAAACTTGATAAACCTGGAACAATTTCGTGAAGCTTTCATGAAAAAAGAAGAAAGAGAACTATTTCTTATAAACCTGAAAGAGAAAAAAGTAGCAGTTCCTCTCTGGTATTTAGCTTATCATCATTTAGCACAGGGTAAATTAAATGAGCAAGAATTCCTAATCACATTCTGTCCTGTGTGTAATTCAGGCATGATTTTCACACCTGTTATTAATAATACAAAATTAGACTTTTATGTTTCAGGGGTATATAGAGGTACAATGATTATGTCCGATAGACAAACCAATTCATATTGGGACCACATAACCGGCGAATGTTTGCACGGTTTTTTTGCGGGAGAAAAATTAGAGAATATGGGTTCGCACGAGATAATTTTCGAGAAAGATGCGACAGATGACATTCAAATTGCTGTTCCCAAATTAACCTTATGGCAAAAGCTGGTAGCAAAAATGCAAAACGGACATACCTGGCGAAAAGTGCCTGAAGGAAAGTTCTTTCCCGGTTTTAAAGCATCATTTGAATTTGAAGATAACAGAAGACCTGAGAAAGAATTAGGGCTTGGTGTAGTTCATGCTAACATTGCAAAATTTTATCCTTTACCTATCATTAAGTCTGCAAAGAATATTCTAGACACTATAAACGGTGTAGAAATTTGCATTCAATTTGACGAAGAAATCTTAATCCCAACAGCAATTTTTCCAAAAGATAGTATAAAGCCGACTCAAATTTTCATGCGCTGGTACGGATTTGTTCAGACATTCAAAGAAGTTGAAATTTATAATAATGAATAAAAAATTTTGAGTAAAGCTCTGACAAATCATTTTGATGCAGATGTTGTTATATTTAAGATTGCCTGTAGAAAAAGAATTTATAATCATTAAAATTTCATTATTATGAAAACAAAAGTTTTATACACAATTGCGGTAATAGCAGTGTTGTTGATTTCTGTTTTATTCACTGGCAGGTTAATACAAAATAAACCTGTACCAAATTCTAACGACAAAACTGAAAATGTGTTAAATGTGAAATCCCAAAAGGCTGAGTACTCAAAATACGAAGCCAATATTAAATACAGAGGCCGTGTTTATTCTTTTGAAAACATTTCATTATCTGCTGAGGTGAGCGGAAAAATTATTCAGGGAGATATTCCATTTAAAGCAGGACAAGAATTTAAAAAAAACGATTTACTTATTCATATATATAGCGATGATGTTAAAGCTTCTTTAATGTCGGGTAGAAGTAACTTTCTGCGAACTCTTTCATCAATTTTGCCTGATATCAATTATGATTTTCCCGAAGAATATGAGAAATGGAAGACTTTCTTCAATAATTTAAAGGTGGATCAAAAAATGCCTGAATTACCTCAAATAAATAGTGAACAGGAACAAATTTATCTTGCATCAAAAGGTGTGCTAACAGAGTATTATTTATTAAAACAACAGGAAATTAATCTAAAAAAATATACTATTCATGCCCCATTTAATGGAAGCTTTAAAATCGTAAACAGGGAAATTGGTTCAGTTGCTAACATGGGTGCTGAACTTGCTTCAATTATTAGAACCGATAAAATGGAGATTGTAGTACCCGTTTTACCCGAAGATGCTAAATGGATAAAAAATGATGATGAAGTTATTTTGATCGGAGAAGATTCAGTAAAAAAAGGTAAGGTTGCCAGAATAGCTGGTTTTGTTGATCAATCTACCCAGTCTATAAATATATATGTCAATTATTATCCATCTGAAAGCCAGGCTTTTTTTATCGGTGAATTTATCGATGTGAAATTCTCAGACAATAAAAAAATAGAAGGAATTAAAATACCCCGTGAAGCCTTGTTAGATGATAATCAGGTATTTATAATTAAAAACAATACCCTTTCACTTAAATCTGTGGTAATTGAGCGTTCACTGGAAGATTACTTTATCATTTCTGGAATTACCAATGGCGAAATCATTGTATCAGAATCTCTTGCTGACGTACCTGAAGGAACAAAGGTAAACGCAATAATTTAATTAAACTAAAACAAGAAGATCATGAAAAAGATATTATCAGCATTTGTAAAATATCCTTTCTATGGCAAAATAGTTATTGTAATTCTATTGCTTATTGGTACAATTTCCCTTTTGTCTATGAGAAAAGCCACATTTCCAATAATAGACTCCAAGATTATAACTGTAACGGTTAGTTACCAAGGAGCTACCCCTAAGGAAATGGAAGAGGGTGTTACTACCTTAATTGAAAATGAAATACGTGGTATCCCTGGAATAAAAGAGTTTTCTTCTACTTCGAGCGAAAACTTTACGCAGGTTTTGATTATTGGAATGAGCAATTACGATATGGATGAGTTACTTTCCGATGTTAAAAACGTTGTGGATGGTATCTCAAATTTTCCTGCAGGAGCAGAACAACCTATTGTGTCTAAAAATAGATCAAAAGACATGGCTCTTTTTTTTACCCTTTCGGCTGAAGATAACGATTTGCTCAAATTAAATAAGGCAGCAAATCGTGTTGAGGATGACTTATTGACATCAGGGGTAATTTCACAGATAACAATGACTGGAATACCAGAAATACTGGAACTTGTTGTAGAAATTAACGAAACGCAGTTAAGAAGATTCAACTTAAATTTTACAGATATAAGTAATGCAATTTCTACAAATAATTTAGACATTCATGCTGGGATAATTAAAAATCCCAGGGAGGAAATCAAGATCACTAGCCGCAGCCGTTCAGTAAATCCTATTGATATTGAAAAAATAGTTATTAAAACAAATTCTGATGGCAGAACCGTAAATATTGGTGATGTTGCCGATGTAAAACTTCAATTTGAAGAAACTCCAAACGGAAGTTATGTTAATGGTAATCCAAGTGTAACCTTTATGATTGAGAAATTAAAGACAGAAGATCTGGAAGAAATTTCTGAGTTTGTAAACGCATATGTAAAGAACTATAATGCGATACATGAAAGCACACAAATTGAAATCCTGATGGATTTCTTAGATGTGGTTGATAGTCAACAATCTATCTTGATCCAAAATGGTCTCTTAGGAGTAATATTGGTAATACTTATGCTTTCTTTGTTATTGAACTTCAGGCTATCACTTTGGGTTGCCTGGGGTATCCCGGCTTCATTTTTAGGAATGTTTATCGTTGCCGCACTAAATGGTGTTACAATAAATATTATTTCCTTATTCGGAATGATATTAATAATTGGAATATTGGTCGACGATGGTGTAGTAATAGGCGAAAATATTTTTTCGCATTTTGAAATGGGAAAAAGTCCGCGGCGTGCTGCAATTGACGGAACCATGGAAGTATTACCAGCTGTATTTACATCAATAGCAACAACAGTTATAGCATTTACTCCTTTATTATTTATTGAAGGTGGTCTTAAAATGATGAATGAAATGGCTTTTGTTGCAATAGCTTGCTTAATATTTTCTCTTGTCGAGGGCATATTTGTATTACCGGGACACCTGGCAACTCCTAAAGTCTTAAAACCAACAGAAAAAAAATCGATATATGGTAAACTGCGAAAAAAAATCGATCGTGCATTTATGCATGTAAGAGATAAGGTATACATACCTTTTGTATCAAAAATTATAGAACATAAAGCTTTAAGTTTAGCAACCATTACCGCTATAGTTATTTTAACTATTGGTTTGGTTGTGGGTGGAAAGATTCCGTTTACCTTCTTCCCCCCTGAACCAACTGATATGTTTAGCATTGATGTAGCGTTAAAACCTGGCATTAACGAAGAAATTACTAAAGACAAACTTTTTTGGATTGAAACACAGGTATGGGAGGTTAACAAAGAACTAAAGGCTGAATATGGGGATACTATTGACTATATTTTAGCAACAGAAGTTACTATGGGAAATTCCTTTGGCGGCACAGAATCTGGAACTAACGCAGGAATGATTCTTGTTTTTCTAAATCAGTTAGAAGATACTAAAGTTAGTGACCAAACAATTAAAAATTCTATTTTACAAAAAACCGGTAAAATACCTGAAGCATATAAATATGCAGTAGGAGCATCAAATCAATTTGGGGCTCCAGTCTCAATAAGCCTGTTAGGTTATAACATCGATGAGTTAGAAAAAGCTAAAAAACAATTTAAGGAAGAACTCGAAAAAATACCATCACTATTTAATATTACTGACAATAGTCAGATCGGAAGTCAGGAAATACAAATTACCCTTAAACCAGATGCTTATATCCTAGGTTTAACTCAAAATTCATTGATGCAACAAGTTCGTAATGGGTATTTTGGAGCATTAGCACAAAGAATACAGGAAGGGAAAGATGAAATCTGGATTTATGTTCGTTATCCGAAAGACAATCGTTCTACCATGGGCCAGCTTGAAAATATGATGATTAATACTCCTAAAGGACAATTTCCCTTAACACAACTTGCCGACTTTTCAACTGAGCGAAGTTTGAGTAAAATTAATCGTTATAATGGTAAAAAAGAAATACGTGTAGATGCTTATTTAAAAGACGAAAGCGAAGCAGTACCTCCAATCCTGGCATACATCGAATCAAATATTTTACCAGATATTTTAGAAAAGCACCAGGGTGTAACCTACACACAACAAGGGCAAGAAAAGGATGTGGCCGAACAAATGGAAAATCTTGCCAAGTATTTCGGGATTGCATTTCTAATTATTGTTCTCATCATTATGATTTATTTTAAATCATTCCAACAAGGATTAATGATTCTTGTAATGATTCCTTTTGGGTTTGTCGGAGCCATATGGGGGCATGGAATCCATGGAGAACCAATATCGGTAATGAGTTTGTTGGGTTTTGTGACCCTATCAGGGACAATAATTAACGATGCTATCATTTTTTTGTCAAAATATAATCAGAATTTAATAAGAGGAATGAGCGTGATTGAGGCATCAATTGATGCCGGCAAATTACGATTCAGAGCTATTCAATTAACAACCATTACCACAACTGCCGGATTAATGCCACTGATTCTTGAAAGAAGCCCCGATGCAGTATTCCTTATTCCAATGGCAATTGCATTGGCTTATGGAATTCTGTTTGGAACAACCTTTATTCTTTTGGTTTTTCCATTATTGATTGTACTAGTAAATACATTTAATGTTAAAATGAAGAGATTATTCAAAAAAGAAGAAATTACTCCGGAATCGGTAGAGGTAGCAGTAATAAACCATCAAATTGATATGAGCCTGAATGAAGCCATGGACAAAGAGTTTTAGGCTGTAAAGAATAAAGATAAAAGCAAAAAGACAAAAGAATAAATAATGCTAAAGGCAAAAAGCTAATTAAAAATGAAAACAAAAATTATAATGAGTATAGCACTTTACATAGCAAGTTTTCCAGTATTTAGCCAAGATATAAACCGGTTAAGTATTGAAGATGCTGTACAAAAAGCCTTGGAAAATAACTACGGGATTGTTACCGTACAGAAATCTCACGAAATAAGTGAATTAACTAATTCCTGGGGTAATACCGGAGCCCTGCCAACCGTAAGTTTTACAGGCGTAGGAAGTGAATCATGGAACTATAATGATAATGATGATTATACCAATAGTACATTAAGTGGTTCGGTAGACTTAAATTGGGTAATATTCCGGGGGTTTGGAGCCAGAATTACGAAGCAAAGCCTGGAGGAGTTAGAGAAAATGTCTGAAGGGAATTTAGCGATTACTGTCGAAAATACCATTGTGGATGTAATTCTGGCTTATTATAACATTCTTTTAACCGAAAAGAATATGGAAATTGCAGGTAAATCAATGAGTTTGTCGGAAGACCGGTATGAGCAAGAGAAAAGAAAGAAACAACTAGGAACTTCCGTTACGTATGATTTATTGCAAGCTCAGAATTCCTTTTTAGAAGATAAATCAAATTATTTATCAGCGAAGTCTTCTTACAACAATGCCAAAAGGCAATTAAATAACCTTATGGCAGAAGATTTAAATAAAGAATACATCTACATATCATCGTTTGATATAGCTGCAAAAGATTTTGAATTAACGAATTTAGAATCAAAGATGCTTGAAAATAATAACACCCTAAAGAATCAGTATGTAAATTTGGAAATGGCTAAATTAGAAGTCAAATCATCCAAAAGTGCCTATTATCCAACTATTTCCGTAGGAGCTTCAGGAGGCTATTCCGATTCGGAAACTAATTATGATACCAATCCTGACATCTCGTCAAGCGGATATAATACCAGTTTAAATATGAGTGTTTCCTATTCGATTTACGAAGGGGGTTCCAGGAGAAGGGCATTACAGGCATCTAAAATTGAGCAGGAAATCTCTGAAATTGAAACAACAGAAATGCAACAGGAGCTTAAAAACCAGTTAGCACAAGAATTTGAGCTATACGAAGTAAGGCAAGAACTTTTAACGCTGGCAGAAGAAAACCTTAAAGCTGCTGAGCTGAATTTGGAATTATCTAAGCAAAAATTTGATAATGGCTCTATTAATTCCTTCAATTATAGAGATATTCAGCAACTTTATTCCAACACTGCACTAAGTTATCAAAATGCCATGTACAATTTAATCCAGAGCTATCATACTCTATTAAGGTTAACAGGCGGAGTAATCGATGATTATAATTTAAAAAACGAATAAAATCTGAAAATACTATTTATAAATACAGAAGATCTTTTTATTAGTTGTGTTTTTTTTGAAATGCATTTATTAAAGGGTGAATCTCTATATTTTCTGCAAGAATAAAAATTAATTGATACTCCAATTAACAACAATATTGTAAAGCTTTTCATCTTTTTATAATTAGAAAACAAAACAAGTGTTCTAACTCTTTCTTAACATTCAGATTATATGCGGAATTAATTTGTACAACAGTTTTAGCCTAGTGGGACAAATCAATTTTGAACTTTCGTTTTTTCGCTCTTGCTCAATACTCACACTCATTACTCATTTTGTGGAGCTGGCGGGAGTCGAACCCGCGTCCGAATAAAGAACCCAAATGTTTTCTACATGCTTATCTCTATGTTATTTTTTGTGATTAGCCTGGCAAAGAGCGGCCGAACCAATCCTTAGCTTCTTAGGTTTCGTTTGCTTATCAAAGCGCTAAGCAAACTAGTTTAACATTTACGATGCCTCTATATCAAAATGCGGTTAAACAACGCTTTTTGAGAGACAGCTCGTTCTGACGGCCTAGCGTCAGAATTAAGCTTAATTCACTGAGTGATATTAAGCAGCAAGCGCGTAATTATTTTCGCCGTTTAAAATTCTGAGCATTGAGATTAACGAGCCAAAACACAAAGCTCGACATGCTTACATTCCAGTTTACCTTACCGTCAAAACCAAGGCAGCCCCAGAATAGACTGCAAATTTACAAAATGATTGCCTGTTTCGTGGTTTTTTCATAAAAAAAATTAATTTTAGACTCTTTAATCTGATGTTTTTATTCTTATTATTTTTTTTAATTATTAATGAATAGTTCAGGTTAACTTTGATAAGAATATAATATAAAATCAAAGTCTATTTATTATTTCTTCGTCAGAAGTTTAATTACAAATTGTTAAAAAATATTTTATGACACCTAAATTAAAAATCGGTATTTTACGTGAGACTAAAAATCCACCTGACAAACGAGTTCCTATAACTCCATCTCAAGTTGTAAAATTGACGGAACGCTTTCCAAATGCGGAGGTTTTTTTACAGCCTAGCGATATTAGGTGCTATACTGATGAAGAATATCAATACCTTGACCTAAACCTAAAAGAGGATTTAAGTGATTGTAATATTCTTTTAGGTGTAAAAGAAGTTGACCCTCATACCTTAATCGCCAATAAAACATATATGTTTTTTGCGCACGTTGCAAAAAAACAACCTTATAATAGGGGTTTATTACAAGAAATTATAAAGAAGAAAATTCGGTTAGTAGATTATGAGTATTTAACAGATTATAATGAACAAAGAATTGTAGCCTTTGGTCGATGGGCTGGTATTGTTGGAGCATATAACGGTTTAAGGGCAAGAGGTACACGAACTGATAACTTTCAATTGAAGGCAGCGCATCAGTGCATTGATATGGACGAGATGTACGCTGGCTTAAGAAAAATAAAATTAAAGAACATAAAAATACTTGTCTCTGGAGGTGGACGCGTTGCAATGGGAGCGATGGAAACGTTAAGTCAGCTTAATTTAAGAGAAGTTACACCAGAAGAATTTCTAAATAAAGAATTCAATGAACCGGTACTTTGTCGTATTGATCCGGAGCATTACGTAAAACATAGGGGCGGAATGGAATTCAACCTACAACATTTTTTTAAACATCCGGAAGAGTATGAATCAACTTTTAAACCGTTTACTAAAGTAACGGATATTTTCATAGCTTGCCATTACTGGGATCCTAAGTCTCCAATATTTATTAAAAAAGAGAATTATTTAGACACGGATTTTAAGATTACCGTGATTGCTGACGTAAGTTGTGATGTAAATGGTCCGATAGCATCTACAGTTCGTGCATCAACCATTGCTGATCCTTTTTATGGGTATAACCCGGAAACAGGGAAGGATGAAAGACCTTTTATGAGTCCAAAAAATATTAGCGTAATGGCGGTCGATAATTTACCCGGAGAATTACCTCGCAATGCTTCATCTGATTTTGGTATGAATTTAATGGATAAGGTTTATCCTTCGCTATTTGGTAACGATGATACCGGAATGATTGAGCGGGCCACAATAGCAAAAAATGGGAAATTAACAGAGCGATATGCCTATTTACAAAACTATTTAGACGGAAAAGAGTAATAAAAAGAAGGCTTCTCGTGCTTTAAACATAGAAGCCTCTTTCTTATGCATTTAATACTTCCAAAGTTGCAATTTTATAACTTCTTCCTATTGGAATCTTCTTTTCATTAATATCTACAGATATTGAAGTAAATGATTTTACTTTTTTAAAGTTAACTATAAACGATTTATGAACTCTTATAAAAGATCTTTTTGGTAATTGGCTATAAAACCTGGTTAAGCTGGTTTTGGTGACAATGTTTTCGCTTTTCGTATAAACTTTTATATATTCCCTCATCCCTTCAATATAAAGAATATCATTCGGATTAATTCGAAAGGTTTTGTTATTATCCTTTATAAGAATATCATCATCTTGCAGCTTATCAATTGCTAAATTATTTTGAACATTACTAAAGCTCCTTGTTAAATTTGTATCAAAATATTTATTAATAGCCTTAAAAAATCGATCCAATGTAATTGGTTTTAATAGAAAATCTAATACGTCCAGATCAAAACCATCAATTGCAAATTCTTTATAAGCTGAGGTAATAATTACTTTAGGTTTTCGGGTTAAAGATTTAAGAAAATCAATGCCATTTATCTCAGGCATTTGTATATCTAAAAAAATTAGATCTATAAAATTATTTTGCAGTGCAAGTGATGCTTCAATTGCGTTCTCGCATTCACTTACAATTTCAAATTGTTTGAAATGTTCTAAATGATTCTTGATAAGCTTCCTGGCTAATGGCTCATCATCAATTATTAAGCATTTTATCATTATTGTCAATAATTTTGTGTTGCAATTTTACCTCATATAAACTAATTTGGTCTTTAATCTCCAATTTATAGTTATCTTTACCCAGGTATAGATCAAGCCTTTTTCTTGCATTTAAAAGCCCTATTCCTTTAGAATAATTTAAAGTATCAGTTTGTAGTTTATTACTTTTACTGTTTTTTACCGTAAAAAATAAATCACCATTTGAAATTTCCAACTTAATATCGATCCATTTGTCCATTATAGATTTACTCGTGCCATGCTTAAAGGCATTCTCAACAAACGTAAAATAGATTAACGGTATAAAATAAAGTTGATCAGTGTGTTCAGGAAAGGATATTTTTAAGTCAAGTTTAGAATACCTTAATTTTTCAATACCTATATAATTCTTAATAATATCAATTTCTTTTTCTACACTAATGAATTTATTTTTACTTTCATAGATTGTATAATGCAAAAAATTAGATAGCTTTTCCAGGGATTCAGTAACTTGTTCTTTTTCACCTTTTAATGACAATGTATAAATATTATTTAAAGTATTAAATAAAAAATGAGGATGAACCTGTCCTTTCAATAAACTTAGTTCTGTTTCTACCATTTTTGTTTTTAATTGTTCCTTTTCAAAATAGCTTTTTAAATAATCTTTTAAAAATTTAATAGAGATAAAAAAGAGTATTTGTGACTGAACAGTAAGTAGAAACCTAAATATATGCTTTTTATCAAACATAAAGCTTGAGAAACGATGAATACTATCCGGCAAAAACAGAGGTAAACAAATATATCTGGTTACTAAAGTATCATGAAGTGTAATAATAACAATAGAGAGAAGGTATGCTGCAAAAAATAATAAATACTTTCTTTTCCTAACTAAAAGATTGGGAATAAGATAATAAACTATAAAGTAAACTCCTAATACAAAAGTCGGAAGTCCAATTAAAACAGATAATAGTGAGTCAATATAATTAGTAGATGGAACTTCATACCAAATAGGAATTATTAAAGCAAATATTATCCAAAATATAATATGATAAATAGCTCTTTTTAGACTCATATATAGTTACTTAAATTATCAAAGGTAATTAAAACAATCCAATGAAATAAAATGGTCAATTTTATTACAGTAAAAATTATATGAATGACCAAAAAAGCACTACGAATGCCATAAATTGAATTAATAGGTGGTTACGTATAATATTTAGTGTTTGATTTAGCCCTGAGGAAGTTTTTCCATCTTTTAGTGGAATACATTGTTTGGAGATGGCAGGTTGTAGGAAAAAAAAGGTTGACACTTGATTTTATTTTTATGTATTGCCAACAAGGAATACTTTAGCATTGAAGGTAATATAAAGGTCTGTATGGCTGATAAATTATAAAATTTTAGGTACGTAATTGAACGATTAATATAATTCTTCATATCACTTTTATACATTGTCATCATACAACCTTTTTTACTTATCCCTAAAATTAACCATTAAAAATTTGATTTATGAAAAAATTAACGATCTTTCTTGCATTTCTGCTATTTGTAGGTTTTCATGCATTAGCGCAAATGCAAATTACGGGTACGGTAACCAGCGTTGAAGATGGTTTATCAATCCCTGGAGTATCTGTTGTAGTGAAAGGTAATGCAACTATTGGTACTACAACTAACTTGGACGGGCAATATTCAATAACAGTGCCAAGTGATGCTGAAGCACTGATGTTTAGTTTCGTAGGTATGAAAACTAAAGAAGTTGCAATTGCCGGACAGTCAGTTGTTAACGTTGCCTTAGAATCGGAAGTTTTAGAAATGGATGAAGTAGTTGTAACCGCTCTGGGTATTTCAAAAGAAAGGAAATCATTAGGTTATACTGTACAGGATGTTCAAGGAGATCAACTTGTGAAAGCAGCAAACCCCAATGTAATGACAGCTATGTCAGGAAAAATAGCAGGTGTGGAGATAAGGCAATCATCCGGTATGCCGGGAGCACCTGCGCAGGTTTTTATTCGTGGTGCAAGAGCATTTAGTGGAACGAATACACCATTATATGTGGTTGATGGACTGCCAATTAATAGTGAGAATGATTTCGTGTCAAATGTGACCGGATCCGCTTACTCAACAAGAGCACTGGATATTAATCCGAACGATATTGAAACTATCAATGTATTAAAAGGTCAGGCTGCAGCAGCACTATATGGTATGAGAGCTTCCAATGGAGTAATTGTTATTACTACGAAAAAAGGATCTAAATCTCAGAAAGGGAAACCTGTTGTTAGTTTCTCTTCAAGCTACACTATTGATAAAATATCATTATTACCAGATCTTCAACAGACATATGCTCAAGGTACGGGTGGCAATTTTGAACCTACAAGTTCATTTTCTTGGGGGCCAAGAATAGAAGACTTACCTGATGATCCGGTATATGGAGGCAATAATTACCCGGGACGTGCAGGAGAATTTTTTGACCCTTATAAAGGTGAGTGGGTAATGCCAAAAGCGTATAATAATGCTAAGGTATTTTTTAATAACGGAAATACTTTCACCAATAGTATTAATATAAGTAATGCAGGCGACTTTGGAAATTTTGCTTTGGGTTTTGGAAATACCAATCAATCCGGTATCGTAGATGAAACAGGAATGACAAGATATACAGCCAAGGCAGGCGGTAACGTTAATTTAACGGAAAGTTGGTCTGTAGATTTTTCAGCAAATTATTCAAATAGTGAAATACAAAAACTGCCTTCAGGAAATGATAGTTATTTATTCCAGATTTATGGTTCACCTGCTTCTTATGACTTAATGGGTACTCCATATCATCAGGAAGGAGCTTTTGGTGAATATCGCCAGATATCATATCGAAGAGGATTAGGGTCCAATGCATTGTGGTCAATTAAGAATAATCATTTTCTTGAGGCTACGACAAGGTTTTTTGGGAATATGGCTATAAACTATAATCCAGCAGATTGGGCATTGATCAAATACCAAATCGGTATGGATGCTTATACAACAGATAATGAAGATTATATTGAAATGGGAGACGGAGATCTACCAACTGCAAGTGAATACCCCACGCCTAATAATCCTGTTTATGCTTTTGTTCAACCAACAGGTGGTAGTATTGATAATTATGGAGTTACAAGAAAAAGGCTTAATTCATTACTTACAGTTAATCTAAGCCATGATCTTACTGATGCACTATCGGCTGCCCTTATGCTAGGAAATGAGGTAGACGATAATAAGAGTGAGTTTTACTATGCTCAAGGATCTGGTTTCTCAGTACCGGGATATAACAATTTAGATAATTGCTCTGATCAGTTTGCAGATTATAATATTTTCCATAGAAGAGCTGTTGGTTTTTTTGGAAATCTTAATATTGATTATAACAATATGTTATATTTCGGAGCAACAGGGCGCTATGATGTTATTTCTTCCATGCCAAATGGAAACAGAGGCTTCTTTTACCCTTCTGCATCGTTAGGATTTATATTTACAGAATTAGGCGTCTTAGAAAGTTTAAGCTTTCTTAGCTTTGGTAAAATTAGAGCATCTTATGCTGAAGTTGGTCAAGCAGCGCTAACATATAATCCCTACCCTGTTTATGTAACCGGAGGAGCTGATAGTGGAATGTTAAGCAGAGCTGGTTATAACTATCCTTTTAATGAAGTTACAGGATTTAAATTGTCTTCTTTGGTTTATGACACAGGCTTAAAACCTCAAAATACAGGAACAGTTGAACTTGGAATTGATTTGAAGTTTTTTAACAATAAATTAGGGTTAGATTATACTTATTATGAGGCCAATTCTAAAGATCAAATTTTTCCTGTTCCATTAGCTGGTTCAACCGGATATAGTAGTTTTATGACAAACGCAGGACATTTACATTCTGTTGGCCATGAATTAATGTTATATGCAAATCCTGTAAAAACGAGAAACTTTAACTGGGATATTAACTTAAATTTCACAAAATCAGTAAGTACAGTAAAAGAATTGGCTGAAGGTGTAGAAAATATTAACCTTGGTGGGTATGTTACACCTAATATAAGAGCTTCTGCAGGTGATACTTATCCGGCAATTTATGGTGATCAGTATGTAAAAGATGAACAGGGAAGAATTCTAATTAATGAAGACCCTAATGATCCGGGATATGGCATGCCAATGATAGGAGAGTTTGGAAAAATTGGAGAAGTTTCTCCAGACTTTATTCTTGGTTTTACTAATTTATTTACAGTGTATAGATATGTAACACTTTCTGCTCAAATTGATTGGAAACAGGGCGGGCAGATATCATCAGGATCAAATAGATTAATTAAACTGTATGGATCTGCAGCAGAAACAGAAGATCGCATAACTCCATTTATCGCAGATGGTTACTTGTCAGATGGAAGTAAGAACAACATTGAAAGAGGTGGAGCAGGAGATGAAAGTGCTTATAAATATTACTATGATGATATTTTAAGTAACATTGATGAAGCAGGTGTTTATGGTACATCATTTGTTAAATTGAGAGAAGTTGCATTAAGTTTTGAATTACCCAAAAAATGGATTGAACCAGTAAAATTGTCTAGAGCAAGCTTAGCGTTTGTAACCCGTAATATTACTTTATGGTCTGAGTTACCAAATTTTGATCCTGAATCTTCTCAAGGTCAGGGCAACATGCAAGGAGGTCTTGACTATATGTCGCTTCCGCAAACAATATCTTATGGATTTAACTTAAATCTAACCTTTTAAGAACAATAAAATTTAAAAATATGAAGAGATATAAAATTATATTTAGTTTTTTCATTGGTTTATTGCTACTAGGATGTAGTGAAGACCTAATGGATGAAATTAATGAAAATCATAACGATACAGCAGTACAAACTGTTGAGAATATAATGCCTGATATGTGCCTGAAAACAGCAGTAGAAACTGTTGGGTTTGATATTGCCTGGTGGTGTACTGTTTATATTGAACATAATGCTGGGACATGGGGTCAAAGTAGTACTGCAGATAGAAGAATAGGACAAGAGTCGTCCTCCTTATTTAATAACAACTGGAACGCTTTGTACGATGTTATGAATATTTGCGCAGACGTAATTAATATCACTGATCCTGTATCAGGAAGAGAACCATCAAATTATGGAGGTAGAGGTGTTGCCCAGATTTTAATGGCTTATAATTTAGCTGTGGCAACTGACATGTGGGGGGAAGTTCCCTATACAGAAGCATTTAAGGGGGTTGAAAACTTGCAGCCTTCATATGATTCACAATCAGATTTATATCCAGTAATCTTTCAATTACTGGACGATGCAATTGTAAATTTTGAAATGGATGGAGCTAGTTTACCTGAAAATCAGGATTTAATATATGGTGGAGATATAAATGCATGGATAAAAGCTGCACATTCATTAAAGGCCCGTTATTATATGCGGTTAACAAATGTTAATGCTACTGCAGCAAATGATGCTTTAACTGAAATAGCACTTGGATTTACGAGTGCTGATGATGCTATGCTTTTTGACCACTATGAAGGTGTATCTTTAAATAATCCTAATCCATGGTCAGCTTTTTGGTTTGAAAGAGATCATTTATCTATTTCGTCATCTTTTTTCAGAAAAATGGATGTAAGAAATGATCCAAGAAGGGAATGGTTTGCCGGTGCAGGTGTAACCTTGGCAGATTGTGCCCTTATTGGTGAGGCTGAACAAACTCAGGGTGGTTACCCTCAATCACAGCTTTCAACAGGCTATTTTACTTCAAGATGGTCAGCACCGACACCTTTAATGACCTATCATGAACTATTATTTATTAAAGCTGAAGCTGAATTTAGAACTGGCGCTGCTACTTGGCAAAATACATTAGAACAGGCAATTACTGAGAATTTTAATTGGTTTGTTAATGTCTATGAAAAAAGTCCTGCTGATGCAAGTGCTTATTTTACAAATAATGTACTACCTAGGTTAACATCAGGAAATGAGTTAGAAGAAATTATTACCCAAAAATACATTGGTCTTTTTGAAGCAGAATGTATAGAGAGTTATAATGATTATAGAAGAACTGGTTTCCCAGAAATGGAAAATCCTAATAATGCCACAGTAGGTTTTGTTAACAGATTCCCTTATGCGTTAAGTGAGGAATCTAATAATGGAGACAATGTTCCTGATGTGGATATATATTCAGATAAGGTTTGGTGGGCATTGTAATAATAAAAACTTATTAATTTATATTTTGTGAAGGGCTATCTTTTTAGTTAGCCCTTCAATAGCATACTAAACTGAATTTTAAAGTTCATTTAAGATTTTATAGGTATTAACCAGTAGGTCATACGCATACATATGATTTTTCAAATGTTAGATTGGAATCTCAATTGAGAAAAAGAAGAAATGATTTGAAGATGTTTATTCAATAGATTATTTCTAATCCGAATTTAAATATCAATTTTATGAAAGAAAGAATGAGAAGAGGTATTCTCTTAATATTAATGATATTAACAGGAAGTTATTTAAAAGGTCAGGAGCAAGATCTAAATAATAATCATATTGGCATAACTTTACTACCTGTATATACAGAATGTTACAGAAAATCTAACAAGTCATTTAAAAAAGACAATCGCATAAATGGTGAGTATGGATTTAATATAGGATTTAAATACTTAAGATTTATAAATAAAAAATACCAATTAGAGTCAGGAGTAAATTATTCAAAAATATATGTTTACTTAACAGAGGAAATAAAACTCGATAATGAGTACATATCTCGCACTGAACAACACAATATACTTTCATTTCCAGTAGGAATTCAACGAAGTTTTAGAGGAGGCTTCTTTTTGTCAGTTGGCAGCCATATCAATTTGGAGCTAAATGAATGGACGTATTTAGAAGTTGATAGTCAGGATGGTATAGGTTTTTATGTATCAGCAGGAAAAGCTTTTCGCATCTCGGAGAACATTTATATTGGAATATCACCAATTGTCAAAGTATATTCGGTAATAGCATTTAAGGATAAAGCTGATAATCAAAATCTTATTGATTTTGGAATTAGAATGGATCTTTCTTATGGATTTTTAAGATAAGAGGTTAAATATCAATTATGGACTATTAAGGTTTTGAATAAAAAATATTTATAGCAATATAACATTTATTAAATTATGAGAAAAAAAAATATGAGTCGAGCAATTTTTACTTATGTAATTTTGAGTATATGTTTTATGAGTTTTTCTCAAGAGAAGTCAGGTTGCAACGTACTAAAAACAGAACTCATTGGCGCGTATAAGGGTGAATGCAAAAAAGGTAAAGCACATGGCAAAGGTTTAGCAAAGGGGGTAGACGAATATGAAGGCTATTTTAAAAAAGGATTACCTCATGGTTATGGTGAATATAAATATAGTAATGGTGACATTTATAAGGGAGATTTTAAAAATGGATTGTTCCACGGACAAGGTTTATATATTTGGGCAAATGGAAATGTTTTTGAAGGTAAGTTTTTATTTAATGTTAAAAACGGAATCGGTAAGCTAACAAAGAATGGAGAGATTATAGCAGGTAAATGGTATAAAGATGAATACGTTGGAGAGGGTATTGAGAGCGTTAATGTGTATAAAATATTAAGTAAAAATAATATAAAAAATGTTAGAATATCTAGATCACCTTCAGCTGGGCCAGACAAAATTGAGATCATCTTTAAAAGAAGTGGTAGAATTTATAAAGAAATGGATGACCTTAGATTAATTGGAAGTTCTGGTTCCGTTGCTACTTCAATAACTTATTCTGCATTTGAAAATATTGTAATGCCTTTTGAAGGTAAAATAGAATTTACAGCACCAAATGAATTTTATACTGCAAATCATAATTGTTATTTAACTTTTAAAATTAGTGAAAAAGGTTCTTGGTTAATCGAAATAACATTCTAACCAAATGCTTTAAACTTATTGTAAAAGTAGCGATGGCTACCCGAAACTTTTTCACAGCCCTTTTTATTTGTATCCTATTCAAGGCTTTTCAAATATATTATCCAGTAAAAGATAAGCTGATTTTTCGGAGAAGCAGCTAAGTAGTTTAATGTATAAAATTATTATACGGTAACCTTAAAAATAGTTTACGCAATAAAATATCATTAATACTTATTAGATTCAGAAATGCATAAAAATATAATTAAGATGTAATCATTAAATCTATTACTGTTAATTATCTAAGTTATTGAAGCAGTTTTAACCCCATTATAGTTCCCATTTGATCCACTGCACCAAAAATATAACTCCCGGCAACTAAAACATCACAACCAGCATCAATTAGTAATTTAGAATTAGTATTGTCAACTCCTCCGTCTACTTCTATTAACGCATTTGATTTCTTTTCTATAATTAACTGTTTTAATTCTTTAATTTTTTCAATTGTGTTAGATATAAATTTTTGTCCTCCAAATCCTGGATTTACTGACATGATTAAAACTAAATCCAGGTCTGTAATAAGATCTTTTAATAAATGTACTGGGGTATGAGGGTTTAAGCTTACTCCGGCCTTCATTCCTTTCGACTTTATATTTTGAACGGTACGATGCAAATGATTGCATGCTTCATAGTGTACTGTTAGAATATCCGCACCTGCTTTTTGAAAATCATGAATATACCTGTCAGGATCGACAATCATTAAATGGACATCAAGGGGTTTTTTAGCGTGTTTTTTAAC
The DNA here is from genome assembly GCA_028282585.1 of Bacteroidales bacterium. Lineage (GTDB taxonomy): Bacteria > Bacteroidota > Bacteroidia > Bacteroidales > UBA12077 > UBA12077. Next base: position 7,074 of record JANQHR010000046.1, on the reverse strand, counting down.
TGCTTTTATAACTGGGATACCATAAGATATGTTAGGAACAAACACTCCATCCATAATGTCTAAGTGAAACCAATCTGCTTCACTATTATTTACCATTTCAATGTCGCGCTGTAAATTTCCAAAATCAGCTGATAATAAAGAAGGTGATACTAAATGAGCCATATTTATTGTTTTGCTGCAAAAATAAATAAAAAAAGGAAACGAATGTTTCCTTTTGTCTTAACCAAGGTAGGTTTTTAATATCTTACTGCGTGTTGTATGCTTTAATCTTTTAATGGCCTTTTCCTTTATTTGACGTACCCTTTCTCTTGTCAGGTTAAACTCCTCGCCAATTTCTTCCAAAGTATAAGGATGCTTTCCATTCAAACCAAAATAGAGCCGAATAATACTTGCTTCTCTTTCTGTTAAAGAGGATAAAGCTCTTTCAATTTCTTTTCTTAACGAATCATTTAATAAACTTCCATCGGGGCTAGGATTATCTTTACTTAAAAGGACTTCGTACATATCACCATCCTCACCGTCAGTTAATGGAGCATCCATAGAAACATGGCGTCCTGCACTACGCATGGCATCTTTTATATCATTAGGAGCTATTTCGATTGCTTTTGCGATTTCATCAATTGAAGGTTCTCGCTCAAATTTCTGCTCAAGCTCTGATAAGGCTTTATTAATCTTATTTATAGAACCAATTTTGTTTAAAGGAAGACGTACAATTCTTGCTTGTTCCGCCAAAGCCTGAAGAATAGATTGGCGAATCCACCAAACAGCATATGATATAAATTTGAAACCACGTGTTTCGTCAAATCGCTTAGCTGCTTTAATAAGACCCAGATTTCCTTCGTTTATAAGGTCAGGTAGACTTAATCCTTGGTTTTGATATTGTTTTGATACAGAAACTACAAATCGCAAGTTTGCTTTGATTAGCTTTTCCAGAGCAACATTATCTCCATTACGAACTTTTCGGGCAAGTTCAACCTCTTCATCTGCTGATAAAAGGTCAACTTTTCCAATTTCGTGAAGATATTTATCTAACGAGGCAGTTTCCCGGTTAGTTACTTGCTTAATAATTTTTAACTGTCTCATTGTGTTGGCCCGGTGAATGAATGTTAGCTATAATAATACGTTATTTTAATAACGATTGTTTCAATTGATCCCGTCAAATATGTAAATAAAAATCTTTACAATAAAATTTTTTTAGTTATTAATTTAACCTGATTAATTCATAAAATTTATGAATTAATCTTGTAACGAAGAAATAATAAATGGTCTGTTGATTTCATATTATTTATTATTTCTTGTTACGGTTAACCTGTACTATATCATAAATATTGGAAATTTAATATTTATTGAATATGTCAGGCTAAATAATTAAATGAAATTAAGGATTTTTTTAAAAAAGTTTATTTTTTTTTTGCTAATTCTCAGGAAATCTTTATTATTGCATTGATTTTCCGAAAAGGAAATATTTTCTCCTGAAGTAAAAATCAATCAAAATTTACTTACTTATCAGTAAATAAAGTTCATATAATTTAACAATATAATTTAATTTCCTTTATAAAATAAACAATGTACGACATTCTTGAATTGAATAAGAAACTAGTTTCTGAATTAAGAGAAATAGCCAAAGAATTGCAAATTAAGAAGGTTGAGTCGTTAAAAAAACAAGATTTAATTTATAAAATCTTAGACCAACAAGCAATTAATGCTACCACAACCGAAAGTAAATCAGAAAAAAAACCTACGGGTAGAAAACGCATATCAGAAAAACCAAAGACTACAACAAAAGTAAATAAGGTTGAATCTAAATCGGAAGAAAAACCAAAAGAAGAAAAATCTCAAAAAAAAGAGCCTGTCATTGAAAAAAAACCAGAGTCTAAGGTAACTGAAAAAAGAGAGGAACTTGTTGATAGGAAAGAGCAACACTCTTCTGCTGAGAAAGGAGATTCGCATAGAAAAAGAATTTCTCAGAGACCTCAAAAAGATAATAATTTCCATAAAAGACAACATGAAAAAAGAAATGACCATAAAGCTTCTTATGAGTTTGATGGGATTATTACAAATTCAGGCGTTTTGGAGATAATGCCTGATGGTTATGGTTTCTTAAGATCATCTGAATATAATTACTTAAACTCACCGGATGATATTTATGTATCTCAATCTCAAATTAAATTGTTTGGATTAAAAACAGGTGATACAGTTGAGGGATCCATCAGACCGCCAAAAGAAGGCGAGAAATACTTCCCATTAATAAAGGTTGAAAAAATTAATGGAAGAAGTCCGGATTATATTCGTGACCGAGTACCGTTTGATTATTTAACACCATTGTTTCCGGAAGAGAAATTTACAATTAATAATAATCAAAATGATAAATTATCAACTCGTGTGGTTGATATGTTTGCACCTATAGGAAAAGGACAGCGCGGATTAATTGTTGCGCAACCTAAGACCGGAAAAACTGTTTTATTAAAAGAGATAGCTAATGCCATAGCTGCTAATCATCCGGAAGTATATATGATTGTTCTTTTAATTGATGAGCGTCCTGAAGAGGTTACCGATATGGCTCGTAGCGTAAATGCGGAAGTTATTTCCTCAACATTTGATGAACCTGCAGAACGCCATGTTAGAGTAGCAAATATTGTTCTTGAGAAAGCTAAACGCATGGTAGAGTGCGGGCACGATGTAGTTATTTTATTAGATTCAATTACTCGTTTGGCTCGTGCATTTAATACAGTATCTCCGGCTTCGGGTAAGGTACTTTCTGGTGGTGTTGACGCTAATGCATTGCATAAGCCTAAAAGATTCTTTGGAGCCGCAAGAAATATTGAAGAAGGTGGTTCATTAACCATTATATCAACTGCTTTAACTGAAACAGGATCTAAAATGGATGATGTTATCTTTGAAGAATTTAAAGGTACAGGTAACATGGAATTACAGCTTGATCGTAAGCTTTCCAATAAAAGAATTTATCCTGCAGTTGATATTACTGCTTCAAGTACACGTCGTGAGGACTTATTAATTGATCAGGAAATGTTAAATAAGATTTGGATATTAAGAAATTATCTAACAGATATGAATTCGGTGGAGGCTATGGAATTTTTGCGGGATCGTTTGCTAAAAACAAAAACGAACGAAGAATTTATAATTTCCATGAATGACTAAAAGAATGTTGCACAACACAATACATTAAGAAAATGCGGATTTTTATCCGCATTTTTTATTGGTTATTAGTACTATATAACCTTATTTGAAATTAAAATGAATAAGTTTAACATAAGGTTATTTTCCATTGTAAGACTGCAATAAATGAGATTTTTGTTATAATTTTGTAATTCCTAAAAAATAAAGTTAATTATCTTTTAATAAATAAATTAAGGAGTTAGAAATGTCAAAAAACAAGAAATTTATAACCTGTGACGGTAACTATGCAGCAGCCCATGTTGCGTATATGTTTAGTGAAGTTGCAGCGATTTATCCGATTACCCCGTCTTCAACTATGGCAGAATACGTTGATGAATGGGCATCTTTCGGACGCAAAAATATCTTTGGAGACCAGGTAAAAGTTGTTGAAATGCAATCAGAAGGTGGTGCAGCAGGTGCTGTTCATGGTTCATTACAAGCTGGCGCATTAACATCAACTTTTACAGCTTCACAGGGATTATTATTAATGATTCCTAACATGTATAAAATTTCCGGTGAGTTATTACCAGGAGTATTTCACGTAAGTGCAAGAAGTTTAGCAGCTCAGGCTTTATCAATTTTCGGCGACCATAGTGATGTTATGAGTACACGTCACACCGGTTTTGCTATGATAGCAACAGGCAGTGTTCAGGAAATTATGGATATTGCAGGTATTGCTCACTTAGCTTCAATCAAATCAAGAATTCCTTTCTTACATTTCTTCGATGGTTTCAGAACTTCGCACGAAATTCAAAAAGTTGAATATTTCGAAAATGAAGATATGGCTAAATTACTTGATTTAGATGCTTTACAAAAATTTAGGGATAATGCATTAAATCCTGAGCACCCTGTGACAAGAGGTACAGCCCAGAATCCTGATATTTATTTCCAGGCACGTGAAGCCGCTAATAAATTTTATGATCCAATTCCTGATATGGTAGAGGAATATATGCAGGAAATCACTAAGATGACTGGTCGTGAATATCATCCATTTACTTATTACGGGCATGAAGAAGCGGAGAATATCATCGTAGCAATGGGTTCTATAACGGCTACAATAAAGGAAACAATTGATTATAAAATAGCTCAAGGTGAGAAGGTAGGTTTAATTTCTGTTCATTTATACAGACCATTCTCAGAAAAATATTTTATGAATGTTCTTCCTAAATCGGTTAAACGTATTGCTGTTTTAGATAGAACTAAAGAACCTGGTGCTAATGGAGAACCATTATATCTTGACGTAAGAGAATTATTTTACGGTAAAGAAAATGCTCCTATGGTTATTGGAGGCCGTTACGGATTAAGTTCTAAGGATACAACTCCTGCAATGATAATGTCTGTTTATGACAATCTTGCAATGACTGAACCTAAAAATGGTTTCACTGTAGGTATTGTTGATGATGTTAAATTTACTTCATTGCCATTGTTGCCAGAAATTAGTGTTGTGCCAAAGGGAACTTTCGAAGGTAAGTTCTATGGTTTAGGCGCTGATGGCACAGTAGGCGCAAATAAAAATTCAATCATAATAATAGGTGATACAACGGATAAATACGCTCAGGCTTACTTTGCATACGATTCTAAAAAATCAGGTGGTATAACAACATCTCACCTGCGTTTTGGTGATTCTCCAATTCGTTCGCCATATTTGGTTGGAACACCGGATTTCGTTGCCTGCCATGTTCCTTCATACCTGAATAAATACGATATGTTGAAAGGAATTAAAGAAGGAGGTACTTTCTTATTAAATAGTATTTGGGATGCTGAAGAAACTAAAAATCACTTCCCTGATGAAATGAAGAAAGTTCTAGCGGAAAAGAATATCAAAGTATATATTATCAATGCAACTAAGATTGCTGATGAATTAGGGTTAGGAAGCAGGACAAATACAATATTGCAATCTGCATTCTTCAAAATCTCAAATGTAATTCCTTATGAAAAAGCAGTTGAAGAAATGAAGAAAGCGATTGTAAAATCATACGGTAGAAAAGGAGAGGATATTGTTAATATGAACAAAGCTGCGGTTGACCGTGGTGGCAATGTTGAAGAAGTTAAAATTCCTGCTGAATGGAAAAATATCGAAGTTAAAGTTAAAACGGACGATAGAGACATTCCTGATTTCATTAAAAATATTGTTGAACCAATCAATGCTCAAAAAGGTGACGATTTACCTGTAAGTGCTTTTGTTGGAAGAGAAGATGGTACTTTTCCAGCCGGTACTACTGAGTATGAAAAACGTGGTATAGCAGTTAATGTTCCTGAATGGATTTCCGAAAATTGTATTCAATGTAACCAGTGTGCTTACGTTTGCCCGCATGCAGTAATACGCCCATTCTTATTAACAGAAGAAGAAGCTGCTAATGCACCTGAAGGAACTGAACTTCTTCAAGGTACTGGCGGAACCAAAGAATACAAATTTAGGATGCAGGTTAGTCCACTTGATTGTTCAGGTTGTGGAAACTGTGCTGATATTTGCCCTGCAAAGACAAAAGCTCTAGAAATGAAGCCGCTTGATACTCAATTAGTAGAAGACGAACGTTGGGATTATATGCATAAAAAAGTTGGTTATAAGGATACCATTCTTCCAAAAGAAAAGAGTGTTAAAAATAGCCAGTTTGCTCAACCATTATTCGAGTTTAGTGGTGCATGTGCTGGTTGTGGTGAAACTCCATACATTAAAACAATTACACAATTGTACGGTGACCGTATGATGATTGCAAATGCAACCGGTTGTTCTTCGATTTATGGTGGTTCTGCACCAGCAACCCCATATTGTGCAAATAAAGAAGGTAAAGGTCCTGCTTGGGCTAATTCATTATTCGAAGATAATGCTGAGTATGGTTTCGGTATGCATATTGGTGTTGAAAAATTACGTACTCGTATAGGAGAAAAAATGAATGAAGCTATGAATGATGTTTCTGTTGAAACTCAGGCTGCGTTCAAAGAGTGGATTGAAAAAATGTATGATGCAGAAGGTTCTAAAGAAGCATCTGCAAAAGTAGTTGGAGCTTGTAAGAAAGATAAACATGAAGTAGCAAAAGAAATTTTAGCTCTTGAACAATACTTAATCAAGAAATCTGTATGGATCTTTGGTGGTGATGGCTGGGCTTACGATATCGGATACGGAGGCTTAGATCACGTATTAGGTTCAGGCGAAGATGTGAATGTTCTTGTTATGGATACTGAGGTATATTCAAATACAGGCGGACAAGCATCAAAAGCTACGCCGGTTGGAGCTGTTGCCAAATTTGCTGCTGCGGGAATGAGAATCAGAAAGAAAGACTTAGGTATGATGGCTATGTCTTATGGATATGTTTATGTTGCACAAGTTGCAATGGGAGCTAGCTATAATCAATTTTTCAAAGCATTGAAAGAAGCCGAAGCTTATCCGGGACCATCGTTAATTATTGCTTATTCTCCATGTATTAACCATGGTTTAAAAGGCGGTATGGGAACATCACAGTATGAAACTAAATTAGCTGTTGAAGCTGGTTACTGGCACAATTACCGTTATAATCCATTATTAGAAGCTGAAGGTAAAAACCCATTTGAAATGGACTCTAAAGAACCAGATTGGAGTAAATTCCAAGACTTCTTGAAAAGCGAGGTTCGTTACACTTCACTTCAGAAATCATTCCCGGAAGATGCAGAAATCTTATTCGAACAAGCTGAGAAGGATGCTAAATGGAGATACGATAGTTATAAAAGGTTAGCTTCTAATTAATCTTATAAATATAACTGATTAAAAAGCAGGGTTTTTACCCACTTGTGGTCGGAAGAAATTCCGACCATTTTCTTGCGGTTTCGGTCAAGTTTTAAACATCAGATCAGGATTACCACCACACTGAGTTACGATAATTGCAATTGCGAGATTACGCACTTCCATTGCCATTCTTCTTT